>NZ_JAXUDQ010000006.1:0-864192 GCF_034555295.1 Pseudomonas sp. N-137
AGGGTCGCGCCGGTGATCAGCGGCCAGAAGAACTCCCACACCGACACGTCGAAGCTGTACGGGGTCTTTTGCAGAACGCGGTCGTTCGGGCCAATCGGGAAGGCGTCCTGCATCCAGTGCAGGCGGTTCATCAAGGCGCCGTGTTCGTTCATCACGCCTTTGGGTTGGCCGGTGGAACCGGAGGTGTAGAGCACGTAGGCCAGGTCGTTGGCCTCGACGCTGATCGGCTCTCCAACTTCAGCGTTTGGCAACGCATCCAGCGTCCAGGCTTGATGTCCGGTTGGCAGGCGCGACAGCCACTGCGCTTGGGTCAAGGTGACCTTGGCATCGGCGTCTTCGATCAGGAACGCCAGGCGCGCGGCCGGTAGTTCCGGATCCAGCGGCAGCCACGCGGCGCCGGCGTGGACGATACCGAGCAAGGCCACGACCATCTCCACCGAACGCTCCATGCACAGCGGCACGATGCTGTCGGTGCCCACGCCGGCGGCGCGCAGGGCTCGGGCAACGGTTTGCGCCCGTTGATCCAGCTCGGCATAGCTCAGGCGCTGGCCGTCGAACACCAATGCCGGGGCGTTGGGGCTCAGGGCGGCTTGTTGACTGAGCGCGGTGTGCAGGTCGGGCGGGCCGCTGTAGTTGCGCTCGGTGGCGTTCCACTCGATCAGTTGGCGATGACGCTCGGCCGCTGGCAACGGTGTCCAGTCCCCGAGACGGGTCTGCGGTGCTTCGAGCATGGCTTCCAGCAGTTGTTGCCACTGCTCCAGCCAACGCCGGGCCGTGGTTTCGCTGAACAGCGCGGCGCGGTATTCCAGCAACACCGACAGCACCTCGCCGTCGTGCACTTCCCAGTTCAGGTCGTACTTGGTGGCCTGGGCGGTCACCGCCCGTTCGCGCACCTGCAACTGCGGCCAGTGAGCCGAGGACGAGTCAGCGTTCTGCATGGCGAACAGCACTTGGAACAGCGGCGTCTGGCCGAGGCTGCGCGACGGCTTCAAGTGCTCCACGACCTGGTCGAACGGCACGTCCTGATGCTGCTGGGCATCCAGCACACGGTTGCGCACCTGGCCCAGCAAACCTTCGAAATCCAGCGTCGGATCCAGATCGGCGCGCATGACCACGGTGTTGACGAAGCAGCCGATCAGCGGTTGCAGCTCGGCGAATGGACGCTGGGCCACCGGGCTGCCGACCCGTACGTCGCGCTGGTTGGCGTAGCGCCCCAAGAGCAACTGCGCCGCACCGAGCATGAGCATGTACAGCGTGGCGCCGCGTTGCTGGGCGAACTGCCGCAGGCGTGCCACCAGGGCAGACGGCAATTGCAGTTGCACTGCGCCGGCCGCTGGGGCGAGCTGGTTCGGACGGCCCTGTTCGGTCGGCAGGTCCAGCAGGTAGTCGCCGTCCTCCAGTTGGTTGCGCCAGTATTCCAGTTGGCTGCTGAACGCGGTCTGTTGACTGGGCTCGCGTTGCCAGAGGGCATAATCGGGGTATTGCAGCGCCAGCGCCGGGAGTGCCGCCGGAGTGCCCTGGCACTGGGCGGTGTAGAACTGTCGCAGTTCATCCAGCAGGTTCTGGCTGGAGGCGTCATCGGTGGCGCAGTGGTGCAGGCTGAGCAACAGCAGCGACTGGGCGCCGCCGCTGCGTTGCAGCAGTGTGGCACGCACGGGCACTTCGGCGGCGAGGTCGAAACGGCGGCCAGTTTGCGCGTGGATCGCCGCGTCGGTCAGTTGTTGCCACTGCTCGTCGCTGGCGGCCTGCAGTGGCGTGACTTGCAGGGTGATAGCGACTTGCGGTTCGACGATCAGCGCCAACTCACCGTCGCTATCGCGCACGATGCGGCTGCGCAGAATCTCGTGGCGCTGGACCACGCCGTCCAGGGCCGTTTGCAGGGCCTGGACATTGAGTTCGCCGTCCAGTTGCACGGCGCTGACCACGTTGTATTCACCACCGCCGGCGCTCAATTGTTCGAGGAACCACAAGCGTTGCTGTTCGAACGACAGCGGCAGGCGCGCCGGACGTGCCGGTGCAGCGAAGGTCGCCGCCGGGGCTTGCAGGGGATCGCCCAGCAGCGCGGCCAAGGCTTCCAGGGTCGGGTGTTCGAACACCGAGCGCAACGGTGGCACGCTGGCGAACTGTTGACGCAGGCGGGCAAACAGCGCCGCCGCCAGCAGCGAGTGGCCGCCGAGGTAGAAGAAGTGGCTGTCACGGCCGATCTGCGACGACGGCACGTTCAGCAACTCGGCCCACAGGGCGGCCAGTTGCTGTTCGGCGGCGCTGCGCGGTGGCTGCAGAGCGTCTGGCGCGGCATGGATGTCCGGGGTCGGCAAAGCCTTGCGGTTGAGTTTGCCGTTGTCGGTCAGCGGCAACTCATCGAGCAGTACGAATGCCGAGGGCACCATGTAGTCGGGCAGGGCGGCGCCAATGGCTTTGCGCCAGGCGTGAATATCGGCCTGCTGGTCGCAGGTCACGTAGGCCACCAGGCGCTTGTCGCCGGGCACGTCTTCACGGGCCAATACCACGGCCTGGCGCACGCCCGGTTGGGCGCCGATCAGGGTTTCAATTTCTCCCAGTTCGACGCGGAAGCCACGAATCTTCACTTGATGATCCATGCGTCCTAGGTATTCGAGCTGGCCGTCGGGCAGCCAGCGCACCAGATCGCCGGACTTGTACATCCGCGCGCCGGGCTGCGACGAGAACGGGTCTTCGATGAACACCTTCGCCGTCTGCTCGGCACGGTTGAGATAGCCCAGGGTCACGCCCGCACCGCCGATGTGCAGTTCCCCCGGGACGCCCACCGGCATCGGGTTGAGGAAAGCATCGAGCACGTAAGCGCGCACGTTGGCGATCGGCCGGCCAATGATCGGCCGCAGCGGGAAGTCATCCACCGCGCAACCGGTTGCATCGACCGTGCATTCGGTCGGGCCGTAGGTGTTGAAGAAGCGGCTGCCGGCAATTGACGGCAAGCGTTGCCATAGCTGCGCATCCACCGCATCGCCACCGAACAGCACGAAGCGCGGCAGGTACACCTCGCCACGACGAACGCCGTCACTTTCAAGCAAGGCCTTGAGCTGTGCGGGGGTGCACTCGAAGGCTTCCAGACGGGTGTCGCGGAAGAACCCGGCCAGGGCCTCGGGGTCGTAGCGCACGTCTTCCGGGGTCAGGTACAGGCTGTGGCCGTCGAGCAGCAGGATCAGCTCGGCCACCGAGCTGTCGAAGGCGAACGAATAGTTGAAACTGGTGCGCATCGGCTGGTCGGTGTAGCGGCGATACAAACCATGGATGCGCGCCCAGGCCAGGTTGACCACCGAGCCGTTGGTTACCAGGGTGCCCTTGGGCTTACCGGTCGAGCCGGAGGTGTACATGATGTAGGCCAGGTCTTGCGGGCCGGCGAGCGGGGCAGGGTTGCTGTCCGGCTGGTTGGCGAACAGCGCTGCGTCGCTGTCCAGGCGCAAGCGTGGCAGTTCGGCGCCCAGCTGTTCCAGCAAACCCTGCTGGCCGAGGAACAGTGCCGGCTGCGCGTCTTCAAGCATGTACGCCAGGCGATCCATCGGGTAGGTCGGGTCCAGTGGTACATAAGCGCCGCCGGACTTGAGAATGCCCAGCAGGCCGACCAGCAGTTCCAGCGAACGCTCGACACACAGCGCCACCGGGCGGTTGGCACCGACACCACAGTTGCGCAGGTAATGCGCTACCTGGTTGGCGCGCCGGTTCAGTTCGCCGTAGCTCAGGCTGCGGCCTTCGAAACACAGGGCGTCGCGTTCCGGGGTGCGCTCGGCCTGTTGTTCGAACAACTGGGCAAAGGTCAGGTGCGTCGGCACCTGCATCTCGGTGCGGTTCCACTCGACCACGGTGCGTTGCCACTCCGCGTCCATTAGCAGCGGCAAAGCGGCGACCGGGCGCTGTGGCTCGGCGAGCATGTGTTCGAGCAGATGCTCCAGGCGCGCGAGAGTCTGGCGGGCGCTGTCGGCGACGAACAGGTCGAGGGCGAACATCAGCTCCAGCTGGATCGGCGCATTGGCCGGGCACAGCACGTGCAAGTCCAAGTCGCATTCGGAGTGCCGCAGCGGCGTGTCCAGGGCTTCGAATTCCAGCCCGGGGAAGCGCAACCGCGACTCCATAGCCAGTTGCTGAGCGACCATCACCTGGTACAGCGGCGCATGGCTGAGGCTGCGTGGCAGTTGCAGGCTGTCGACCAATTGTTCGAACGGCAGGTCCTGATGCAGCAAGCCACTGCGCAGACGCTCGGCCACTTGTTTGACCAGGGCGGTGAAGTCGGCTTGCGGCTCGAAGTCCGCGCGGATCGCCAGGTTGTTCAGCAAGATGCCCAGCAGGCCTTCGGTGCCCGGTTGTTCCCGGTGGGTGACCGGGGTGCCGACCAGTACCGTGGCGTCGCCGCTCAAACGGTGCATCAGCACGGCAAAACCTGCGAACAGGACGGTGAACGGCGTGGTGCCGAGGCGACTGGCAAAGGCTTGCACTCGACCACTGAGGTCGGCGCTGAGTTCACGCTGCACGATCCCGGCGCGGTAGCTTTGCACCGATGGCCGTGGATGATCGGTGGGCAAGGCCAGCAGCGGGCTGGCGTCGCTGTCGCGACGGTCCAGGGTGGTGGTCCAGTAATCGAGTTGGCGCTTGAGTTCCGCGCCTTGCAGATGTTCGCGCTGCCAGAGGGCGAAGTCAGCGTATTGCAGTGGCAGGGCCGGCAGTTCGGCGGCGGCGCCCTTGCAACGGGCTTCATAACCCAGGGCCAGCTCGCGCAGGGCGATGGTGGCCGACCAGGCGTCCGAGACCAGGTGATGCAGGGCGATGCCGAGCACATGCTCGTCCGGCGCCAGGCGCAGCAAGCGCGCCCGCAGCAACGGAGGGCAGGTCAGGTCGAACGGTTGCTCGAAGGTGTCTTGCAAGGCATTGAACTGCGCGCCGGCGCGCGCGGTAGCGGTCAGGCTCGACAAGTCTTCGAAGGGCAGCGAGATGTCCAGCGCTGGGCTGATGCGCTGGCAGGGCACGCCGTTGTTATTGTGGATGCCGGTGCGCAGGATTTCGTGGCGCACCAGCAGGTCGTTCAGGCTGGCGTGCAGCGCCTCGATGTCGAGTTCGCCCTTGAGGTGCAGGGCGAACGGGATGTTGAACAGGGTGGTGCCCGGCGTCAGTTGCTCGATGAACCACAGGCGCTGTTGCGAGAACGACAGCGGCAGCAGCGTCGGGCGTGGCCGGGCCTGGTGCATGTTGAGCGTGCTGCTCTGCGGTGCGGCGGCCTCGGCCTGGCGGGCGCCGATGGCTTCGGCCAGCAAGGCCACGGTCGGCTGTTCGAACAACACCCGCAACGGCAGGTCGAGCTTGAATTGGGTGCGCAGGCGGGCAACGATCTGGGTCGCCAGCAGCGAATGCCCGCCGAGGGTGAAGAAGTTGTCTTCCACGCCCACTGTGTCGCGTCCCAGGACCTCGGCCCAGACAGACGCCACGCTGGTTTCCAGCGCGTTGCGCGGGGCGATGCTGTGCTGGGTGTCGGCCTGCCAGTCCAGCTCACGGGCGGCGAGGGCTTTGCGATCGACCTTGCCGTTGTTGTTCAGGGGCAGCTTGTCCAGGCAGACGAAGGCCGCCGGCACCATGTACGGCGGCAGTTGCGCGCGCAGGTGCTCGCTCAGGTCGTCGCTGCCCAGGGCCTGGTCATGGGCCGCCCAGTACGCCACCAGCCAGGCTTCGCCGAAGGTGTTTTCCCGCAGCAGGACCGCGGCTTCCCGCACGTTCGGGTGCTGCGCGAGACGGTGTTCGATTTCCGTCAGCTCGATCCGGTGCCCGCGCAGTTTGACCTGCTGGTCGCGGCGGCCGAGGTATTCGATTACCCCGTCTGCACGCCAGCGCCCCAGGTCACCGGTGCGGTACAGGCGACCTTCGAGTTGAGGATGGTCGATAAAGGCGTCAGCGGTGCGTTGCGGGTCGTGCAGATAGCCGCGGCCGACGCCGACGCCTCCGACACAAATTTCCCCGGCCACGCCAACCGGCACCGGACGCAGGGCTTCGTCCAGCACGTACAGGCGGTTATTGGCGGTCGGCTGGCCGATGGGCATGTGGCTGACTTCGGCCCCCGGTGCTTCGAAGATCGGCTGGAAGGCCACGTCGTCGGCGCATTCAGCCGGCCCGTAGGCGTTCATCAAGGCAATGTCGGGGAACCGGGCGAACCAGTCGCGGGCCACGGTCGGCGGCAGGGCTTCACCGGTGGGCAATACCCAGCGCAGGTCCGGCAGTTGCAAATCGCATGGGCACAGCGCGAGCAGGGTGCGCATCAGGCTCGGGACGATTTCCAGCACGTTCAGGCGCTCGCTGGCGAGCACTTGCAGCAGGCGTTGCGGGTCGTGGGCGACCTCATCCGGAAGAATGTGCACGGTGGCACCGAGCACCGGCGCGGCGAGGAACTGCCACACCGAAATGTCGAACGCCACCGAGGCGGTCTGGGGAATCCGGTCGGCGGCGCTGAGGCCCAGGGCCGGTACTTTGCCGAAGATGTTGTTGAGCATGCCGCGCTGTTCGATCATCACACCCTTCGGAGTGCCGGTCGAACCGGAGGTGAACAGCACGTAAGCCAGGCTGTCCGGACCGGCGAGCACCGGCAGAGGCGCGTCGTTGCCGGACGTCCAGCAGGCCTCGGCGAACAGCGCCTCGGGCGCCCGGTCGAGGCCGCTGAGCAGTTGATCGAGCAGGCCGCTGCAGGCTTCGCTCGCCACCAGCAGAGTCGCGTGGGACAGCCCGAGGATTTCCCGCAGGCGCTCGGGCGGGTGATTGACCTCAAGGGGCAGCATCGCTGCGCCCGCCTTGAACACGGCCAGCATCATGGTCAACAGCGCCAAGCCACGAGGGGCCACCAGCGCGACCAGTTGATCTGCCCCGGCACCGGCCTCGCGCAGGGCATGGGCCAGGCGCGTGGAACGCAGGTCCAGCTCGGCGTAGGTCAGCGACTCACCGGCGCAGATCGCAGCGACCTGATCACCGCGCTGGGCGACCTGGGCGGCAAACAGCTCGGCGTAGCTTTGATCCAGCGGGAATTCATGGGGGTTGAGTGCCCACTCGCCCAGCAACTGTTGGCGCTCCTCGGCGGCCAGCAGTTCGAAGCTGGCCAACGGCGCGTCGGGGGCGGCGAGCATGCTGCGCACCAGGCTGGCGATGTGGCCCAGCAGGCGCTGCACGGTGGCGGCCTCGAAACGTTCGCGGTCATACGACACGCGGATGCCCAGCTGTTCCTCCGGCAGGATCACCACGGTCAAGCCGTAGTGGGTGTGCACGCTGTGGTCCATACCTTCGAGGCTGAACTGGAAGCCGCCTTCGAGGATCTGTTCGTCGATGGGCGCGTTTTCGAATACCAGGATGCTGTCGAACAGGGTCTCGCCCCGGGGGAAATCGCTCCAGCCCTGGATGTCGGTCAACGGCGTGTGCTCGAAGTCGCGCATGTCGACGTTGAGCTTTTGCAGGTCGCCCAGCCAATTGCCGAGCGTGGCATTCGGGTCCACCGACACCCGCAGTGGCAAGGTGTTGATGAACAGGCCGATCATTTGTGCGACGCCGGTCAGGTCGGCCGGACGCCCGGCCACGGTGACGCCGAAGACCACGTCCTGTTGCCCGCTGTAGCGCGACAGCAGCAGTGACCAGACGCCCTGGAAAAACGTGTTCGGGGTGATCCGCCGATTGCGGCAGAACGCCGCCAGCGCCTGGGTTTCCTGCTCGTTCAGGTGAATCAGTTGGTCGTCCACCAGCACCGCATCGGTGTAGCGGTCGCGGGTCACGCCGTTGTCCACGGTCAGTGGTGTGGGCGCGTTTAGCCCTTGCAACTGGCCGCGCCAGAATTGCTCGGCCTTGCCCGCATCCTGGCGTTGCAGCCACTGGATGTAATCGCGAAACGGCCGAGGGCTTTTCAGCTCTGGCGTGCGGTCGTTGCACAGTGCTTCGTAGACTTTGAGGAAGTCCACGGTCACCAGGGAAATGCACCAGGCGTCCATCAGGATGTGGTGGAAGCTGCGAATGAATTCGTAGGACTCGTCAGCCAGGCGCACCAGTCGAAAGCGAATCAGCGGTGGCTTGGACAGGTTGAAGCCGACTTTTTGCTCGTCTTCCAGCAGGGTGCGGATCCGTGCTTCCTGCTCATGGGGGGCGAGCCCGCGCAAATCGAGGGTGTCCAGCGGTACCTTGACCTGACGATGGATCACCTGCACCGGTTGCTTCTGGCTTTTCCACTGGAAACTGGCGCGCAGGGAAGGGTGCAGCGCTACCACCTGGCGCCACGATTCGAGGAACGCGCCTTCATCGATGGCCCCGCCGATGCGGTAGCGATCCTGCATCAGGTACACACCGGAGTCTTCGTGCAGCAGGGAGTGGAACAGCATCCCTTGTTGCAGCGGCGACAGCGGGTAAATGTCTTCGATCGGGTTACCGGTGGTTTTTTCGCTGGTCATTGAAAGGATCCTGCGTAAATAGGGGCGACGGTGATGGCGTGGTGACGAGAAGAACCGTTCACAGGTCGGCCTCGTCCAGTTCGGCCATCAGCGCTTGCATTTCGTCATCGGACAGGCCCGAGGCGCTGAATTCGGTGCTGTCGGCTTGCGGCTCGGCGGCGCTCGGATCCAGCGGTTGCGCGACCTCGGCCATGGCTGCGACGGTCTGGCGTTCGAAGACTTGCTTGGCCGACAGCGCGATGCCTTGCTCATGGGCCTGGGCCACCACTTGCAGGCTCAGGATCGAGTCGCCGCCGATGGCGAAGAAATTGTCGGTGACGCTCACCGTCGAGAGTTTCAAGACCTTGGCGACGATGGCTTGCAGGGTGGTTTCCATGGCGTTGCGCGGCGCCACGTGGGCGCTTTCGTCGAGCTGCTCCGGGTCGGGCAACTGGCGGGTGTCGAGCTTGCCGTTGGGCGTGCGCGGAAAGCTCGCCAGGGTCAGCACCAGGGCCGGCACCATGTACGACGGCAGACGCTCGCCGAGGAAACGCTTGATCGCCTCCGAGTCCGGTGCGTAGCCGTGGGCGGCCAGGATATAGGCGAGCAGGCGCTTGCCGGCGGCATGTTCCTGGACGATCACCGCGGCTTCGCGCACGTCGCTGTGGCTGCACAATTGGCGTTCGATTTCGCCCAGTTCGATGCGGTAGCCGCGCACCTTGACCTGATGGTCCTTGCGCCCCAGGAATGCCAGGCGCCCGTCGGCCAGCCAGCACGCCAGGTCGCCGGTGCGGTAGGCGCGAGTGCCGTCGGCCAGGGTAACGAAAGCCTTGGCGGTTTCTTCGGGTTTGTGGCGATAACCGCGGGCCAGGGTGGGGCCGGCGAGGACGATTTCACCCGGTTCGCCGATGCCGCAAGCCGTGTCGAATTCATTCAGCAGGCGCAGGTCCATGCCGGCGATCGGACGGCCGATGCTGACGTTCCGGCTTGGGTCCAACACCTCATAGGTGGCCCAGACGGTGGCCTCAGTGGGACCGTATTCGTTCACCAGATGTGCGCGTGGCAGGGTCTTGCTGTGTTGCGCGATCAGCGATGGTGGGCAAGCCTCACCCGCGACGATCCAGCAGGCGAGGCTGTCGGTTCCCCCGCTGCGCTGCAATTGATCGAGCAGGGCTTGGTACAGCGACGGCAGCGACAGGCCGTGGCTGACCTGGTGCTGGGCAATCAACTGCGCCAGGCGGGCCATCTCCAGCTCTTCGCCTGGGGCGGGCAATACCAGGCGTCCGCCTTGGGCCAGGGTCCAGAAAATCCCGGCGACCGAACTGTCGAAGGCAAACGACGACAACAACAGGTAGGCGCGCACCGGAGTCTCATAGGCCGCCATGCGCACTTGGGTCGAGAAACTCAAGGCGCCGTGGCTGATTTCCACGGCTTTCGGCGCACCGGTAGAGCCGGAGGTGTAGATCAGGTAAGCGAGGTCGTCGGCGTCCGGCAAGGGCAGCGCCGGACAGTCGCCGAGGTCCTGTGTTGTCAGCTCATCCAGCACGAAGCGTTGCAGGTTGGCCGGCACGCTGTCAGCCAGTTCGGCGCTGACCACGATGTGGGCGATGGCGCTGTCGGCGAGCATGTAGGCGCGGCGGTCGGCCGGGTAGGTCGGATCGACGGGCACGTAGGCGCCACCGGCTTTCAAGACCGCGAGCATGGCGACAATGGCCGCGTTACTGCGGGCGAACAGGATGCCGACGGGCACCCCTGGACCGATGCCGGCGGCGACCAGTTGATGGGCCAGTTGCGTGGCGCAGGCGTCGAGGCGGCTGTAGCTCAGGTCACCGTCCTGGTCGCTGAGGGCGATGGCGTTCGGTTGTTGGCGAACCTGACGGGCAATCAATTCCACCAGCGTCACCGGTTCGATGGAGGGTGCGCTCGCGCCGGCACCGATCAACTGCGATTGCAGCGCGCCACCCAGGGGCAATTGGGCCCAGCCCCGTTGCGGTTCGGCCAGGGCGCCGTGCAGCAGGTGCAGCCATTGTTCGGCGAGGCAGCCCACAGCGTCGGCGCTGAGGACATGGCGGTCGTAGACAACCTGCGCGTGCAGGCTGTCGGGCAACTGGCGGACGTTCAGGCAAGCCTTCAACGGGTTCATGACCGCACTGGCGTGGCGCTCCCGGGCATCGCCGGAGCGCCAGGCAAAAGCGTATCCGGCGTGGTGGTCGCCGGTGTAATAGTCTTGCCAGCCAATCAGCCGTTCCAGGGTGGCGGCCACTTGCGTGCTTTGCTCCAGCAGAGTCGCCTGGTCATCCAGTTCGATGCTCACGGGCAGGCACTGCTCGAACAGGCCCAAGGTGTTTTCCAGTTCCGCGCCGCGACTTTCATGGATCAGAGTGACTGGCACCTGTTGCTGGCCGGCCAGCCGTCCCAGGACCGCTGCCCATGCCGCCAGCAGCAGTTCCGGGGTCAGGGCCGGGTGACGGGCGAGGTCGGCCGGCAGCGTCAGCTCCAGTCGGGTCGGCGCAAATCCACCATCGAGGGGCGATTCCAGCGGCAGCTGCAAGGTGGCCTGTTCGGTGTCGCCCGCAGGTTTCCAGAAGCTCACGCCCGGATGATCCGGTGCGTCTTCCACCAGGCTCCAGCGCCATTCGGCGTAATCGGCGTACTGCAGGGTTTCGGACAGGTCCGTGGCAGTGTCTTGCAGCAATGCAGCGGCCAGCCATTTCAGGCTGGCGAGGTCGAAGTGGCTGCTGGCCGCCGCGAGGTCCAGCACGCCTTGCTCATCGGACAGGCGCACCAGGGTCACCCACAGCGGGGTTGTCCAGTCACGGGGCTGGGTGGCGAGCTGAGCGAGCGCGGCGTCCTGATCGGCGCGGCTGTGCTGGCGCAGGTCCTGGAGGTTCACCGCCAGTGAGCCGGCTTCGTCAATCACCTGCACCGGGTGGCGCAGGCCTGGCACGGGCATCAGGCGTGTGCGCAGGATTTCGCTGCCGGCCATTAGTGCCTGCAGGCGGTTGTTCAGTGCATCGACGTCCAGCGGTTGTGACAGCGACCATTGCAAATGACAGCTGAACGGGTGCTGCGCTGCGCCGTGGGTGTGGGGGTAAACCGATGCCTGTTGCGGGGAAATACGAAAACCTTGAAGTCCGCTCATGTTCATCTCGACTGGAAAAGGGCTTGAGCCTGGATCACCGCACAGACGTCGGGGCTTGCTGGACTCGTGTCAGGCAAGCCGCCTGCGAACGGCGGGTGGACCCGTTGAATGTCAGACGGCAACGTCGCTCGACAGCAGGGCTTCAGCCATGCCGGTCATGATGGCGCGCTTGCCGGTAAAGGGTTCGCGACCGTGCACGGCGAGCATGTTGTCGATGAACAACACGTCCCCTTGCTGCCAACTGAAGCGCACCAGCGAGTCGAGGTAGGCCGCGCGTAGCGATTCCAGGACTTGCGGCTCGATCGGTTCGCCATCGCCGTAAAAGGTGTTGGTGGGCAGGTCGAGGTCGTTGAAGTTGCTTTGCAGCGAATCGCGGATTCGCTCGGGCAGGGTGCTGATGTGGAAGAACGTGGCGTGGTTGAACCAGACCTCTTCGCCGGTGCGCGGGTGGCGCACCACGGCCGGCCCGCGTTGGCGGGTGCGCAGGCGATTGTTGTCTTTCCATTCCACTTCGATGCCGACGCTGGCGCAGTAGGCTTCCACTTCGCGGCGGTCTTCGGACTGGAACACGCTCTGCCACGGCAGGCCGAAACCGTCGCCGTAGTTGCGAACGTACAGCACGCCTTTTTCCCGGAACCGCGCTTCGATCTGCGGGCTGATCCTGGCCTTTACGGCGCGGGTCGAGCCGATCGGTGTTTCACCGCCGGTCTCGGACGGCAGTTGGCAGTAGAAGAACAACCGCAGCGGGAAGCGCGGCGAGTAGGAGTGCTCGTTGTGGGGGAAAATCATCTGGTCGGCCGGGTAGTCGGTCGAGGTGTAGATGTTGCCGCCGACCCGTGTCCGGGGTGACGCGCGGAACATGTATTCCAGCGCTCCGGGGGAGAGGGCGGCGATCACCTGGTCGAACTGCTCGACAGACGCGACGTTGAAGCCGCGAAACAGCAGGGCGCCGTACTGCAGCAGTTTCTTTTCCAGCGACTCGCGTTCCCGGGCGGCCCAGGCGATCAGGTCAACGCCGCTGACCGCCGGTTCGATCACCAGGGGCAGCGCGTGGTCCGGGCTGAGCAGGCGCTCGGTGACCAACTGTTGTTCCGAGACGTTCATGGCTTTGCGACGCACGGCGCCAAGGGCACGTGGCGATGGGGGCACGATAGACATAACGGCATCCGACTCGGTTAAAGGGACAAGGAGCGACGTTTGGCTTGCATCATCTGGCTACGACCGGCCAGCGCCTGGGACTGCTGTCGCTCCCGGGTAAAGGCCTGATCCCAGCTGTCGATGCGCTCGGCCAGTGCCGGCAACGGCTCGTCCAGCAGGCTGTGCATCTGCTCCAGCAGGCGCGTCCACAGGTGTTGCAGGCGCAAGGCACGGTCCCGGTCGAAGTATTCGCCGCGATACTTGAGGGTCGCGGCGAGGCCTTCGTCGCCGTGCACCAGGTCGAGCACCAGGTGGAAATCCCCCGGTGCCTGGGCTACGTCCAGCGCGGACAACTGCGCGCCAGCGATGGCGGTCGGGGTCACCCGTGACGGTTGATAGTTGAGCTTGACCTGGAACAGCGGCGAGTGACCGGGGCGGCGCTGCGGCGCGAGTGCCGAGACCACCAGATCAAAAGGCAGGCCTTGATGGGCATAGGCCAGGCGCGACTCATCGCGAACCTGCTCAAGGAAACCGGCCAGGGTCGCTGCGCCGCGCAAGTCACAGCGCAGGGTCAACTGGTTGACGAAGAAACCGATGACGTCGTTGTGCTCTGCCAGCGGTCGGCCGCTGACGTCGGTGCCCAACAGGAACTGCGGCTGGCCGCCCAGTTGTTTGAGGACCAGTTGGTAGCTGGCCAGCAACAACATGAACAACGTCATGCCTTGTTCACGGGCCAGCGCTGCCAAGCGCTCACAGCCGGTCTGCGGCACGTTGAAGTCCAGGCTGTATTCGCCCGGGGCCTGGCCGCTGCCACCCAGTTCCAACGTTTGCGGCATGCCGGCCAGGTGTTCGCGCCAGAAGCCTTGCTCGGTGGCGATTCGCTGTTCGCTCCAGTGCAGGGCTTCCCATTGGGCGAAAGCCAGGTATTGCCCCGGCAGCGCGGCGTCCGCCGAACCCGCCAGTTCTGCCAACAATATTTGCGCCGAGCGTCCGTCGAAGGCGATGTGGTGCAGCGTCAACAGTAGGTCATGCTGTTGGTCATGGCGGCTGAGCAACTGCGCTCGCAGCACTGGGCCGGCTTGCAGATCGACCGGGGTGGCGTGTTCTTGGGCCAGGCGTTCGTCCAACGTCTGCTGTTGCTGCGCTTGGTTCTGCTCACGCACATCATGATGGACCAGCGCCACAGCCGTGGCCGGCAACACCTGTTGTTGCGGGCCATCGACACTGTCGCGGTACACCGTGCGCAACACGCCGTGACGCTCGACCAGCGTGTTCAGTCGCAGGGCCAACGTCTCGATGTCCAGCGGACCTTGCAGGCGCAGGTGCAGTACCAGGTTGTGGCGGGTGTCATCCGGGTTCAGTTGGCGCA
Source organism: Pseudomonas sp. N-137 (assembly GCF_034555295.1). Classification (NCBI taxonomy): domain Bacteria; kingdom Pseudomonadati; phylum Pseudomonadota; class Gammaproteobacteria; order Pseudomonadales; family Pseudomonadaceae; genus Pseudomonas; species Pseudomonas sp. N-137. The sequence goes on from NZ_JAXUDQ010000006.1 coordinate 14,060, forward strand.
GGAACCACAAGCGACGCTGGGCGAACGACTGATGCCCCTGACTGGGGTTGGTCTGCTCGGTGGGAGCATCGGCCGTTGGCGTTGGATCATTGAGGAAAGCGTGCAGGTCCAGCGCCCATTGCCCCAGGGTGGTTTCCCCGAACAGGCTTTGGGTATCGAGGTTCCAACCCAGGTCCCTGTGCAGGCGCGCGGCAAAGTCGGCCACGCCGATGGAATCCAGGCCCTGGCCGATCAGGCTGAGGTCGAAGTCGGCGGAAAAATACGGATTGACCGCGTGCAGCGTCTGTTCCAGCCATTGGCGGCAGGCGGCTTGGGCCTGTTGCGACGTTTCGGTCGCCAGGCTCTTGAGCTGGGCAAGGTCAAGGGGCTCGTCGTTCGAGGCCAGCGTTCCACCGCTCTGGGCGATGATGCTCAACGTGCCGGCGGCCAGTTGTTTGCGCGCACCTTGACGGGCGATCTTGCCGCTGGTGGTCATCGGGATGGTGCCGGCTTGCACCAGCACAATCTGGTCGATGCCGCAGTCGGCGGCTTCGCGCACAGCGTTTTGCATCGACGCGAACAGCGCCGGATGATGCGCCGGGTCGACGAACTTGCGCTGCGGCTCGGCGACGATCACTAGTTTCTCGCGGCCCAGTGCCGGGTCCATTTGCGCGAAGGCGGCGATGCGTCCGGTACGGATGCCCGGCTCGGCGTCGGTAATGGCGAATTCGATGTCGTGGGGGTAAAGGTTGCGCCCATTGAGAATCAACAGGTCCTTGAGCCGCCCGCAGATCACCACCTGGCCTTCGTGCATGAAGCCCAGGTCGCCGGAGCGCAGGTAATGTTCCGATGAGCCGACTATCCGTGCCTCAAAGGCTTCACGAGTGGCCTCGGGATTCTTCCAGTAGGATTCGGCGTTGCTCGGACCCTTGAGCCAGACTTCGCCGATGCGATTGGCGGCGCAGCGCTCGAAGGTGTGCGGGTCGACGATGGCGATGCTGTGCAAGGCTTGCGGATAACCGCAGGCGACGAACTCCACCGCGGCGGCATCGGCAGCGGCCAGGGCCACGCGACCGCTCTCCAGCACGGCTTTGTCCAGGCGCAGCACCACCGGCAGCGCATCGGCCGGCGTGGCGCTGACGCACAGCGTTGCTTCGGCCTGGCCATAACCGGGGCTGATGGCCAACGGGTTCAGGCCGCAGGCGGCAAAACGCTGGGCGAAGGCTTCCAGGGTGCCGGGATGGATCGGCTCTGCGCCGTTGATGGCGTGTTTCCAGTTGCTCAGGTCCAGCTGTGCGATCAGGTTGTCGCTGACCACGCGGTTGCACAGGGCATAGGCGAAGTTGGGGGCGAAGCTGGCGGTGGCCCGGTAGCGACTCAATGCCTGCAGCCAGGTCGACGGCGCATTGACGAAGGTCTGGGAAGCCATCAGGTAGCACGGCATGCCGCTGTAGAGCGGAGCCAGCATGCCGCCGATCAGGCCCATGTCGTGATACAGCGGCAGCCAGTTGACCATGGCGCCGTGCTCGTCGAAATCGTACGCCTGGCGCATCAGTTCGACGTTGGCGATCAGGTTGCGCTGACGCACCTCGACGCCTTTTGGCGAGCCGGTCGAGCCTGAGGTGTATTGCAGGAAGGCTACGGTCGAACCGTCGATAGCCGGGCGTTGCCACTGGCTGGTCGGTGGTGTGCCCAGGTGCTGGACGGTCAGCACCTCGACGCGGCCCTCCACCAGTTCCTGCAGGCTTTCGCAATGATCCGCCGGTGCCAGAATCAGCGCCGGCTCGGCATCCACTACCACGTTGCGGACGCGGTCGAGGTGGCGCGGTTTGCGCGACGGTGGCGGAAACAACGGCACGGCAATCAGGCCCGCATATAGGCAGGCACAGAAGGCGCGGGCGTAGTCGAGGCTGCTGGGCAGCATCAACAGCACGCGATCACCCGGCGCATAACGCGCTTGCAGCGCGGCCGCCAGGGACTGGGACTGCTCGTGCAGTTGGGCAAAGGTCAGGGTTTCGCCGATGTTTACACCGTCCGGCAAGAAATGCAGGGCAGCACGCTGAGGGAAGTGCTGGGCGTTGGCTTCCAGCACCTCGATCCAATGTTTGAATGAAAACATGTGCAATTCACGCCATGGCCACGATGACTTTGCGGTCACCGGTGAAAGGATTGCGACCGTGTGCCACCAGTCGGTTGTCGAGCATCAGGATATCGCCCGGTTGCCAGGGGAAGCTGATGGCAGTCTCGCGGTAAACCTCGCGCACGGTGTCGAGCATGTCGTCGGCAATGGCCGAGCCGTCGCCGAAATAGACATGGCGCGGCAGGTTCTCTTCACCCACCGCTGCCAGCAGGCTGGCGCGTACGCTCGGTTCGATGGCCGAGACATGGAACAGGTGCGCCTGGTTGAACCAGACCCATTCACCGGTATCGGGATGCTGCTGCACGGCGGCGCAACGCTGGCGGGTGCGCAGGTCGCCATCGGCTTTCCATTCCCACTCGATGTCATTGTCCCGGCAGTAGCGTTCGACCTGGGCACGGTCCTGGGTGTTGAAGACTTTTTCCCAAGGCAGGTCCAGGGCGCCGCTGTAGTTGCGTACGTAGAGCAACTCGCGGCTGGCGAACAGCTCGCGGATCTCGGCGGGCATGCGCTGGTAGATCAGGCGGCTGTCGGCAATCGGGGTCTCGCCGCCGGTTTCACTGGCCTTGATGCAGTGAAACCAGATGCGCGAAGGCCAAGGGCGGGTGTAGGCCTGCTCGTTGTGCAAGGGTATGAATTGATGGGCCGGGTATTCCGTGGAGCTATAGACCCCGGCGAAGACCTTGCTGCGTGGCGTGGAGCCGAATTCGTAACTGGCCAGCGGTGTACCGAAGCTGGCGGCGAAGCGCTTGAAATCGATGGGCGTGGCGACGGTGAAACCGCGAAACAACACGCCGCCAACCGTGGTCAGGGCATGAGCCAGGCGGTCGCGAATCGAGGCGTCCAGATCGTGGATCGACTGTCCCGATGCCCCCTGCACCAGCAGGGGTAGCGACTGGGCGCTTGCATCCGTGGGCGCCATGGAAAAAAGCTCGGAACGCCCGTTCAGGTGTTCGATTGAGGTCATCCTTGTACATCCTCTTTTGTCTTCTTCGACCAGTCACAAGACCTTGAAAGCAGGGCAGCGGTCGGTTGTGTAGGACTCGTCTGTAATGTATTCAGATCAATACAAGACGTCATACTAGGTACAAATGAGATAGATTATCAATACTATTTATTTAATTTTTTTTTTGGATTAGACTCCGCTCCGCTGGCGCCATACAGCCTTCGGCCAGCTCAAAAAACCTAAAAATATCTGTCGCAGGGGAGCGGGGCGTGAATTTCAAAAAGAACACAATTGCGTTGGCTGTAGGGTCGGCAATAGGCCTGAGCAACGCTGCATGGGCGGCCGAAGAAGCCGGCACGATGGAGATTGCTCCGATCACCGTGACAGGTGAAAAAATCGACCGCACGCTTGAACAGACCCAGTCCAGCGTCGTGGTCCTCACCGACAAGAATCTGCGAGAGCACGGCGACAAGGACCTGGTGGATGTATTCGCCCGTACGCCCGGTGTCTATAGCCAGGCCGGCAATGAAAACTGGGGTATCCGTGGTGTGCCGGTGTCCGGTTTTGACGATCAGGGCCCAGCGACCCTCAATGGTGCCGTATCCGTTTATGTCGACGGTGCCGTACAGCCGAACCGTGCGCTGACCCTCAGCCCGGTCCCGCTCTGGGATGCCGAGCAGGTCGAAGTATTCCTTGGCCCGCAATCCACCACCCAGGGCCGTAACTCCCTGGCCGGTGCGGTGGTTATCCGGACCAAGAACCCAACTTTCGAACCGAGCTTCTCGGCACAAACCAATGTGGGCAATTACGGTGAGCGCGGGGCGGCGGTGGCCGGTGGTGGCTCTATCGTCGACGACAAGATCGCCGGGCGTATCGCCGTGGACTATGGCGAAGGTGACGGCTACATCCGCAACACCACATTCAATGACGACGCCAACCCGCGTCGCACCAGCAACACCCGCGGCAAATTGCTGATCCTGCCCAACGACGACACCGATGTCCTGCTGACCTACGCCCACAGCGAGCACCGCCAGGGCGACCGTTCGACCATGCGCGTCAACGGCAAGCCGAGCTATTACGATATCGCGTCCAACACCAAGGCCTTCGACAACCTCAAGCAGGACACCCTCAGCGCCAAGGTGGATTATCGTCTGAACGACGACTGGTCGCTGACGAGCATGACCGCCAATACCAGTACCGACTACAGCAACCGTCTGGACTTCGACCAGAATGCCGTGGACAACGAGGTCGTTCTGCGCAAGCAAGACGGTAACCTGTTCAGTCAGGAACTGCGCTTGAATTACACCTCGGACACGGTGAAGAGCTTTGTGGGTGCGTACTACGGCCACAACAGCAACGACTTCCACGACCGGCTGTTTTTCGATGATGTGCTGTTCGGTACGGTCAAGGGCGATACCACGATCGAGAACAAGGCTGTGTTCGGTGAAGTCAACTGGACATTCGCACCGCGCTGGACCTTGATCACCGGCCTGCGTTACGACCACGAGACTAACGACACCGACGTCGAGCAGGACGATTTCTCCGAGCCCGCCAAAGTCAAAAAGTCATTTGACGCCGTGCTGCCGAAACTCGGCATCGACTATGAGCTGGCCGCGAACCAATACCTCGGTTTCATGGTGCAAAAAGGCTATCGCGGCGGTGGCGTCAACCTGCGTTCCGGTAGCGGTCACCAAGCCTACGATCCGGAATACACCACCAACTACGAGCTGTCCTACCGCGGTTCGTTCTTCGACCAGACCCTGCGTACCCGCGCCAACTTGTATTACACGGATTGGAAGGACCAGCAGATCAGCGTGCGGCAGAACGGTAGCTCCGTCATTGATATCTACAACGCCGGTCGCAGTGACATCAAGGGTCTGGAAGTCTTCGTGGAGAAGGACATCACCGAACAGCTGACCTTGAACGTCGGCGCCGCCGTGACCGATAGCAAATACAAGGACTTCGTCGCTGACAATGGTCAGGACAGGAGCGGCGAGTCGTTCCTTTATTCGCCTAAGTACAAGGCTTCGGTGGGGGGTGTCTATCGCTTCGACGACCGTCTGATACTCGGCACGGACATTGTATATCAGGGCACCGCGCCTTCGGAGTATGAATTCGATTCAAACGGCAAAGTCACTGGCGAGCGTAAGAGCGACGCCTATGTGCTGGTGAACTTCAACGCCGAGTACAAAGTCACCAAGAACGTCGCTGTGTCCGCTTACGTCAAAAACGCCTTCGACAAGGAGTACGTCACCAACAACCGTAACGACGACATCATCGATGTCGGCGCGCCGCGCACGGTGGGGATGATTTTGCGCTACGACATGTAAAACCCATAGGCGCGGGGAGGCAATCTCCTCGCGCCTGCCCTGCAACGTATCGGATGTTTGTTTCCAGGCTGTTCGTTCCCTTCCAAACCCAGCCTCCATGGAGGAAATCATGAGTGCTTTTTCGAATGTCACAGCGGGTGGCGCGCAACAGCTGCGCCTGTTGCACACCGGCCTGTCGAGTCCTTACTGCCTCGATTCGACCCCACTGCTGGACCGTCAGCAACAGCAGGAATCCAACGCCCGCAGTTACCCGCGACGCATTCCGCTGGTGCTTGAAAGAGCCCATGGCATTTATGTGCAGGACAGCCGGGGGCAAGTGTTTGTCGATTGCCTGGCCGGTGCCGGCACCCTGGCGCTGGGCCACAACCACCCGGTGATCATCGAGGCCATCACTCAGGTCATGGCAGCCGGTGTGCCGATGCACACCCTGGACCTCATGACGCCTGTGAAGGACGCATTTGTCCAAGAAATTTTCGCTTGCCTGCCTAGCGAGTTCGCTCGCCATGCACGCATCCAGTTCTGCGGCCCGAGTGGGGCCGATGCGGTCGAGGCCGCGCTCAAGCTGACCCGCACCGCCACTGGGCGGCATTCGGTCCTGGCGTTCGAAGGGGCCTATCACGGGATGACCCTGGGGACGCTGGCCATCAGCGGCAACCTGTCACCGAAAAATGCCCTCGGCGCATTGATGCCAGGTGTGCAGCGCCTGCCGTTCCCGCACGATTATCGTTGCCCGTTCGGGGTGGCCGGCGATCAGGCAGTCACGTTGAACGTGCGTTACCTGGATCACTTGCTCAACGACCCTGAAAGCGGGGTGACCGCACCGGCGGCGCTGATCCTGGAGCCGATTCAAGGGGAGGGTGGGGTCATTGCCGCGCCGGACCGCTGGCTGCAGGAACTGCGCCGATTGACCCAGGCCCACGGCATCCCGCTGATCGTCGACGAGATCCAGTGCGGCATTGCCCGCAGTGGCCGGATGTTTGGCTTCGAGCAATCGGGTATCACGCCGGATGTCATCACCCTGTCCAAAGCCATCGGTGGCGGGTTGCCGCTGTCGGTCATGGTCTACCACGAGTCGCTGGACGTTTGGCAGCCGGGTGCCCACGCCGGCACATTCCGCGGCAATCAGTTGGCGATGGCGGCCGGTACCGCGACCTTGCGTTTCATCCGCGATGAAGGCCTGGTCCAGCACGCTGAAAAGGTCGGCGCTTATCTGCAAAAACAACTGCAGGCGCTGCAAAACGAGTTCGCCTGGATCGGCGATGTACGGGGTCGCGGCCTGATGCTCGGGATGGAAATCGTCGACCCGCAGGGCACCCTTGATGTACAGGGCCATCCGCCGGTGGACACAGCCCGGGCCAAGGCCTTCCAGCAAGCTTGCCTGAAGCACGGCTTGATCGTCGAGCTTGGCGGGCGCCATGGGGCGACGGTGCGCTTCTTGCCGCCGCTGATCATCACTGAGCAGGAGATCGATTTTGTGGGGCAGATCCTGTTTCAGGCAGCAAGCACGCTCAGCGAAGGCTCCGCGCAATAATCATTTTATCCGCCGATGCGCGCCCGCCGTAACGGATTGTGCTTTGCCGGCGTTGAGATTGAGCGACGGCTACCGCCTAATCTGGCGGTGGCCGCGCGATTTAGCAGTTCGATAGTCAGGCTGTCATTGCACGATTCGTGGCAACAATTTGCTCATGTGTAAACTGACCACCGGGAGCCATGAATCTGGCCAGAAGTGCGTCCCGGTTTTGAGGCGCCCTGATTTTATCAGCCGCACACAAGGCCGATTTTAGCTCCGGCAGGGTTAGTTCGGTGCAGTATGCAGGCGTGCCTGGTTGCTGATGCCATGAACTCTCAAGGCTGCCAGCGGCAAGCGCGGTGAACCCGGTATCCTCGACAAGATCCTGCGCGATCGCCTCGGCATAGGGGTCATCCCCAGCCACGGGTAAGGCGATGCGTGTTGAAGACCCGGCTGGTTGGCCTTTGTCGGCAAGAGTCGCTGCGAGAACGGCGTTCCATGCCTTGACGACTGGGCGACCAATCTGCTCGCTTACCCAGATGCTCTCGGGCTTGCCGTCGTCTACCTCCTTGATCGCCCCGTCTCGTCCCGGATAGTAATTGGACGTGTCAATGACGACGACCTTCTCGGGAACATGACTTAACGTTTGGCGCAGATCGGGGTACTTCGCGAAGGGGATCGAGAGGATAACCGCATCCACATCCGACACAGCGTCTTCCTTGGTCACCGCCCGTACACCGATTTCGTTGGCGAGGTCCTGAATACTTTGAGGGTTCTTCGAGTTGGCCAGTTTCACTTCATGGCCGCATGCAGCGAGCTTACGGGCAAGAGTAGCCCCAATGTTGCCCGCGCCGATAATTCCGATTTTCATGTCAATAACCTCCTCGCATACAAACAATATTCAATTACCGTTGCCTGGGTGTGCGAGCGAATTAAGTGTGTGGCGAAGATCCAGCAATACTTCAGGTGTCATCCGCACGGTTGAGATCATTCTGCCGGTGGTTTGTATCCCGCAAGCATTTCGAGTACCTCAGCATGTGAACCGCTCGCTTCAGCAAACCGTAGTGGCTTGGCGCGCTCGACGACCAGTTCTTTTGGGGTCGGAGCGATCTCGAGCAGCTCGAAGATTTCATTCAGGAACTCGTCCAAGGGCATGGCGTGTTCGTCATTTTCCTGTCCAAGCAAAGTGGTACGCACTCCCGGTGGCGCAAGCTCGATGACCTCGACTGATGAGTTCTCCAGCTGCACTCGAAGACTTTGAGTGAATGAATGAACTGCCGCTTTGGTTGCGCTGTAGGTCGGTGTCGCAGGCAGCGGGACGAAGGCCAACGCCGAACTGACATTGATAATCGTGGCACTGGGCTGCTTGAGCAACTGGGGAGTAAATGCATACACCATGCGGATCGTGCCCAGTAAGTTCGTTGTCACGATATCTTCGGCTGTGCTCAGGTATTGGGCATCAGCCAGATCCTCCCAGTGCATGATGCCCGCGTTGTTTATGAGCACGTTCAGATTGGGGTGACTGAGCGCAAGCGCTTCGCTGGTGCGCTGGATGGATTGCGGATCGCAGACGTCCAGCACTACCGATTCAATGCCTGGATGTTCCGACACGATCTTGTCGAGCAGAGCCTTGCGCCGTCCCGCGATGATTACGTTGTTTCCCGCCTGGTGAAGCCTTAACGCCAGACCAAGGCCTATGCCTGAGGTGCTGCCGGTAACCAGAATCGTGTTGCCCGTGCTGTTCATAGTAAACTCCAGTAAGAGAACAAAAGCGGACAGCTGTCCACTTGTGTTGAAAATTACCGGACACCTGTCCGTTTTGCAATGCAGCGAAGGAAATAACTTTGCCCAGGAATGACGAAGTGGCGATGCGTTCTGACGCCAAGAAAAATCGAGAACGAATTCTGAAGGTCGCTGTGGCAGAGCTGACGCTCGATCCTGCGGTCCCGCTGAGTGCGATTGCGAAGAAAGCCGGGGTAGGACAGGGCACGTTCTATCGCCATTTCGCCAACAGAGAGGCGCTGGTATTCGAGGTCTACCAATTCGAAATGCAGCAAGTGGCCTCGTTGGCCGAACAGCTGCTCGCCACAAAACCCCCTAAGGAGGCCCTCCGAGAGTGGATGGACTGCCTCGTTGAATATGCAATGACCAAGGCGGGACTTGCGACCGCGATACGGCAAGCAGCCTCTACTTACGAATTTCCTGGGAAGTCGGGATACGCGCCGGTCCAGGCAGCCGCCGAGTTGCTTTTGAGGGCTAATGAAAAGGCCGGAACGATTCGTAGCGGGGTTACCCACGACGACTTTTTTCTAGCCACTGCTGGAATATGGCAAATAGATTCCCAGAGCGAATGGCGCCCACGTCTCGCCAGATTGATGGACTTGGTGATGGATGGTCTATGCGCAGGTAGCCCTGAAAGCCTGAAGAATAACGTGTAGCTTTCGTCCAAACGCAAACCACTACCGGTCATGCCGTGGTTTAAACGGAATGACCGGAGCGCCTTACGGATTATTTTTGCGCCAGCAATGCCTTTCTTGTCGCCTTTTGGTGTTTCATGGCGGCGATCTCACGCTCGCAGGCCTCGACATCGAACGAGTTGTCCCACTTGGCAACGGCGATGGTGCCGATACCGTTACCGATCAGGTTGGTCACGGCTCGCGCTTCGTTGAGGAACCGGTCAATGCCCAGGAGCAAAACGAGGCCGACCAGAGGAATGGAGTGAATGGTCGTGAGCGTTGCAGCCAGTGTCACAAACCCCGCACCCGCCACCCCAGCCGAGCCTTTTGAAGTCAGCAGGAACACGCCTAGCAGAATCATCTGATCCACAAAGGTCAGTGGCGTATTGGTCGCCTGTGCGATGAAGATGGCGGCCATGGTGAGATAGATACAGGTGCCGTCCGCATTGAAGGTGTACCCCGTAGGCAACACCATGCCCACTACCGATTTTTTGCAGCCAAGCTTTTCAAGTTTCACCATCATTCGTGGCAGCACGGCTTCGGTTGAGCAGGTGCCAAGGGTGATGAGGATTTCATCTTTGAAATAACGAAGAAATTGCAGAAGCGGCATGCCCGACCATCGAGCAACCGTACCCAGCACGACCACGATGAAAAACAAGGTCGTGATGTAGAGCGCGACCAGCAACTGGCCGAGTGACAGCAAGGTGCCAATCCCGTATTTGCCGATCGTGAAAGCCATGCCGGCACCCGCGCCAATCGGCGCCAGGCGCATGACCATTGCAACGATCTTGAACAGGCCTTGCAGGAACAGGTCAAGGGTGTTGATCAGTGGCTTGCTGGTTTCACCCATTTGAACCAGGGCGACACCCATCAATACCGAAAGCAGGATGACCTGAAGCATGACACCATTGGAGAATGCGCCGATGAAGGTTTGCGGGATGATATTGAGAAAGAAATCAATGGTGCCGCCTTGCTCACTGGCAGCTTGGCTGTATTTGCTAATGGCACCTCCATCAAGCGCGCTGGCGTTGATGTTCATACCGACGCCAGGCTTCACGATGTTGACCACAATGAGGCCGACGACCAGGGGGATGGTTGAAAGAATCTCGAAGTAGATCAGCGCTTTCACGCCAATCCGGCCGACTTCTTTGATATTGCCCATCTTTGCGATACCCACAACGACCGTACCGAAAATAATGGGCGCCAACAGCATTTTGATCAGTTTGATGAAGCCATCGGCAAAGGGTTGCAGCTTGGCTCCGATATCAGGCACGAAGTAACCGATTGCTGCACCGATCACGATGCCGATCAGCACTTGCACATACAGCTGGCCATACCAGCGGGACTTGGAGATTTCCACGGAAGCACCTCATTTTATTGTTGTGATGGGCATGTGGCTCGGCGTCAGTGGGTGACGCCGGGGGCTGCGGCCTCTTTCAAAGAGACCGCAGATCGAGGTTGATCAGCCTTCGCCCAACTCACGCATCACTGCGTACAAAGCGGACTTGGCCTCGAAGCCAACACCTGGAATATCCGGCAGACCGACATAGCCGTTTTCCACGCGGATGCCGTCAGCGAAGCCGCCGAACGGCTGGAACACATCCGGGTAAGATTCGTTGCCGCCCAGGTGCAGACCCGCTGCGATGTTCAGGGACATCTGGTGACCGCCATGGGGCACTACGCGGCGGGAAGACCAACCCATTTCTTCCATCACCTTCAGGGTGCGCATGTACTCCACGAGCCCGTAGGACAGAGCGCAGTCGAACTGGAGGTAGTCGCGATCGGGGCGCATGCCACCGTGGCGCAGCAGGTTACGGGCATCCTGGTGAGAGAACAGGTTTTCACCGGTAGCCATGGGCAGTTCATAGTGATTGGCAAGCTCGGCCTGGAGTGCGTAGTCCAGCGGATCGCCAACCTCTTCGTACCAGAAGAGGTTGTACTTCTTGATGGCTTCAGCGTACGCAATACCGGTCTGAAGATCGAAACGACCATTGGCGTCGACCGCCAACCGACGGCCGTCGCCAACCACTTCAAGTACCGCTTCGATGCGACGGATATCTTCGTCCAGCGGTACCGCACCAATCTTCATCTTGACGACGTCGTAGCCACGATCCAGATAGCTCTGCATTTCTGCCTTGAGCTTGGTCTGGTCTTTGCCAGGGTAGTAGTAGCCGCCCGCTGCATAGACCCAGACCTTGTCATCGGCCACGCCGTTACGGTAACGGTCGGCCAGCAGGCGATACAGCGGTTTGCCTTCAATCTTGGCGACGGCATCCCATACCGCCATGTCGATGGTGCCAACGGCGACAGAGCGCTCGCCATGGCCGCCTGGCTTTTCGTTGGTCATCAAGGTTTTCCAGATGGCGAACGGATCCAGGTTGTTGTTTTCATGGTCGACGAGCGTGTCTGGATCCGCTTGCGTGATACGCGCCAGGAAACGATCACGCATCAGTGCGCCCTGGCCATAGCGACCATTGGAGTTGAAACCGTAGCCAATGACAGGCTTCCCATCACGAATTACATCAGTGATGACCGCGACAACCGAGCAGGTCATTTTCGAAAAATCGATGTAGGCGTTAGCGATTGGGGAGGCAATGGAAACAGTTTTTTCACGAATGTCTACGATGCGCATGACGGGGTCCTCTTGTTGTTTGTAGGCCCACGTTAGGCTTTGCGATGGCACCCGCCCAATGCTATTAATGCCGCACCCTATGCACAGGAGGCATGGCCCTTGGAACTCGTCTGGCTTGAAGATTTTTCAGCGCTTGCGGAGTACGGCAGCTTTGTTCGGGCGGCTGAAGCGCGGCACGTTACCCAGCCGGCATTCAGCCGCAGAGTGCGCTCGTTAGAGAGTTGGATGGGGGTGCAGTTGTTCGTTCGAACGCCTCAAGGAGCGACGCTTACTGAAGCTGGCAGGCAAATTTTGCCAAGTGCCCAAGAGGCTGCCAGGCGCTTGTACAGAATGCGCAACGAGGCTCAAGAGGTTGCTGGAATGGCCGCCAAGTCGCTTCAATTCGCGGCAACTCACTCCCTGTCGTTTACATTTTTTCCCAAGTGGCTGCGAAGCTCAGAGAACGGTGCCCCCATTGAGGCTGTGCAACTGCACTCAGACAGCATGGCTGCCTGTGAGCAGATGCTGATACATGGCCAGGTTCAGTTTCTGCTCTGCCACCGCCATCCCGATGTTCCACCGCTACTGGCCCCTGATCAGTTCATCGGCAAGAAGGTGGGTGAAGACGTTCTCGTTCCTCTTGCGAGTGCCTGCGCTAACTTCGGCACCTCGCCTGCGGCATTGCCGTACCTCGCTTACACCCATGAATCCGGTTTGGGGCGTATCGTCGCGCACAGACTGCGTGGCAAAGAAGATTACCTTCACCTCAAACCACTTTTTAGCAGCCACCTTGCAGCGGTGCTAATGTCCATGGCCCTGGAAAGCAAAGGCGTGGCCTGGTTGCCCAGGAGCCTCACCGAGCAAGAAATACTGGATGGGCGCCTGGTCAGAGCGCTCGACGAAAGCTGGGATATACCGCTGGAAATTCATCTGACCCGTCCAGTAGCGCCACTCAGTCCATCTGCCGAAGAATTCTGGGCCAGGGTGGGGCAGTGACTCGGCGGGTTTTATATGACGCGCTGTGTTGCTCAATAGGGTTTGGGGTTGTGCATCGCCGCTGATCCCTTACCGGGATCGCGGCGAAGCGTTGAGCGTATCCGCTACTTGTAATGTTGCTCAAACACCGCCAGTTGCTCGGGCCTGATCAGCTGGAAGGGCACCCAGACGTCCGGTTCTACCGCTTCTCCCTTGATCATCTTGAGTGCTGCTTGTACCGCGCTGCTCGCCTGGGCCTTGGGGTCCTGGAATACCGAGGCGACCAGCATCCCGCGCTTGATTGCCGCCAGGCCGTCAGGCAAGCCGTCGATACCGACAATCGCAATCTCGCCCTTGGCTTTGCCGGCCTGTTGCAGCGCCATGGCCGCACCGATGGCCATCTCGTCGTTGTTGGCGACGATGGCATCGAAACGGCTACCCGCCAGCAACCAGTTACTGGTCAGGTCCATCCCTTTGCTGCGCTGCCACTCGGCACTTTGCTGCTCGACAACCTTGATCCCGGGATAATCCTTGAGCACCTGTTTGACGCCTTCGGTGCGGTCGTGGGTAGCGTTTTGCGCCAGGTCGCCCATGATGATCGCGAGGCTGCCCTTGCCGCCGAGCTTTTCGGCCAGATAGCGCATTTGCAACTGTCCGGCCTCAATGTCATTGGACGCCACGGTGACGACGCCTTTGGGCAAGGTACGCTCGTCGGGGTGACGGTTGACGTAGACCAATGGTGTCTTCGCTTCGACCGCGGCGCGGGTGATGTTGGCCGTGGCGGAGGTGTCCACCGGCAGGACAATGACCGCATCCACTTTCTGATTGATAAAACCCTGGACCTGGTTGAGTTGGCGCACCACATCGCCTTGGGCGTCCTCGAATTGAATCTGCACGTTTTCCTTTTTCGCGGCCTCGTCCAGGCCGTTACGCACGTAGGTCATGAAGTTGTCGTCGACCCTGGCGATGCTGACGCCGATGCGATAGTCGGCGACGGCCCATTGGCTCAAGAGCAATAGCAGGGTGGCGAAAAGCAGTGTGCAACGACGCATGATGGTTTTCCTTTTGTTGTTATGAGTTGAACGTCACCAAGAAATTTGCCGCGGGCTTTAAATGAATCCAGTGCCGGCCTCATCCATCAAGCGTGAAGGCCTGTCTGAAACGCTCAAGCGCGACTTCGCTGTCACCGCTGGCCCAGCCTTCGAGGCCGACGACACCGCTGTATCCCATGCCGAACAACGCCCTGGCAATGGCGCGATAGTGGATTTCGCCGGTGCCGGGCTCCATGCGGCCAGGAACGTCGGCGACCTGGATTTCGCCGATGGCGTTGCCGGCGCGCTGGATCAGTTCGATCAGGTTTCCTTCACCGATCTGTGCGTGATAGAGGTCCAGGTTCATCTTCAGGTGCGGGCTGCCCACGGCCTCGATCAGTGCCAGGGTATCGTCAGCGCGGGCGAAAGGCGTGCCCGGGTGGTCGACTTCAGTGTTGAGGTTTTCCAGCAGGAATACCCGGCCCGCGTCTTCGCCCAGGCGGGCTATTTTTTCCAGTGTCTTGCAGGCGCTCAACCACATGCGGCCGGTGGTCTGGGCAACGGGTTTGACTGGCAATCCTTGATCACCCAGGCCGGTGCCGTGCAGGTTCAGGCTCGGGCAACCCAATTGGGCTGCGACGGCTAGAGATTCCTGGGCGCTGTCGAGCAATTGCTGGATACCCTCGGGATCGGTCAGGTTGCCCGAGATGTAGCCGGTCATGGAGGTGAAATCCGCGCCAGTCGCGACGAGAGCCTGGAGGTCTTTGGTCGTCCAGTTCCATATCTCGACGCTGAAGCCCAGCGCATGGATGCGTTTGACCCGCTCGATAAAGGGCAGGTCGAGAAAGACCATCTCGGCGCTGATCGCCAGTTTGAACGGTATGAAACTCATGAATGAGCTCCTTGTACGCGCACCGGTTTACCCAGTTGGAAGGACTCGATACAAGCGCGAGCAATGGCCAGTGCCGCCCGGGCGTCTTCACCGCTGGCCAGAGGTTTTTCGCCACTGCGTACGCAACTGACAAAGTGGTTGAGCTCAGCCACATAGGCATCACGCAGCAAGTCGGTGTCCATGCGCTGGGTGTCGGCCTGAACCCCATTGGCCAGGTACCGCAGCAGGTCGGAGTCGTTGACGTTGCCCATGGTCAGCATGCCAGCGCTGCCGAACACTTCGCCGCGGACATCGTAGCCATAGACCGCCTGGAAATTCGCTTCGGCCGTGGCGATGGCCCCGTTGTTGAAACGGATCGTGACCACCGCGGTGTCGAGAAATCCTTTGTCTTTGTAGGCCGGTGCGATCAGGGCATCGGCCATCACAAAAACCTCAACCGCTTCGGCGCCCGGATTCAGGTAGCGCAGGGTATCGAAGTCATGGATCAAAGTTTCGAGGAAGATCACCCATTGCGGTGACGCGGCGGGGTTGTTCAGCGCCGGGTCGCGGGTCAGCGAGCGCAGCAGTTGTGGCGTACCGATCCGGCCGGCAACCACGTCCAGATGAGCGGTGCGGAAACTTCTGGCAAAGCGCCGGTTGAAGCCGACCTGGAGTGTCACCCGTGCATCGGCAGCCGCAGCTATGGCGCGATCGGCTTCGTCCAGGGTGATCGCCATCGGTTTTTCACAGAACACACTTTTGCCGGCCCGGGCCGCACTGATCACCAGTTCGGCATGGCTGCGCGCCGGGGCGGCAATCAACACGGCGTCGATGTCCGGGTCATCAAGCAGTTGCTGTGGATCGGCATAGACCTTCTGCACGTCCAGTTCTGCCGCCAGGCGCGCGGCCTGGCCGGGAGTAGGGTCGGCGATGGCAGCGAGGCACGCGCCGGGGATGTGACGGGCGGCGGTGAGGCCGTGGAAACTGCCCATGCGGCCGGCGCCGATAAGGCCAAGGCGGATGATCCTGGATGTACTCACGAGCATGACTCCCTTTATTGTTTTTACGACTCGGCGCTAAGAATGTCCTCGTCTGGATAAGCAGGGAGCAAGCGCTGTGCCAATAATCAACTCATTGATATTAAACAGGTTTTATTCATTGTCGTTTGCATTGATGTTCATTTTGATTACATGTCTATACTGACATGTCGAAAATATGAACATATGGCCGAATAATGAATCAGCAACCTGCCGCCTTGAGCGCCGAAGACCGCGATTACCTCACCGCGCTTGGCCCGGCGTCATTGAACGAAGGGCCCAGCACTGCGCTGGATGAGGCCTGGCGAGCGTGCTTGCAGGGGGTAATCGATCGCCCTGCCGGAATCAGGCGGGTGATTTGGGAGTCCTGGTTGCGCAGCGTCCATGCCGGCCTTGACCCGGAAGACGGCGAGTACCGTTTTGTCGCGCCCGACGACCTCGCCGCGACACTGGCAGCCAACCGGGTGCTGATCGCCGCGGCGGCTCAGGTCATGCGCGGTTTGCTCGCCTACAACCCCAAGGGCCATATCAATCTGACCGATACCCAAGGCACGACTTTGTACTTTTGTGGCCTGGACCTCACCCCCATAGGCAGTCGCCTGCTGGAGTCGGTACAGGGCACCAATTGCACCGGGCTGGCGATCGTTGAAGACCGTTTGGTCTATGTGCTGGCCGAGGAGAACTTCGGGCTTGGTCTGCGCCAGCGCCGCATGCATTGCGCCGCCGCGCCTATCCGGGATGCCCAGGGCCGAACCTTGGGTATGTTGACCTTGACGGCGGAGCCAGGCTGGTTTCACTTCCATACGCTGGGCACCGTCCAGGCCGCGGCCGAGGCGGTCTCGAGGCAGATGGCGCTGCAAACCTTGCTGGAAGAGCAACAAACCGTGCTTGAAGTGCTCAACGAGGGCTTGGTGGTATTGGATGAGCAGGGCTGCATCAAGGCGCTCAACCATTACGCTCGTCAGTTGTTCCGCGTGGGCCATGACCTGCTCGGCAGTCCGTTCAAGGGCCTGGGACAAAGTGAGCTGACCGATGCCGTCCTGCTTGCCAGCGGGGAGGGCGTACGGGACCTGGACTGCACCTTTGAACTGCACGACCACAGCCATCTGGCCTGCCTGGTGTCGGTCTGCCCGCTGGAACAAGGCGGGCGGATTGTTTCGTTGCGCGAAAACCGACGCATTCGGGAAATCACCCGGCGGATCATGGGCACCCAGGCCAGCTACACCTTCGAAACCATCCTCGGCCATTCACGGGCGATTCAGGATGCAGTGCACCTGGCACGGATCGCCAGTCGCAGTGATTCGACCACGCTGATCCTCGGCGAGAGCGGCACAGGCAAGGAGCTGTTCGCCCAGGCGATCCATAATGCCAGCGACCGTTGTGGCGGTCCTTTCGTGGCGGTCAATTGCGGCGCCATTCCCCGTGACCTGGTGCAGAGCGAACTGTTCGGTCATGTCGAAGGCGCTTTCACCGGATCGGCTCGCGGTGGCTCGGCAGGCAAGTTCGAATTGGCCGATGGCGGGACGATCTTCCTCGACGAAATCGGTGACATGTCCTTTGATGCGCAGGTCAGCTTGCTGCGCGTCCTGCAGGAAGGCGAGGTGACACGGGTGGGGGCAAAAAAATCGCTGCGGGTCAACGTTCGCATCATTGCCGCCACTCACCGCAACCTGAGCCAGGCGGTGGCCGAGGGCGCCTTTCGTGAGGACCTTTACTACCGGCTCAACGTCCTGAACCTGACCGTGCCGCCACTGCGAATGCGCCGCGAAGACGTGCCGTTGCTGGCGCGGCATTTTCTCGCGCGTTGTGCCCGGTCGCTCCGCAAATCGACGCAGGACCTTTCTCCCGTGGCACTGGATATGCTTGGCGCCTACGATTGGCCGGGCAATGTTCGCGAGCTGGAAAACGTCATTGAGCGGGCGACCAACCTGGCGATGAGCGAACTGATCCAGCCGAGCGATCTTGCGCTGGAGATCAGGCAGCGAGGGCGACTATCGACGTGGGCGAGCGTCCCTGAACCTCGGACGGCGCCGGACCTTGGCACCCATGAAATGAATGCAATCATTGCCGCCCTCACAGACACGCGCGGAAACATCCGCCTGGCGGCTCAACGGCTGAATGTGTCGCGTGGGGGGTTGTACAACAAGATGAGTCGGTATGGGCTCAAGGTTGATGCGTTTCGTTCTTAGCCGGTGGTGCAACGCTGGCGATGAAACGGACGACCAGTCTCCGCTCGAGGGTGGTTTTATGCATCCTTCATGCTGGCGAGACGAGAAACGCCCGGCCAAAAGGAGCCGGGCGTCTCTGTTACTTGCGATAGAGGACCATCCCGGCGTGGTAGAGGACGCCGTCCCGAAACGTTCCATCGGCAGTGAAGCCCGTGTCGTCCCAGTAGCGGATGTAATCGCCTTCCACCTCGTAACGCCCCTGATAAGCGCTTTCGCGATTTCCGCGAGCCTCGTCGTAGCGCCCATTTGGCAACAGCTCATGGCGAATATTCCCATCAGCGGTGATCCACATGCCGGTGTAGGGGTGACTGGCGGTAGTAGGTTGAATACGTCGCATGTTCCATTCTCCTTCTGCGGTTAGATCAGCCGAGACGACAACGGCGCTCAAAGCGGTACCGATCAACAATCGGCTGATGCTTTTCATGTTCTGCCCTCACATTTGAACAGCGAGTTCGGATGGCCCTGTCCGGGCCGTCCGGTGTCATCCGTTTCGTGAGTCCAGATTAGGGAGTGGATCCGCTTGGCCGTTATGTCAAAAATGTCGCGGGTTTGCCTGATCCTGTATGGCGTAACCGACACCGAACCGGCTTATCGATCAAGACCAAAGTCAACAGACGCCGGCCGAGGGCATCCTTGCCCCGGGGTGTGCAGCGACAACGCCGCATTAGCCCGCGGTGACGGTCATGCCGCCATCGGCCATAACCACCGAGCCGACCATGAAACTCGCGCGGTCCGAGGCGAGGAAGGCGACGATTTCGGCAATTTCCTCCGGCTGCGCAGCGCGGCCGATGGGTGCCGCTTCGCCGTGTTTGGCCAGAAAGCCGGGGCCGTCGTCGACCACGTCATTGAGGATGTTGGTCACCACATCGCCGACGCCGATGGCATTGACGCGGATGCCATGCTCGATCACTTCGAGCGCCAGCGTGCGGGTCAACTGGGCCAGCGCGCCCTTGGACGCGGTGTAGGCTGCGATCGTCGGAAAGGCAAAGTAGGATGCGTAAGAGGCGATGTTGACGATTGCCCCGGATCTGTTGGGCATCATCGCTTTCACCGCCTCGCGGCAATGCATGAAGGCCGCGGTGGCGTTGACTGCCTGAATGCGCTCCCAGTCTTCACGGGTCATGTCGATGACAAGCTTGTTGATGATGATCCCGGCGTTGTTGACCAGGATATCCAGCCGGCCGAACTGCTCGACGGCCAGGCCGACCGCGCGCTCGGCGGCTCCGTCTTCGCTGATGTCCGCCACCAGCGGCACCAGCCCGGGACGGGCGAGCTCTTCGACGGCGGGGTTCAGGTCTTCAGCAACGACCTTGGCGCCACGAGCGTGCAGCAACAGTGCGATGGCTTTGCCGATGCCACTGGCCGCGCCGGTGACCAGCGCGACTTTGCCTGCGACTTCGTGGGGGATGCTGTAGGTGATATCAGTCATGATGCTCTCCTGCGTTGCGAGCCGAGGAGACATTCGCCGGCTCCGCGCCCGTGAGGCGCTGTCGTTATCGACGGCTTCACTGTCTCTCAATGTGCATGTTCGGGCTTTCGCAGGCTTGCCTGGACTGTTGGGGTTTTGCTCCAGCATGCGAGGCTGCGGCGCACACGGTCTGTCGCGCAACCTTGCTCATGGCCGCCGCCGCGTTATCCTGTTGGCACCAGTCCTCGTCAGAGGGCTTTGTCGATGGAGCATCCTGTGCACCAACCCGATCCGCAAAACCTCGCCAGCGATGCTCAACGCATTACGGGCGAATCGATGCTGCACTATTTGCCGGGAACGCCGCAGACGTTACCGCCGCGCCCGCAGATGCAGGACGTGGTGATGTTGCGGTTCAGCCATCACAGCATCGTCGAGCCCATCCTGGTGCCCGCGGTGGTCGAGCCTCTGCTGGTGTGGGTGCTGGCGGGCGCGGCTCGGGTCGAGGAGCGCGTTCTGGGTGGGGAATGGGTCGCGTCCGACGTCAAGACCGGCGACTTCTTTCTCACCAACACTGGCGAACCCTACGAGATGCGCTGGCAGACCCAAGGCTGCGACGCTTTTGAGGTGATGCACCTGTATCTCGGCCTGCCATTGATTGATCAAGCCGCGCGCGAGGTACTGGGCGAACACGCCGACCCGGTCAGCTTCCTCGATGTTTCCGGTGACCGGGATGAACGAATCAGTTTCCTGTTGGAGCAACTGCGCCAGGAACTCATCGACGAGCGCCAGCCCAGCCCCTTGTTTGCCCACAGCCTGGCTCAGGCGCTGGCCGTGCATTTGGTGCGGCGCTACCTTGACCCAAACCGCAGTGCCCGGCGCAACAACGCGTTGCAGGCCTACAAACTGCGCCGCGTTATCGAGGCAATGACCGAGGGGCTTGCCGCCGATTTCAGCCTCGCGAACCTTGCGCGGGTTGCGCAACTGAGCGAGTACCACTTCAGCCGCATGTTCAAGCGCGCCACCGGGCTTTCACCCTCGCAGTACTTCATTCGCTTGCGCATGAGCCGCGCCCGGCATCTGCTGCTGGAGACGGACCGAAGCATCATCGATGTCGGGTTGGAGGTCGGCTATTCGAGCCCCAGCCATTTTTCCCAGGTGTTTCGCCGCGAAGTGGGGGTCACGCCCAGCGTCTATCGTCGGGCATGACGGCTGTTTAAGCGTTTCTGCGGTTTGCAGTGTTCATTCGGATGGTGTGAAAGGCTGCGCCGTTGGTCCGAGTGATCCATGGCTGAAGCCGCAACGGCCTGCCAAAAAAATAATTGCGTCAGGCTGTCGATTTCGACCCTTGCCATCCGATTAGTCCGTAGAGCCACCACAAGGGCGGCTTAATCCATCCACTCTCAGGAGACAAGCGCATGCGATTTATGGTGATCGTCAAAGCCAGCCCGGAATCGGAAGCCGGACAGATGCCCAGCGAAGAATTGCTCGCCGACATGGGCGCCTACAATGAAGAATTGCTCAAGGCCGGGGTGATGCTCGCCGGAGAAGGGCTGCATCCCAGTGCCAAGGGTGTGCGCGTGCAGTTTTCCGGCAAAAACCGGACCGTCGTCGAGGGGCCTTTTGCGCAAACCAGGGAATTGATTGCCGGCTTCTGGATCTTCCAGGTCCAGTCGCTGCAGGAAGCCATCGACTGGGTCAAACGCTGCCCGAACCCGATGATCAGTGACAGTGAAATCGAGATCCGCCAGATCTTCGAAGCCGAGGATTTTGGCGAGAGCTTTACCCCCGAGTTGCGCGAGCAGGAAGAGCGTCTGCGGGCGCAGTTGTCCAATCAATCGTGAAGCCGACTACAGGAGTTGCGAGCATGAAAATCATCCCTTACCTGACCTTCAACGGCCGCTGCAAGGAAGCCTTTGCGTTGTACAAGGACGTCCTTGGTGGCGAGCTGTTTTCCATGTCCTTTGCCGAGGCGCCGGAGGACGTCGGCATGCCCAAGGACGCCGACCTGATCATGCACACCTGCCTGATCGTGGGCAATTTCAGCCTGATGGCTTCCGACTGCCCGCCAGGCCAGCCGTATCGCCAGCCGCAAGGCGTGTCGGTTTCCCTCAACGTCGACAGCGTGGAAGAGGCCGAACGGCTGTTCAATGGCTTGAGTGCAGGTGGCACCGTGCAGATGCCCCTGGCGAAGACCTTTTGGGCGGAACGTTTTGCGATGTTCGAAGACCGTTTCGGGATTGCCTGGATGGTCAATTGCGAGGGGGGAAAATAAGCGGCTGTATCTCGCAGCGGTTTACTGGACATCTATCGGAAAAAGATCAGTACAAAGGTGCGCGCCATCCTGGACCGGAACTCCTGTCCGGTTGGCGCGGCATTCCGAATGGTCGCCGGGTTTCGCAACACACCCTGAGTTGGGATGCCTGGATCATCTACACTGCCTTTTCATCCTCCTGCCCGGGACTGGCAGCCTATGCGGATTTGTTTTTTTGACGGGGCCGATCGCATCGAGCTGGGTACTCGATCCAACCTTGCTGATGGCCAGTCCGTGCTGCGAGAGGGAAGCCCGGCGACCAGGATCGATGCGCGTGAACCATGGCAGGCAGAGCACTTTGTTCGCCGACATTTTGCCGGGGCCGGTGAAGTACCCCGTCTGCGCGGGCTATTGTCCGCCCAGGGGGTTCTGGTCCATCTGCTGGACGATGACGAGGTTCGTCATCAGGTCGCGGGCAAGCTGTCGAGTGGCGAGTTGTGTGCTTACCTATATCCACATCAACGACCGATGCCCGTTCGCGTACCGGCCTCGGTCGCTGTGGAAGCGGTTGTTGCACCGGTGTCCGCCGCGGCTCGCAAGCGTGCGCGGGTAAAAACCTCGTCCGAGTCCGTCAATCCACTTGAGCCGGTTGCGCTGACCTTTGTGGAGATCGAGTTACTGGATATGCAGGGGCAGCCCGTCAGCGGGGAGCCCTACGTCATTGTGCTGCCCAATGGGACCCAGCGCAGCGGTGTGCTTGACGAACTCGGCCGGGCGAGAGCGGAAGGGGTTGATCCCGGCAACTGTCAGGTGACGTTTCCCAAACTCGATCAGCGTGCCGTCGAGCGATGCCGCGGCTCATGAATTGGATCGCAAACGAATGTGCTTCCACGCGGCGTCCAGGTCTTGGGGCATGCCGGCGCGCTTGCGCAGCCCGGTGGCCTTTGGCGTGATCCAGGGCTTCGGCGGGGCTGGCAATTCAAGTGGCGTCACTTCTCGGGGAATGTCGCCCGCTTTCAGCTTGGCGACGGCGTTGGCGATTTTCGTCAGCGTGGTGCGCATTTCAGTGGTGCTGTTGCTGGCATCTTCGTTCCCACAGGCTTGGCAACGGCGGTCGAGCTCAGCGGTAAGCTGTTCAGCATCCTGTCCTATCTTGACCACTTCGTTGCACCAGGGCGGTGTCTTAGTCAGGTTTCGATCCTGGTCGAACGCTTGCGTCACCACCTTGAGTCGGGCGACGACCTGATTGCAATGGGGCGTGAGGTCTTCTGCGAGATCCGGCCCGTATCTATTGAGGTTTCGCCTCATCGCGTCTATCGCATTGCTCCACGTACTCTTGTCGCACTCATAGGTTTCCAGGGCGTTGTAGACATCCAGGAAGTTGCGTTCGTGGGTCAGATAGCCGGCGACGAAAGCCGGGTCGTAACGGGTATAGTTCTTTTGCCACAGGAAAAATTGGGCGTGTTCAGCCATGACTTTTTCCAGGCGATCCCGGCAGACGTATTCGATGTGCGTTTGCTCAAAGCCGGCATTCCATAGCGGAGCATACACCTCAAGGGTGTCGCGCAATGCTTGCAGCGCCTTCATGTCCGCCTTGTAGGTAGCGAGGATGGTCGCATGCAGACTGAGCCGGGGGAGTTCGTGGACGCTGCGGGTGGCCGGGGCTATCCCGCTTTGTGCGGCCTGCAGCTGAGTGATGTGCTCGCGCAACTGCATCACGTGCCGAGCCAGTTCCAGGCTCCAGCAGGCAAAGGCGTCCATTGCCAATCCAGAGAACGGTGCCTGGGGCGTTGTCGAATAGAACAAAAACTCGATAGCGCAGCGCGTTGGATTGTCCGATACCTGATAAGCGTCGGGGTATTTCACCAGGTGGCGCAATGTCGGTTCCTGCAAGGTCTTGAACCACTCTTCTCCACGTTGCCATTTCAGGAATTCGATTGTCAGGTCGAGGCTGTGGGTCATCTCCAGAAAAACGCCTCGCAACATTGTCAGATGCCGCATGCGGGCGAACACAAGCTCCTTGCGGTTCAGACCGAGCACAAGGATATTCTTGCCACCCCTGTCGCTGGTGGGCTGCATTTGTTGGTTGAGGTCATTCAGAGGGGCGGGGATGGCCAGTCCTGTCGCGCAATTGAAGTTGATGTGCTCGCGGGGATTCTCGGTGACAGGATTGATCAACACCGGTTTCTCGGCGTTGTGCGGGTCGTCCCACGCGTCGTGGCGCGGTGGCCTAAACCGGCCCCATTCGCCAATGGCGTCCCAGAACTCATCCTCGGTGTTGAAGTCTTCCAGTCTCGGCGGCGGTTGCGCCAGGTTGTCCGGTATCACGTCAAAGTAGTTCTTCTTGTAGGTCTCGTTGCACTCCTTGCATGACCACAAGTGGTTGCTCCAGTCGTACACGTACTGAAAATAACCGAGGTTATCCATTGCCTTGTCGTTCACTGGAACGAAACCGTCGTGGCGTTTTTTCGGCCGGAAATGTTCAACATCCCCGCCTGCGGTGTCCATGAAGCGTGCCTCGCAAAAGGCGCACTTGCCATATTGGTCGACCTTGAGCAGCGCTTTGGCGTGGGGCGGTTTGTATTGGTCGTCATCGATGACGACCTTCACCGAGCCTTTGGGAACACTTTTTGTTTTGGCGGTGTTGGTGCCTTTGGTGCAGAGGACCACCGAAGCGCCAGCCTGGACAGCCTGCAGGACGTTGTTTTTCATGGCATCGTGCGAGCGCTGTAGCGCGGGAGGGGCCGTAGGCGTTTTGCGAACCCTGATCATACGGGGGCCTCGCCGTGGTAGCCGTGGAGCGCGGTGCGTACGGCATCGCCGAGTAAGTCATTGTCGTCGGGCAATCCGGCCTGCATCTTGAACGCACCGATGGCCACACGGGTCGCGTCATCCATCTGACCATCGCAGTCGCCGTTGAAGTAGCCAAGGCCACGCAGACGCTGCTGCACGCCTTTGAGGGTACTGATCGGGTCGAGCGCGCGCAGCCTCAGATGATAGTCGCGGGAGAAGCCGTCAAAGGTTACGCGCACGGTGATGTCGTCGGCGGTGGGCTCCAGAGGCCAGACGATATCGCCGTTGGCTTCGGCTTCGCCACTGCCCAGCAGCGTGTCACCGCGCAGTACCTGAAAGTGCCGGGCCAGGCCCTGTCCGGCGAGGGCATAAGGGCGAAACCTGAGCATGGCAGGGGTGTTCAGTACGCGGAAGGTGTGTCTTTGCCCGGTGGCGTTCTGTTCGAAGGTCGCTTTCACACGCGGCGGGACGAACAACGAATCACCCGCCGCGAGCGCCGTCCCGTCCGGGTGTTGACGGCGCAGATCGGCATTGCGCGGGTGATCCCAGAGTGTCTCGCGCGCATGCCCGTAGGCGTAGGCCACACTGTCGACGCTTTCGGTGGCCCCCAGTATAAGGACGATGCCGTCACCGCCCGGGTCCGATCTGGCATTCATACGGTTTCTCCTTCCCTGGAAGTCGCACGGTGGTCATCTGGGGGCGCAATCGCGCCGATTCAGCAGGCGATTAAAACCTTAGTAGGTTATGGCCGTTTTGGAAGGTCATTACCGAGCGCTGTTTGGTGAGTCACCTTCGGACACTCCCAGGGCTGGCTGATTGAGTGTTACCTGGCTACCACTGTGCACACTAATGGGCGTCGCTTGAGCCATTTGGTAGCACGTCTACCCAATTGACGCCGGGCCCATGCACGCCCCATAGCAAGACCCTTTCCTTCAAATCAATCACTTGCACATCGATCCATTCAGTTGGCACGCATTCTGCTTTTTGAATTTATGGATAATTGGATACAAAAATTCAAAAGGTGCTGCCATGCAATTCGCTCCGAGTTACGTTGGGCGCCCGTCGATGACGGCCGAGGAGGAGGCTTACAACTTCCTGCTGGACGCCATTTGCGGGGGACGATTGCGCAAGGGTGACCGGCTGATCGCTGAAGACATCGCCAGCGAGATCGGTATGAGCCGGATGCCGGTGCGCGAGGCGTTCCGTCGATTGGACGCCCAGGGCCTGGTGACCCTTAGACCCAATCGCGGGGCCGTTGTCAGTGGCCTGGATATCGATGAGCTGCACGAAGTCTTCGAGATGCGCAGCGTCCTCGAAGGCCTGGCGATCCGTGTCGCGGTAGCCAGGATAGGCGAGCGCCAATTGGCAGCCTTGGAGCGTCTGCTGGACGAGATGGACGATTACCGCGAGGAAAGCGCCGAGTGGGTCAGCCGGCATCGCGCCTTTCATGAATACCTGTGCAGCCTCAGCGGTCGTCCCCGGTTGCTGAAGCAGATCAGTGCCCTCTATTCCTTGATCGAGGCGCCCATGCGCCTATGGCTTGAGCACGTGGAAAAACCGCTGAGTGCGCGCCAGGAACACGCGGTGATTCTTGAGGCGATTCGTACTGGCGACGCCGATAAGGCCGAGGCAGTGGTGCGCGCGCACATCGAAGGCACCGTTCCTGAGTTGATCCAATTTCTGCAATCGAAAAAATAACCAGAGCGGGCCCCGCGCCTGCCGTTGTTTTGACTTTGAGTACTGCCCGTTACTAACTGAACTGGAGTGTCTGGTCATGCATAAGCCTCGCCTGTTGGTTGCCGCCCTATCCTTGGGATTCTGTGCGCAGTGGGCGGTTGCCGCGCCCGTTGTTCCGGAGCGCTTGCTCAAGGTCGAAAAACTCGTCTATTGCTCAGGCATGGATTCGCCGCCCCTGGTGTCCTTCGATGAAGCGCAGAAACCCAGGGGCTTGACCGTTGACCTGGGCCTGGAAATCGCCAAGCGGCTGGGCGACAAGAAAGTCGAGTGGCGGGTGATTCCCTTTTCCGGGCTGCTCCCGGCTTTGCTCGCCAAGCAGTGCGACATGATCGTCGACCAGTTGTTTGACAAGCCCGAGCGCCGTGAGGTGATCGATATCGTCAACTACATGTACTCCAGCCAGGCGGTGGTCGTGCCCAAGGGTAATCCGAAGGCAATCAAGACGCTGTCGGACCTGTTCGGGCATAAAGTCGCGGTGCTCAATGGCTCCACCATCAAGACCCTGCTCGACGCCGAGAATGAAGCGCTGGCCAAGGCTGGCAAGCCTGGAATGAAACTGGTGGTCTACAACACCGATACCGATGCATTCCAGGCCTTGCGCATCAGCCAGGTCGATGCCTACGGCACCACGGTGGAAACCGCCGGTTATTACGCCACCATGGCCCCCGATTTGTTTGAGGAAGGGGTGCCTGCCTTCAGCCGGATTCTTACCGGACTGGGTATTCGCAAGGACGACACGCAACTGAGCGCCGCAGTGCAGCAGGTGATCAACGACATGCGCAGTGATGGCAGCTACAGCCAACTGCTCAGCAAATGGCATGTCGCCAGTGACACTCTTGATTGAGGTGAGCGTTGATGAACTTCAATTGGGATGTGTTTTGGCAGTACCTGTTGCAGCCCAGTGATGTTTACCTCACCGGGCTCTGGCTGACCTGCGTGATCAGTGTGTTGGCGATGCTGCTGGGCTGCTTCCTGGGACTGGCCGCGGCGTTGCTACGGTTGTCGAGCAATCCGTTGCTGCATCTACCGGTGCGTTTTTATGTGTGGCTGATGCGGGGCACGCCGTTGCTGGTGCAGATTGTCTTTCTCTATACAGCACTGGCGGCAGGGGGGATTTTCCGCTTCGAAGACATCGATCTGTTCGGCCTGGTGATTCCCGGCAATATCCAGGCGGCGATCATTGCCCTGGGGCTCAACGAAGGTGCCTATATGGCCGAGATCATCCGGGCCGGCATCGGCGCGGTGGACAAGGGCCAGTACGAAGCCGGGCGTTCCCTGGGCATGACGTTCGCCAAGCTGATGCGCCGCATTGTCTTGCCCCAGGCTTTCCGGGTCATCGTCCCGCCACTGGGCAACGAGTTCAACGTGATGCTCAAGAACACCACGTTGGTCAGTGTGATCGGCGTACAGGAGCTGTTGCTCAGTACCCAGATGGTCACGTCGGCGACGTTCCGGGTGTTCGAGTTGTACCTGGTGGTGGCGATCTATTTCCTCTTGTTGACCACTCTCTGGGGCTTTTTCCAGCGCTGGCTGGAAGCCCGTTTCGGCCAATCGGACCGACCCTCGTCACCACCGCCGGCGTCGACGCGGATGTTCGGTCGCAGCACCCTGAACCTGTTGAGGGCACGTTAGCCATGGCGCACAAAAGTGAAGAGCTGATCATCGAGGCGCTGGATGTGCACAAGTCCTTTGGCGAGCTGCAGATCCTCAAGGGCATATCCCTGCAAGTACGGCGCGGCGAAGTGGTGGTGCTGATCGGTGCCTCCGGCTCGGGCAAGACCACCTTTATCCGCTGCATCAATCTGCTGGAAGACATCCAGGGCGGGCGCATCCGCGTCAATGGCCGGGCCATGGGCTATCGCGAGCGGGCTGACGGCAGCCTGGTGCGTGAGTCGGAGCGCAACATCGCCCGCCAGCGCCGGGACATCGGCATGGTGTTTCAGCGCTTCAACCTGTTCCCCCACATGACGGCCCTGGAGAACATCATCGAGGCGCCGATCCAGGTGCTCGGGATACCGCGCACCGCAGCGCTGGAAGAGGCGCGCAACCTGCTGGAGCGGGTCGGTCTGGCGGACAAGGCCAACCACTACCCGTCGATGCTCTCCGGCGGCCAGCAGCAACGGGTGGCGATTGCCCGGGCCCTGGCGATGAAACCCCAGGCCATGCTGTTCGATGAACCCACCAGCGCCCTCGACCCGGAAACCGTTGGCGAGGTGCTGCAAGTCATGAAAGCGCTGGCAGAGGAGGGCATGACCATGGTCGTGGTCACCCATGAAATGGGCTTTGCCCGCGAAGTGGCAGACCGTGTGGTGGTGCTGGACCAAGGTGAACTCATCGAGCAAGGCCCGCCGGAGCAGATCTTCAGCCATCCCACGCACCCGCGAACCCGGGCTTTCCTCAGTCGCGTGTTATGACCGTTCCAAGGGTGTTCGCCCTGAGTCCCGCCAATGAATCCTTGTGTTGAAGAGTCTTTGCCATGCTGAAATTTTCTGCTCACGAGTACCCTTATCCGTCGCAACGCCAGAGCGTTTTTGCCCGCCGGGGCATGGTCGCCGCGTCCCAGCCTCTGGCTGCCCAAGCGGGCATCGAGATCATGCAAAAGGGCGGCAACGCCATTGATGCGGCCATCGCCACGGCGGCGGCGCTGACGGTGGTCGAGCCCACGGGTTGTGGCATCGGTGGCGATGCTTTTGCCTTGGTCTGGTGCAAGGGTCAGTTACATGGCCTCAACGGCAACGGCCATGCACCGGCGGCCCTGAGTATCGAGGCGGTCAAGACGGCCGGCCATGAACGGATGCCGCTCTATGGCTGGACGCCGGTAACCGTCCCGGGTTGCCCATCGGCCTGGGCCGAGTTGTCGCAACGCTTTGGCAAGCTGCCCTTTGCCGTGTTGCTGCAGCCGGCGATCAGCCTGGCGCGGGACGGTTTTGCGCTGTCGCCGGTGGTTGCCCATCAATGGCAGATCGCTTTGAACGAATTCACGCCTCATCGTGATCAGGTCCTGGATGCCTGGTTCCAGACTTTTCTGATTGACGGTCGCGCGCCACGGGCCGGGGAGATTTTCCGCAACCCGGCCCAGGCCCGAACCCTTGAAGAATTGGCTGCCACCCGCTGCGAGAGCCTGTATCGCGGCGCCTTGGCCGAACGCCTGGATGCCCACTCCCGGGCCAGCGGCGGCTACCTTCGCGCCACGGACCTGCAGGATTATCGCGCCCAATGGGTGGCACCGATCCACGTCAACTATCGAGGCGTCGATGTCTGGGAAATCCCGCCGAGCGGACAGGGGCTGGTGGCCTTGATGGCGCTGAAAATACTGGAGGGCTTCAGCTTCGATCACCGCGACAGCCAGCAGACCTGGCATCGCCAACTGGAGGCCATGAAGTTGGCCTACAGCGACGGCCTGCACTACATCACCGACCCTCTGCACATGCGTGTGGCGGTGACTGACCTGTTGAGCGAGGAGTACAGCGCCTGCCGTCGCGCCCAGATCAGCGAACAGGCCCAGGCACCCAAACCCGGCGATCCCCACGCCAGCGGCACGGTGTACCTGGCGACTGCTGACGGGGAAGGCAACATGGTCTCGTTCATCCAGAGCAACTATCACGGATTCGGCTCCGGCGTGGTGCTGCCCGACAGCGGGATTGCCTTGCAGAATCGCGGACAGGAATTCAGCCTGGATCAGAGCCACGCCAATTGCCTGGTCCCGGGCAAGAAGACTTTTCACACCATCATCCCTGGTTTCCTCACCCAGAATGGCCAGGCCCTTGGCCCTTTCGGCGTGATGGGCGGTTACATGCAGCCCCAAGGCCATGTGCAGATGGTGATGAACCTGGTGGACTTCGGCCTGAACCCGCAAGCGGCGCTGGACGCTCCGCGCTGGCAGTGGCTTGGTGAGATGAAAGTTGGCATCGAGCAGGGTGCCTCCGGCGACTTGGCCAATGCCTTGGCGCGGCGCGGTCATGAAGTGCAGATCGCCAGTGACCGGACTGATTACGGACGAGGCCAGATCATTCTCCGCGACCCGGTCAGCGGTGTCCTGTGCGGCGGCACCGAGCCCAGGGCGGATTCTCATATTGCTGTGTGGTAGGCACGATGAACCGGCCGTGCTTGCAGGGACTCCCGGGGGCGTATGGTTGAGAACCCGGGAGGACGAGCGCC
Source organism: Pseudomonas sp. N-137 (assembly GCF_034555295.1). Lineage (NCBI taxonomy): Bacteria > Pseudomonadati > Pseudomonadota > Gammaproteobacteria > Pseudomonadales > Pseudomonadaceae > Pseudomonas > Pseudomonas sp. N-137. The sequence goes on from NZ_JAXUDQ010000006.1 coordinate 44,518, forward strand.
GCCGCAGGCAACACTCCATGACCGATGAAACACTCATTGCGTCGTGATAGCACTCAAGTGAATAAAAACGATTGAAAAAACCCTCTGGACGCTATACACCGAAGGCTCACTGGCATATTGCCCGGCAATCAGTCATTCAATCTCGCCACTGTGGCGCAGGGAGCGCTGATGAGTTTTCGCCCATTGAGCGATCCCCCGCAGCCATCGAACCATTACGGTGTGGCAATTCACCTGCAAGAAAACCCGGATGCGGCCGGCATGGCATACGTTGGCAACGAAGACGCGATCGAACAATTGCTGGAATCAGCGCGCACCTGGACCCACACCACCCAGTGGGTGGTTTATCGCGCCGGTGAACAACTGCATCTGCTGGGGCAGGGCGACCCAGGGCAACAGTGGCCGGCCAGCGTTGCGAACGCCGAGTTCGAGACCTTCTGCCGGACCAGACGGTTGTGCCGCTGGCCGACCGGTCGGGGCGAAAGTGTGCTGGGTTGGCTACTGGCGCCAGTCACCGATACCGAGGAGCCGGCCCTTGCCGAGTTTGCCCGATGCCTGGGCATCCAGGTACAGACCAATACCCTGGCCCGGGCCCAGATTACTCAGCGTGTGCTGTATGAAATTACCTACCTGGCCAGCTCCACCCGCGACCGCTCCGTGTTCCTGGTGGGGGTTCACCGGCTGCTCGCCAGCCTGATCGATGCCGAGAACTTTTATCTCGCGCTGTATGACCCCCACAGCGGAAAAATCGACTACCCGTACTACGTCGACATCATCGACGTCGATGCCGTGGAGTCCCAACACTACGAATACCTTGACCCTTCACGTCTGTCGTTGACCGGCCAGGTGCTGACCTCGGGCCAGCCGTTGCTGATCGATGCCGCGGGCATTTGCGCCGCTCAGGCCGAGGGTCGTTTCTATTGCGTGGGTGATCGTCCCGAATTCTGGATGGGCGCTCCGCTGAAAAATGCCGCCGATGAAGTGTTTGGCATGCTTGCCATGCAGGTCTACGACGTTGCACGCACCTACAGCGCCGAAGACCGCGCGCTGTTTCTGGTGGTGGCCCGGCACGTGGCCATGGCGCTGGACCGGATTCTGCACCGTGAGGGCATGGAAGAGACGGTGATGCGTCGCACGCTGGAACTGTCGGCAGTCAATGACGCGCTGAGGCAGGAAGTGGCAGATCGAGAGCGCGCCGAACACCTGCAGAGTGCGCTATTTCAGATTGCAGAACTGTCGAGCCAGCCTGGCGACATGGCGGAGCTGTTCCAGACCTTGCATGGCATTGTCGGGGATCTGCTGTTCGCGGAGAACTTCTACATCGCGCTGTTCGACGACGCGATCGGTGAAGTGACCTTTCCGTATTATGTCGATGAGCGCAAAACCACCCTGCCTGAGGCACGCCGTGGGTGCCGGGGCCTGACTGAGTACGTTATCCGCCAGCGTCGTCCTTGCCTGATTGATCCTTTCGACGCGGATCGGTTGTCTGCACAGGGTGAACTCGAAGTGGCCTACGAGTCGGTCCGCTTCCATTCCTGGCTGGGCATTCCGTTGTTCGATGGCGATGTGGTACGGGGTGTGCTGGCGGTGCAAAGCTATACCTCCCAGGTGCGCTACACCTTGCGCGACCAGGAACTGCTGACGTTCGTGTCACGGCACATTGATACGGCATTGTCGCGCCGCACGGCCGCAGAAGCGATCCATGCCGCCAACCTCAAGCTCGAAGCCAGGGTGCAGGACCGCACCCGCGAACTGGATCACGCCAACGCCAAGCTGCAACACGAAAACGCCCATGATGCGCTGACCGGGCTGCCGAATCGCTCCTACCTGCAGCAGCGCCTCAATCTGGCCTGGGCGCGGTTCGAGAGCGAAGGCGGGCAACTGTCGGTGATGTTCATCGACCTCGACCGTTTCAAGATGGTCAACGACAGCTTCGGCCACCATTTTGGCGATTTGCTGTTGATGCAGGCCGCCCACCGCTTGCGCAGTTGCCTGCGTGACACCGACATGCTGGCCCGCCTGGGGGGCGATGAGTTTTCAGTGCTGGCGCCCGAGGCGACACTGGAGGTGGTGATCGAAATCGCCGAGCGGATTCTGTCGGTGTTCGACCTGCCGTTTTTCATCAATGGCCACGAAGTGTTTTCGTCGTGCAGTATCGGTATTGTCAGCGCCGACAGTCAGTTTCACCACGAACCCGCGGACTTGCTGCGCGATGCCGATGCGGCGATGTACCGGGTCAAGAATGCCGGGCGCGACAGTTACGCGGTGTTCAACCAGGAAGTGCGTCGTGAAGTCTCGGACCAGGTTGAGCGTGAAGGGCACCTGCGCAATGCGCTCAAGCGTACCGACGAACTGCTGCCGTATTTCCAGCCGATTGTCAGCGTCGAAAGCGGCGAGCTGGTGGCCCTTGAAGCGCTGATCCGCTGGCATCAACCGGGTGGCCGGATCATCGCGCCGGGCGAGTTTCTGCCCGATGTCGAGGGGTTGCGTCTGATCGGTCGACTGGATCTGTACATGCTCACCAGCATCGTGGCGATCCTCGCACTACCGCAACACGCCAATTGGCCACCGGTGCATGTCAATTGCTCCAGCTACAGCATGACGCGCCCGGATTTTGCCGATGATGTGCTGGCACTGTTGGCCCGTTACAACGTCGCGCCGTCGCGGATCTGCCTGGAGTTGACCGAAGGTGCGCTGGTGGCCGAGCCCGCCATTGCCCGACTGACCATGCAGCAATTGGCCGACAACGGCATGTCGGTGGTGCTCGATGACTTTGGCGCAGGATTTTCCTCCCTGAGCTATGTGCATCAATACCGTTTCAGCGGTTTGAAGATCGACAAGTCGTTCATTTTCGAACTGACCACCAGCCCCCGCAGTCGCGCGATCGTCCGGGCGATCGTGCGTATGGCCGAATCACTGGACCTTAGCGTGGTGGCCGAAGGTGTCGAAGATGAAGCGACGTTGCTCTTGCTGCGGGAGATGGGGGCAGGGCAGGCCCAAGGTTATTATTTCGCCAAGCCGATGGGGCTGCAGGCATTGCTGGCGACTTCGCTGGTTGGTGGCTAGGTGCGTGGAACGGGCGGTTATTTCTGCCTGAGGGCGGCGATGGACAGGCCTGAGACGATGAAGGTCAATCCCGCGCCCAGGTTCAGTCCGTTGGCAAGGCGAGGGCGTTGACAGATGTATTGCGACAGGCGCGTGGCGAAGACCCCCATCAACGAGAACCCCACGGCCGTCAGCAGGGCGAACCAGAACCCGTAGACCAGCATCTGTACGGTGACCGAGCCGAGCGCGGGGTTGATGAATTGAGGGATGAACGCCAGGACGAACAACCCGGGTTTGGGGTTTAGCGCCGCCGAAAGAAAGCCTGTAAGCAAAATGCTTCGCAGTGGCTGTCGTGCGGCGGGCGCGAAGGTTATCAGGCTTCTGGAGCGCAGCACCTTGATCCCGAGCCAGACCAGATAGGCCGCCCCTACCAATTTGACGACCCAGAAGGCAACCGTCGAGGTCTGGATCAACAGCGTCAGCCCCAACGAGGCGGTGGTGACGTGAAACAAAATGCCCAGCCCAGACGACAGGCCGGACACGATGGCGGCCAGGCGACCCTGGCTCAGCCCCCGTCCTATGGCCAGCAGATTGTCAGGACCGGGTGACAAGACCAGCAGCACGCAGGCTGCGGTGTAGGTGAACCAGATATCCATCGGAAACACGGTGAAGCTCCCTGTGAGGTATGAATGGGGTCAACGGATGATGCCCGCGAGGCTGTCCTGGATTGTGGCGCTGGCAGAGACAAGGCCAAGGTCTTTCATTTCTAGCAGCGGTGAACCGGTTCGGCAACTCAATAACGGGCCCCGAACTCCTCGGCAGCGGGGCTGATGGTGGGAGTAACACTGGGATCAACGACCGTTTCATGAGGATTCGCTTCACCCACTTGAACGTCTGCTACCACGCGGCCTCTGACGTAATGCAGGGCGAACATACGCCGCTCATTCCGACTTGGAGGATAGGTTTACATGAACATTCTAATGGTCCTGACGTCCCACGATCAGTTGGGTGACACCGGCAAGAAAACGGGGTTTTGGCTGGAAGAATTCGCCGCGCCCTATTACGTGTTTGTCGACGCCAAAGTGACGGTTACGCTCGCCTCACCAAAGGGAGGGCAACCGCCGCTGGACCCCAAGAGCGACGAGGAACAGGCCCAAACGGACGCCACTCGCCGCTTCAGCGCCGATACCCGGGCCCAGGCAGCGTTGGCCGACACGGTGCCGCTGGGCGAAATTGATCCCTACGACTTCGATGCCGTGTTCTATCCCGGAGGTCATGGGCCGCTGTGGGATCTGGCCGAGGACACTGATTCCAAGACCCTCCTCGAAGCCTTTTACGCCGCGAATAAACCCATCGCGGCCGTCTGTCACGCGCCTGGGGTGCTCAAGAACGTCAACGCGCCGGATGGCCATCCAGTGGTCAAGGGCAAGAAAGTGACCGGGTTCACCAACTCTGAAGAAGAGGCCGTGGGATTGACCCAGGTGGTGCCATTTCTGGTGGAGGACATGCTCAAAGCCAGAGGTGGCGAGTATTCAAAGGCGGCAGACTGGGCGAGTTACGTGGTCGAGGATGGCCATCTGATCACCGGCCAGAACCCGGCTTCTTCCGAAGCCGCCGCCAACGCGCTGCTCAAGCGCTTGCAGCAAGAGCAGAAGGCTTGAGTCAGCTCAAACAAGGGCCGGATCGCAACCGACGCGTCGGCCTTGAGGCCGTCGCGCGTTCACCTCGCAAGGGCGCATGCCGTTATGTTCGAATGCACAGTCGCGGACAATCAATGAGACTCGCGCAAGACCTCGATGAAGGCCTGCAAGCCTGATGGGATATAGCGGTGCCCCGGATAATACAGAAACAGCCCAGGAATCCTGGGGCACCAATCCGCGAGGACCTCGACCAGACGGGCGTCTGCCAAAGGTTGCGATACCGTCTGCTCTGGCACGTAAGCGATGCCGAGCCCGGATATGGCTGCATCGACCATGATTTCGGCATTATCGAGGGTTAGCTGTCCTTTGGGCTCGATGACCAAGGATTGTCCGTTCCTGGAGAATTCCCATCTATAAGGTTTACCACTGGGCATCCGGATGCAGATGCATTGATGTCCTGGCAGATCATCCGGCGTAAGGGGGACAGGATGAGTCTTCAGGTATTGGGGGGACGCCACGGTAATAAATCGCGTATCCGTTCCTATCGGCACGGCGATCATGTCTTGGGGGATCGCTTCACCTAAACGGATACCGGCGTCGAAGCCCTCGGCCACGATATCGATCAGACGGCCCTCGGTCACGAGGTCAACCGACATCTGGGGGAAGCGTTCCAGGAATATCGGAAGGGCAGCTTTCATCAAAACGCGCGCGGCCTGTTCGCTGGCATTGATCCGTAAAGTGCCGCTGGGAAGATCCCGGTATTCATTGACTTCCTCAATCGCCAGCTCGAATTCGCGCAACACAGGCGCCAGTCGTCTTAGCAGACGCTCTCCCGCTGCCGTCGGTGAAACGCTGCGCGTGGTGCGGTGCAGCAAACGCACCCCAAGACCGGCCTCCAGCGTTTTCATCATATGACTCAGGGTAGAGGCTGACAGGCCCAACTCATCGGCCGCTTTACGAAAGCTGCGATGAGCAACGATGCGGGTCAGCGCGCGTAAATCGGCAAGCGAAAGGGGCAATTGATTCATGGCTATATTTCATTAGCTCATCCGAATTCTGCCCCATAGTAGCAGCAGTCCGGCTGACGTAGTTTGGTCTCACATCGATGGCAACTCACCCTTCATTCGGAGATCAAGCACATGAGCAAAACTTGGTTAGTGACTGGAAGTTCGTCCGGCATTGGTCTGGCGGTGGTCGAACAATTGCTGGAACGGGGGGACCGTGTGGCGGCTACTTTGCGTAAGCCTCAGGCCTTGAGTCACTTGAAGACACGCTACGGCGAGCAACTGTGGACAGCGTTGCTCGATGTAAACGACGCATTGGCCATCCGCGCTGTGGTTCATCAGGCGTTCACCGAGCTAGGACGTATTGATGTTGTGGTGAGCAGTGCGGGCTACGCGTTGTTTGGTGCGGCGGAGGAAGCCAGCGATGAACAGATCGACCAGCAGTTGCAAACGAATCTGCTCGGTTCTATTCAACTCATCCGTGCCTGCCTACCGTTTCTGCGCAAACAGGGGGGCGGTCGAATTCTTCAAGTGTCCTCGGAGGGCGGGCAGCTCGCTTACCCGAACTTCAGCCTTTACCACGCAAGCAAATGGGCCATTGAGGGATTCGTTGAGTCGGTCGCTCTGGAGGTTGCGCCTTTTGGGATCGAGTTCACCCTGGTAGAGCCGGGCCCGACACGAACTAATTTCGGCGCCGCGCTGGTTCGTCCGCCCGCGATGGCTGAGTACGAGCAAACGCCTGCCGGTGAAGTGCGTAAAGCAATCGCCGAGGGTACTTTCCCGCTTACCGGAGACCCGCAGAAAATGGCCAGGATCATGCTCGAGATTGTCGACGTCGATCCCGCACCCAGGCGTCTACTGCTAGGCAGCGGGGCTTACGAGCGTGTTCGCAATGCCCTGGTCCAACGGCTGGCTGAGCTGGAGCAATATCAAGCGCTTGCAATGAGCACGGAGGTTGACTGAGATCGGCCCGTTTCTCATCCAGTCCTGATCATGGACCCCGAAAAATCAGTGTTCCCATTGTTCAAGCAATATCGAGACAAATTTTTCCGCGGCCGGGGAGAGCGATGCGCCCCTTCGATAGACCAGGCCCAGCGATCGATTTACCACCGGGTCAATCAACGGCACGCTGACCAGTGTCGGATGATCCTCGGCCGGCATTGCCAGGCTGGGCATGGCCGACACCCCGAGGCCGGCCTCGACCAACCCCAATGACGTAGACAAGTGCTGCACTTCGTAGAACCACTGCGGACGCCAGCTCAAACCCGATAAAGCATGGTCAAGCAGCATTCGATTGCCGCTGAGACGACCGACACCGATCAGTCGGTAATCGCTGAGCTCAGACCAGCTTACCGAGCTGCGTCTGGCCAGTTCATGGTCGCGTCGACAAGCTAAAACGAAAGGTTCGTTGACCAATGGCACGAACTCGATATCCGGGTGCTGGCCACTCATCATATTGATACCGAAATCGGCTTCGCCACGCAGTACCGCCTCGAGCCCTTCGTTTGCGCTGAGGTCGAGCAGGCGGATGCGGATTTTGGGGTAGCGCTCGTTATAGAGGCGGATCACCGAAGGCAGGAAATAGAAGGCCGCGGTGGGGATGCAGGCCAAGGTCACCCGACCGATCTGGCGCTCCGCCAGTTCGCGAATATTGAGAATCGAGTCGTCGAAATCATCCAGCAAGCGCCGCGCCTTGGGCAGGAAATCGCGCCCGACGCTCGTCAGGCTGACCTTGCGGGTGGTGCGATCCAGCAAGGCGGTCCCCAGGCCTTCCTCGAGTTTTTTCATGCGCCGGCTCAGGGCCGGTTGAGAGAGATGCAACGCATCGGCGGCTTCATGAAAACTGCCTAGTTCAGCGATTTTCACGAAAGATCGTATGTCCTGAAGCTCGTATTCCATGTTCTTTCTCACCGGGCAAGAGCGATGCGCTGGGAAATCATCGTAAATTAATTCATTCGTGAAACGCAATAATTGCTCTGATCTTTGCATTGGAAACACTTTTAGAACCCTGCCACTCTTGTGTCCAGAACATCAATTATCCAGATTGATCAACAAGAGTTAGTGTTCATGCAGCGAATTCCTTGTGTGCTGATGCGCGGTGGTACTTCCAAAGGGCCCGTATTTCTTGCCTGGGACCTGCCCAGTGCCATCGCCGAACGTGATGAGCTGCTGCTCAACCTGATGGGGTCCGGCCATGAGCTGGAAATCGACGGCATCGGTGGCGGCAGCCCGCAAACCAGCAAAGTGGCAATCGTCAGCCCATCGTTGCACCCGGACGCGGATGTCGACTATCTGTTCGTCCAGGTCATGGTTTCCCAGCGCCGGGTCGATACCGCGCCCAACTGCGGCAATATGCTGTGCGCCGTCGGCCCGTTCGCCATCGAGCAGGGGCTGGTCAAGCCTTCTGGCGATCTGACCCGCGTGCGGATCCGCAACCTCAATACCGGGACCTTCGTAAATTCAGAGGTGCAAACCCCTGAGGGCAAGGTCAGCTATGAAGGGGACACCGCCATCGACGGCGTGCCTGGCACGGCGGCTCCGGTGCAACTGACCTTTCTGGATGCGGCTGGCAGCAAGACCGGCAAGCTCTTCCCGACGGGGCAATCGCTGGACCTGATCGATGGTATCCCGGTGACCTGTATCGACATGGCGATGCCGATGCTGATCGTCGAGGCCAGTCAGCTTGGCAAGCGCGGCGATGAAGGCCCCGCTGAACTGGACGCCGATAAAGCGTTCCTGCAACGCCTGGAGTCCCTGCGACTCAAAGCCGGCCTGGCCATGGGCCTGGGTGATGTCAGTGACAAGGTCATCCCCAAGCCGGTATTGGTGTCGCCTGCCAAGTCGGGCGGGACGGTCCAGGTGCGCTATTTCATGCCGCACAACTGTCATCGCGCCTTGGCGATCACCGGCTCCATCGGTCTGGCTACCGCTTGCGTGACTGAAGGCAGCGTAGTGGCGCAGTTGCTCGGCGGCATCAGCGAGCCGCGTCTGCAGCAGGTTCGTATTGAGCACCCAAGCGGCGGTATCGATGTCGTGCTGTCCTATACCGGCGAAAAGGGTGAGACCATTCGTGCCTCGGTGGTGCGCACCGCCCGCCGGCTTTTCTCAGGTTTCGTCTACGCCACCGCTTCACACCGGCTGGCCGGATAGTCCAGGCAGTCATTGTCGTTTGCATCAGAACAATTCTAAAAATGGGTGATGCCATGAAAGTTGTTAAATCGCTCTACTTCCAGATCATCTGCGCCGTGCTGCTGGGCGTGCTGGTCGGGCACTTCTGGTCGCAACAGGCGATTGCCTTGAAGCCGCTGGGTGATGCTTTCATCAAGTTGATCAAGATGATGATCGCGCCGGTGGTGTTCTGCACGATTGTCACCGGCATCGCCGGCATGAGTGACAAGCGCTCGCTGGGGCGCTTGTTGAGCAAGACCATGCTGCTGTTCCTGGCGCTGACGGTGATCAGCCTGATCATTGGCCTTGTGTCGGTCTACCTGTTCAAGCCCGGTGCAGGCATGAACATAGACCCGACCCAGTTGAGCACCCAGGGCCTGTCGCAATACACCGACTCCGCTGCGAAGCTGAGTGTGGTGGACTTCTTCATGCACATCATTCCCGACACCTTTATTGGCGCTTTCAATAAAGGCGAGGTGCTGCCGGTGCTGTTTATCGCAGTGCTCTGCGGCTTTGCCCTGTCGTCCTTGGGCGAGCGCGGCAAGCCAGTGCTGGATATGCTGGAATCAGCTTCGCACATGGTGTTCAAGATATTTTCCTACCTGATGCGTTTTGCTCCGATCGGCGCTTTCGGAGCCTTGGCCTTCACTGTCGGGCAGTACGGCATCACGTCGCTGGGCTCGCTGGCCAAGCTGATCATGACCCTGTACGTCGCTTGCGCCTTCTTCGTCTTCGTTGTGTTGGGCAGCATTTGCCGTGCACACGGCTTCAGTTTGTGGAAGCTGTTGCGTTATCTGCGCGAGGAATTCCTGGTGGTGCTGGGCACTTCTTCGACTGAACCGGTGATGCCGCGGATGTTGGAAAAGCTCCAGGCCCTGGGTTGCAAAAAGGGCGTCGTGGGGCTGGTGCTGCCAACCGGTTACTCGTTCAACCTCGATGGCACGGCGATCTACCTGTCGCTGGCGGCCATCTTCATTGCACAGGCCTGCAACATCGACCTGACGCTGACCCAGGTCATCACCATGCTGGCGATCATGTTGCTGTCTTCCAAGGGCGCCGCAGGTGTTACCGGCAGCGGCTTTGTCGCGTTGGCCTCGACCCTGACCGTCATCCACGATATTCCTCTGGCCGGTTTGGCCCTGTTGATCGGGATCGACCGGTTCATGTCCGAGGCGCGGGCGCTGACCAGCCTGGCGAGCAACGCAGTGGCGACCGTGGTGATCTCCATCTCGGAGAATGCCTGCGACCGCGATGTGCTGTTGCAGACCCTGGATGGCAAACCCTCCCCGAGGCACATCCAGGCAACGGAGCACGCCTGGGACGACACAAAGGTCGCGAATCACATCTAACCGGTCACGGCTGACCCGACATCACCGCGTTATCTTCCTGAATACCTGCGCCAGGCAATCATTCGAGTGTCGCCTGGCGAGTGGGATGGCGTGCGCCTGAATGTCGGCCAAGCTACTCATAACAACAAGAGATCTGACTTATGCTCGCTTTACTTGGCTTGGCCATGGTGGTGGTCTTCACCTTCCTGATAATGACCAAACGTTTGTCACCGATCGTCGCCCTGACGGTGGTGCCAATAGTCTTCGCGGTGATCGGCGGGTTTGGCGGTACCACCGGCAAGATGATGCTGGACGGCTTGAAGATGGTCGCGCCGTCGGCGGCGCTGCTGTTGTTCGCAATTCTGTTTTTCGGCCTGATGATCGATGCCGGTCTGTTCGACCCGCTGATCCGCAAGATCCTCAAGCGAGTTAACGGTGATCCGATGAAAATCGCCGTGGGCACGGCGCTGCTGTCGCTGTTGGTGGCGCTGGACGGTGACGGCACGACCACGTACATGATCACCTGTGCAGCGATGTTGCCGCTGTACAAGCGCATCGGCATGAACCCGATGATCCTGGCGACCATTTCCATGCTCTCGTTGAGCATCATGAGCGGCATGACGCCCTGGGGCGGCCCGGCGACCCGTGCGATCGCAGCGCTGGGCCTGGATGCCGGTGAGTATTTTGTGCCTTTGCTGCCGACCATGATCGGCGGTGCGATGTGGGTGGTGTTCACGGCGTTTCTGCTGGGGCGTGCCGAACGCAAGCGCATCGGCAACACCCATCTGCAAAGCGGTGGGGGTAATTGCTACATCAAGGCGATTATTGAAGACACGCCGCACAAGCGCCCGAAACTGGCCTACGTCAACCTGCTGCTGGTGACGGCGGTGATGGTTGCGCTGGTCATGGGCCTCATGCACTCGGCGATCCTGTTCCTGATCGGTTTTGTCCTGGCGTTGATGATCAACTATCCGCAACTGGATATTCAGAAAGAACGAATTCTCGCTCATTCGGGCAACGCCATGACCGTGGTTCTGCTGGTGTTTGCCGCGGGTATCTTCGCCGGGATCTTCTCTGGGACGAAAATGGTCGATGCGCTGGCGCAAACCCTGGTCGACTGGATCCCGCCATCCTGGGGCCATTTGTTCCCGTTGGTGGTTGCCATTACCAGCATGCCGCTGACCTTCGTACTGTCCAACGATGCCTACTACTTCGGTGTCGTGCCGATCCTGGCCAACGCCGCAGCGGCCTATGGCATTGATCCGGTCGAGATTGCACGGGCCTCCATTCTCGGCCAACCGGTACACCTGATGAGTCCGCTGGTGGCCTCGACGCTGCTGCTGGTCGGCATGGTGGACCGTGATCTGGGCGACTTCCAGAAAGCCACCGTCAAATGGGCGGTGCTCACTTCCCTGGTCGTGACTGCGTTGGCCTTGCTGACTGGGGCAATCAGTCTGTTCTCCTGATTCTCCAAACCTCTTTGACACCTGACGCCCCATGCCAGTGGGGCGGACGGTCAGCTGCATTCCAAATAACAACAATGAGTAGTTTGATATGACCTCTGTTTATAACCGTGGAGCTTTATTGACTCTCCTGGCTTTGTTGCCGCTGGCCAATGCCAATGCGCAAGGCTTTATCGACGACAGCAAACTCAAGCTGCAATTGCGCAATGTTTACATCAATGAAAATTTCCGCGATGAACATGGCATGAGTGCGCGAGCGGCAACGACCGCCAAGAGCGAGCGCACCGAATGGGGCCAAGGCTTTTTGCTTGATTATCAGTCGGGATTCACGACCGGCAGCCTCGGTTTGGGTATTGATGCTTTGGGCCTGCTGGGGGTCAAGCTCGACTCCGGCCGCGGTCGTAGCGGCACCGGCCTGCTGCCTGTGCATGATGACGGTCGTGCCGCCGATGAATTTGCGAGCTTCGGGATGACCGCCAAGGCTCGATTTGCCAAGACCACCGTCAAGTACGGTACGTTGCTCCCTAAAACGCCGGTGCTCATTTACAACGATGCCCGACTGCTGCCTCAGACCTACCAGGGCGGCCAGTTCACTAGCACCGACATTGATAACCTTAGCCTGACGGGCGGCTATCTTGATCGTTTCAAGTTGCGAGATTCGAGCGACAGTATGCCCATCGTGCCAGACGGCTACAGTGGCGATAAGTCAGGGGACTTCAGTTACCTCGGTGCCGATTACAAGTTGGGCAAGACGATTCGCCTCAGCTACTTTCATGGCGAACTGGAGAACTTCTATCGGCAGAACTTTGCGGGTGTCCAACATGATCTGCCGCTCGGCCCAGGCGTGCTGACCAGTGATCTGCGCTACTTCCGCAGCGTTGATAGCGGTTCTGCCTATGGCGGTAAAATCGACAACCATATGCTCAGCGGCCAGCTGACTTACGCTGTCGCAGGCCATACCGTAGGCGGCGGCTATCAAACACTGAAGGGCGACGCCGGGCTGCCCTACATCAGCGGCGCGTCCGTTTATTCTTTCAGCAACGCCGGCATAGGCAAGTTCGTAGAGGAAGACGAGAAGACATGGATGCTCAACTACGGCTACAACTTCGCGACCCTGGGCGTCCCCGGCCTGACGTTCTCCACGCGTTACCTTAGCGGCGACGATGGAGAGTCCAACACCACCATCAAAGAGTGGGAGCGCGATGCTGAACTGGCTTATGTGGTGCAGCAAGGGTCCTTCAAAGGGTTGGGCGTGAAGCTGCGCAATTACGTCTACCGCTCTGAATTCTCGAGGGGACGGGACAGTAACCGGATCTACCTTACCTACGATATCGCCCTTTGGTGATCGTTCGTCGCCCGCCTGATGGCGGAGGGGTGGGCGGTCATCGTCGATTTTCCAGGGCCGGGCAGGGTGGCCCAGCAAGGGCCACCAAGCCTGCAACGGTCTACTCCTGAACGCCCACCGCGTGTTGCTGTAGCCAGAAAAATGGCAAACAGCAGCACGAGGTTGATCCAGATCAAACGGCATTCGTTGATCGGCGCCATTCTTTTGATAAGCATGGGGCAGAGATACGGTCATGACAAACAACAGACCCATCAGCGGGGCGCAGGTGGTTCAGGACCGGAGCAAATCCGCATTGCCCGGGTTTTTGCATCTTCGGGGCACACGCTCGAGAAAACGTCAGGCAGCCATTTTGCTGTCGATTCTGGCGGTGCTGACCTCGGGATATTTCACGGTGTCGTATTTCGCGACCCATGCGATGCAGGATCTGGCAGACACCTGTACCGAGCGTTATGAGCTTGAGCTGGAGAATGCCGATATAGGCCCGCTGCCAGAGGCGCTGCCGCGCTCCTTGTGTGAATGTCTGGCAAGTTCGCTTCTCGACAAAAACGGAATCATGCGTCTGGCATTGGTCGACAGAGGCCTGCTTGAACCGCTGGCCCTTGAACCTGTGACGCAGAAGGACGCTTCGGCCTGCATTGATGCCCTGTGGGTGCCGAATGTCGAACTGGCCACGGGCTTGCCCCATGAATGAAGTTCAACAGGACTAAAAAGCCGCTCTATGCGGCACCTGTCCACCCAAGCAGGAATGCGCAGGGACGCCATTTTTATCATCGGATGCCGAGGTGTGAAATGACTCATCCATTGCGTTTACTGTTTCTTGCCCCCCCTCAGGCAGCTCACTCTCCCGGATTGGAGTATGCCGGCGATCTGGCACGCGCCCTGGGCGTGCCACTGCACGTGGCGATGTTCACTGAGCCCCACGGTGTAGAGCCGCCCGGCCATGCAGTCACCGAGAGGCCCGACATCGTGCGCGATAACTTAATGTCGTCGCGTCGCAAATGGCTGGAAAGTGAAAGTGCGCACCTGCAGGAAAAAGGCGTGGATGTCCATCCAGAGCTGGTATGCGCCAGTTCCTCGGCAGTCGAATGCGTTGCCTATGCGCAGCGTGTTGAAGCGGACTTGATCATCAAGGACATCCAGGAACGCCCAGGCCTGGCGCAGCGCGGTTTGTCAGCACTGGACTGGGAACTCTTGAGCGTCAGCCCGATTGCCGTGCTTTATGTGTTGCCGGGCCCGATTCAGACACCCAGCAAGTTTCTGGTAGCGGTTGACATGGAGTCACAGGCGAAAGGAAACCGCGACAATCATTCGCTCATCGAGGCGGCCAGGCACTTGGCAAACGCCTGCGGTGCCTCATTGCACGTGATCAGCGTTTACGACTGTGCCGCTGCCAGCCACGGTGACCTGTCCCTCTATGAGGCCCAGGTACAGGCGTTCGATGCCTTGGCCAGCCAGCATGGTATTGCCAGCCAGCATCGGCACTTCATTCCCGGCGCTCCGGCGAATGCAATTCATGCTTATCTGCAGCGCAGTGCTTACAACCTGTTGGTCATCGGTGCGGCCGATCATCATACGCAGGCCTCTGATATCGGCTTGACCGCTGAAGGGATACTCGAAGACCCCATGTGCAGCGTCCTGATGATCAAGTTGCCAGCCGACGCAGCGCCGCAGCAGGCCCAACGATACGGTTAGACCGCTGCCTCTATGCCGCTGTGGCCTGCCGGCGGCGTGAAGAACGGCAGCCTTGCTCCGGTTGATATTTATCAACGTCAGGCATCTTCCGACGGCGCAGTCTGAAATGACGCTGGTGCCCGATCCGGCGCAGATGTCACGGCTGAATGTGTAGCTGGCAGTGGCAGAGGTTGAGTTTCACCTGTCTGGAGGCAGATCATGGGCCGGTATCAACAGCTGTTACTCATCACCCACCTGGCCCTGCGCCATTCTCCGGTGATCGACCATGCCGCAGCGCTTGCCAAGGCCAGCGCTGCACGCTTGCATATAGCGGCGTTGATTCCTGCCTTGAACCTGTTGTCGCTGCTTGAAGAGGGTGACCGTGAAAAGACACGCGAGCGTTACCTGCAGGACCACCGCGACTGGTTGGGGGAACAGGCGAAAAAGCTACATGCCAGAGGGGTCGATGTGACCACCGAGCTGGCGTGGGCTGATGACATGGAAAAGGACATCCTGGACCACTTCAGCGAATTGCAGCCTGACCTGTTGATCAAGGAAATCCAACATGAGTCGGTGCTCAAGCGTGCTTTTTTCACCCCGTTGGACTGGCACCTGCTGCGTTACTCACCGGTACCGGTGTATCTGGTGGGCGGGGTTCGACCTGCCTTGCCGCGCAAGGTCGTGGCGGCGGTAGAGGCGTCGCTGGCCGAGCCTGGACAAAATGAACTCAATGATCGCGTTATTCGCCAGGCCTGCAGTCTCGCCGAACAGTGTGATGCTGAACTGCACTTGCTGTATGCCTACGACATATCCCAAGACTACCAGGCGTCAGACACAGGCTTAACGCTGTCGGAGCTGACCCGATGGCAGCGCAAAGCGTTGGAACAATCGTTTCTGAAACTGGCCAGTCGATACAACGTTCCGCCTGGCCGCAGGCATTTCGTTCTGGGACACCCGGTTGCGGCGCTGAGTGAGTTTGCCAACACACATCACATGGACGTCATCGTGATGGGCAGAGTCCAGGATCCAGGCGGAGAGAAACTGCTTGGCAGCACCACCGAGCATATCTTGTATCAGGTGCCTTGCAGTGTTTTGGCGGTCTAGCGCAACTGCATCGGGCTCACCCCGAGCCGTTGCTTGAACGTGGTTGCCATGTGCGCCTGGGAATTGAACCCGCAGGCGAGGGCGATTTCCGACAGCCTGGCGGTGGAATCACGCATCAGTGCCCGGGCCTTGGCCAGACGCCGGTCGATCAGGTAGCTGTGCGGGCTTTTGCCCGTGGCGAGCTTGAAGGCCCGCATGAAATATCCTTCGGACAACCCCAGCAAACCTGCCATCGCTGACACGCCCAGCGGCCCTTCAAGATTTGCTTCGATAAACTCATCAAGCAGGCGCATGCGCCGGGGAGTGATAGCGCCTTGGTCCGGTGTCGACAACGCGCTATCACCGGTTGCCCGTTGCGCCAGCGCCAAGGCCCAGGTTTCCCAGTCATCTTCCACGCAGGCACGTAACAGCGCGCCGCGCATTCGCAGCGCGAGGTCAATGGCCTGTTGATCGATGTGATTGTTGAATGGGTGATCCCCGCTCAGGGGGATACCGTCGGTCCGCGTTACGCGCAGGTATTCACCGCCCATGAGCGACTCGGAGAACACGTCGCAGCCGGCGGGAACGAATGCCAGGCCGTTGGGCATGGCCTCGAAAGGATGCACCCGGTCGCTGCCCAAGGCGTGCAGGCCGCGCTGGCTGTCGAAGGCAAACCCGATGGAGGCCTGGGCCGCCACATAGCGGGTCGAGTAAGCGGCGCTGGGCAACAATTCGATCGCCCAGGACCCAGTCTCGACACGGCGGACCGGTTCAGACAAGGGCGATGGCTGTAGGCGGTTTTGATGGTTCATGAGCGCCATAGTAGTGAAGAAGCGGCGCAAAAGTCAGGTCGGTTTTTTGAAAGCCGACCCACGGCGGCGATGCCTAGACTGGCTAACCACTCAGGGAGATAGCTTCATGTACCGATTGACTCGTGACGATATTGAACAGGCGGCTCGCCATGTGTACCAGGTGATGCCCGCCACCGCCCAGTATGCCTGGCCCTTGCTGGCTCAGCGGCTGGACTGCACGGTGTGGGTCAAGCACGAGAACCACACCCCCACCGGCGCTTTCAAGATACGCGGCGGCATCACCTTCATGCATTGGCTCAAACGTGAACATCCCGGTGCGAAGGGCATCGTCACCGCCACCCGCGGCAATCATGGCCAGAGCCTGGCGCTGGCGGCGAGCGCGCTGGGTTTGAAGGCGTTGATTGTCGTGCCGCAGGGCAACTCGGTGGAAAAGAACACTGCCATGCGCGGCTTTGGCGGCGAAGTCATTGAGTGTGGGCGGGATTTTGATGAGGCCCGTGAAGAGGCCGCCCGTTTGGCGCAAGCGCATGACCTGTTCCTGGTGCCACCGTTTCACACGGAACTGGTCAAAGGCGTGGCCACTTACGCCCTGGAACTGTTCACTGCCGCGCCGCATCTCGATACCGTCTACGTGCCGATTGGCTGCGGATCGGGCATTTGTGGCGTGATCGCCGCCCGCGACGCACTGGGCCTGAAGACCCAGGTGGTGGGCGTGGTGTCCCGTGAAGCCGCGGCGGCAAAGTTATCTTTTGAGGCGGGCGAAATACAGGAAACCGCTTCGGCAAATACCTTCGCCGATGGCCTGGCCGTGCGCAAACCGATCCCCGCAGCTTTTGCCCTCTACGCAGCCGGGGCCGCACGGATCGTAGCGGTCAGCGAACAGGAAATTGCCGAGGCCATGCGCGTCTATTACACCGACACCCATAACCTCGCCGAAGGAGCCGGGGCCGCCGCCTTGGCGGCGCTTATTCAGGAACGTGAAGCTCGGGCGGGGGAGACAGTGGGGGTGATTCTGTCAGGTGGCAATGTCGATCGATCGGTGTATGCGGGCGTAATCGGTTAGTGACCGTCAGCCACCTTGCGCTCGATCTCCGCGATTTTTCGACTGAGCTCCTCTGCTTCCTGCTCCTTGGTTTGAGTTGAGGGGGGCGTAGCGCTGTCCTCAAGATTCTTATCGACCGGTTTGCCAGACGTATCGGTCGGCGGGGTACTCGAGGTTGCTTCTGATTCGATGCCGTTATCGCTGTTCATAATCGCGTTACCTCTGTTGATCTACACATTAGAGGCAGGGGTATGGAATGAGTTCGAGATTATTGCAGACGATAAAGTCAGGAATTGACGCCTTTCAAACAGCTTCACCTTGAGCCCCCACAACAGCACCTGTTTACCTACGCCGCTCGGATGGCCTCAGGCCTTGACCTTACTCATCGACACGTTCAACGAAGTCGAGCGGGCAATGACGCTGATGATCGTCAAGGCTGCAATCACCAAACCGGGCGAGGTGGCCAGCAGGACACCGGTGGTGCCGGCTCCGGCCGCCAGAATCTGCCCGGCCGCCAAAGGCCCGGCCACCGAGCCCAAACGACCGATCGCTACCGCTGCGCCGACGCCGGTGGCGCGCACTGAAGTTGGGTAGGAAGGCGGGGCCAAGGCGTAAAGCACCAGTTGCGCAGCCATCACAAACAACCCCGCGGCAAAACCGGCGATGGCCATGGGGATGATGCCCACGGACAGGCCAACCCCGCCCAGCGCTGCCAGCAAGCCGGTGTACACAAACAGCACCACCTTGATGCCGTTGCAGCGATCCAGCAACACTCCGCCGAGCAGGGAGCCGAGGGCGCCGCCGATATTGAAGAGCATCTGTACCAGGCCTGCCTGGGGTTTGCTGAAACCTTGTTCCAGCAGTAACGAGGGCAGCCAGTTGAGCAACATGTACATCACGGTCAGGGTGAAGAAGTAGCTCAACCATAACGCCAGGGTAACGCTGGCGCGGCCTTCGCCGAACAAGGCCTGGCCGGTTGAAGTGCGCGTCGGGTTGACGCTGTTTTGTTGTTGGCGAAAGGCGTTGGATTCAGGCAGCAGCACCATCATCAGTGGCACCACCAGCAATGGGGCAAGGCCGCCGATGATGAAGGTCGTCTGCCAATGTTCGGGAAACAGCATGGCGACCACCGCCGCCAGTGCCCCACCCAATGGCACGCCGGCATACATGATGCTGATGGCCGTACCGCGACGTTGCTCTCCCACGGCTTCGGCACACAGGGCGATCAGGTTGGGCAGGGCGGCGCCCAGGCCCAGGCCAGTCATGAAACGCACCAGCAGCAGGCCGGAGAAAGAGCTGACGTAGGCGGTGCTGAGCGAGAACACGCCAAACAGCAGCACCGCTGCGATGAGGATTTTCTTGCGACCGATGCGATCGGCAATCCAGCCACCGAAGAAGGCGCCCGGCAGCAAACCGATGATGCCGGCACTGAACACCCAACCCATCATTTTCGGGTCCAGGGCAAAGGTCTGACGCAACCCTGCGGCGGCAGTGCCGGCAGCTTGCAGGTCAAAGCCTTCAATCAGAGCGACGATAAAACACAGGGCAATAGTCAGCGTCGTGCGACGTGATGGAGTGTCCATGGCAAACCTCTTTATTGTTTTTGTGAGTGTGCTGACGGGCGCACGCAGGCTTGCTCGCATCCAGCAATGCCAAGCCGCAATTAAGATTAACAAAGATAACTAAAAAGTGAACGCTAACGGAAAATGTCCAAATGCATCGACATAAACCTATTAAAATCAACAGGATGTCATGTGTTTTTTAGTTTTTCTTGGAAATAGATACGAATATTAATGTTCGATTATCGGCCATTGTGGATTGACGGCACCTCCGGCTTTTCCCACTCTCTGGCCCGAGATCGCGGCTGGATGGCTGGCGATCACGTTCAAAAAAACAACAACAATAAGTGGACATAGGACATGACGAATTCACCCCGGGGCGTCCTTGCGACGACCTCAGACTTACCTCTTTGCGCACGCGGTTTCGTCCTGTTGGGCTTATGTGCGGTCGCCACTCCAGCGCTGTCGGAAGGTTTCATCGACGATAGCCGCGGCACATTGACCTTACGCAATTTCTACCTGGACCGGGATTACAAGGACGAGGGGGCGAAAACCGCGGCCCGGGAGTGGGCTCAGGGTTTCATCATGAATGCGGAGTCGGGTTTTACCCCGGGCGCTGTCGGCTTCGGCCTGGACGCCCGTGCATTGATCGGGGTCAAGCTGGACTCGTCACCGGACCGCAGCGGCACCGAATTACTGCCGGTATCCAGCAGCGACAAGCGCGCGGCGGATGAATATTCGCGCCTGGCCATGACTGCCAAAATGCGCTTTGCCCAAACCACGGTGAAGACCGGCGATGTGTCGATTTTCCTGCCGTTCGCCTTTGCCAGCCCGTCGCGGTTGCTGCCGCAGACTTTTCGCGGCACCACGCTCAGTTCCAAGGACATTGACGGACTGACGCTCAATACCGGCTATATCGATCGCATCAACAGGCGTGACTCCACTAACTACCAGTCGATGAGCATCGCTTCGCCGAACGGGCGTTTCAACGGTGCGGCCACCTCATCGCACATGGCTTATGTCGGTGGCGATTATCAGGTAAACAAAGACCTCAGCCTGCGCGCCTACCACGCCGAAGTGGCCGACCTGTACCAGCAGAACACCCTGGCCTTGCTGCATAACATGCAAGTAGGCGAGGGCACGCTGACCACTGATCTGCGCAGTTTTTTCAGCGACGAAGATGGCAGTGCCAAGGCCGGCAAGGTTGATAACCTCAACCTGTCGGCGCTGTTCGGCTATCGCCTCGGCGGGCATCACCTGAGCCTGGGTTACATGCACGCCAGCGGCGACACAGCGACGCCTTATGTGTCAGGCACTGAGTTGATGGGCATGAGTGAATTGACCATGAGCTCGGACTTTCTCAATGCCAAGGAACGGACCTGGCAGGCAATCTACGACTATGACTTCGCCGCCGCCGGGGTGCCCGGCCTGAAGAGTCGGCTGCGTTACGTGCGCGGTGACAACATCGCACTGGCGGCGCTCAATGCCGACGACCGCAAGGAGCGGGAGTTCCAGATGGAGCTGGGGTATGTGATCCAGAGCGGTCCGCTGAAGAATGTCGGGTTGATGGCGCGCAAGTCGATCTATCGCAACGACTTCCCGAGCGGCGCGGCATTTCGTGATGAAAACCAGACCCGCTTCCTGGTGCTCTACACGGTGCCGATCTGGTAAGCCGTGGGGCGAGTGGATACCAGCAGTGCGCAAGCGTGGGCTGAGCAGTGCTCAGCCCACTCATGAACTGAGTCGGCCCCGCAGGGCTGCTCGCGACGTAGAGTTACTTTACCCGCTCCCAGATGATGTGAACCTTCGTGCCATCGGGGCGCTGGAAGTTTTCCACCATCCGGTTGCCGTCGACTTTCAGTTGCAGGTCATCTTGAGTACGTGTCGCGCCCACCCAATTCGGGAACGTAGATCCTTCGACGGTATTGCCGGTGAACTCGCCGTTCTGGTCGACGGTATATCGTCCGAAAAAACCGATGCTCCCAGCCATCGCTGCCCGGTTTTCCTCATCGGTTCCTTCGCCCCGAGCGTTGGATCGAAACGCGGGCACTCGCGGATCGGTGAGCACCTCGACGAACGTCAACTCTTCAGTGAACACCAGCCATCCATGTGGATTGGGGCCGTACGCATCCGATCGGCTGCCCTGGCGCTCAATGGTTGCGCTGACCATTTTCCATGTTCCGACCAGCGGGCTTTTCATGGCGGAAAACGCTGCCGTGCAAACCGAAAGGGCCATGATCGCACCTACCGTCAGTAGCGATATTTTCAGGGTCATTGGAATCACCGTTGTTGGTTATCTGAACACTGTTGTAGAGAGTTAAAAACATCACGCATTCATCAGGGCAACCAGGGCAGGCACAGACAGTACGGCTGTGTAATAGCCCATGAACTGCACACCGATGTTGAAGCCCAAAAAGCGTGAGAGGAAACCGCCCAGCAGGCCGATGGTGACGATCACCAGCAACCCCAGCAGGCCACCTTCCCAGATGCCGATCACCAGGATCAGGCCAACAAAGGTCGAGATCACGGCTTCGTGACTGATCTTGCGCGACACGTAGGAGGCGGCTCTGTGGGCGTAATTCATGGTGAAGGGGTAAGCGATCAGGATGGCCACGACCACCGCCAACACGCCGTAGCCAAAAAATTCCCAGGTGCTGAGCAATGAATGCAGGTTGTTCACCTGGCCTGTCGTCGCGTCGACGCTAAAGCGCGGCGGGGCGTTGAACAATGGCGCTGCCGGGCCCGCTGCGACAGGGCTCAGGGGCAGGCCGAAGGCGATCAGCGGGATCAATGCTTCGGCCAGGTAGGTTGACTCCGTAACGCCGTTTCGAGCGGTGATGACAGTGGTCAGGCGATGGTAGACATGCTTGACCCTCGAACCGACGAGCTCGCCCATGATCACGGTCATGGCCACTGGGCTGAACACAAAGGTCGCGCTGGAGATCACCGCCGTAATGGCCGTCCACATGCTCTGCTTGCTGTCCAGCACCTTGAGCGGATTAGGAAAGAATCCACCCCAGCTTTTTACGTCGGGCGACAGGGAAAACGTGCGCACTTGCTGGCGTCGCATGGTGTCCCGTTCGGCGGGTGCGAGCAGCGAGAACAGCGCGGCGATCAACGGGCCAATCGCGATGCCCAGAAAGTAACTGACACTGAGCTTGACGCCGAACTGCGCGGTCATGGTTTGCAGGCCAACAATGATCATGACGAACGGGATCAGCGTCAGCACGGCCGCCAGACGGCCTTTGGAGAACCACGCGATCGCCACCGCCGCAAGCAGGAACACCCAAGGCGCAGCCTGCTTGATCATGTCGCCGAACGGCGCGAGCATCAGCGCGAACAATACGGCCATTGGCACCGCGATCAACGCGGCAATGACCGCCCCGGAAATCATCTTGCGCAGGGCAATGTGGGGCACGCCCAGATTGCGCAGAAAGTTGGCCTCGCGCATCAGTGGCGTCGCCATGGTGTCGCCAGGAATACCCAGTAGCGCCGTTGGTACGGCGTGGGTCATATGTTTGGCGACGGCGCCGGCCAGAAAGAATGTCAGCACGCCGGGGGCAGGTACGCCCAGCAGGACGACCAGCAAGGTCAAGGGGGCGAGGGTAGTGGTTTCATCGCTCCCTGAGATCAGCCCGATCCCGGCAAAAATCACCGCCCCCAGGATCCCCATGCCCAGTGCCATCAGGACCTGATCCATCAGTGGAACGATCATGATTGACCTCCATTGCCACTGACTGCACCGACGCCAACAGTGGGTGTTGCAGCCGGGCTCTTCTCGGGAGCGAAAAGGCTTTTCTCGTAATCGGCGAACAGCTCATAAAGGTCCATTTCCCGCAGTTCCGCGATCGTGGCCGGCGGCAGATCAGCCAGACTGCCCAGTGGGCCGTACTCGTTCTGCAACTCAATCAGGATTTTTGCGCGCCAGGCCGGATCAGCCAGATGTTCGATGACATTGCGCTTGGGTTTGAAAAGCAGCGCACTGATGGCGCCACCTGCCAGGCAGCCGACAATACCTACCAGCATCGCGTAGGCGCGGGCCATTTGCACGGAATCCACCCAGCCGACAAACAAGTGCTGGGCGATAAAAAAAGCGCCGAGGCTGACGGCTGCACCGATGCCTATGGAATAGAGCAGGTGGCGACCATCAACCGTGTCGCCCCATACTTCGAACAGTTCGGGTTTCATAAGGATTCTCCCACCTCCCCTGAGGGGTTTTATTGTTATGAACGTGAAGAGATGTGGTTGAGTTCGTGACTACGAGCCCGACTCCTGCGCGCGTTTTTGCTCAAGCAGCTCAGCGGCTTTGTCCGAGCGCACGTCCCGGGCTTCGACCATCTGCGCGACCAGCCAATTGACCTCATCGCCTCTGGCCCCCGCCGAAAGCGCAATGTTGCGTGCATGCAAAGCCATATGCCCGCGTTGTATCCCCTCGGTCGACAGCGCCCGCAATGCGCCCAGGTTTTGCGCGAGGCCGACCGCCACGGCTATCTCGGCAAGTTCCTGAGCGCTCTTCACTCTCAGGATGCGTAACGACAGTTGCGCCAGCGGGTGAGTCTTGGTCGCGCCGCCGACCAGGCCGACGGGCATGGGCATTTCCAGCGTTCCCACCAGATGGCCCTTGCAATCTTTTTCCCAGGTCGTCAGTGAACCGTAATGCCCGTTGCGACAGGCATAGGCGTGTGCCCCGGCTTCCACTGCGCGCCAGTCGTTGCCGGTGGCGACGATCAAAGGGTCGATGCCGTTCATGATGCCCTTGTTGTGAGTGGCTGCACGATAGGGATCGACGACCGCAAAGTTGTAAGCATCGAGGATGCCTTCAATGACGTCCTCGCCCTTGTAGGCCTTGGTGGTGAGATGTTCCGGTGCAATGCGGATCTGGGCCCGGGCAAGCCGCAGGTCGGCGAGGTTCGACAGAATGCGCAGTCGTACCTTGCCGCCGGTAATCTGCTCCATCAGCGGGGCCACTGCTTCAGCCATCGTGTTCACGGTATTGGCTCCCATCGCGTCGCGTACATCCACGATAAGGTGGGCGACCAGCATGGGGCCGCGCGGGCTCTGGGCGAAGGTATGCACTTCGATGTCGCGGCAACCTCCACCTAGCTGGTTCAGCAGTTGATCCTTGCGGTTAGCCAGTTCGATGATTTCGTCCTTGCGGCGCAACAGACTCAAACGGGCATTGAAGGGATCGTCGATTTCCACTATCTGCACTTGCGCGCGCATCAGCGGCAGCGAGCTGGAGGTCTGAAAACCACCGGCTTCGCGCGCCAGTTTGGCCATGAACGAGGCGGCGGCGACCACCGAAGGCTCCTCGACGACCAACGGCACGATGACGTCGCGTCCATTGATCTGGAAGTTGCTCGCCACAGCGTAGGGCAACTCAAATTTTCCGATGACGTTCTCAATCATGCCATCGGCTATTTCCAGGGGCAGGGCGCCAGCGTCGCGGAGCAGGGCAACGTCATCTTCTGCAAGCTCAAGCAGTTGTTGCAAGTGGCTCAGGCGTTCGGCGGGCGACAGGCTGCGGAACATCGGGAGGCGGGAGTCGATACTCATGGTAGCAATCCAGTTGCAGTTATTGTTTTCGAATGCCTGCCACCCTATGCGTATGTGTCCTGGCAAAAAAGGTACAGTTTGGACAGACAGTACCTAAGCTGTACCCTCTGCGAATAATTCATCCAGGACTTCGTACAATGGCGCGACTGACGCTTGCCCAAGAGCTGACGGCCTCCTTGGTGACGCAGATCGGCAACGGTACCTACCGAGTGGGCGACCGTTTACCGTCCCTGCGCGAGTGCATGCGCTTGTTTGGTCATTCGAAAAACACAGTGATCAACGCTTATGAATCGCTGGCCTCCCAAGGACTGGTCGAGGCGCGTCACGGGCAGGGTTTCTTCGTGACACGAGGCGCCCCGAGCAGCAGCGAACCGGAAGAGCCGCTGCCCTTTACCCGGGCGATGGACACCATCTGGCTCATGCGCCAGCAATTCGTCCGTGAGCCGGGTCACTCGCCGCTTGGGGAAGGTTTTCCGCCCGTAGAGTGGCTGATGGATCTGCGATTGGACAAGTTCACCCGTCAGATCATGCGCATGGGGGTGACCACGCTCTTTCGCTACGGCAACCGGCTGGGCAATGCTGCACTTCGTCAACACCTGGTGCAAAAACTGGCGAGCTATTCGATTACCGCCAGTGCTCGGCAAATCGTCACGACCCATGGGGCCAATCACGCACTGGATCTGATCATCCGCCGCTTCATTGCCCCCGCAGATTACGTTTTCGTCGAAGACCCGGGTTATTACCCGCTGTTCGGCAAGCTGCAACTGCAAGGGGCGCGAATGTTATCCGTACCCCGATTGCCGGACGGGCCGGACCTGCAAGTGCTGGAGCAGCATCTTCTGTTGCACAAACCGAAATTGTTCTTCCTTCAGTCGGTTGGGCACAATCCGACGGGCTCCGATATTTCCCCCGGCAAGGCTCATCGACTGGTGCAGTTAGCCCATGAGCACAACTTCATTCTGGTGGACGACGACGCTTTGGCAGATTTCAAGCCCGCGTCGGCCATCAAGGTGTCTGCGCTGGATCAGTTGAACCGTTCACTGTACGTGGGCAGTTTTTCCAAATCGGTTTCCGCGGCATTGAGGGTGGGGTTTATCGCCGGGAGCAAGGACGTCATCGATGAACTGGGTGATCTGAAAATGCTCCTGCATACCAGCACCTCGGAGCTGTGTGAGCGAACCATTGATGTCATCCTGACCGAGGGGCATTTTCTGCGACATCAGATCCGCCTCCAGGAGCGGCTCAAGAGTGCCACTGCGGCAGGTTTGCAGATGCTCGATGAGATAGGCGCCGAGGTGTTCTTCCGACCAGAGCAGAGTCTGTATTTGTGGGCCAGGTTCGCCCACATTGACGACGCCAGGGAGCTGACCCGGCAACTACTGCCGAAGGGATTCATGATTGCTCCCGGCCATATTTTTTCACCGGAGCAGTCGCGTATAAATCCCTGGACCAGATTGAATGTCGCCTACCTGAATGACCCGTTGCTTAAAGCCGAGTTGAGTGGCTGAGGGCGCACCGCTCATGCTGCTAAGGCTGGGTTTGCGTTCCGGTCGAGACCACACTTTCGTTCCGATCTACGCCCCGCGCCTCGGCAGGCACCCATAGGCGTTCGCTGCGACATTTGAATTTCACACCTTTGCGCGGCGCCATCGTCCTGGCTGAGTCCATGCACACAGCCCTGGACGCATAAGTCGGCCCCGGCTGTCGCTCTTCTACACAACCTTCAACGCCGCTGCAGATAGCCATAACCACAAAATAAACAGTCATCATCCTGAATGCTCCTATAGAGCGATGCGATCAATACATCTGCGTCAGGCCTGAAAATGCTGGCTGTGACAGACGGATGATGAGCCTGCATTCAAATCCCCAGCAATGGCTTGCACGGGCCAATCGTCGGAAAAATGTCGTTAGTTCAGGTTTATTCAGATTTGGATTTTTCGACGCCAATTCGTTGGCGTTTTTTGCCGCTTCAGTGGGTATTCCCTATGGGAAAAGCTGCGTGGCAAAGGAGCGTGGGCGGTAGCGCGGCTCACTCGAAAAGATTGTAATGGGAGCAGCCCGCGTTTAAGGTGCGCGCGTGATTTTTGAGCGGTCACGCGCTCCAAGGCGAATACAAGACGGGACCGTGGGCAACGGTATTGAACAGGAGCAGGCGTTGAACGAACAGACATTGTCCCTGCGCCTGGAGCGTGTGGCCGCGCATATACCCGCAGGTGCGCGCCTGGCCGATATCGGCTCTGATCACGGCTACCTGCCGGTGGCATTGATGCGCCGTGGTGTGATCGCAGCGGCGGTGGCTGGCGAGGTGGCGTTGACGCCGTTTCGTTCGGCTGAACGCACCGTGCGCGAGAACGGTTTTACCCAGCAGGTCATTGTCCGCCTGGCCGACGGCCTGGCGGCGATCGAGCCAGGAGACGGGATCACGGCAGTCAGCCTGTGCGGCATGGGCGGCGAGACGATCCGCGACATTCTCGCTGGCGGCCAGGCGCACCTGAGCGGTGAGGAACGGCTGATCCTGCAGCCCAACGGCGGCGAGCAGCCACTGCGTCAATGGCTGATGGAAAATGGTTATCGCATCTGCTTCGAAGAAGTGCTGCAGGAAAACCGCTTCTACTACGAAATCATCGTCGCCGAGCGCGCCGGGCCGGTGACGTACACCGCGCAGGAGTTGTACTTCGGGCCATTGCAGATGCGCGCCCGCAGCCCGGCGTTCCTGGCCAAGTGGCAGCGCATGCTGCGCCTCAAACAGCGGACCCTGACTCACTTCGCCCGGGCGCGACAAGCCGTGCCCGAGCAGAAGGTGCAGGACATCGCTTTGCAAACCCGCTGGATCACCGAGCTGCTGGGCTGAGCCCGGTACTCGGAAAATAACCAAGCAATCATCCCTCGTCGACCTCGTCACCGCCCCCGGAAAACTTCGATATGAGCGTTAAGCGGTCGCAAGGGCTTGCCCCTGTCATGTGAACCTTCCGCCCATGCAGCGCTCACTTGTTAAATCGCCGCGTTGAGTGATCGCGCTGTCTCATTGCCGATAAGGAATTCGCATGCACCCAACTTCGCCAACCATCGCCCTGGATTACCCTGTCGAACGTGAGCTGAGCCTGCGAGCGGTCAGTACGGGAATCGTGATTGGTATCCTGTTGACGCCTTCCAATGTGTACGCCGGCCTCAAGATTGGCTGGTCGTTCAACATGTCGATCATTGCCTTGCTGATCGGCTATGGCATCTGGCAAGGCCTGGCCAAGCGTTCGGCCGTTCAACTGCCCTGGACGCTGCACGAAAGCAACATCAACCAGACCGTGGCCTCGGCCGCAGCGTCAATCATTTCCGGTGGGCTGGTTGCGCCCATCCCGGCCTACACCTTATTGACCGGTCAACAGTTGGACGTCATCCCGATGATCGCCTGGGTGTTCTCGGTGAGCTTCCTGGGGATCTGGATCGCCTGGTACCTGCGACCCTCGCTGCTCAATGACAAAGCACTGAAATTCCCCGAAGGCATGGCGACCCTGGAGACCCTTCTGCACATCTACAACCAGGGCCACGAAGCGGCGAAGCGCTTGAAGGTGCTGCTCAGCGCTGCGCTGCTGTCCGGGCTGGTCAAGTGGGTCGATACCTTCGTCTGGGCTTTCCCGCGCTGGTCGCCGACCCCGCAGTTGGAACGCCTGACGTTTACCGCGGACCCTTCGCTGTTGTTGGTGGGTTTCGGCGGGATCATCGGGATTCGCGTTGGCCTGACCCTGCTGCTTGGCGCCTTGTTGGCGTGGGGTGGATTGGCGCCGTGGCTGCTGGAGCAAGGCTTGGTGCAACTGCCGCCGGACAGCAGTGGCCCGCAGTTCGCGGCGTTGGTGGAGTGGCTGCTGTGGCCGGGCGTGAGTCTGATGGTCTGCTCGACCCTGACCTCTTTGGCGATTCGCTTGTGGGCTCTGCACAAGTCCACCAAGGCGGGCGGCGGGACGACTTGGGTGGTGCCCAAGACCGGACCTGCCAGCGGTTTCCTGGTGGCGATCGTGTTGGTGGTGAGCCTGCAAGCGCTGTTGTTTGGTATCAACCCCTGGATGGCGTTGTTGACCATTCCCTTGGCTATCTGCCTGGCCGCCGTGGCGGCGCGGGTGGTGGGGGCCACGGGCATTGCGCCCATCGGCGCCATCGGACAATTGTCCCAACTGAGTTTTGGCATCGTCGCCCCGGGGCAGGTGCCGATCAATTTGATGAGCGCCAACACCGCGGGCGGTTCGGCTGGGCAATGCACGGACTTGATGAACGACTTCAAGGTGGGCCGGGCGATTGGCGCAACGCCGCACAAGCAGTTGATCGCCCAGACCCTGGGGATCTTCGTCGGAAGCATCGTTGGGGTGTTGGCCTATCTGACCCTGATCCCGGACCCGCAATCGATGCTGCTCACCCAAGAGTGGCCGGCCCCGGCGGTCGCTACCTGGAAAGCCGTGGCGCAAACCCTGACCCTGGGGCTGGACTCGCTGTCAGCGAGCATTCGTTGGGCGGTCATCATCGGTGCCGTGGCCGGCTTGCTGTTGGGGATCCTCGACAGCGTATTGCCGGCACACCGGGCCCGTTACTTGCCAAGCACGGCGGCTTTGGGCCTGGCGTTCGTCTTGCCGGCCTCGGTGTCGCTGATGATGGCCCTCGGCGCGGTACTCACCTGGCTGGTGAGCTGCCGCTGGCCGCGCCTTACAGAACGTTTTGCCATTACCGCGGCGGCGGGGTTGATTGCTGGGGAGAGCATTACCGGGGTGGGGGCGTCGTTGTGGCAGATGGTTGGGAATGGCGGATGATCTCAAACCGGCACGCATGAATGAGCGGGTATTTTCCCGCCTGCAACCGTACTGAGAAGGAGACAACATGATTGCTCGCTGGCGCTGGCTGTTGACGCAGCTGACTAAACAGCTGTGGTTCAAGGCTACGTTGTTTTCGCTGCTGGGCGTGGTCACGGCGTTGCTGGCCATCGCGCTCAAGGAATGGATTCCGTTCTCTTTGTCTGCCCGGATAGGCGCCGATGCCGTCGACAACATCCTTGGCATCATCGCTTCCAGCATGCTCGCGGTGACCACCTTCTCTTTGAGCATCATGGTTGCGGCGTATGGCGCAGCAAGTACGGGCGCCACGCCCCGTGCCACAACGCTGGTGATTGAAGACACCACGACGCAGAACGCACTCGCCACTTTTATCGGCTCTTTCTTGTTCAGTCTGGTCGGCATTATCGCGCTGAGTACCGGCGCTTACGGCGGGCAAGGGCGCGTCTTGCTGTTCGCAGTGACGATCGGCGTGGTGATTCTGATCGTGTACATGCTTTTGCGCTGGATCAATCATCTGTCCAAACTGGGGCGGGTCGGCGAGACGATTGATCGCGTAGAGAAGGCGACCATCGCCGCGATCAACCATCGAGTTCGATGGCCGTTTCTTGGCGGTTGTGCATACCCCGACGGCTGGGTCATGCCGTCGTCTGCGCTACCGGTCGTCAGCGGCACCACCGGTTATGTCCAGCATATCGATGTACAGGCACTCAATGAGGTTGCCAGGGGGTGCGAGGCTCAGTTATTCCTGGAGATCTTGCCCGGAAGTTTTGTCCACCCGGGTATGCCGCTTGTCCATATCGCGCGAGCCAGCGAGGAAGGGCTCGACGGGGACGACCCGCTCGCCAGTAAGGTTCTCGCCTGCCTGAGCATCGGCGTTCGACGAACCTTTGAACATGATCCGCGTTTCGGGCTGTCAGTGCTTTCGGAAATCGCCTCACGGGCTTTATCAAGTGCGGTCAACGACTCCGGAACGGCCATTGACGTGCTGGGCCGTGGTGTTCGCAGCCTGGCCTGCTGGGGCACGTTTGAGCTTCATGAAGCGGTAACGCAACCGGAATGTGATCGTGTGTTCCTGCATGGCCTGAACGTTGACGACCTGTTTGATGATTTTTTTGGCCCCATTGCCAGAGATGGCGCCGGCATTGTCGAAGTGGATATTCGGATGATGAAGGCGCTGATTGCTCTCAGCCAGATCAATCCTGGATTGTTCAGCGCAGCCGCGACCAGGCAGGCTGATCGCTTGCTCGCGCGAGCCGATGCCGCGTTGGTGCTCGATGAAGAGAAGCAGCGGCTCAGAGCGCTTGCCGCAAGGCTTGTTTGCGCAACGGCTTAGTTTTTTTGTCGGTGCCAGGCGCAGCGCTTTGTGAACGCAACGTTAGCCGCACTTGAAATGTACCCAATGGACCCCTCTGCCCAATGCTAGACATTATTGCAATATTCCTCTGCATCACAGCAGTACTCGCTTACCTCAATCGGCGCTACGTAGGGCTACCCCCGGCCATTGGCGTGATGGGTATTGCCTTGGGCTTATCGTTATTGAACATGGCCTCCGATGCGCTGGGCTTTCACTCCCTGCACACGCTTGAGCAATCACTGGTGGAGTCCATCGACTTCTCCGAGTTGCTGATGGAGGGCATGCTGTCATTGCTGCTGTTCGCGGGGGCCCTGCATGTCGACTTGTCGCAACTGCGCGCCTATCGATGGCAGGTGGCGTCCCTGGCTGTGGTTGGCACGACTGTGTCGACGCTGTTCATCGGCTTCGGGCTATGGTGGCTGCTGTCTTTTACCGACCTGGAGTTGCCGCTTGCCTACTGCCTGGTGTTCGGTGCGCTGATTTCACCCACCGATCCGATTGCGGTCATGGGCATTCTGAAATCCGCCGGTGCTCCAAGTAGCGTGGAATTGGTGATTTCCGGAGAGTCGCTGTTCAACGATGGGGTCAGCGTTGTGCTGTTCTCACTGATTCTGGCGATGATCGCCAGTGGCGACGCGCCCTCCGTTACCGGCGTTTCGCGGCTCTTGCTGGAGGAGGCGGGCGGCGGTGCGCTTTTGGGCGCGGTTGTTGGGTACGTCACGTTCCGCATGCTCAAGAGTATCGACAGCTATCAGGAGGAGGTGCTCATCACCCTGGCCGCTGTGCTCGGCGGATATGCCCTGGCCACTCATTTGCACGTGTCCGGCCCGCTGGCGATGGTGGTGATGGGGTTGATCGTCGGTAACCATGGACGCTCTTATGCCATGTCTGAGCAGACCGAGAAAAACCTGGACATGTTCTGGGAGTTGATTGACGAAATACTCAACGCGGTCCTGTTTGTACTGATCGGTCTGGAAGTGATTCTGATCCACTTCACCAGCCCGCTCATTGTCACGGGCTTGATGGTGATCGTGCTGACCTTGTTCTCGCGTCTGTTGACGGTAGGCGTCCCGATAGCGGTCCTGGGGGAGCGTTTCCGGTTACCTGAAGGCTCCTGGAGCGTGCTGACGTGGGGTGGGCTGCGCGGCGGGATATCGGTGGCCCTGGCGTTGTCGTTGCCACCGGGGGATGCTCGCGATGTCGTGGTTGGCATGACCTACCTGGTCGTGGTGTTTTCGATTCTGATCCAGGGTATGACCATCGGTAAGCTGGTCAAGCGCGTGATTCCTTGCTCGGGCGAATAGCGCTCATGCAAGTCGTGGACGTGGCTCCTTGACTTGCATGATTCTGCGTCGCTGCTGCGTTGAATGTTTCTAGGGCTGCGATGTGGTCAGAAGCTCGGCGCTCACGGTTGAGCGCCGATCAATGCGTGCCACGACATAGGCACACACTCCAAGTACCGCAGGGCATAGAGCCAGTACTGCGAAGCTTTTCACCACGGGCATGCCGCTGTTGAGCACGTAGGCCCCGAGTAACGGCCCGCATACAGAGCCGATCTTACCCATTGACGCTGCCCATCCGGCGCCGTTGCCGCGAATGGCACTTGGGTAGAAAACCCCAGCGATGCTGGTGATGCCGTAGTGGCTGCCTTTGACGAAAATAGCGCCCATCAGGCTCAGTGCAATAAAGGCGTCTCCTTGCAGTTCGCCAATGCCCAGGACCAGCAGAAAAGGTAATGACAGCAGGGGATAGATCATCACGGCGTAGGGCCCCCGGGTGTCGACCACTCGCATCAATACGAGCCCGGCCATGGCGCCGCTGAACGAGGCGAAGGAGCTCACCCATGATGCAGTCGCCCGGTCGAAACCGGCGTACTGGTACACCAGCGGGCTCCATGACGCGAGAAAATACATGGCCATGGAGCTTGCTCCAAAGCCAATCCAGATCATGGGAGTGATCCATTTCAGTTTGCCGATGAACAACTGTCCGACACGGAAAGGTCGGTGACCGATGTCGATTTCATCGGCAAGAAAATAGCGGTCCCCGGCGCGAAGATCGATGTCTGGATCCAGGCGCCTGAGGATCCGCGCCACGGTTTCGGGTCGTCTTTGCTTGCTCACCAGAAATCGCACCGATTCTGGCAGGGTGAAAAACAACAGCACACTGGAAAGCAACGTTGCGATGCCGCCCAGCGCGAACACACTGGCCCAGCCATAGTGGGGAGCCATCCACACGGTTAGAGGGCCGGCAACCGCGCCACCCAGGCTGAAGCCAACCATGATGATTGTGATCACGGTTGCACGGTAGCGCTTGGGCACAAACTCGATATTCAGCGCCCAACAGAGTGGCAACATGGCGCCCAAGGCAAAGCCATTGAGAAAGCGCAAGATCAGCAGCGAGGCGTAGCTATCGGCCAAGGTGAACAGCAACGTCATCAGGCCAAAGGCGCTGGTGGACAGGATGATGGTCGGGCGACGGCCGATCCGGTCACCCAGATAACCGAAAAAGAATCCACCCAACATCATGCCGAACAAACCTATGGAAAAGATGTTGCCCAGTTGCAACTTATCCAGGCCAATGTCCTCGGCCATGTAGGCGGCGGTGTGGGAGAGCATCAGCAAGTCGAAGCCATCGAGGAAGGTGATCAGCACCGACACACAGATGATCAGATAGTTGAAACTCGACAGTCTGCGCCCCTCAATCAAGGCGGCGACGTCAATTGCGCGTGACGGGATCATGATTGCTCTCCGCACAGTAAGATCCAAGTGAGCGTGTTCCGGCTTGCCGGACTCACCACAGTTTCCAGGTGTAACCGACGATCAAGCGATTTTCATCGAGCTGCTGGGTCAGACCATCCCCCGACCGGTACGTGACGTTGCGCCAGCGCAGGTTCAGGCCCTCCAGGGCACCGCTCTGGAAGACGTATGTCAGGTCGGTGTCACGTTCCCACTCACTGCCGTCGTTGACCGTACGGGTGCGGATATCGCTGCCTTTCACATAACGGGTCATGAACGTCAGGCCCGGTATCCCAAGCGCGGCGAAGTCATATTCGTAACGCAATTGCCAGGATTTTTCGTTGGCTTTGGTGAAGGAGTTGTAGGTGACGAGGTTCGCCACATACGGAGTACCGGTGTCGATCACGGGGAACACACTGTCTCCGGATAGGTGCTGGAACGCGGCGGCGAATCGCTGGGCCCCGACGGTCAAAGTGAACATGCCATTGAAGTTGCGGTTATCGATCTTCCCGGCTTTTGCCGCGCCTGTGTCGCTACTGTCGACGTAGCGCAAATCGGAGCGCAGGCTCATGCCTTCCCCCAGTGGCAGGACGTGAATCACTCCGGAAAAGTGCTGGCGGTAGATGTCCTGCAGTTCACCCTGGTGGTAGCGCAGGGTCAGGTTCTTGCCCAGCGTATAGTCGCCGCCGAGCAGGTCCAGATGATCGCTGCTCTGGCCGGCATAGCTGATGTCGTCATTACTGGAGGAGTCGCGACCGTTAGCCTCTGTCAATCTCGCTGCGGTGACGGTCAGGTTCTCGACTTCGCTCGACGTCAGGTAGGCACCGGTGAAGGTCGAGGGCAATAGTCGGGTGTCGCTGTAATACGCCAGCGGGTGAATAGGCATCAGGGTTCCTACCTTGAGCCGGGTCTGGGACAGACGCATTTTGGCGGTCAGTCCCAGTTCGCTGTACTCGTCGACAGGCTGGTTGCTGTCGGGCCCGTAGGGCAACAGTGCGGTGCCCCGTCGACCTCGGCCCGAGTCGAGCTTGATCCCCAGTTCACCCAAGGCGTCGAGACCAAATCCAACGGTACCTTCGGTGTAGCCAGACTGAAGTTCGGCGAAGAAACCTTGGGTCCATTCTTCGGCCTTGGCCTGGGGGGCGCCACTCTGGCGAAAGTCGCGATTGAGGTAAAAATTGCGCGTGGTCAACGTCGCGCTGCTGTCCTTGAGAAAGTCTGCCTGGGCGTAGCTGCCGTGGCAGAAGAGGGCAAATGCGGTGAAGATGGCTAGATTCCTGTTCATTTTTTTATTGCTCTCAGGAGAGGGAATACGATTATTCAGGGCGAGTTTTGCCTGACCGCGTCGGTGACGACGCGGCGCAGCAGGCGTGGCTCAAGGTGTTGTGAATCAGAGGCAGGCGGTCACGTCTGTGACGGGGCCGGCAATGGATCCACCGCAAGGTCGTGGCGGGTCAGGTGACCGATGACGAACGCACAGGCGGCCAGCATTGCCGGACATATGGCCAGGACCAGGAAGCTCTTGACCACTGGCATTCCGCTGTTCAGTACATAAGCGCCCAGCAATGGGCCGAGGATCGAGCCGATCTTGGCGATCGAGGTGGCCCAGCCCGCGCCATTGGCGCGGATAGCGCTGGGGTAGAAGACCCCGGCGATACTGAGGATCCCATAGTGGGAGCCTTTGACGAACACGGCCCCGACCAGGCTCAGCATCAGGAACGCGGTGCCCTGCATGCCGGTGATGCCCAATACCAGCAGGAAAGGCAATGCCAGCAGCGGATAGATCATCACCATGTAAGGGCCGCGGGTATCGACGAAACGCATCATCGCCAAGCCCGCCATTGCGCCGCTGAACGAGGCGATCGAACTGACCCACGAAGCTGTCGCGCGGTCAAAGCCTGCGTACTGATAGACCAGTGGACTCCACGAGGCGAGAAAGTACATGGCCATGGAACTGGCGGAGTAGCCCAGCCAGATCATCGGGGTAACCCATTTCAGGCGGCCGATAAACAGCTGGCTGACCCGAAATTCCTTGCGGCCCAGATCTGGTTCGTCCAGTAGGACGAAGCGGTCGCCCGGTCGCACATCCAGGCTCGAATCCATACGCTTGAGCGTTGCCGTGATTTTTTCCGGGCCTTTGCGTTTGCTGGCCAGAAACCGCACCGATTCGGGCAGGGTGAAAAACAGGAGCACGCTGGCGGCCAGGGTCAGTACACCGCCGAACACGAACACGCCCTGCCAACCGATATGCGGCGCCAGCCAGACGGTGATCGGGCCGGCCATCGCGCTGCCCAGGCTGAATCCGACCATGATGATGGTCACCACCGTCGAGCGATAACGCTTGGGTACGAACTCAATGTTCAAGGCCCAGCACAACGGCAGCATGGCACCTAGGGCGAAGCCGTTGAGAAAGCGCAGGACCATCAGCGATTCATAGCTGTTGGCCAAGGCAAACAGCAAGGTCAACACGCCAAATGAGCAGGTGGAAAGAAGAATGGTGGGACGCCGCCCGATTCGGTCACCCAGGTAGCCGAAGAAGAATCCACCGAGCATCATTCCCAGCAGGCCGATGGAGAAAATCTCACCCAGCTGGATCTTGTCCAGACCGACCTCATCGGCAATGTAGGAGGCCGTGTGCGACAGCACCAGCAAATCGAAACCATCGAGGAAGGTGATCAGAACCGAGACCAGAATCACCACGTAGTTGAAGCGTGAAAGTTTGCGACCTTCTATAAGCGCCGCTACGTCCAGGGTGCGGGACTGTGACATGTGCGTTCTCCACTGCATTTTTTATTTTTGTTGGAGTGGCGCCCCCCTATGGATGGTGGGCGCAGTCGAACTGCTTTAAGCACTATTCCAGATTGAACGCCAGCCGCTCGCGCAATGCCGGGGCAGGTATATCACTCAACCTGCCATCGGGGCCCGCGAGGTCCAGCGCGTGGGCCGCAGCGGCCCCCATTGCGATACAGGGGCCCATCACCCGGACACTCGACAGCGCGGCCGCATCGGCGTCGATGCAGCGACCGGCCACGACCAGGTTATCGCTGCCTTGGGCAAGCATGCTGCGCAACGGCACACTGTGAACGTGATCGTCACCAAAGGGCTCCCACTGGTAACCGCTGGTATTGCCGTGCAATTCCACCGGCCAGGAGGTGCGAGCTACCGCATCCGGGAATATCGTTGCCGCCCGCACTTCGTCAGTCGTCAGATGGTGATGTCCGACGATCCAGCGCGTCTGGCGAATACCTGGCAGCGCGTACGCCCGTACCTTGGCCTTGCTGTAGGCCTCGGGGTATTCCGACTTGAGGAAGTTGATGACCTGGTCCACCTGCTGGCGTCCGGCGATCGCGACATGGGAAGCGGCCACCGGATCCAGAGGCGTTTCGATGTGAGTCATGTTGAAGGCTGCGGTGCCACGGCCGGGGAACTGAAAGAACAGTCCGTCGTCGCGTTCGATACCGTAGCTTTTGGCTTTTTGTTTGACCCGTTCGGTGAACTGCGCGCGGGTGGGCAAGTACGCTTCATTGATATGCTCAAGGACGAACATCTGGGTGCCATAGATGGGGGTGTCCGGCTCGCGACAGGCAAGTCCGGCATTCCAGACTAACGCCGCGTCTCCGCTGGCGTCGATAAAGCCGTTGGCTGCGACACGCACATCGCCGTAGCGAGTGGCCAGTTCCACTTCGCGGATCCGCGGACCTTCGCGCACGACATCGCGTAACACCGCACCGAGCACCACGGTGATCCCGGCGTCGAGCACTTTCTGGCCAATCCATCGACCCAAGGCAACTTCGTCGTAGTAAACAACAGTCGTCAGGGGGCCAATGGCCTGGTGCAAGTCCCCCGAGGCGCCCAGGTCACGCAGGATATCGTCGGCGATTCCGTGGGTCAGCAACCGGCGGTTCGGACCATTGGAGAACAACCCGCAGAAGGTCCCGATAATTGAGCCGACCGCCTGGCCGCCGAGCATCGGCAGGGCATCGAACAGCACTACGCGTTTGCCGAGCGCAGCGGCCTCCAGAGCGGCGGAAATACCGGAAATACCCGCGCCGGCAATGCATACGTCGGCCTGCAAGCGTTGAGCGGTGGGGGCGCTGGTACGGCGTACCGTGCGAATGACATGAGCCATAAAACTACCTTTGAGATGTAAAAAGGGCAGCCGATCCCGAGCCCGATGACCAAGGGTCACGGGAGCGGTTGTTGCGGCTGGCAGATTCCGGTTACGACAGGTCTCGCCTTCGCTCCGACCCGGTCGGGTGTTGCGATACGAACTGATCGGTTTGCAGCTGACGCGGAGTCACTTCAACGGTCCCGGCGTCGGCGTCGACGCGAACCCAATCCCCGGTTTGAATCCGGCTCAACGGGTCTTCGGTGAAGTCGGTCATGGCGGGCGCATGGACGACCACGGCGCCAAGGCCCATTTTTGCGGTCATTTCGTTGAACAACATGGCGCCAGGGGCTACGCCGGCGAGGCGAGCGATATGGAACTGCGAGGACCAGCCGGACGAACCTTTGGCGCCGGGAAACACCAGCACTTTGCCGGCGAAACTGATGCCCTTGAGTTCGTGACGGGTCTCGATGACGGTGCCGCTGCGGGGGTCGATACCGCCCCAGCCGGAGATGCGGTCCCGGGTCACCAGGGCCTCGCCTTCGAAACAGCCGCCGACGACCTTGCGGCCTTTGAGGGTGAAGGTTGTGCTCATCTCAATACTCCTTTCCAACGGCCCTCGATGGCGGCCTGGACGCAATCGGCGGTGCTACCGAACCACGCCTGGATACCCATGATCGCCGGCAGGTAGTGCGCCTGTTTGGCCGAATCGACTGCCGCCACCCGCGTGCCCGTGGGAAGTACCTTGCCAATG
Source organism: Pseudomonas sp. N-137 (assembly GCF_034555295.1). Lineage (NCBI taxonomy): Bacteria > Pseudomonadati > Pseudomonadota > Gammaproteobacteria > Pseudomonadales > Pseudomonadaceae > Pseudomonas > Pseudomonas sp. N-137. Next base: position 82,993 of record NZ_JAXUDQ010000006.1, read on the forward strand.
GCTGAGCAGGTATCGGTCATCAGATGCCCGCCGGCCTGTTCGATGATGCGGGTGTAGCCGGCGACGTCGGCCAGTTGTTTGATCGACGCCGCCGTAAATATCCAGAACTCGGTATTCGGACTCAGGCGTTGGCCTTCCAGCAATTGGCAGACCTCCCAGATCTGTTCGAGGCTGTAGTGCGGGCAACCGAGCATCACGAAGTCAATCTCGTCATCGCGAGCGGTGATATTGACTTGCTCGTAGGCCCAGCGCCGTTCGGCCTCGCCGAAGCGCATTGCGGCCAGGGGAGGGGACGCGCCAAACGCCTGCTCGCTGGTTTGGGCTTCAGGCGTCACCCCAACCAGGTGATACATCTCCACCCCACCGCTGGAAGCCGCCGCCGCCCCGAAGTGCTTGAGGCGAGCCAGGTTGGGTTGGTGACTCACGCCTTGGATGACCGGGATGCGGTCCTGCACCTGCTCGCCGACCCAGTAGCCGAGCAATCCCCAGTCCGCCGTGGTACTCACGTCTATGTCCAGCTGGATCAGGTGGGTACCGCGACGGTTTTCCTCGATGTGCAGGCCCCAATAGGGGATCTTGCCGGTCAGCATCGCCGCGCCCGTGCTTTCCCGGCCTTCGGCATTGGTGCGGGCACCGAGTACCGAGTTGATATAGATCACCGCAGAGGATTCCATCCATGCGCAGTGTTCGCCTTTTACCGGCACGTTGCCGACTTGATAAGGCGTACAGGTATTCAAGGGTTGTACCCCCAGACCGCTGCTGTAAGCCTGACCTGTTTCATAGATGCGGACCACGTCTGGCGAGATGCCTTGGCGTACAGCGTGCCGGGGGTCGATGCCTTGCTGCAGGTGGCTGCTCGGGACCTTGACCCGAGGAATCTTGACCAATTCGGCGCTGTCGAGGTTGAACTCGCTGAACACCGCATCCATACCGCCATTTTGGTCTGCGTACTGACGCAGAAAGGGCGTGGTGGCTCCGATGGTACCGGCGACATTGCGCGTATCCACCAGACATTGCGCATCCAGGGCTTCGCCATAGCGCACCAGCAACTCCATGGCTTTTTGCACCGCCGGACCTTGATCGCCAGCGAGCATGGCTTTTTCGTCGTCGCGCAACTTCATTGCGGTTGCTCCCCGGGATGGGTGATATCCAGTGGCTTTATCAACACCGCACCGTGTTCCATGGAGGACACATTGTGGCGGTATATATCCAGCCAACCACCACCGAACTGGGGGGCCGCAGGTATCCAGCGGGCGCGTCGGGCTTGCATTTGTGTTTCGCTGATATTGGCGTCAAGGGTGTTGAGATCCAGGTCGATGTCGATGATGTCCCCGTCTTCCACCAGTGCGAGCGGGCCACCGACGGCTGCCTCAGGAGCCACCTCCGCCACGACCAGGCCTTTGCACACCAGCCCCGAGAGGTGACCGTCAGTCAGCATTGCCACGTGGTCACCCAGCCCGGCCCCGTCAATGGCGAACACTACCTTCGAGGCGCCACCGCCCATGGCGGGCCCGCCCTGTACACCTGCGCCCCGCATGACCACGACATGGCCGGGCTGAATGCGTCCATCCTGCAACGCTTGGATGGCATCGGCGGAGCGCTCGAAACAGATCGCGGGGCCCTTGAACTGGCGTGGCTTGCGCGGGTCGATGCCGTATTTGACGATGCCGGCCTGCGGGGCAATGTTGCCGCGCAGCATCACGATGGCCGGTTGCGTGGCAAAGGGAGCGTGCAACGGGCGGATCACCTCGTCGTCACTGACGGTCACCCCCTGCAGGTTTTGCGTCAGGGTTTTGCCGGTGACGGTCAGCACGTCACCGTGCAACAAAGGTTCAAGGCGCTTGAGCAGCCCACGGCCACCCCCCGCTGCTTCCATTTGCTCAATGCTGTGTTCGCCCACTGGTCGTACGCCGACCAGCACCGGTATCTTTTTTCCCAGTTCCCTGAAGAGTTGGTACACGTCCACGTCAATGCCACCTTCAGCCGCCACCGCCTGCATATGTTTGATGGTGTTGACCGAGCCTCCGGCGGCGAGAATTGTCGCAACGGCGTTGGCAAAGGCAGCAGGCGTCAGGATGTCGCGAGGTTTGAGATCTTCCTCGATCATTTCCACAATGCGCTTGCCTGCCTGATGGACGAAATCGAACATCTGCGGGCTATTTGCTGCAATAGGGGAACTGCCGGGCAAGGCCATGCCCAAGGCTTCACATACCAGATGCATGGAGTTGGCGGTGCCCATGCCCGAACAGACCCCAGGCCCTCTGATGGCGTTGCGTGCCATGCCAGCCAGTTCCTCGACGGGCAGTTTGCCGGTGACCACGTGCATGGAGCTGATGAATACATCTTCGATATCGACGTGCTGGCCATTGTATTCGCCGCTTGGCTGATACCCGCACACTACGATCAACGTCGGGATGTTCAGCCGGGCAGCTGCCATCAACTGACCGGGTACTGTTTTGTCGCAAGAGGCCAGGCAGATCATGCCGTCGAGCTGAGCGCCTTCGACCGCGACTTCGATGTCATTGGTGATGAGGTCTCGGGCGGCGAGCATATAGGCGCCTCCCGCACCGGCACCGGTGATGAAGTCACTGGGCGCGGCCGTACGAATTTCGAAGGGCAGCGCACCGGCATCGCGTATCGATTGCTTGAGGCTGGCAGCGATACCATCCAGATGACTGAAGCAAATCGCCAGGTTCGAGGACGAGTTCACGATGGCGATTTTCGGTTTTTCCAGCTCGCTCTCCTCAATGCCCAAGGCGCGCCACTGGGCGGCGCGCACAGCCCACAAGTAGGATCCGTAGGGGAAATTACTGCGTAGCTTCTTGGGCATGATTCGCTCCGTTGTTTTTATTAGATGTCGATTCGGTTAATTACCTTAACGATCTTGTACCGAGTCTAGGCTTCGACCTAGAATCCGAAAACCTTATTTTACTTATAGATAAAATCCAAAATATGGATATCAAGGACGTCGATCTCAACCTGCTGAAAGTCTTCGATGCGCTGCGCAAAAAGCAAAGCGTGACCCTGGCCGGTGATCTCATGGGGCTTAGCCAGCCAGCCATGAGCTTCGCGTTGGCCAAGTTGCGCACGCTGTTCGATGACCCATTGTTCATTCGCACTTCACGTGGCATGCAACCTACGGCCAGGGCCCTGCAGATCGCTGAGCCGGTGCAACGGATTCTGGAGATGGTCAGCAGCGAGGTGTTGCCATCCACCGGTTTCGTTGCCGAACACTCCGAGCGACAACTGGTGCTGTGCATGTCGGATATCGGCGAAATGGTGTTCCTGCCCAGGTTGATGCGGATGCTCGACAGTAAGGCGCCCCAGTTAAGAATCCGTACCCTGGCGTTGTCCTCGGAGCAGTTGGAGGAGGGGCTGGATGCCGGCGAGGTGGACGCGGCAATCGGCTATTTTCCGCGCTTGCTCAATACCTCGATCCGGCATCGCGCGTTGTATCGCCATTCGTTTGTCTGCATCGTTCGTCGTGATCATCCCACCATCGGTGACAGCATGAGCGCCGAGCAATACCAGAGCGCAATGCATGTCGCGGTCCAGCCTGACGGGCGTGGAATGAGTGGACTGGATCGTGAGCTGGCGAGCCACGGCATCACCCGTCGAGTGCGTTTCAGCCTGCCACGGTTTATGGGCGTGCCATTTCTGGTGGCCGAGTCCGACATGATCGCCACTGTACCCTTGGCAGTCGGACGCAGGTTTGCCGACATCACGGATGTGCGCCTGGTGCCGCTGCCTTGGGATATTTGCGGATACGACATTCACCTTTACTGGCATACGCGGTTCCACCATGACCCAGCGAACCGCTGGTTGCGACAATCCTTCATTGAATTGCTCGATGACTTTTCTCCCGCAGACCAGATACAGATTTAATAGGTATCGGAAATAGTTAATTGACATAACTAATATGGCCGGTTAGTTTTTTGCTCACCTTCAAGTGCGCAACAAGAGAGCAGAAGCCATGGAGCTCAGGGCGTGAGCAGTGCAGGGCAATATTCAGCCTTTGTCGATGTAGCGATTTTCGATGCGGTGCGCACCCCCTGGGTTGATCTTGGTGGTGCCCTGGCCCAGGTTTCGCCTATCGATCTTGGGATCAAGGTTGCTCGTGAGGTGCTGGCCCGGGCCGGCATCGATCCTATGGCCGTAGACAGCGTGCTGGCCGGCTCCATGGCCCAAGCCAGCTTTGACGCCTATTTGTTGCCGCGGCACATCGGGTTGTACAGCGGCGTGGCGCAAACGGTTCCTGCGCTGGGGGTACAGCGCATCTGCGCCACCGGCTTTGAGCTGCTGCGCCAGTCTGCTGAACAGTTGCGCGATGACGTTCAGTTAGCCTTGTGCGTGGCCAGTGAATCGATGTCACGCAATCCGATCGCCGCCTACACCCACCGGAACGGGTTTCGTCTCGGTAGCGAGGTGCAATTCAAGGATTTTCTCTGGGAAGCCCTGTACGACCCGGCCCCCGGGGTGGATATGATCGCCACCGCCGACAACCTGGCGCGACGCTATGATCTGTGTCGCGAGGCGGTGGACCGTTATGCGTGCGACAGTCATCAGCGAGCCTTGCAGGCCCAGCGCGCAGGTGCCTGGTGTGAGGAAATCGTCCCCATCGATAACCAGGTGTTCGAACTGGAAGGCTATCAGCCAAGGGGCATCAGCCTGCCGCGCGGCACCGGTATCGTCACCCAGGACAGCCATCCACGACCTACTGACTTGTCGGCTCTATCGCGCCTGCGGGCGTTACATGTGGGGGGTGTACAAACCGCCGGTAATAGCTGCGCAGTCGTCGATGGTGCGGCGGCGGCCCTGGTAGGACGAGGCTCGGCCTGCACGCGTGTGCCCCTGGCTCGCTTGCTGGCCAGCGCGGTGGTCGGTGTGGCCCCGGAGTTCATGGGCATCGGCCCGGCACCAGCGATCCGTCTGTTGCTGCAACGCAGCGGATTGAGCCTTGATGACATTGCCCGTTTTGAGATCAACGAAGCCCAGGCGGCCCAGGTACTGGCTGTCGCGCAGGAGTTGGAGCTGGATCATACGAAGCTCAACGTCCAGGGGGGCTCTTTGGCCGTCGGGCATCCACTGGCTGCTACCGGCCTGCGGTTGGTCATGACCCTGGCCAGGCAGTTGCGCCAGCACAATCTGCGCTACGGGATAGCCGCAGCATGTGTCGGTGGTGGCCAGGGCATGGCGTTGTTGATCGAGAATCCGACCTGCCACACCTGAGTTTATGCCCGCCCGCAGTGGTGGGGCGGTCTGTTTTATATCCTGACGAGGTGACTTATGTGGAGCTACCAGGCGCCTCTGCGCGATATGCAATTTGTGTTTGAGCATTGGTTGCAGGCGCCCGCCACATGGCGTCGCTGTCAGGCGTTCGATGCGCTTGATCTGCCGTTGGCGATGCAGGTGCTGGAGGAGGCGGGGCGCTTCACTCAGAACGTGCTGGCCCCGTTGAACAGCAGTGGCGATCGTCAGGGTTGCCGTTGGAGGGCAGGCCATGTCAGTACCCCGGACGGCTTTGCCAGTGCCTATCAGGCCTACGTTGACGGTGGCTGGCCAGCGCTGGCTTGTGGCGAGGCGTTGGGTGGACAGGGGTTGCCGCAATTGCTCGATGCCGCGCTGCAAGAGATGCTCTATGCCAGCAACCATGCCTGGGCCATGTACACCGGCATCGTCTACGGTGCGTACCTGTGCCTTAAGAGCCATGGTGCTCCTTGGCTGCAAGAGCGCTATCTGCCCGAGATCGTCAGTGGCCTAACCCTGCCTACCATGTGTTTGACCGAGCCCCAGGCAGGCAGCGATGTCGGCCTGCTGCGCTGTCGCGCCGAGCCTGGCGTAGATGGCAGCTATCGCCTGCATGGTAACAAGCTGTTTATCTCCGGCGGCGAGCACGACCTTACGGAAAATATCCTGCACTTGGTCTTGGCACGCTTGCCCGATGCGCCGTCGGGCAGTCGCGGCATCTCTCTGTTTCTGGTGCCCAAGCGACTGGACGATGGCCAGGCCAACGGTGTGCGCTGCGACGGTCTTGAACACAAGATGGGTATCAAGGGAAGTGCCACTTGCTCCCTGGTGTTCGATGGCGCTCAAGGCTGGTTGATCGGCGAAGCCAATCAGGGCCTGGCGGCGATGTTCGTGATGATGAATTCGGCGCGCTTGCATGTCGGCCTGCAAGGCTTGGGGCATACCGAAGTGGCGTGGCAGAACGCGAGGAAATATGCCGCCGAGCGCTTGCAGATGCGCGCACCGCTGAGACCCGAAGGGGTGCAAGCGCAGGCTGCCGACCCGCTTCACTATCATCCGGCCATGCGCCGGGTGTTGCTGGAGTTGCGCGCTGCCAGCGAAGGCATGCGAGCCATCGGCTATTGGGCCGCCCATTTGCTGGATCAGGCCGAACATGCCGTGGATCCACAGACCCGACAGCATGCCAGTCAACTGGCGCAGCTGTTGACGCCGATCATCAAGGCGTTCTTTACCGAACAGGGTTTCCGCCAAGCCAGCAGCTCCTTGCAAGTGTTCGGCGGTTACGGCTATGTCACCGAGTTCGCCATTGAGCAGACCTTGCGTGACAGCCGCATTGCCATGATCTATGAGGGCAGCAACGAAATTCAGGCCAATGACCTGCTGCTGCGCAAGGTGCTGGGAGACCATGGCCAGGCGTTTGGCTTGCTGCTGGCGCAGCTGCGCGAAGAGGCGCGGCTGGGTGGCGACTGGGTTGAGTGCCAAGGGTTCGCCGCGGCCCTGGAAAATCTCTGCAACTCGCTGGCGGCTGTGGTCGAGGACGTGGTCGGACGGACACGAGAAGACCGCGAATACCCCTATCGAATCGCAGGGGATTTCCTCCAGTTGTGTGGCGTAACGCTGCTGGCCTTGTCCTGGGCGCGGGCAGCACGGGTCTCCAGGGCATTGCCTGAAACGGATCCGCTACGCGCCGGCAAGTTGCAAAGCGCGGGGTTCTTTTTTGACTACCTGCCGTCCAGGCTGGCACAGCATCTGGCTGCTATCGTGGATGCTCGGGCTACCCTGGCGTTTATCTGAGGGGCGAGGGCGGGGGTGTTCGCCCGAGCGCGGGTACTCAAACCCGGATAGGGTCAACCAACCGCTACGGCCAAGACAACTCAAACAGCAGGCCCGGCTCCGCGCGCTTTGCAGACAGCATCCAGCCATGGGCCCGGGCAATTTCCTGGCAGATCGTCAGGCCAAGCCCCGCGCCATGATCACGGCGATGTGGCCCACGCCAGAAGCGCGTGAACAGGTGCGGCAATTGCTCGCGATCAACGCCGGGGCCCCAATCGCGCACCCTGAGTGCGCCCGCGCTGACGTGCATCCTGACCTCAGTACCGCGGGGGGCGTGTTGAATGGCATTTTCCAGCAGATTCTTGAGCAACGTGAAGAGCGCGCTTCGATCGGCCTGCCATTGGCCGCCTTCAGGCGTTTCGTCAACCAGAACAAGACGTACGTCGACGGCCTCGGCCATACGCTGCAGATAGCCGCAGGCTTCCCTGGCGACATCGGCTATTTCCACTGTGGCAAAACTGTAATTCTGAACCTCACTGGCTTCGGTCAGGAGCAGCAGTTGCTGGACTTGCCGTGTCATGTGCGCCACATCATCGAGCAGGGCATTGTGCGCGTGACTGTCTTGCATCAGTTCGATTTGCGCGCGAATCAGCGCCAGCGGTGTTTTCAACTCGTGCGCGGCGGTTGCAAGAAACTCCTGCTGGACACGATAACCTCGCTCCAGGCGCGCAAGCGCCTGGTTGAAGCTGGTGACCAGCGGCTCGACCTCGGACGGCACGGTTTTTACCTGCAACCGCGAGTGCAGGGAGCGAGGGGAGATGGCCGCCGCTGACTCCGACACTTCACGCAAGGGTTTGAGGGTGTAGCCTAACGTGAAATAAGCGCAGGCGCCGAAGACGAACAGCAGCACCAGGCTGAACAGCGCGATCCCGGCCCCCATGAATGGCAAGGCAAATCCCCCATGGAGCAAATCCATTAGCCTTTCGCTGGCGGCAAATTGCAGATACCAGGTCTTGCCTTGGTGCTCGACAGCCGCGGTGGCGGCGTACATGACGATGCCTTCACGTTCGAACTTGAATCTCGGTTGTTGCGATGGAGGATTCGATGCGACTGAAGACCAGAACGTCGCGTCGGTGGAGGTCAGGACCACATTGCCCGTTGAATCCAGCACGCGGTGGCCGATTTCCCGCCCCAGGCTATCGAAGGTCCAGACTCGGTCACCCTCGCTGCTGTCGAAGCCGTTGGGCCGGCCAGTGGCATCGAACTGGAGCTTGCCGGCCAGTTCATGGGTGCGCTCGGCGACGTCGGTGGTCAATAAAATATCGCTCTTTGAGGTGACGAGCGCGAGCACCCCTAATGCAATCAGCAGAATACTCAACCCCACGCCGACCACGTAGGCGAGCAGCACCTTGAAGCTGATGCTATTGCGCCACGTTCTCTTGACGAAGGGCATAACCGAGACCTCTGAGGTTGATGATTCGTTGGCGGGAGCCGATGGCAAGCAGCTTGCGGCGGATCCGGTGAAGGGCCACATCCAGTGCGTTAGGCGTCACGGCTTCGCTCAAGCCCCAGCCTGCCGCTTCTATCGCGGCGCGACGCACGATTTCTCCTGGCTTTCGCAACAGCAACAGCATGATCTGCATTTCCGCCGGCGCGAGAGGAATGCTTTGGCCGGCACAACACATGATGCCGGTATCGGGTTGCAGGCTCAGGTCACCATGACTCGGCGCGAGTGGACGACAGTCCACGGGACGCCTTAGCAACGCCCGCACACGCGCGACCATCTCATCCATGGCGAATGGCTTGGGCAGATAATCATCTGCTCCAGCATCCAGGCCTGCGACACGGTCGTGCAGCGCGTCGCGCGCCGTGAGAACAAGGCAGGGCAAGCCATGCCCGGCGTTGCGCAAGCGCTGCAACAAGACGAGCCCGTCGCCGTCCGGCAAGCCGCGATCAAGAATCAGCGCCTGGTAAGGGACCCGCCCGATAGCCGCCCACGCGCCATCGATGCGGTTGACCACATCGACGGCGATGCCGGCGCTCGCCAGGCCTTTGCACACCAGATGCGCCAATCGCTCGTGGTCTTCGACCAGCAGAATACGACTCATCAGAAGCGGTACAGGTAGCCGAAGAGCACGCTGTTGTCGGTAGAACGGTCTACCAGCGGGCTGTCCTTGATCTCATCGGCGAGGCGGGTGGCCTTGACGTCAAGGAACACGGAATGATGGTCATCGAACATATAGTTTCCACGAACGCCAAGTTCGGTATTGAGGCCGGATTTTCCATCATAGGCCGCTCGATCAATGCGAGCTTCACTTTCGCGAACACCAAAATAATAATCAACGTACTTTTGGTCCTGCCATATCGCCGCCACTCGTGGCGTGAGGGTGAGGTGTTCACCCCATTGCCAGGATCTCTCAAGACCCAGGGTGAAGCGCTGGCCCTTGCTGTTGCCCGATACGTCCGTCAGCCACTGGGCGCTGACATCGGCCAGAGGGTTGCGCCACTGCACCTTGGCGCCGGCCCAGAAGCCACCTTTACGATCACTCATGCCATCCAGGAAGCGGGCATCGTCGTTGTCATAACCACTGAAGTCGTATTCACCGACGATGCTCAGATCCAGTTGCTGGGAGTCGTCGAGAGTGAAACCCGGCAGCTTGATCTCGGCGGTAGGGCCGAATACTCGTACGTAGTCATTTTCAAAGTAGATCAATGGTATGGCCTGAGTTTCACGGTCGACGCCCTTGTACGGCTGCTGGCTGCTGACCGCCCCAATGCCAAGGCCCCAGGATGAAGTCGACTCGGCGTTTGCCGACTCAGCGGCGAGCGCGACCATGGATGAGCACAGACCGAGCACCAAGGCTTGAGTGGTGGCAGTCAACCGGATCGCACTTGAAACGGCAGACAGGGGCGTGCAATGCATGGGGTTCTCCAGATCGATAGGATGAAAGCGACCCTATCGTCGAAAAGTTCTTCTTACTGGACACTTACCATCAACCGACATCGATCCCTTCCTGGTAAGAGTCGCCAAGGATTCCCTATCCGATAGTGGGCACCGGTGCCCTGCAGCCCTTTGAATATGCTTGTCAGTCGATTCTGACAAGAATGTCAGCAAGCGGTCAGTTTGCGGACACCTTGATTGTCTAGACTGGTGGAGGGTAGCTACAGGCTACTTTGCAGGTCGTGTGCAAAAATTACCCAAACCTGGATCCCTGATTGCCCGGTTGTCCCGCTTCCCGAGAGGAGTTACCTGATGCGCTTGCTCATCGTCGAGGACGAAGAAAAGACGTCCTCCTATGTGCATCGTGGCCTGAGTGAGCTCGGCTACATTGTCGATGTGGCGAGTAACGGCATCGATGGGCTGCACTATGCGCTGGAAATGGACTATGACGTCGTGATCCTGGATGTCATGTTGCCGGGCAAGGACGGTTACAGCGTGCTGGAGGGTTTGCGCCAGCAGAAGAAAACCCCGGTCATCATGTTGTCGGCCAGGGGGACGGTGGATGATCGCGTTCGCGGGTTGCGCGAGGGCGCTGATGACTACCTTGGCAAACCTTTTTCCTTTGCCGAACTGGTCGCCCGCGTTCAGGCATTGATCCGTCGTCGCACCGCAGACACGGCTGACCTGACCCATCTGCGCATCGACGACCTGGAGGTCGACCTGCAAGCGCGCAAGGTGACCAGGGCCGGGCTGCGGCTGGATTTGACGGCCAAGGAGTTTTGTCTGTTGAGCCTTCTGGCGCGGCACCAGGGAGAGATTCTTTCCAAACTGATGATTGCCGAGCAGGTCTGGGACATGAATTTCGACAGTGACGCCAACGTGGTCGAAGTTGCGATCAAGCGCGTCCGGGCCAAGGTCGATGTGCCTTATTCGCGCAAACTGCTGCATACCGTCCGTGGCATGGGCTATGTACTGGAAAGCCGCGAAGCCGATGGCAGACAAAATGGTACGTCATGATGAAAGGATCGATAGCCAAGCGGCTCGCCCTGATGTTTGCGCTTTCGGTCATGCTGATCACCGCGATCAGCGCGACGCTGCTGCGCTGCTCATTGAAGACATCGCTCGAAGATCAGATGCAAAACGAGTTGATCCTGCGCCATTCCGTACTTGATCCCGTGCTCACAAAATACGATTCACCGGCATTCTGGGTCGGCTTGCGTGAAAAGCTCGATGGCCTGACGCCCACGGATCAGCGGGTGCGTTATTGGGTCCTGGTTGACGACCCTGCCTACAGCTATGGCGGAGCGATGCCGGACGGCCAGGATTGGTCGAAGCGCCCGGATGGATTTTTCAGCATGGCGATACCCGAACGGGATCGTCCCATGGTGCTGCAAGTCAAGACCATCTCCGCCATGGGTAACCGCCCGGAGTTGCGCTTTATCGTGGGGCTAGATTCCACGCCGTTCATGAAGACCCTGGACCATTTCACCAAGACGTTGATCCTGACTTCGGCGCTGGGCGTCGTACTGGTCGCGCTGCTGGGTTACTGGATCGCGCGTTTCGGCCTGGGGCCGGTCAGGCGCCTGAGCCGTCAGGCCAACAGCCTGCCGCCAGGTGATTCAAAGCAGCGACTGGACACCGAGGCACTGCCCGACGAGTTACAGGAACTGGCGGTGTCGTTCAACGGGGCCCTGGCTCGTCAGGAGGCCGCCTGGTGCCAGCTCGAAGGGTTCAATGCCAATGTCGCCCATGAGCTGCGAACGCCGTTGACCAACCTGATCGGGCAGACCCAGGTTGCGTTGGCCCACGGGCGTGATGTGGCTGAGCTTCAGGATCTGCTGCAATCGAATCTGGAAGAGCTTGAACGCATGGGCACCATCGTCAATGACATGCTGTTCCTGGCGGGTGCCGAAAGCGGGCAGCGTGCGACCGAGCTCAGTGATGTTTCGCTCTACGAGGAGGCGTCCAAGACGGTGGAATACCTGGAGCCCGTCTTGCACGACAAACAGTTGGACGTGGTGATCAAAGGCGACATGCGCGTATGCATCGACCGACGCCTTTTTCACCGCTCTTTGGCCAATCTGCTGCAAAACGCGGCGCGATACGCGGTGCCGCAGAGCACCATCACTGTAAGCCTGGAACGTCTTGGCGCGCAGGCCAAGGTAAGCGTTTCCAATGCGGGTGAGCCCATTGACGAGGTGCACCTGCAGCGCTTGTTCGAGCGCTTCTATCGCGCCGATGTCGCCCGGGCGCGAAGTGACGCGCACCATGGCCTGGGGCTCTCCATTGTGCGAGCTGTGGCGTCCATGCACGGTGGCCGTGTGTTCGCCCACAGCAAGGATGGCTTCAATACCTTCGGATTTTCCCTGACCAGCCAGGCAGCCCGCTAGTCGCCATCACCCGATGGCCGGCGTGGCTCGCCGGCGTTTGACATCTTCCTGTCAGTCAGCAGTCACCTTGACGTCAGTCACCTCCCCCTAGAGTGCTACGACCATCCCGGTAAAGGACAGTCGTGGAGTCCACTATGAACATTCAAAACGTGTCGATCGCCAGTCTTCTGGCATTCATCACTCTGAGCGGTTTGCCTCTGTTCGCCGAAGAGAAAGCGGATGTGCCTGCCTACGAATATGGCATGCCGCTGGATATCGCCAGGGTCATCCGCATTGAAGAACCGGAGTCGCGGGTGTGCGAGGTCGTGCGCGCAAAGATGACCTACGTGAATACACAAGGGGTCACAGAGCGCGTCAGCTTTCTGAAGCAGTCTGAGGTGTGCGTGCTCCAGTGACCGTTCGGCAGTGCTGGTTCTTCATCCAAATAGAGAGCTCAACCATGTGCATCAGAACAGCAGCAACCGAAACGGGCCTTTCAAATAACCTGAGCCGACTGGTGAAGCTGGCTCGAACACTGACCGTTGGCGCCGTGCTGCTAAGCGCGGTCAGTATCGATGCGTCCAGTCGCGTCGCGCCGAAACCGGACTGGTCGACCCGCGACATGCCTTCCCAGGAAGGTCGAATCGTCCTGATCACCGGCGGCACGAGCGGCATGGGGTACGAGGACGCACTGGCGCTGGCCCGGGCCGGCGCCGACGTCATCATTGCTGCGCGCAACCCGGAGCGTGGCGCGCAGGCCATCGCGCAAATCAAAACGTCCGTACCCGACGCCAAGGTGCAGTTCGAGGCCGTGGACCTGGCCAATCTTTCATCGGTGCGCAGCCTGGCCCAGCGTCTCAATCAGAGACTGCCGCGCCTGGATGTGTTGATCAATAATGCCGCCGTCATGGCGCCTCCTGAGCGGGGTACCTCCGCGGATGGCTTCGAGCTCCAGTTGGCGACCAACTACCTGGGGCACTTCGCACTGACCGGCCTGCTGGTGCCGTTGTTACGGCAAAGCCAGGACGCTCGCGTGGTGAGCCTTTCGAGCATCGCCGCGGCTCGCGGAACAATGAACTTCAACGACCTGCAGGCTGAGCAGCAGTACCAACCTTTGGCCGCCTACGCGCAGTCCAAGCTGGCCATCCTGCACTGGACCTTTGCCTTGCAGCAGCGCAGCGAGGCCGCAGGTTGGAACATTCGCAGCATCGCTGCGCATCCAGGCGTCGCCGTCACCGAGTTGGTCGCGCGTGGTCCGGGTCTGAACAGCGAGTTCGGCCAGCGATGGGCCAAGGATCGCGACGTATACCATTCAGCTGCCCAGGGGGCGCTGCCCACGCTGTATGCCGCCACCGCGCCTGAGGCGGTTGGCGGTGCCTACTACGGCCCCACCGGCGACGAGGAAAAACGCGGCCCATTGGGCTTCGCCAGGATGCCGCCGGCCGCCACCCATGAGGCGGATGCCGAACGGCTCTGGACCGTCTCCGAGCGACTGACCGGCGTCACCTACCGCTGATCATGCCTTGGGCACGGCAATCCGTTGCGTGCCCACTCTCTTGCCTGTTGTCGCCTTCCAGGAGTCTCCATGAGTGCGCCTTCCTACTTGCATCGACTGAGCCTTGCCGTGAACGCCCGTGATGATGAACTGCGTCCGGCGCTGTGCGGGTTCTTGTTGTTTCTCTGCCTCTTTACCGGCTACTTCATGCTGCGCCCGATACGTGAGTCGATGGGCATCGCGGCGGGCGTGGAGAATCTGCAATGGTTGTTCACTGCCACGTTCCTGGTGATGCTGGCGGCCGTTCCGTTGTTTGCCTGGGTCAGTTCCCGGGTCCCGCGCTTGCGCCTTGTTGATTGGGTGTACGGCTTCTTCGGGATCAACTTGCTGATGTTCGTTGAACTGTTCGAGTTTCAATCGGACAGCGTCTGGCTCGCCCGTACTTTCTACGTATGGATATCGGTTTATAACCTGTTCGTGGTGTCCGTGGCCTGGAGCCTGATGGCGGATGTATTCGACAGTGAACAGGCCAAGCGGCTGTTTGCCTTCATCGCTGCCGGCGCCAGCATCGGCGGTCTGCTGGGGCCGGCCCTGAGCGCGGCCCTTATTGATGCCATTGGTGCCTCGGGCTTGATGTTTTTGGCCGCGCTGTTGCTGGGTGTCACATTTGTATTGAAGCGGGCGCTGATGGGCTGGCGCGAAAAGGGCGGGGCTGGGCGGCCTGGTGCGGCACCGACGCAAAGCCCCGGGCAGCCACTGCAGGGCAATCCGTTCAGCGGTTTGACGGCGGTGCTCAGGTCACCCTACCTGTTGGGGATCGCCGGGTTCGTCGTGCTACTGGCGACGGTCACCACCTTTCTCTACTTCGAGCAGGCGCGCCTGGTGGCCGAACATTTTCCAAGTCGTGAGGCGCAGGTCCGGGTTTTCGGCACCATTGACTTCATCGTGCAGGCTGGCGCTCTGGTGTCTCAGCTGTTCATCACCGGGCGCATTGCGCCGAAGCTGGGGGTGCGTGCGTTACTGGCGATCGTGCCGCTGCTCATGTGCATCGGGTTCGTGGGCCTTGCACTAGCCCCCGGTTTCGCGCTTCTTGCAGCCTTGATGATCGTGCGGCGAATCGGTGAATACGCGTTCGTCCGGCCGGGCAGGGAAATGCTCTTCGCACCCTTGGATGCCGAGAGCAAGTACAAGGCCAAGAACTTCATCGACACCGTGGTTTATCGCGGCGGTGATGCGCTGAGCGGTTGGGCCAAGAGCCTGCTCGACATGCTGGGGCAGGGCACTGGCCTGGCGGCTCTGATCGGCGCGGGCTGCGCGCTGCTGTGGGCCTATCTGGGATGGCAATTGGGACAGCATGCCGATAACCAGCAGCAGGCACGGGGAGTGGGCGCCAGCGCCGTCGAAACATAACCCGGAGTACACAAAAGGCCACGCGGCGGGAGTGCGCGGGGTGGTTCATCATCGCATGAGTCCTGCCGGTCATCGCGTTCCCGGAATGCGCTGGAGATCAAAGTTTTATTCTGAAAAGTGTGCAGGCTCAGACGAACTTTCAGTGGTGTTGAACTTAATCGATAAAAGTATATTTCGGTCAGCGAATTAATGGAGGCGAATGCTCGGAAAGAATACCCGGCAACCCGTTGGGTAACGGGCCTATATTGATAATTTTTGTCCACTTGTCAACACGATTACAGCCCTTATTATTGCCTGACTGAGTGAATCGGAAGAGGGTTTTATGGGGCAGGTATTTGAAGGTTGCGTCAAAGTGATCGTTCCTTGTGGTTCATTAGGGGCGGGCGTTCGTGAAGAAGAAATTACTTATGGACTGGTGGCCGGTGCGCAAGCAATTGCCACGGACGCCGGTTCTACCGATAGCGGAGCAGCGTATCTCGCACTTGGAAAATCGAAGAATAACCGCGGGGCGGTCAAACGCGACTTGACGATATTAATGAAGGCGCAGGCCTGGTCCGGGGTGCCGATAATTGTCGGCACGGCAGGACAGGCCGGTGGCGATCTCAACCTGGACTGGACGCGCGATATAGTCCTGGAGGTTGCAGGAGAGTTGGGCGTCACACCAAAGATTGCGCTCATATATTGTGAACAGGACAGGGATACCGTTAAGCAGCTGAACGCACAGGGGCGTATCAAACCGCTGCCGCCTCACGGTGAGCTCGATGACGCTACGGTGGACAGCTGTGAACACATTGTGGCGGCGCTGGGTGTAGAACCGTTCATTGCCGCGCTTGAAGCAGGCGCCGATATCATTTTGGCGGGTCGTTCGACCGACACGGCGGTCATTGCCTGTTATCCGATCTGGAAGGGCGCGCCCTGGGGGCCGTCCTGGCATGCCGGCAAAACGGGGGAGTGCGGTGTCCAGTGCGCCGTTAACCCGACATTGGGCTCGGGAATATTGCTCAGCGTTGATGCGCAGGGTTTCGACGTTGAGCCATTAAGTAAAGACAATCAGTGCACGCCCCATAGCGTCTCTGCACACATGCTTTATGAAAATAGCGACCCGTTTCGATTGGTGGAACCCGGCGGTATCCTGAACGTCGCACAAGCGCGCTACCAGAAGCTGAACGAGCGAGCCGTTCGTGTCGTAGGATCTGAATGGGAGACGATGCCCTACACAATGAAGCTGGAGGGCGCCGCGGCCGGTCTCTATCAGACAATCATGTTAGTGGGTATCCAGGACCCTGATGTACTCCATGATATTGATGGGTTTCATGACCGCCTGCTGGAAGCCCTGTACACCCGGACCCGTCAATCCATCCCGCCGCAGGAGTTGGGAGAGTTTCATATCTCGCTGCGAATGTATGGCTGGAACGGCGTCACCGGCGTAAAACCCCCCGTTGGAACTTTGCCTCCGCCGGAAATAGGCATGCTATTTGTCGCCACAGCAGCGACTCAAGAAATGGCAAATACGATTGCCCAAGCATGCAATCCCTACTTTTTTCACTACCCCAGCGTAATGGGCAAGGAATTGCCTTCTTACGGCTTTGCTTTCACCCCGGCTGATATACCTCGTGGTCAGATTTATGAGTTCAAGTTAAATCACGTGGTGCAATTGGAGGACCCATTTGAGTTGGTGCGTATTCAATGGATCGATCTTTCCGAGTCAACGTTGGCTGTGAAGGAGTTGAGTTAATGGTTAAGTTGCGTGATGTATGCCGACATGTTCGATCCAAACAAGCCGGACCGTTCTGGATTACCTTCGATATATTTTTTGACGGGCGTGAAAATTTTGAGCGTTACTCACAAAGTGCAGCACTTTCATCTGCGCAATTCGCAAGGCTCTATGGCACCGATCCGGCACGGGTGAAACATATTCCCGTTGCTGACCTGGAAATGGTCAAGATTTCCTACCCGCGCGCTACGCCGCAAGGCGGGATGGTGGAGCGCGACATGCATGCCGGCCAGCAATACGTACGTTTACTCGACGTCATTCTGGACTGAGAACCGCACGCGTCACCTGGCAACAGGTGATGCCGTCGCCGCCATCGGCGCAGACCCAACCCTGGTGCAGAACAGAGGCAACCATGAGCAATACGACTATTGCGCTGCAACTTGCAGAGTACGCGCATAAATTCAGGCATCAGCGACTGCCCGAAGAGATCATCGCGTTGGTGCGACAGCGCTTCATTGACAGTCTGGCGTGCATATTGGGGGCCTACGGAGCGGCGCCTGTGAATGCCGCTGTGCGTTATGCGGTTGCCAATCCCGCGCAGGCGTCCAGCGTGTTCGGAACAACTATCCAAACAACGCCAGAGATAGCGGCGTTTGCCAATGGCGTGATGGTCCGTTTCCTGGACTACAACGATGGCTATATGGGGCTGGAGCCGGGCCATCCGAGTGACAATATTCCGGCCTGCCTGGCGCTAGCAGAGGCCGAGGGGGCCACCGGGGCAGAACTCATTTCGGCCATTGTGCTGGCCTATGAGATCCAGATGCGACTGCAGGACGCGGCCAGCCTGAACAAGCGCGGCTGGGACCACGTCAATTACATAAATGTGGCGATGGCCGCGGCGGCTTCCAGTCTGATGAAGCTGGATGTGGCGCAGACCGCACAGGCAATCAATATAGCGTTGAGCGCTCATCTGGCCATGCGCCAGGTCCGCAGTGGATCCCTGTCGGACTGGAAGGGCTGCTCGGCCGCAAACGCTGCACGTAATGCGATCTTCGCTGCCCAGCTATCGCGTCACGGCATGACAGGCCCGTCGCCGGTGTTCGAGGGGGACATGGGATTCTTTAAACTGGTCTCAGGCCCGTTCGACCTGGATACGGATCGTTTTGGTACGCCCGAGAATGGTGATTACGCTATACGGCGCTCCCTGACCAAGACCTTTCCCACCAACGGTGAGCTGCATACCGCGGTGTGGGCAGCCCTGGACATACGTGCTCGGATTGACGATCTCGATGATATCGCTTGCATCGTTATCCAAACGTCCGAGTTCAACCGTCGAGTGTTGGCTGACACCCCTGAAAAATGGTTGCCCAAAACGCGAGAGACGGCGGATCACAGCTTGCCCTACAACGTGGCCCGGGCGCTGCTCGACGGTGACATCACCATAGACTCTTATTCGCCGGAAAAAATGGCTGATCCCATGGTGGTTGCCCTGATGGGCAAGATCAGCGTGGTGGAGGATGGCGCGCTCACCGCATTGTTTCCGCGTCATCTTGCCAACCGCGTCAGCGCCACGCTGGTGTCAGGCGAAATCGTCGTAAGCGAGATGATCAGCGGGCCGGGGTCCGTCGAAACACCGATGACCGATAGCGATTTTGAACGAAAATTCAGGAGCATGGCCTCACCTCATCTTGATGAGTCGGCGCAGGCCAAGGTGCTTGGGTATGTGGCTGAACTTCAACACCAATCCGAATTCACATCGCTGTTTGCGGCCATGGTTGCTTCTGTCTAGTCACTGGCGGTGGGTCGCTCTTGGCAGAGTCCCCGTGTACCGAGCGCGGGGGCGAGCGTCATGATGCTGGTTGTATTGCTCGCTGGCGTGGGCTATCCAGCCGATCAATCTTCCGACACCCGCCAGTGCGATTTCCTGCCGATGCAACCCAAGCTTTCTACCGATGAAACTCACCAGGAGAATGAATTCCGGGGGGTATGCGACGAGTTCCGAGGCGACCGAAAAAGCTTTCTGCAGCTTGGCAAATTCGGGGTCGCCCTCGAAGGCAGCGGTCAACGCTTTCATCAGATTGGTAGCACGTGGGTCACTGACTGAGTGGACATTAGGTCCGAACCCGATGATGTGCCCCTCCTGACTGTACCGTTGCAATATCGGTTGGGTGGGATCGGTAGCTGTACAGATTTCCTCGATCATCCTGCTGGCGGCTTCGTTTCTGCCATAGGCGATCTTATGACCCCTGGCGGCCGCGAGTCCCGCGATCGCTGCGTAGTAGGGGGTGGCGCCGGTCGTGGCGGCAACGCGAACGCTGTGAGTGGCGTGGTCCAGTTCATGATCGACGCTGAGGATCAGAAGACGCCTGATCAGATCGGCGTGGGCTGGCGGGGCTGCGCAGGCCTGGGTAATGAATTCGTGCAAGGGTTGTGTGCTTGGTTGGGTCGCGCCCACGACCAACGCGGCAAACCATCTCACAACATCGGCGCCGGTGCGTGCATAGCTGTCGATGGAAAGATCGAAGGCTTTGGGGTTCTCCCTTTGAACCAGCGGGAAAAGTGCAATTGCCTTCTCCGGCGCTGACATGTGCTCATAGATCTTCAGCAGTTTGACGCTATCCTTCGGCGCGCGCGGCAGCGACGGTCCGAAGGCCGATGGCACCTGCCACATCAATCCGGCGACCTCCTCGACCGTGGCGTGGTCGGCGAGCTCGACGACGTCGTGCCCCCTGTAGAAGAGGCCGTCATCGGTGATCAATGTAATGGCGCTGTCCGATGACGACGAGCGCTTTGCAGCGTGCCCCGCGGGGCTTTTCACCAAGCGCTGGATGTCTTCGGCCCAATAGCGACGCTTGGGCGTGTTGGCGATCTTGACGGACCGAATGTTCTTCCGGCTGACGTAGGCATAAAGGGTTGGAAGGCTGACCCCCAGCATTCCAGCCGCTTCTTCTGCCGAAAGGTAAAGGTCTTCTTGATCAGGCATGACGGATCCGAACAGGTTGATGGGGGTTTGTACATATTCATTAAATATACCTGCCTTGCGTCAATGTCTACCAGGATATCCATTCCGTCGTGTTTTCAAAGGGAGTCAGCAATGGACGGTCTACACAGAGGGACCGACGGATGTGGGCATTGAAAGCCGACCAGCGTCCCTGAGATATCTTTTCACGAGCACGTTTGCCCCAGTATTTGCGGGATGTTGACGAAAAAAATCAAGATTTACAGGGTTTTCTCCCCTATGTAGATTCCTCGGGAGTGGCCGGTCGTTCACATTGATTTGCTACGACATTGATAAAAAAACAAGAAAAGGTGATAGGCATGGCTTGGTTAGGTTTCGCAATGGTCATCACGTTTATGGCGTTGATCATCAGCAAGCGACTTTCTGCTGTGACAGCGCTCATCCTCATCCCGATTGCTTTCGGGCTGGCCAGCGGCGCAGGACCGGAGTTGGGCGGCATGGTGATGGAAGGCGTCCAGCAAGTGGCGCCAACGGCATTGATGTTGATGTTTGCAATCCTGTATTTCGCAATCATGTTCGACGCGGGGCTGTTCGAGCCCGCGGTTCGCCGAATTCTGCGTTATGTGGGAAATGATCCCCTTCGTGTGGTGCTCGGCACCGCTTTGCTGTCGTCGGTCATCTCCTTCGATGGGGATGGGGCAACGACGGTGCTGATCGTGACAACGGCGTTTTTGCCGCTCTACCTTCGCCTTGGGATTAACCCGCTCATCCTTGCACTGATGCTTCTGTTGACCAATACGGTCGTTAACATCATCCCTTGGGGTGGGCCGGTAGCGCGGGCTGCCAGCGCGCTGCATCTGGATGTCAGCGAGATATTCCTGGGCCTTGTACCCGCCATGTTTGCAGGTCTGGCCTACGCGTTTATCGTGGCAGTGTGGATAGGCCGCAAAGAGCGACGCCGTTTGGGGTGGACGCCCATGGCAAAGGACACTGTGTCTGAAGAGCTGCCTCTACCCCTTATCGAATCGGCCACGCAAAACCCCAGGCTGTTCTGGGTCAACCTGGCACTCACGGCCGCGCTGATGTACGCCATGGGTACAGGACTGGCACCGTTACCCCTGGTGATGATGGTGGGGTTTTCCCTGGCGTTGCTGATCAACTATCCACGTTTGGCGGAGCAGAAAGCGAGAATCGCCGCTCATTCCGACAGTGTGTTGACGGTCATTGCCCTGATATTCGCTTCAGGGGTCTTCACTGGCATTCTATCCGGCACGGGAATGGTCGATGGGATGTCGGCGCGGATCGTGCAGATGATTCCTGATGGCGGCGGGCAGTACTTCAGCATCATTACCGCCCTTGTCGCGCTGCCGCTTAATTTCCTGCTTTCCAATGACGCGTTCTTCTTTGGGATCTTGCCGGTGCTTGGCGCGGCGGGCGCGGAATATGGCATAGACCCGATGCACATCGCCCGCGCCTCGGTGCTTGGGCAACCGGTTCACGCATTAAGTCCACTCGTTGCCGCTGTTTATCTCATCAGCGGGATTATCCAGCGGGACATGGGCGAGATGCAAAGATATTGCTTGTTGTGGGCAATCGGCAGCAGCCTCACGCTCATAGCAACCGCCATCGTTACAAGAGCAATTATTTAAAGATCCACCTGTATCCCTGCACTGCTTGTTTAAAGCAGTGCCAGCTCACGCCTGCTCATTGAAAAAATAAAAATAATAATTGAGGTGATCATGAAATCGACTAAAGCCGTCGCAATGACATATCTCGCTACGCTGTTTGCATCGGGCAGTTGTTTCTCCGCGAGTATTAGTTATCCGGATAGATTTCAGCATGAAGGCAAGTTGAATGCTTATCTTCGATCCGCGTACATCAATACGCGAATATCCAACGACCTGATTGAAGACCGCTTCGGCGGGTTCTCGACCGGCTCGGAGTTGGGTGGGGTAGGGGTCGGCGCGATCCTGGACTACAACTCAAACTACTGGGGCGGCTTCGTCGGCTTTGATGCGTCCCTGTACGGTGTGGCAATGATCGATGCCGAGCAGGACAGCCGTGACTTGTTTGATAATGACGATGGTTCTAACGGTGGCTTTGCAAAAGTCGGGCAAAGTTACTTGAAGTTGCGCCACGTCGGCGAGGGATGGAACGCAGACTCACAAATAGGCCGAGGCCGATTTGACGCGGGCACCCTGGTCAGCAATGACACGCGACTCGTGCCAGGTTCCTATCAGGGCGCGCGAGCCCATTTCAACTTGACTGACGTGGGCATCGGCCCGCTACCCGGAACGATGGCTTTCGAAGCGGCTTATATCGATCGAAGTTCTCCGCGGGACAGGCAGGCGTTTGGAAAGCTGCTAAGCCAGTCGGGTGAGGACATAAGCAACGTCTACACCTATGGGGTCAACTACGATCTAAAGGCCGTTGAGTTGAGCTATGCCCGTGGTGTGTCAAAGGACTTCAATGAAAATACCCGTTATGGCTTGACCCTGCAGGCACCTATCGGTGAAACGGCAGGGGTCATTTTAGACACCCAGTATTATCAGTTCCAAAAAGCGGGACGGCTGTGGGAGCAAGATTGGTCCGCCGGTGACGCGGCCTATGATAAAGAGGCCACGTGGTTAAACGTCAATCTTGGTTTATTGCTCGATAAGTTGCGCCTGGGTGTTTCTTTCTCCGAGACACACGCCGAACTGAGTAATGGCAACCTTGGCTACGCCTACTTCGATCACGCGGATAACGTGGACGGGAGAATGGATGCGTGGACCCGTTCCGGCAACGATTTCAACAATCATGGTGAAAGAACCTGGCAGCTAGGGGCCGAGTACGACCTGAGCGGTATTTCACTCTTGGGGGCGTCATTGGATGGGTTTAAAGTCATGGCGCTCTATAAGCAGGGAAACTTTGACGCCGTGAACCCGTTCAGTGGTCAGAAGACGGATGTTCGGGAAAGGCAAAACGAATACCGCGTTTATTATCGGTTCGATGACAAAGAATACGCCGGCCTTTCCGTGGGATTGATTTATATCGACTACAGAATCGACCAGGATTTTGTTGCGCTTGTTTCCGCCCAGCCGAATAACGTTGTCAATGGCTCAGAAGCCCGGGTGTATCTGGATTATGCGTTTTGACTGGAGTGTGTTCATGGAATTCGGGTTATTCAAACTAAGTCGAGAGGTGGGCGATGCCTAAACTTCGTCATCGGGTTGTCGTCACTCAGCGTTTTTTTGATTCGGCGACCCTTGATTTTCTCAAGCATTGCGGTTGCGAAGTCATCATCGCAGAACTTGCGCCGGGAGTTGCCGACGGGAGTTTGAGTGAGCGGCAATTGATCGACCTCCTGGTTGACGCTGACGGGTGGATTTTAGGGCACGCCAATGTGACGGCCAGCCTGCTCGGTTCGCTCCCTCGGCTCAAGGTGATCTCCCGCCGTGGCGTGGGGTATGAGCGCATTGATACGGCGGCGGTGGAAGCGGCCGGAAAGGTCGCAACGATCGCCGTCGGTGGAAATGATGCAAGTGTCGCTGACCATACGATTGCACTGATGCTCGCGGTGTGTCGCAAGCTAAAACAATGTCAGGCGGGGCTGTCTGCCAACGACTGGAGCATTCCCTTGGGCGGTGACCTGTATCGCAAAACGGTCGGAATCGTTGGATTGGGCAGAATCGGCAAAGGCGTCTTGCTGCGCCTCGCCGGGTTCGAAGTCAAACCCCTGATTTATGCCCCTCGCCCAGACATTTCACAAAAAGCCAACGGGGGGCAAAGCTGCTTTGTAGATCTGGAGACCCTGTTTCAGGAAAGTGACTTCATTACGCTTCATGCCCCCCTTAACCCGCAGACCCGGGGAATGATTGACCGCCGCGCTTTAAAGTCGATGAAAGCTGGCGCCGTGCTGATCAATACCGCCCGAGGTGGCCTGGTGCGCGACGCGGATCTGTTGAAAGCCCTGCAACAGGAAGACATCGCCGGGGCAGGACTCGATGTGTTCGAAAGCGAGTCCGACCCTTCACTGTCGGCAGTGACAGAGCAGCTCATCAAACTTCCCAATGTGGTCGTGACCCCCCATGCCGGCGCCTCTACGGTGGAAGGCTTGAATCGCACCAATTTAATTGCAGCCCAGTGTGTGGTGGCGGTCCTGGAAGGGCGGAGCCCGCCTGGGCACTGTGTCATCGCAGACGGCCGTCGACATACCGTTGCAAAGGAAAATACATGAACGTCAAGATCAAGGTGCTTACACCAACGGGTGCAATCGGCACCGGATTCCCGAGAGATGCGTTTGAGAAGGCGCTTCTGGAATGTCCCGATGTGATTGCAATGGATGCGGGGTCCACCGACTCGGGTCCGCACTATCTCGGTACGGGCACGACAAAGTCTTCTGCTTCGATATTGCGCGCAGAGCTCCGGGTCTTCATGCAGGCCCGGGAAAAGCTGGGGATCCCGCTCATCATTGGCAGCTGCGGAACCTGTGGTTCCGACGCGGGTGTCGATTTGATGCGCGGGCTCTGTGAGGAGGTCGCGGCAGAGCTGGGGCAGACCGTACGTATCGCGGGCATCTACAGCGAGCAGCCAGCAAGTGCTGTGAAAACAGCACTTTTGGAGAAGCGGATCAAACCGCTGCAGCTTGATTTTATTGATGATGCCTTGGTGGATCGCTGTTCTCGAATAGTCGCGCTCATGGGCGTGGAACCCTTCATTCATGCGCTCCAGGAAGGCGCGGACATCATCCTGGCCGGTCGCTCCACGGACACCGCCGTCATGGCGTCGCTCCCGATCATGCGAGGGGGACATCCAGGGGCCGCCTGGCACGCCGGGAAGATTCTAGAATGTGGCGCGTCCTGTACCACCACACCCGCCCAGGCCGTGGTCATGGCAACCATTGACGAAACGGGATTCACCATCGAGGCGATTGGTGAGGGGGCCCGGCTTACGCCACGATCGGTGATGGCTCACATGCTCTATGAGAACAGCAATCCCTACGTGCTCGTCGAGCCGGGTGGTGTGCTGGATGTTGAGGGGGCTGTGTACACCGCGATCGACGAGCGAACGGTGCGGGTAGAAGGCTCGATCTGGAAACCCAGTGAAGACTACACCGTCAAGCTGGAAGGTGCGGCGCCTTGCGGGTTTCAATCGGTTGTCATGAGTATTGTCCGGGACACCGAGTACCTTGAGCGCTTCGATGAATGGCTCGCCTGTCTCGATTCGGTGATGCGCCAGCGAATAGAAAAACATCTGAACATCGGATCGGGCGACTACGACCTGCAGTTTCGCGCGATTGGCAAGAACGCGGCGTTGGGGGACTTTGAATCGCGATCCGCCACCCCAGTGGAAATAGGCGTCATGGCCCTGGCGACTTCCGCAACGGCTGAGCGCACGAAAGACATCGTCGCTTTGCTCAATCCTTACCTGTTGCACTTCCCGTTGCCAGGTGACAAAGACCTGCCCACCCATGCGTTTCCATTCTCTCCAGCCTCGATGGACCGGGGAGTGGTTTATGAGTTCGTGCTCAGCCATGTGATGGTCGTGGCGAATCCGTTGGCACCTTTTCGATTTGACATGAAAACCATTGAGGCGGCGTGAGATGAATACCATGGAAGCACTCGGCTACGAAATCCGCTCCAAGAACGCCGGCCCCTTCTCTTTGACCATTGATGTGTTTTGTCAGGACTCGGATGTTTTTGCCCGGCTGGCGGGCGAACCGAAACTGCAAGCGCCGGCCATTGCTCAGCTCTTTCGCCGGACCGTCGAGTCGATCAGCGTGTTTCGAATCGATGCATTGAATGTGATCAAGATCAGCCTGCCGCGCCCCGTAATACAGGGGGCTCTGCAGGATCGTGATATGCACGGTGCGCAATGGGCCTTCATGGTGAGGGACGCGCTCCTGGAATCCGATTAATCATCAGCGCCAATCAAGGCAGGTCCTAATGGCGCCATTGTTCAGCGTGGCGCCAGACAACCGATAATCAGAGGTGGCGATGTCCAGGCTCGGTGGGAAGTGCGAAAACCCGAAAGTGGGCGGTGAGGGGACAGACGGGGTGCTCGTCGATCCGAACGAGGTTCATCCAGACCTCATCGGCGTCGCGGCGACGTTACGCGAGCTGGGTCTGCTTCCTGTCGTCGAAGGAGAGATTCAGAAGGTTCGCGCGCAGTTGCAACGAATCAGCGCATGGGCGTCGCGACCCAGCGTGCCTTTGTCCTGCGAGCGCATGTTGGAGTTTTCGGTCAATTGTCGGGTTGTTCCGTGCAAGCTGTATTGGCCGGAAGACGATGAGACGCCCTTGCTGCTGTTCTATTGTCACGGCGGCGGGTTTCGACACGGAGCACTCGCCGATTGGGACGCTCCTCTGCGCCAGTTGGTGCGTGACAGCGGCTTGGCGGTGTTGTCCATCGGCTATGCCCTCTCGCCGGAATACCGTTTTCCAGTGGCGTTTAACGAGGTGGTGTCGATAGTCAGCAGGGTCATCAATCTGGGGACAATCACTCATTGTCCTGTGCGGGGGTATGCCCTGGGTGGGGACTCGGCGGGCGCCAATCTGGCCCTGGGCGCCGCCCTTGCGCTGCGCGACGCTGGAATGGATGCGGTGCGACAGCTGATGCTGTACTACGGCTCCTATTCCCGAGGCGTTTCTTCCGATTCGTGGCAGAGACTCGGTGGGTATGGCGGGCAAAACTTGTCTGCCAAAACGATGAGCGCTTATTGGGCGAGCTACCTGGCCGAGGATGAAGATGACTGGCGGGTGCAGCCGATCACCGCTGATCTGGCTGGGCTCCCGCCTGTGCGCTTGATCGTCGGAAAACTTGATCCGTTGTACGACGAAAACTGTGAGCTGGCGGATAAGTTGCACGCTGCCGGTGTGGCGACGCACCTGGAAGTCCTTGCGAACATGACCCACGGGTTCCTGCGATTCAATGAAGTTGCACCTGTCGTACGGGATGTGATTTTCACCCAAGCCACTGCGTTGCGTCAGGCACTGGCGTAGTGCGCCGTCCGGCCAGTCATCCTGATCCTGAACACTGACTCTCGTGGCCTCCAGACCATTGTGCTGGGGCCTTCTTCATCATGAGGCGAACGCTAAATGCTGATTCTTCGAACCCTTGCTTCTTCACTTGTGACGCGGATCTGTCTTGGGAGCATCATGACCCTTGCGTTCAGCGCAATGGCTGCCGGTGAACTTCCGGTCGGGCGTGCCGCAGGTGATATGGAGCTTTCTGCGTTTTATCGCTGGCAGGACCCAATGCCCACTGTTCCCGGTGTTTTGCTGAGGAGCGAAACGCTCAAACCGCAGGAGCGGGTGCCAGCCGCAGCGCAAACCATACGCATGCTCTACAGTTCCACGGACCAGCGTTGGCACTCAGGCCAGGTGCCTGTCAGCGGCACGCTGTTCATGCCGAGCGGTCCTGCTCCGTCTGAAGGTTGGCCGCTCTTGGCCTGGGCCCACGGTACGCTGGGGATCGCCGACATATGCGCGCCCTCGTGGACCGGGTTCAGAGCGCGTGACGCTGCGTACATCAATCGTTGGCTGGAGCGCGGATTCGCCGTCGTGGCCACTGATTATCAAGGCCTGGGGGGGCCAGGGCCTCACCCTTATACGGTCTGGCAGGCCGAAGGCAGCTCTGTCCTGGATGCGGTCCGTGCTGCCCGCGCACTCAAGCCCGGTGTGATTGCCAACCGCACGATCCTGGCGGGGCAGTCCCAGGGGGGCGGCGCCGCTCTGGGCGCGTCGATACTCGCCGCCAGCTATGCACCTGAACTCAATATTCTCGGTGCGGTTATCACAGCGCCCAATAGCACATTCCCCGACGGGCCCATCGCGCTTGAGGCGCGCCATTCCAATACGATCTTCCTGTCGTTGGCCACTGGCGGGTTACGCGACAACGCGCCCCGAATAGACGACCTACTGACGCCTGAAGGGCTGCAGCTTCTCGACGTTGCCCGGCAAAGCTGTACGCGGGAAATTGCCCTCAAGTCGCGGGAGCTGAAAATCGGTTCGTTTTCGCAGTTGCTGACCATCAGTGCGCAAGCGTTGAGCGCACTGCGCACGCCCACGACCGATATGCCCCAGGCAACGATCGCTTTTCCATTGCTGATTGCCACCGGCCAGGCCGATGAGACCATCACCCCGGTACGACAGTACGCGGTGGCGGCGGCGCTGTGCGCGGCTGGAAACCAGGTCACCTGGCAAACCTATGAAGGATTGGGGCATGACGGGGTGATGCATGGCTCGTTGAATGAAGCGTTTGCTTTTGCACGCGCCCAACTCGAGGGGCAGGGCTATGATTCGAACTGCGCCACGATTCAGCGGCCTGGGGCGCCGGGTGAAAGGAATCCGAGCGCTCCATTCAACGATGATTGAACACGGGTGAATTCGTTGCTCATTTAACCGCCGTGCTTATCGACTGTCAGCCGATGCCGGTCGATAAGCGTCGCGCGGGCGTCAGAATTCACGCCCCCATAGGCGGTCCAGTGAGTGACGACCTGCCCCCTTGAAGGCGATGTAAGTGAACAGAAAGCCCATCAACACCGGGTATTCGATGCCACGGTCTATCCAGGGCCAGTTCGGGCCAAGGATGTAAGCGATCGCCGCCATCTGTATGGCCATCGCCACCGCCAACGGCCGGGTGGCCAATCCTAGCGCCAGCAGCAACCCACCCAAACCTTCAAGCCAGGCGACGAACAGGCCCAATAGCGCGGGGAATGGCAGATGCAGGACGTTTGCGATCAAGTGAATCGAACCCGCCATGGGATCCGCCATCGAGCCGTGTGAAGTTCCCAACAGCTTGGGCAAGCCATGGGTCACCATGATGATCCCCAGGCATAACCTGAGCATTGCATAGGCGAGAGGCTCGCCCCATTGATAAAAAATACCCAGGGCCGGGACGACCAGCTTCGAGGGCTGTTCAGCATTGGGAGCGTGAGATGTCGGTTTCATCTGAATGATGTCCTGGAGTCGTTTATCAAAAGGTTGACGAGGACAGTGTGGTGTCTTCCTGCCGATGGATAAATCGACGGGGCTGCCATGACCATTCACCTCCCATAAACAATCGGCCCACGCTGGACCTCGCACCGTCGTGAAAGTGATACTGATTGCTTCGATGGGGTGGATTAGTCAGGCATCGCGGGTAAGACTGTTCATCTCTCACCAATAAAAGGGCGTCACACGATGGACAAATTCGATGCCTTGCAACTGTTCATCCGCATCATCGAGCAAGGCAGTTTTACTCGTGCCGCCAATGGTCTGAATATCCCGCGGGCCACAGCTACGCTGGCCATCAAGGAACTGGAGCGGCAGCTCGGTGCGCGTCTGCTCGAGCGTACAACCCGGCGGGTGCGGCCGACACTCGACGGCCAGGCCTTCTATGAGCGATGCAAGGCTGTGCTCGCAGATCTGGAGGACGCCGAGTCTTCACTCAGCACGGTCGTGGCGAATCCGCGCGGCACTTTGCGTCTGGATTTGCACGGGACCCATGCGACTCGGATCATCCTTCCGAACATCCAGGATTTTCATCGGCGCTATCCCCAAATCAACCTGGTCATCAGCTGCGGCGACCGGCTGGTGGATCTGGTGAGCGAAGGCGTCGATTGCGTGGTCCGTGCCGGTAATCCGCGTGATTCTTCGCTGGTGGCCAAGCGGCTGGCGTTGATGCCTGAAGTGGTCTGTGCCAGCCCCGGCTATCTGGCCGAACACGGCACGCCTATGTTTCCACAGCAGCTTGCTGAACATCAGGCCGTGGGCTTTTTTGCCAGCAATCACGACATACGTTACCCGTTCACCTTTGTCATTGACGGCCAAGTGGTCGAGCTGGAGCCGGGGGGCTGGATTTCAGTGAATGACGCCGAGTCATACTGCTGCTGTGCGTTGAACGGCTGCGGACTGATCCAGGTGCCGCGCTTTCGCGTGGAGCAATACCTGGCGTCAGGGGAGTTGGTCGAGGTCCTCGGTGGCTGGCCCAGTCCCGGACTCCCGGTTTCGGTGTTGTATCCCTATCACCGCCAGCTCTCTCCACGACTCAAGGTGTTTGTCGAGTGGGTGAGCGCCCTGTATGCCGAACGCTTTGGCCCGCTGACCTGAAGGCCTTTGCTTCATGTACTGCTCGATGGACGCAACGGCAGTTCGCGCAAGCGTTGACCCGTCAGGGCGAAGACCGCGTTGGCCACCGCCGCAGCGATGGGGGGCGTTGCGGGTTCGCCTACACCGCCAGGGCTCTCGGTGCTGGGCAGCACATGCGCCTCGATCTGCGGCATTTCGTTGATGCGCAGCACCCGGTAATCGTGAAAGTTGGACTGTTGGATACGACCCTCCTTGATGCTCATCTGCCCGAACAGCGCTGCGCTGAGGCCGAAGACAATAGCGCTTTCCATCTGTGCCTTGATGTTGTCAGGGTTGACCGGGATGCCACAGTCGATCGCGCACACCACGCGATGAACGCGGATATTCCCACCTTCGATGGAAACCTCCACCGCTTGAGCACAGTAGCTGCCAAATGACTGATGCACGGCGAGGCCGTGGCCGCGTCCCGGTGCTGGCGTGCGCCCCCAACCGAAGCGTTCGGCGGCAAGGTTCAACACGCCCAGGTGCCGTGGGTCCGATTCAAGCAGCAGGCGGCGATACGCCAGTGGGTCCTGTCCGGCGGCGTGTGCCAGTTCATCCACCGCGCTCTCCATGACGAACGCGTTGTGGCTGTGCCCAACGGAGCGCCAATACCACACCGGAATGTTCGACCGAGGGGCGTGCGCTTCGACCCGATAGGCCGGGCTGCGCATGATGTAGGGCGAGTCGCTCATGCCTTCGACAGACGTCGGGTGAATGCCCGACGCATCCGGAAATATCGATTGCCCCGCCGTGGTTTGCGACCAGGCCACCGGTCGCCCGTCCGCCCCCAAGGCAACGCGCAGGTGTTGGGCGAAGGCTGCCCGGTAGTAACCACCCTGCATATCATCCTCGCGACTCCAGAGGGTTTTCACCGGCACATTCACAGCCTTGGCGACTTCCACCGCTTCGGCGATGAAATCCTGCAGGGCACGCCTGCCAAAACCGCCGCCCAGGAAGGTGGTGTGAATACGGATTTGCTCAGGGGCAAGACCGGTGATCTTTGCCGCGGTTCGTTGATTGAACGTTTGCATCTGGCTGCCGACCCAGATGTCGCAGCCATCGTCGCTGAGCTTCACGGTGCAGTTGAGTGGCTCCATTGTGGCGTGCGCGAGGTAGGGCACGCTGTACGCCATCTCGACTACCTTGCGGGCAGACTTCAGGGCTTGCTCCACCTCGCCGCGTTGCGTGACGACTTCACCTGGTGTGTGGGTCAGGGCGGTTAAATCCTGGCGTTGCTGGTCGCTGTCGAGGATGACGGTGCCGCTTGCAGCTTCCCATTGCACTTGCAGTGCATCGCGCCCGCGCTTGGCCGCCCAGTAGTGATCAGCGACGACTGCAATGCCGCTGGGGACTTGAACCACATGGCGTACGCCGGGCAGGGCCTTGGCCTGGGTCGCATCGAAGGCGCGGACGCTGCCGCCGAGCATCGGCGCCCGTGCAACCACGGCGCAGAGCAATCCTTCGAACTGGATGTCGATGCCATACTTCGCGCGACCGCTGACCTTTTCTGGCGAGTCCAGTCGTAGGGCGCCCTTGCCGATGAGCGTCCAGGCTGCCGGATCTTTCAGGGGCAGCGTCGCCGGATCCGGCACCGGGAGCGTGGCGGCCTGTTCGGCCAGTTCGCCATAGCGCAGACGGGTGTTGCCGGCGATGACCTCTCCATGTTCTGTGCGCAATGCGCTGGGGGCCTGGCCAAGACGAATGGCCGCTGCCTGGATCAACAGCGCCCGCGCCATTGCGCCCGCCCGGCGATAACGCTCGAACTCATCACGAATGCTGGAAGAGCCGACCGTGCCCTGAAACCCACGCCGCAGACTGGCATAGACGGCGGCAGCCGGCGCATGCTCGACCTTGAGTGTGCTCCAGTCCGCGTCCAGTTCTTCGGCGATGAGCAGGGTCAGGGTGGTCCAGACCCCCTGACCCATCTCGGAATGGGCCAGGAAAATGGTGATGCTGTCATCCGCGGCTATGCGCAGAAATGCATTGGGCGCGAATTCGGCGGACTCCAGGTCTTGCGCCATCAGGCGTCTGCCAACGGGCACCGTGAAACCGACAATCAGGCCAGTGCCGAGCACGGTGCCGGACTTAAGAAAACTGCGACGAGAAGAGACAATCATGGCATTCATTGCAGAGCACTCCCTGGCTGAAAGGTGGCTGAGAGGATGGGGTCAGGCTTTGCTCAGTTCGGCGGCCCGGTGGATTGCCAAACGAATGCGCTGGTACGTACCGCAACGACATAGATTGCCGGCCATGGCCTGATCGATGTCGGCGTCGGTGGGGGCAGGGTTGCTGGTCAGCAATGCAGCGGCGGCCATGATCTGACCGGACTGGCAATAGCCGCACTGGACCACATCCAGTTCGGTCCAGGCACGCTGAACCGGATGGCTGATATCGGCTGACAGCCCCTCGATAGTGGTGATTTTTTTACCGGCCAGGGCGCCGACCGGCGTGATGCAACTGCGCTGGGGCGAGCCGTCGATATGCACGGTGCAGGCGCCACATAGGCCCATACCGCAACCGAACTTGGTGCCGGTCATGTTCATGAGGTCTCGAATGACCCATAACAGCGGCATATCGGCGGGCGCATCCACCTCCAGTTCGCGTTCATTGACCTGTAGCTTCATCGTTGACTCCCAGTCTGCGAAGAGAAGATCCGTGGCGACATTGAAGACACCGATGGCGACGGATACCGGCGCGCTCAAACCGGATCGATGATCGGCAATCACTCACCGGCTTTGTCGCCAATGGGGATCGAGAGGGAGCTTACAAGGCAGTTGCTCCGGCTATAAAGCCAGCAGATTTGAATGGTCTGTGCAGGGCGCAATAACAATATCGGCCGATTCTGGAGGGGGCGGTGAGGCGCTCGACTATCGGCGCGGTAGCCTCGGCCCGAGGCTACCGGCTTGGTATCTATTGAGCTTTTGCATAGCGTCGGTCGGACTTGCCGGCCTTGAGGATTGCCCCTGGCACCGGGTGACCGACCAGCGTTGGCAGGGTGGCCGCCGCCGCCAGCAGTTTGTCCAGGTCGACACCGGTGTCCAGGCCCATGCGTTGGAACATGTGCACCAGATCCTCGCTGCAAATATTACCGCTGGCGCCAGGCGCATAGGGGCAGCCGCCCAGCCCTCCGAGCGAGGCATCGAAACGATCAATACCGGCGTCCAGTGCCGCCAGGGCATTGGCCAGTCCCATGCCTCGGGTGTTGTGAAAGTGTAGGGTAAACGGGGTCTGCGGCCAGCGCGCCAGGGCTTCACGGCAGATGCGCGCGACCTGCGCCGGATCGGCCATGCCAGTGGTGTCACACAAGGTCACGCCCTGCACGCCAATGTCCAGCAAGCGTTGGATCAGCCCGTGGACCCGCGCTTCGGCGACCTGGCCCTCGAACGGGCAGCCGAAGGCGGTCGACAACGAGGCATTGATGAACACGCCGCTACCCTGGCTGACGGCAATGATCTGGCGGAACTGCTCGAGCGATTGTTCGGCAGTCATGCGTAGGTTGGCCACGCCGTGGCTGTCGCTGGCCGACATCACCAGGTTGATCTCGTCAACCTCGCAGGCCAATGCCCGCTCACAGCCCTTCACATTGGGCACCAGCACGCTGTATTCCACCCCTGGCACGCGACGGATGCCGCGCATCACCGCTTCGGCATCGCGCAGGCTGGGAATCGCCTTGGGCGAGGTGAAGGAGGTGACTTCGATCTTCGCCAGGCCGGTTTGTGCCAGGCGATCGATCAGGGCGATCTTGTCTTCGCTGGGGATGAACTGGGCTTCGCTCTGGAAGCCGTCGCGGGTGACGACTTCCTGGATGTACAGGCGTTTGCTCATGGGGCGGTTCTCCGGGTAACGGTGAGGAGCGCAAGCTGTTTTGCAGGCGCGTCCTTGTTCAGATGATGCCGCGCTCGCGCAGGCCGCGGACCTGTTCGCCGCTCAGGCCCAGACCGGCCAGCAGGTCGTCGGTGTGCTCGCCCAATTGCGGGCCGCCAGCGCCGAGACGCCCTGGGGTGCGGCTGAGTTTGGGCAGTACACCCGGCACTTTCAGCGCGCCGGCGCTGGTCTGCACGGTCTCGATCATCTGGCGCGCGAGGTAGTGTGGGTCCTTGACGATATCGGCGGCGGTGTAGGGAAAGCCGGCCGGCACCAACGCCTGATTCAGTGCTTCCAGGACCTGGTCCCGGTCGCGTTGCCGGGTCCACTCGGCGATGGCCGCATCGATGCGCTCGGCGTGTTCGCCGCGTCCATCGTTATGCGCCAGGCGCGGGTCCTCGGCCAGATCCGGGCGGCCGATCAGGTGCATCAATCGTTTGTAGATACTGTCGCCATTGCCGGCAATCAGTACAAAATGCCCGTCGTTGCAGGGGTAGGAGTTGGACGGCGTGATACCCGGCAGGGCGCTGCCGGCGGGCTCGCGAATGTATCCGCAGGCGTCGTACTCCGGCACCAGGCTTTCCATCATCGCAAACACCGATTCGTACAGCGCCACGTCAATGAACTGGCCCATGCCGCTGTTCTGGCGCTCCTGCAAAGCGAGAAGCACGCCGATGACCCCATACAGGGAAGACAACGAATCGCCCAGGCTGATGCCGACCCGTACCGGTGCCTGACCCGGATAACCGGTGAGGTGACGCAGGCCGCCCATGGCCTCGCCGATGACACCGAAGCCGGGGCGGTCGCGATAGGGACCGGTCTGCCCGTAGCCGGAGATGCGCAGCATGATCAGGCGCGGGTTGATCTTCGACAGCGTGTCCCAGCCCAGTCCCCAACTTTCCAGGGTGCCGGGGCGAAAGTTCTCGACCAGTACATCGGCTTCGGCCACCAGCCGGCGAACAATCTCCTGACCTTCCGCTGCTTTCAGGTTGAGGGTCAACGACTGCTTGTTGCGTGACTGCACATGCCACCAGAGCGAGGTGCCGTCCTTGAGCTTGCGCCACTTGCGCAGCGGGTCACCAACACCCGGCGGCTCGATCTTGATCACCTGGGCACCAAACTCACCGAGCATCTTGCTGGCGAACGGGCCGGCGATCAGTTGGCCCATCTCCAGGACCTTCAGGCCTTGCAGCGCCATGCTGCTTGCGTGTTGTTCTGTCATGTCTGCACCTTTGGGTCGTGCGCTGTTCTTTGTCAGGCAGGATGGCTCAGGCCCATGGACTGAACAATTGATCAATGACCAAGCCAGGCTTCGTATCCTGCGAAGTACCACCTGTGAGAACCTTGAAACTGTTCTTCATCGTGCTGCACGTCGTGATACACGACTGACAGGAGGCCGCGCCTATGCGTCGTATCGATTTCGTCACCCTCAAGCTGTTTGTCGCCATCGCCGATGAGCGCAGCCTGACCAAGGCCGCCGAGCGCGAGCACCTGGCCCTGGCGGCGGTGAGCAAACGGGTCAGCGACCTGGAAAACCAGCTGGGAATCGCCTTGCTCTACCGCCAGCCCAAGGGCGTCGAACTGACGCCGGCCGGGCATGCGCTGCTGCATCACGCGCGCAATATGATGGACAACCTTGCGCAGATGAATGCCGACCTCAGCGAGTTCAGCGAGGGGGTCAAGGGGCATGTGCGCATTCATGCCAACACCTCGGCGGTGATCGAATTCTTGCCCGAGGACCTCAGTGCTTTTACCCGGTTGCACCCGCAGGTCAAAATCGATCTGGAAGAGCGGGTCAGCAGCGAAGCCATCCGTGCGGTGCACGAAGGGCTTACCGATATCGGCATCTTCGCCGGCCATGTGCCCGCCGACGAGCTGCAGGTGTTCAACTACCGCCACGATCGGTTGGTGCTGGTCACTCCACGCGCGCATCCGCTGGCCGAACGCAGCCGCATCAGCCTGCACGAAGCGGTCAGCTACGACTTCATCGGGTTGCAGCAGGACGCCTCGTTGCACGGCCTGTTGCAACAGGCAGCGCGTCATTTGGGCACGCCATTGCGCCTGCGTATCCAGGTGCGCAGCTTCGAAGCCATTTGCCGGATGATCCACACCGGCATGGGGATCGGCATCCTGCCGGAGCTTGCCGTGCGGACCTATCTGCCGGCGCTCGATGTGCAGGTCATTGCGCTGGACGATCCCTGGGCGCGTCGCGAGTTGAAGATTGCCGTGCGCAGCCTGGAAGCGCTGTCGATGACGGCACGCCAGATGCTCGAACACCTGATGAGCAGCGAACAACGGGAGGTTTCCATGGTCGAGCCTTCGTGAAAGCCGAAGGCAGCATTGTTCAAATATGAATTTCAGTGGCGTAGGGACGGGGGGTAGAGTCCAAACGGACTGAGGGGGATACGTCCCCAACGCTCGAACAAAAACAATAGGAGCTCACCATGAAGTATCCATCCGTGCGTCGTGGCCTGACCGGGGTGCTTGCCAGCTTTGCCCTGGTCGGTGCGTTGTCTGTCCAGGCCGCCGAGCCGATTCTGATCAAGTTCTCCCACATCACCGCCGACAGCACGCCCAAGGGGCAGGGCGCCCTGATGTTCAAGAAGTTGGTGGAGGAGCGCCTGCCGGGTAAAGTCGAAGTGCAGGTCTACTCCAATTCGTCGTTGTACGGCGATGGCAAGGAGATGGAAGCGTTGCTGCTGGGTGAGGTGCAGATGTTGGCGCCGGCACCCTCGAAACTGGAGCAGTACACCAAGCAATTGCAGTTGTTCGACTTGATGTTCCTGTTCGACGACGTGGCGGCAGCGCAGCGCTTTCAACAGTCGGACAAAGGCAAGGCGCTGCTCAGGTCAATGGAAGGCAAGGGCATCACCGGGCTGGCCTACTGGCTCAACGGTATGCGCCAGTTGACCGCGAACAAGCCGCTGGTCAAGCCAAGTGATGCCCGCGGGCAGAAGTTCCGCGTGCAGCCCTCTGACCTGCAGGCCGCGCAATACAGCGCATTGCGCGCAGTGCCGCGCAAGATGGCGTTCGCCGAGATCTATCAGGGCCTGCAGACGGGGGTGGTGAATGCTCAGGACAACCCCTGGTCGAACATCTATTCCCAGAAATACTATGAAGTGCAGAAGTACATGACCGAGTCCAACCATGCCATCGGCAACTACCTGCTGATCGCCAACACCAAATTCTGGAATGGTTTGCCGGCAGATGTACGCGATGAGCTGGAGCAGATCATCGATGAGGTCACTGTCGAAGTGAACAAGCAGGCCGAGGTGCTCAATCAGAAGGCCAAGCAGGGCATCATCGATTCGGGCAAGAGCGAGATCATCAGCCTGACCCCACAGCAACGTGATGCCTGGCGCAACGCCGTGCGTCCTGCCTGGAAAGCCTTCGAAACGCAGATCGGTACCGAACTGATCGAAGCGGCCCAGGCGGCCAACCAATCCAACTGAAGTTCCCCAGCCACGGTCGCCCGTTCGGGGTGGCCGAAGGCGTCTCTCGAAGTTTGCCTTGCTGCTGGTTCTGATGGTGATCACTGACATCCCGGCCATCTCCCTGGGGCTGCCGAACGGGTTGGGTATGAGCTGACGGGGGGCGGGTCAGTAGATGCTATTCTTCGCAAAAAAGTGGAGCAGGCCGGGCAGTCATGACACCAGAAAACACATTTCGTGTTCAAACGCCTCTGCCGGAGGACCTTCGGGTCTTCCTGACCGTCATTCGCAAATCCAGCTTTGCCGGTGCCGCGGATGAGCTTGGGCTCTCGCCGGCCTTCGTGAGCAAACGGATTCGCGTGCTCGAGCAGACATTGCGCACGCGGCTTTTGCATCGCACCACTCGACGCATTGCGCTGACTGAAGCGGGAGAAAAAACCCAGCGCTGGGCGATTCGCTTTCTCGACGACATGGATGATTTCGTTGGCGAGCTCACCGAGATTCGCCAAGCCCCTCGTGGCCTGCTGCACATTTGCAGCAGCTTCGGTTTTGGGCGCAATCATGTTGCCCCTGCGATTGCAGAGTTGTCATCGATCTACCCGGAACTGGAGGTGCGGCTGGATGTGTTCGATCGCGTGGTAGACATCGTTGCCGAAGGCTTTGATCTGGAGATCCGCGTGGGTGACGACTTGCCGGGCCATCACATCAGCCGCAAGCTGCTCAGTAACCACCGAGTGCTCTGTGCCACACCGGATTACCTGGAGCGGAGAGGGGTCCCGATCACTCTCAAGGATCTTGCTCATCATGATTGTCTGGTCCTGAAGGAGCGGAACAATCCATTCGGTGTGTGGCATTTGAATCAGGCCCACCGCGATGAGGTTGTACGGGTCAGCAGCAGATTGTCATCCAACAGCGGAGAAATCGTACTGCAATGGGCCTTGGCTGGGCGCGGGGTGCTTCTGCGGTCGTTGTGGGATGTTCAGCCACTGTTGGATCAAGGCAAGCTGGTCCGCGTGTTGCCCGATTACACCCAAAGCGCGAACGTCTGGGCGGTGTATCCGACCAGACTGGCGGATTCGGCCAAACTTCGCGTGTGCGTGGAGTTTCTGGAGAGCTATTTGAAAAGGCTGCGGCTACCGGAGACGGCCCGCGCCTGACGGCAGTTCTGTCCGACCCCGCAGGCCCGCAGGATGCAGGCCCTTGTTCGCTCGAGGCTCAGGCAAGCCAGGGGTTCAAACGATGGTGCAGTGCCTCGAAGTCGCGGATTCGTGACGTGTGCTCAAGCGTTGTACCAATCGCATCGAGACCTTCCAGCAGCGCTTTTTTACGCAAGGGGTCCATCTCGAACCCAATCATCTTTCCGCTCTGAAGGTGAATCTGCTGGGCATGCAGATCGATCGTGATCTGCGAGTTTTCAGGTGACCCAACGAGATGGCTGATCTCCTGCTGTTCCGACTCCTTCAACTGAATGAGCAGAACACCATTGCGCTGGCAGTTGTCGTAGAAAATACCAGCGAAACTCGTGCCGATCAGTGCGCGTATACCCAATTGCTTCAGCCCCCAGACCGCGTGCTCGCGGCTGGAACCACAACCGAAATTAGGTCCGGTGATCAGGAAACTGGCGTGATCCCAAGGGGCCTGATTGAGAATGAACGCCGGATTGGGGACGCCATCGGCCAGGAAACGCAAGTCAAAGAAGACCCCGCGGTCCAGCCCATTGCGATCGATGCCCTTGAGGAACTGCTTGGGCATGATGACGTCGGTGTCCACATTCGCGGCGGGCAGCGGTGCGGCGATACCGCGAACGATGGTGAATGGCTGCATTTCAGCTCTCCATGGACAGTTGACGAACGTCGGTGAGGTGTCCGCAAATCGCTGCGGCGGCGACCATCGCCGGGCTCATGAGGTGAGTTCTTGCTCCGGCGCCCTGACGGCCCTCGAAATTTCGGTTGGTACTGGAGGCACAGCGATCACCCGGCGACAGCACATCATCATTCATCGCCAGGCACATCGAGCAGCCGGACTGGCGCCATTCGAAGCCGGCATCCTTGAAGATCTGCGCCAGCCCCTCCGCTTGCGCCTGATCACGTACCCGTGTGGAGCCCGGTACGATCATCGCGCGCACGCTCGCCGCTACTTTGCGACCCCGAACGATGCGCGCGACATCGCGCAGATCCTCGATGCGTGCGTTGGTACAGGAGCCGATAAAGGCGTGACTGATCGGCACCCCGGCCAGTCGGGTTCCCGGCTCAAGGCCCATGTAGCGCAGTGCACGCTGCAGGTCCTGCCTGCGGATCAGGTCGCTCTCCAGGCGCGGATCCGGTACGCACTCACCAATCGGCGCGGCCTGGTCAGGGCTGGTTCCCCAAGTCACCATCGGCTCCAACGCGCTGGCATCGAGTTCGACTTCCTTGTCGAAATGCGCTCCAGGGTCGGAATAAAGCGTTTTCCATTTCTCGACAGCCTGCTCCCATAGCGCCCCTTTCGGGGCTCGCGGTTTGTCTTTGAGGTAGGCGTACACCTTTTCGTCCGGCGCCATGAAAGCCCCACGGGCACCGGCCTCTACGGCCATGTTGCAGATGGTCATGCGCGCTTCGACGCTGAGGGACTCAATGGTGGGGCCGGAGAATTCGATGGCGTAGCCCGTCGCACCGGATGCACCGATGTCGCGGATCAAGGCCATGATGATGTCTTTGGAGGTGACGCCTGCGCCCATCCGCCCGTGCACATTCACGCGCAGGGTCTTCAGACGTTTATAGACCAACGTCTGTGTGGCGAGCAGGTGTTCAATTTCCGAAGTGCCGATACCAAAACCAAAGGCGCCCAGCGCGCCATAGGTCGTTGTGTGGCTATCACCTGCGGCCACGA
Organism: Pseudomonas sp. N-137; assembly: GCF_034555295.1. NCBI lineage: Bacteria > Pseudomonadati > Pseudomonadota > Gammaproteobacteria > Pseudomonadales > Pseudomonadaceae > Pseudomonas > Pseudomonas sp. N-137. Next base: position 123,158 of record NZ_JAXUDQ010000006.1, read on the forward strand.
CCATCCCGGGAAGAATGAAGCCTTGCTCAGGGGCAACCACGTGCTCAATGCCTTGTCGCTTGTCCAGGACATCGAACAACTCGATTCCGAAGTCTCGACAGTTCTGCTCGAAGTAAGAAACCTGAAGCGCGCCACCCGCATCCGGCATGGCCGCGACGCGATCAGGCGCGGTCGGGTTGACGTGATCGACCACGCACAACGTTGATGACGGGCGCCATACCGTTCTGTTCGCCTCTCTCAAGCCGCTGAAGGCCTGGGGGCTGGTGTATTCGTTGGCGACCTGGCGGTCGATGTAGAGCAACACATGGCCATGGTCGTCCAGCGTACAGACGGTGTGGGCATCTATATGCTTCTGGTAGAGCGTTCTGGGGCCTTTCATGACGGTTCTCGCGAGTGATCGGAAGGCGCGCCGGGAGGGCCTCACGATGCGCCGCGCTCAATGAGCAGTCATGCCAGCATAGGGAATGCGATTGCAGGTTCAATGGCTGAAAAGTCAATCATCGATTCACGATTCGTGTTTAATCCGCGCAGCGGTCAGCGATTCGGATAGCGCCCGGCCCACCGCGGTTGCTATCCGGTGCTGACAGGAAAAGACCGGCCCGGCCCCTTCAATCCAGATCCTCAGCCCGATGCCGCTCCGGCACTTGGCTCGCTTCATCACCCCACGTGCGGTTCACTCGTTGCCCCCGGATCACTGCCGGTCGATTGGCGATCTCCTCGGCCCAGCGTTGCACATGGGTATATTCGTGGGCAGCCAGGAACTCGGCAGCCGAGTACACGTTGTCGCGCACCAATTGACCATACCAGGGCCAGACCGCGATATCGGCGATGGTGTAGCTGTCTGCGGCCAGGTATTGGCTTTCGCCAAGACGGCGATTCAGGACGTCGAGCTGGCGTTTGGTTTCCATGGTGAAACGATTGATGGGGTATTCAAGTTTATCGGGCGCGTAAGCGTAGAAATGACCGAAGCCTCCACCCAGATAGGGGGCTGCGCCCATCTGCCAGAACAGCCAGTTCAGGGTTTCGGTGCGTCCGGCCGGGTCGGTGGGCAGGAAGGCGCCGAATTTTTCTGCCAGGTACAGCAGGATCGAACCGGACTCGAAAACCCGGATTGCAGGCTGTACGCTGCGATCAAGCAACGCCGGGATCTTCGAGTTCGGGTTGATCTGGACAAAGCCACTGGAGAACTGGTCGCCCTCGTTAATGCGAATCAGCCAGGCGTCATATTCGGCGCCGGTGTGCCCCAGCGCCAACAGCTCTTCCAGCAGGATGGTCACCTTCACGCCATTGGGCGTGGCCAGTGAATAGAGCTGCAGCGGATGTTCGCCCACTGGCAATACTTTTTCATGGGTCGGCCCGGCGATAGGGCGATTGATGTTGGCGAACTGGCCGCCAGACGGGGCGTTGTATTTCCAGACTCTGGGCGGTACATAGGGCGCTTTGCTCATGGGAGGGGCCTCATTGCCGACTTGCAGTGACCGCGTGAACCGCGGAAAAAAGCTCTGGCCCAAGCCTGCCATAGGAGGGTCAGCGTCAGCAAATCACCCCGCCTGCACGTACTGCATTAGGCTTACCCGCTAACGCTCTTCAGTCATGATCCGATCCACTTCGCCTGAAGCCTTGAGCTTCGCGAAAGCTTGTTGAGCCCGGGTGACGATTTCGTCTGGGGTGCTCAGGCTAAACGCCATGTGAACTCGGTGGGGTTGTTCATCCAGGGAAAAGACCTCCTCCAGAGTGGTGAAATCCACTTGGGCATCTTTGCTCATCAGGCGCGCAGTATTCTCGGGCATCGGCAGCAACTGAATCTGCTGATTCAACAGTTTCTGAAAGTTATCGTGGTTGTCCGCCGATACCACCAGCCGGGTAAAGCCTTTCTGCTGCAGGTAAACCTGCTTGGCGTCATTGCGCACCACGCCTATGGTGTACTGCTTGGCGTCTTCAAGGTTGTCAACGGCGATGCCGCCACGTCCACGCAGCTTGTAGAGCTTGGTCGTCGCCCGATGGATTTCACCCACCCACTTGAACATCTGCTCACGGGCCGGGGTGCGATCGAGCGGGAAGATCATCACATTGGGTTCATGCAGCGCTTTTTCGTAAGCGCGTGCCCATGGGTACAGCAACATGCGGTAATCGCTGATCCCTGCGCCTCTCAAGGTTTCGTCGGCTATTCGAGTGCCCGGGCCGACGAGCGCGCCTTCACGCAGGTAGGCGTATAACGAGTCTTCGGTCACGACTTCGATCGCCTCGGCGTGACTTTTCACGCTGATCAGGGCCAGGAGCAAGCAGGAGCAGAGCTTCAGACGGTAGTGCATACAGACCTCGCAGCACACGGTGGTTTTATAAAGCGACGCAATTGCGCCCCTGGCGTTTGGCCCGGTACAACGCCTGGTCGGCGCGTTGCAGCAGTTGATCGAAGTGATCCATGGTTTTGGTGTCCAGCTCGGCGACGCCGATGCTCAGGGTGACAAAAGGGGAAACCGCTGAGCCGCCATGGGGCAGTGCAAGTTCAGCCAGGCTTTCACGAAACCGCTGGGCTGCCTCGCATGCCTGGCTGGCGTTGATATTGGGCAATACCACGACAAACTCCTCACCCCCCAGGCGAGCAGTCAGTTCGCCGGAGCGGCCGAAGACACTGCGCAGGGTCCCGGCGATCTGTTTCAAGCACTCGTCCCCTTTGATATGGCCGTAGGTGTCGTTGTAGATCTTGAAGAAATCCACATCGCACATCAGCACGGCCAGCGGGGTGTTGTGGCGGATCGCACGGCGGAATTCGACATCCTTCAGTTCATCGAAGTAACGACGGTTGGCCAAGCCCGTCAAGGCATCGTGACGCGACAGCGCTTCGAGGGCCTGGTTGGCGGCCTTGAGTTCCGAAGTGCGCGCCTCGACCAGTTCGGCCAACTGGTCGCGACTGGCTGCAAGGGCCAGTTCGTCCGAGTGCTGGCGCTCCAGATGGGCGTGGAGGTTGTCTTGCAGTGCATTGACTTTGGATTCGAGCAGGCTCAACTCGTCCTGGCGCCGGACCGAACGTTGCAGCTTGAGGTGGGAGTTGAGTGTTTGTGGTGAGAGTTTCCCCAGATGCCGGGCGATATGGACAACGTGCACGGTCACCAGGCGGTTGAACATGGTCATGACCAGGCCGGCCAGCAGCAACGACTGGATCACCTGCGTGATGACGATGCTGCGGGCTTCGTCCCAGAGGCGTTCCCAAAGCAGGTTGTTATCGCCCTCGATGGTCAGTTCACCGACCTTTTCGTTGGCGCCGATGTAGGGCTGCGCGACGAGCTGGCGATGCAGCACCGGCGCCACGCTGGATGCATTGCTGGCATATCGATTGAACTCGATGATTTCTGGCGCCTGTCCGGGTCGCAGGATATTGAGTGCCACGCGTCCCACCGGCGCCGCATTCGCAACGCTGGTGATCTGCTTGTCCAACGATTCACGGTCCATTTCCCAAATGGCATGGGCCAGGGTGTTCTGGAACACCTGGTCGATCAGGACCAGCTCGGAATTCATCTGCGCCAGATTGTTTTCCCAGGCCTGCCAGGTACGCAGCGTGACCATCGCCAAGGTAAAGCACAGGCAGAACACCAGCGTGGCCAACACCAGACGCCGTCCCAGCGAGCTGAACGTCCTGGTTTTTGGCGGATGGATGGGGACAGTCCGAAAATCGTCGGCCATGTCATAACCACTTGCGCATGATGGCGTCGTAAACGCCATTACGGCGGATGGTCTCCAGGCCTGAGCGGAATTTCTCGACCGTCGCGGCCGGCGTCTTGCGACTGAACGCCATGCTCAAGCCATCCTGACTGCTCAATTCGGGAAGCGGCAGCGAGCGGATCAACACTTTATCCGGGTCTTCACCATTCTGGCGGGTCAGGTACAGCGCGTTGAGCTCGTTGGAAATCCATAGCTCCACGTGATCGACCTTGAGCTTGCGGTAGTTGTGTTCGTACTTGTTGCTCGACTGCAGGTCTTTACCAATGCGGAAACCCTTCGACACCAGGTATTGCTCACCCACGTCCTGATTGACGGTGGCAATCTGGTGACCGTGCGCATCGTCCAGCGAGTTGAGTTTTACCGGGCGCTCAGCCAGCGAATACATGTACCACTGGGTTGGGGCGATGGCCCCGACCCACTGGAAAAGTGATTCACGCGCAGGCGTTCGAACGATTGAATAAATCAACACGTTACTTTCATTGAGCGCCAGTTCGTAGGCCCGCGCCCAAGGCATGGGCTGGATGGACGCCTCTACGCCGACCTCCTTGAGCACCGCCTGGACCACCTCGGTGCTCATACCGGTCACTCGCCCGTTCTGCGTCATGTTATAGGGCGGCAGTTCTTCCGTAACGATGCGCAGCGCAGTCTCTGCGGCGGCGTTTGGCACGGCTGTGCTTGCAGCCAGGAACACCAGGACGCAGCTCATCAGCAGACGGTTAAACGGCAAAATCATCGAGAGTTACCCTATGCAACCAGCAGTGCCGGCGCGGCCTGGGGGCCGTTGACTTAATGTGTTATCGGCTGGGCCTATACGCGCTTGAGTGTCATCCGTCGAAACCGGGGGGCATTGAACCTGGGGCGGTCGGGCCAGACCCTGTGAAAAACTTGAGTGTGGCCTCTCTTGTTCCAGCTGTCGATTCGGCGACATTTAATGAACCCGGGTTTGTTCGGCCGTGTCAGTCGTTTGTCAGGAACGACAAATGATGGAGCCGCTGATGCGACCACTGTATTTCACCAGCCTGTCCTTCGCCGCGTTGCTGTGCGCGGCTTGCTCAAGCCAACCGCCCGCGACCTGGGGCTACATGGATGCCAAGGAACGGGCCAATCTGCCGCCCGACCAGGCATATCCCGAGTTGTTCGAAGCCGTGCAGAACAACCAACTGTTCACCGACCAGAAGCATTTCGTCGACGCACTGCCCACCCGCGACCCCTCGAAAATCCGTGCCGAATACCTGGCTCGTCGCGACAACAGCGACTTCGATCTCGAAACCTTCGTGAAGGACAACTTCATCGAGTCCGGCGCAGCGCAAAGCCCGGCACCGAAACCGGGCGCGCCCATTCAAGAGCACATCGACAGCCTTTGGCCCGTGTTAAGCCGTACCTATCGCCAAGTGCCGCCCTACAGCAGCCTGTTGCCCTTGCCACAACCCTATGTCGTTCCAGGCGGACGCTTTCGCGAGATGTACTATTGGGACTCCTACTTCACCATGCTCGGGCTTGAACAAAGCGGGGATCAGGCCCAGGTGCGCCAGATGACCGATAACTTTGCCTATATGATCGACACGTACGGGCACATTCCCAATGGCAATCGCACCTACTACCTGAGCCGCTCACAACCGCCATTCTTCGCTTACATGGTGCAGTTGCAGGCGCACATCGAAGGTGACCAGGCGTTTGGGCGTTACCTTCCACAACTGCAGAAGGAATACGCCTATTGGATGCAGGGCGCTGAGGGGCTCAAGCCGGGTGCCGCCGCGCAACATGTGGTCAAGCTCGCCGATGGCAGCGTGCTCAATCGCTATTGGGATGCCCGTTCGACGCCGCGACAGGAATCCTGGTTGCAAGATGTCAAAACCGCCGAACAGGCCTCGAACAGACCCAGGCAAGAGGTCTGGCGTGATCTGCGTGCCGGGGCGGAGAGTGGTTGGGACTTCAGTTCGCGCTGGCTTGGCGACGGCCAGAACCTGGCAACCATACGCACCACGTCCATTGTGCCCGTGGACCTGAACAGCCTGCTCTATCACCTGGAGCGCACCATCGCCAAGGCGTGTGAAGCCGTGCAAAACACGCCATGCGTCCAGGCCTATGGTCAGCGCGCGGACCGGCGGCAGCGTGCCATTGAGCAGCATTTGTGGAATGCCGATGCAGGGTTCTACGTGGACTACGACTGGCAGCAGCACCGTCAACGCCCGCAACTGACAGCCGCCACGCTGTTTCCTCTTTACACCGGCCTTGCCTCCGCGGACCACGCCAATCGCACGGCCGAGGCAGTCCGTGATGGTCTGCTGCGCCCTGGCGGCATTGCCACCACGCAGGTCAGCAATGGCCAGCAGTGGGACGAACCCAACGGTTGGGCACCGCTGCAGTGGGTGGCGGTTGAGGGGCTGGATCGCTATGGGCACACCGCGCTGGCGCAGCAGATTGGTACTCGCTTCCTGCAACAGGTACACAATCTTTACCGCAAGGAAGACAAGCTGGTAGAGAAGTACGACGTATCCGGGCGGGGAGATGGCGGGGGAGGTGGCGAATATGAGTTGCAGGACGGTTTCGGCTGGACGAATGGCGTGACGCTGAAACTGTTGAGCAAATATGGCGCACGTTCCTCCGCAACGACTGTGGGTGAATGAGCTGGCGTTAAGAGCAAGGGACAAACCTGGGCAGGACTTATCAGTTCCTGCCCAGGTGCCCGGCGTTGTTATCCGAGAATGGCGTTGAAGAGCAACAGGGTGAGCAGGGAGGTGAACCAGCCGATCGTGGTCGGAACCGACCAGGTCAGCATCTGGTGCTTGGCGTTGGTGACTCCGAGCATGCGGTTGACCACCCAGAAATAGCTGTCGTTGAAGTAGCCAAAGACCATCGAGCCAATGGCCGCCGCCTGGGCGGCGAAGACCATGTTCACGTCGGGAATCGAGGCCAGGATCGGCGCGGAAATCGAGGCGCCGGTGATCATTGCCACGGTGCCGCTGCCCTGGATCAGACGCACCAGGGACGCGATCACGAAGGGGATCAACACCGCCGGCAGCGGCAAGGTGGCGACCCATTCGCCCATGTACTGACCCGCACCGCTGTCGCGCAGCACGGCACCCAACGCGCCACCGGCGCCGGTGACCAGCAGGATGATGCCGGCGCTTTCCACGCCTTTCTCCATGTGCGCGATGACTTCCTCACGCGGACGCCGCGGCACCAGGCCATACAGTGCCGCCACCACCCCGAGGCCGACAGCGATCACCGGGTTGCCGACGAAAGCGATGGTCTGACCGAACAGGCTCTGCGTAAGGGTGCTGTCACCGTTGAGTTTGCTGAGGGCGACGACCAGGGTGTTGGCGAAGATCAGCAGGATGGGCAGCACGATCGGCAGCATTGACAGCCACAGCGGCGGCAGTTCGGCCTCGCGGGCATCGGCGCGTTCGAGCACTTCACGATAGGCGGTGGCGGGTTCGACCGGAGTCTGGCCGCTTTGCGCGATCATCGCCTCGATGCGTGGGCCCATGAAGCGGGCGTAGGCCACCAGCACGAAGGTGCCGGGAATGGTGAATACCACGCCCCAGAAAATCATCAACCCCACGTCGATATTGAAAATCCCGGCAATCCCCAGTGGCCCTGGCGTCGGTGGAACCGCATGGTGGGTCAGCATCAGGCCGCTGGCCAGGGCAATACCCAGGGTTAGCATCGATTTGCCGCTGTTGCGCGCCAGCGCCCGGACCAACGGGTTGAGGATGACGAACGCCGAGTCGCAGAAGATCGGCACCGAGACGATGTAGCCGGTCACCATCATCGCCCACTCTTCGCGTTTGTTGCCCAGCCAGCGCACGAAGGTATAGGCCATCCGCTCAGCGGCGCCGGAGACTTCCAGCAGGCGGCCCATCATCACACCGAAACCGATGACCAGGCCGATGGTCGACAGCGTGGCACCGAAGCCGGTGGTGATGGATTTGACCAGCGCGTCGGGCGCCATGCCGCCACCCAGGCCGGCGATCGAGGCGGCGATGATCAGCGCCAGCAGGGCGTGAATGCGGGTCTTGAGAACCAGCACGATGAGGATGACGATGGCCAGGACCAGGCTCACCATCAGCTGTGGGCCGGCGATAGAAGTTGCGTCCATTGGGTAATCACTCTTGTTGTTATTGGATGGAACGACGGCACCGCACGGCGCCGCCTGGGTCAGTGATTCATGCTGAGCTGGTGCGCCCTTACCACGCTGTCGAAGTCGGCATCACCGCGAAAGCCCAATTGCAGCGGCCGCTGGATGTCGAAGTTGCCGGGCCAGCTGCAGACGATGCGCTGGATCCGCTCGTCCGGCTCAAAGCTGACCCGCGCGCGCGCCGCCTCGCCACCGACACGGGCGAGACTGTCGAGCATTTCGCTGACCCGCACGCTGATGCCGGGCAGGTTGAGGGTCCGCCGCAGGCCAAGCGCCTGGCCGTCCAGGCGCGCGGCATGGACCAGATTGTCGACCACGGTCTGCGGCGAAGACAGCCACATGCGGGTATCCAGTGGTACCGGACAGTTGCTCATCTCGCCGGCCAGGGGCTCGCGCAAGATGCCGCTGGCAAATGACGAGGCCGCTGCGTTGGGTTTGCCGGGGCGAACGGAAATGGTTGGCAGGCGACACACCCGGCCATCGATGAAGCCCTTGCGCGAGTAGTCATTGATCAGCAGTTCGGCCATGGCCTTCTGCGCGCCATAAGACGATTGCGGCAGCGGTGCGAGTTCTTCGGGTACCTGCTCGGGCATCGGCCCACCAAATACCGCCAGTGAACTGGCGAACACGAAACGCGGCGCCTGGGCCTGTTGGCGGCAGGCTTCGAGCAGGGCGCGGGTCGCATCGAAATTGACCCGCATGCCCAGGTCGAAGTCGGCTTCGGCCTGGCCACTGACAATCGCGGCCAAGTGATAGACCAGGCAGGTCTCTGGGCCGATCAGCGATTTGATAAAGGCCGGGTCGCAGATGTCGCCTGTGTGCGACACCACCCGAGGGTCATTGATGGGGCAGGGCGCCAAGTCGACCGAGACGAGGCTGGCACCGGGGGGCAGCAAGTCACTCGCAGTGGGCGCCAGCAGCGCTTCGATCAGGCGGGCGCCGAGAAAGCCAGCGCCGCCAGTTACCAGGATCTTCATGTATTGCACTCCGCTTAAGGAGAATATTCGGGGCAGGGTGCCGAACGCCCCGTATTCTTGTTATTTGACGAACCAGGTGACAAGCAATTGTCATGTTGTATGATGAATTTAACGTGGACGCAACCGTTGCGTGTTTTCTTCTTGCCCACAGCGGGTGGCAAGGCAGCGCGACGATTGCCGGGAGAATTTGAGTGGACAGTCTGAACGACGTTACCCCCAAGCTGGCCGAACGGCTGGCCAAACGCCTGAGTGCAGCGGTCCATGACGGCCAGTTGGCCGCCGGGAACCGCCTGCCCACCGAGCAGGCATTGTGCGAGCAGTACGGTGTCAGCCGCACGGTGGTGCGCGAAGCGATTTCGATGCTCAAGCGCGAAGGCATGCTCACTTCGCGCCAGGGCAGCGGCACCTTCGTCGTGCCCAATCCCAGTGTCGCGCTGCGCCTGTCTCCACCCCAGGGCAACTTCGAGGCGGTGGTGGAGATCCTCGAATTGCGCAGCGCGCTGGAGATCAAGGCCGCCGAACTGGCTGCAGCGCGGCGCACCAATGCGCAATTGCGGGCGATGCAAAACGCCTTGGCCGAGCTTGACGAAGCGGTCGAGCGGGGTGAAGACGGCGTGCGCGAAGACCTCGCCTTCCACCGTTCGGTGGTGGCCGCCACCGGTAACCAGCACTTTCTCGAAACCATCGATTTTCTGCACCAGCTGCTGCAACAGGCGATCAGAGTGACCCGTCGCAACGAGGCGCGTAACGCCCAGTACATGTGTCAGGTCGATCAGGAGCACCACGCGCTGCTCGCCGCTATCGCCGCAGGTGACAGTGAGGCGGCACGTACCGCGGCCTCCTCGCATCTGCGCAACGCCGAAGTCCGCCTGCGCGAAGCGCGAAGCGAGGCCGACGCGTCCGGATAACAACCACAAGAGGATTCACCCGTGACAGCAATATCCAGTATTGGTGTGGTCGGCCTGGGCTCCATGGGCCTGGGCATGGCGCGCGCGCTTTTGCGCGCTGGTCTGCCCGTATGGGGCTACGACATCCGCGAGGATGTGCGCCAGGCCTTCATCGCCGAAGGTGGCCAGCCGGTCAGTGCCCTGAGTGACAGCGCCGCGCTCAGCGACCTGCTCTTCATCGTGGTGGTCAACGCCGCGCAAACCGAGCAACTGCTGTTCGGCGAGCAGGGTATTGCCGCGCGGTTGCGTCCGGGTTCCGTGGTCATTGCCTGTGCAACCATCTCGGCGGCGGCTGCGCGGCGCATCAGTGGGCGCTTGGCCGAGCATCAAGTGCTGATGCTCGATGCGCCGATTTCAGGCGGGGCGGTGCGCGCCGAAGCGGGCGAGTTGACCATCATGGCCTCGGGGCCGGAGGCCGCCTTCGAACGGGCGCAAACGGCACTTGCCGCCGTCGCCGCCAAGGTCTACCGGCTGGGTGAAGAGGCCGGGCAAGGTTCGCAGATCAAGCTGGTCAACCAGTTGCTCGCCGGGGTCCACATTGCCGCGGCGGCCGAAGCCATGGCCTATGGCATTCGTCAGGGCTGCGATCCCGAGGCGCTCTACGAGGTGATCAGTCACAGCGCCGGTAATTCCTGGATGTTCGAAAACCGCGTGCCGCATCTGCTGGCGGGTGATTATCGACCGCGCTCGGCGGTGGATATTTTCGTCAAGGATCTGGGCCTGGTGCTCGACAGCGCCCAGGAGGCGGTCTTCCCGCTGCCGCTGACCGCTAGCGCCCACCAGATGTTCAAGCAAGCGTCGGCTTCCGGGCTGGGGCGCGAGGATGATATCGCCGTGGTGAAGATATTCCCCGGCATCAACTTGCCTGCCGCCGCCAACGAGGAGATTTGACCATGCCCCTGATCGGATGCATCGCCGATGACTTCACCGGAGCGACCGACCTTGCCAGCATGCTCGTGCGCGGCGGTGCTCGCACTGTGCAGACCATTGGTGTCCCACACGGGCCCTTGGCGGTGGGCGACGCCGACGCCCTGGTGGTGGCGCTCAAGTCGCGCAACCTGGCGCCCGATGAAGCCGTCGCTCAGTCGCTGCAGGCGCTGGAGTGGTTGCGCCAGCAGGGCTGCCGACAGTTCTACTTCAAGTATTGCTCGACGTTCGACTCCACCGCTGAGGGCAACATCGGCCCGGTCAGCGATGCGTTGCTTCAAGCCCTGGGCAGCGACTTCACCGTGGCCTGTCCGGCCTTTCCGGAAAACCGCCGCAGCGTGTTCAACGGCTACCTGTTCGCCAATGACGTGCTGCTCAACGAAAGCGGGATGCAGGACCATCCACTCACGCCTATGCGCGACGCCAACCTGCTGCGCGTGTTGCAGCCGCAGACACGCCACCCGGTCGGCCTGATCGACTACCGGACCCTGCGCGCTGGCGTCGAGGCGACCCGTCAGCGGATCGCCGCGTTGCGCGCCGAGGGCGTGGGCATCGCCATCAGCGACGCCATTGATAATGAAGATTTGCAGGTGCTCGGCGCGGCCTGTGCCGATCTGCCGTTGGTCACGGCCGGGTCGGGGCTGGCGCTGGGCATGGCCCAGGATTGGCAGGCCAGAGGGCTGTTGCAGGCCAACGGCGAAGCCAGTCGGCTGGAGGCGGGGTGGGGGCGCCAGGCGATTCTCAGCGGTAGCTGTTCGCGAGCGACCCTCGGCCAGATCGAGCAGGCGGCAGCGGTCTATCCTGCTTTCCGTCTTGAGGCCGCCGAGCTGATGGCCCGCGGTGACGCACTGGTGGCCGAGGCCCTGGCCTGGGCTGCCGGCCACCCGGGGCCGGTGCTGATCTATGCCAGCAGTCCAGCCGACGAGGTACGCCGGGTGCAACAACAGTTCGGCGCGCAGCAGGTCGGTGAACGCATTGAATCGGCCCTGGCGGCGATTGCCCGTGCGCTGGTCGAACAGCAGGGCGTGGGCCAATTGCTGGTGGCCGGTGGCGAAACTTCCGGCGCAGTGGTCGGCGCGCTGGGCATCGAAGGTTTGCGCATCGGGCCGAGCATCGACCCCGGCGTGCCCTGGACCCAGACGCTCGGCCAATCCGGTCGGCCGCTGACGCTGGCGCTCAAGTCCGGTAACTTCGGTAGCGCCGATTTCATGATCAAGGCCTGGGAGATGCTGGCATGACAGAAAGCCAATTGCGCGAAGAGATCGTCGAGATCGGCCGTTCCCTCTACCTGCGTGGGCTCAGCCCTGGCTCCTCCGGGAATATCAGCGTGCGTCTGGACGATGGCTGGCTGCTGACACCGACCAACGCCTGTCTCGGTCGTCTGGACCCGGCCGACATCGCCAAGCTCGACTGGCAAGGTAACCACCTGGCCGGCAAACCCGCCTCCAAGGAAGCATTCCTGCACCGTGCCGTCTATGAAGGCCGTGAAGATTCCGGTGCCATCGTGCACTTGCATTGCACGCACTCGGCGGCGGTCTCGTGCCTGGATTGCCTGGACGCGACGTCTTGCCTGCCACCGCTGACACCCTATTTCGTCATGCGTGTGGGGCGCTTGCCGCTGATTCCGTACCACCGGCCCGGTGATCCGCGGCTGGGTGAGGCGATTCGCGGGCTGGTCGGACAGCACAGTTCGGTGTTGCTGGCCAATCACGGGCCGGTCGTTTCGGGCAAGAGCCTGGAGGCGGCCACTTATGCCATCGAAGAACTCGAAGAAACCGCCAAGCTCTACCTGTTGCTGCGCCAGCAGCCGGTACGGGCGCTGGACGACGAACAAATCGAAGAACTGCGCCAGACCTTCGGCGCCCAATGGTGACTGCAATGCCACGTTTCGCTGCCAACCTCAGCATGATGTTCAACGACGCACCTTTCCTGGATCGCTTCGGCCGAGCCGCCAAGGCCGGCTTCAAGGGCGTGGAATACCTGTTCCCTTATGAGTTCGCACCGGCCGAACTGGCCGGACGTTTGGCCGAGCACGGGCTTAGCCAAGTGCTGTTCAACCTGCCACCGGGGGATTTTGCCGCAGGCGAGCGCGGCATCGCGGCGTTGCCGGGGCGCGAGGCGGAATTTCGTGAAAGTGTCGACCGGGCCATCGAATACGCCCACGCCCTGGGCTGCCCCAAACTGCACGCAATGGCCGGACTGGTGAGTGACGAGAGCCAGCGCCCGCGCATGCGCGAGGTCTATCTGGAAAACCTGCGTTACGCCGCACGACGTTTGGCCGAGCACAAACTGACACTGTTGATCGAGCCGATCAACAGCCGCTCGATTCCGGGTTACTTCATCAATCGCCAGGCCGAGGGCCATGCGATCCTGGCCGAACTGGGCGAGCCGAATCTGCGTGTGCAACTGGACCTGTTCCATGCACAAATCATGGAAGGCGATCTGATTGCCGGTTTCCAGCGCTTCCAGGCCGGTGTCGGGCATATCCAGATTGCCGGCGTGCCGGATCGGCACGAACCGGACCTGGGAGAAGTGAACTACCCATACCTGTTCAAACTGCTCGACGAGGCCGGCTACGATGGCTGGATCGGCTGCGAGTACAACCCCCGCGGCCTGACCGAGGATGGCCTGGGCTGGTTTGCGCCTTGGCGCTGAGCTGAGAGGGGTAGGGCGTCCAGGCAGGGCGTGAGGGCATGCGATGAATACACCCTCTCGCCCCAGACGCCGGATAAGTCCCCTACGTACTCAGCAGAACGGCCTGGTCGTCATCTACCGGCAAGACAATATCGGGCTCGCCGGGTGTCAGGATGACCTTGCGGCAATCTTCCTGTTTTTTGTCGAATAGCTTGTAGCCCTCGGCGGCCTGTTCCAGGGACAAGCGATGGCTGATGATGACTTCAGGGCTAAGGCGACCGGTCTCGATATGGCCAAGCAGCTCGGGAAGGTATCGCTGCACGTGGGTCTGGCCCATTTTGAAGGTCAGGCCTTTGTCGAATGCGTCGCCGAACAGAAAGCCGTGGATGAAACCGGCATACACGCCCGGTACGCTTACGACCCCACCGCGCCTGACCGCCGCAATGCATTGGCGTAACGCCTTGCCGCTGCTGCCTTCGAGTTTAAGCGTAGCCAGCACTGTTTCGGTGGTGCTGCCTTTGGCTTCAAAACCCACGGCATCCACCACACCGTCCACGCCCCGCATGCCCTTGGTCTGGCGAATGATCGTGTCCGCCGGGTCGTCGTCTTCATCAAAATTGATGGGAATAACGCCATAGGTTTTCTGTGCATAGGCCAGACGGTAGGGGTGATGATCGACCATGAAGATCTGGTCGGCGCCCAACATCCGCGCGCAGGCGGCGCTCAGTAAACCGACCGGCCCGGCGCCATAGATGGCAATACTCGAGCCGTTGCCGATCCCGGCGTTGGTCACCGCTTGAAAGGCGGTTGGCAAGATGTCCGAGAGGAACAGCACCTTCTCGTCCGAGAGGGTTCCCGGCACTTTGAAAGGCCCGGTGTTGGCCTTTGGTACCCTTACATACTCAGCTTGTCCGCCAGGGATACCGCCGTACAAATGACTGAAACCGAACAGAGCTGCCCCGGGCGGGATTGCCTTCTTGTTCAGAATCGCGCCACGACCCGTGTTGGTCGTTTCGCAAGCGGCGAACAAATCCATCTGACAGAAGAAACAGCTGCCGCAGGCGATAACGAAAGGCACAACCACTCGATCGCCGGGTTGAACGGCGGTCACCGCTGAACCGGCTTCTTCAACGATTCCCATGAACTCATGGCCGAAGATGTCGCCATGTTCGACAGCGGGAATTTTTCCGCGATAAAGGTGCAGATCGGAACCACAAATCGCCGTTGCCGTGACACGCAGAATGATGTCGTCACTGTCCTCCAGGACCGGGTCGGGGACCGTGTCGACTTTCACACTGTGTGCACCGTGGTAAGTGAGTGCTCTCATGACTTCCTGCCTCTGGGTCGCGTGGTGATATAGGGCAGAGGCGGGAGGCTGGATGGAAGTTCAGAGCATTAGCGCGGGCACGTGACTGGCGGTCATCATCTACTCATGCACCGTCACCCGATTGCGCCCGGTTTTTTTGGACGTATACAACGCCTGGTCGGCCCGGGCGATCAGTTCGGCGTGGCCGGTCGAGGGCTGGCTCAGGTCTGCCACTCCAAGGCTGATGGTGAAACGGATGCTCTGGTCGTTGTACAGCACCTGCAGTTCTTCGACGGCCTTGCGCAGGCGCTCGGCGAACATCCGGGCACCGGTCTGGTCGGTGTCCGACAGCACCACGCCAAACTCCTCGCCGCCATAACGCCCGGCCACGTCGGAGTCGCGTACGTGTTCGTGCAGAAGCCTGGCGACCTGCTCGATGACCTTGTCCCCGGCCTGGTGGCCATAGGTGTCGTTGACCCGTTTGAAGTGGTCGATATCGAGCATCACCAGGCTCAAGGCATTGCCATAGCGCTGATGCCGCGCATAGGCAGCTTTCAGGTTCGCCTCCCAATGACCGCGGTTGTACAGCCCGGTCAGTCGATCGGTACTGGAGAGCTGCTGCAATTGCGCATTGGCGGCCTGTAGTTGATGCCGGTTGGTGGCGACGTCGGTGACGTCATAGATCACCAGGCAGATGTGACTGATCGTGTTGTCGGGCGAGCGCAGCGGTAACAGCGTGGTGTTCTGGTACATGAACTCTTCCTGGCCGGTGATCGGCTGGTAGCTCTTGAACCGCACCAGATAGGGACGCTGCTCCCAGACAGTGAACGCTGGGGTGCCCAGGGCAGCGACGCTTTCTACCTTGCGGCTGAACCACTGGCGATCGATTTCCGGGAACAGGCTGAAAAAATGCTGGTCGTGGGCGTCCTTTGGCTGCACCCCGGAGCGGTTCTCCATGAACGTGTTCCAGACCTGCACGCGGTAGTCGCGGTCCAGCACCACCACACCGACATCGATGCTCTGAACAATGGCCAGCAACCAGTGAAACTCGTTCAGATCAATGGAATCAGGCATGGCTCAGGTCATCAGGTAGGTGAGTTTTTGGGTCAGCCGCTCGATCGAGTCTTCCGTGAACAGTAACAATAGATCGAAACGAATATCGTGCCCTTCCAGGCTGTAGCTGATTTCCACCGCCAGGGTCTTTTTCCAGTGCTTGCGGTTGACTTGAATCAGCTCCTCGATGGCCGCGTGCTGGCCGAGAATCTGCGGATGCCCCTGAGAAAACACCACGTCGATCTGTTCGGCAATGCTGCTCAGGCAAGCGCCGATCAGAACACTGGAGAGGTCCAGCAGCATTTCCAGGTCCGAATAGTCGCTGCTTTGGCGTTGCATCAGTTGCGCTATGTCAGCAATTTCCGACTCGTGAAATATCAGCAGGGCTTCGCCGGCAATACCGCTGCCAATAAAGCCCTGGCAGATGGCGGTGAGTTGTTCAGAGCTACCGGCATCGTTCAGCGCCATGTGCAGCTCACCCACCTCAAGGATGTTCACGTTCGGTACCGGTAACTGCACAAACACACCCAGCACCTTGGCGATCAGGGCGGCGGCCTGGCCGATGGCAACGTTGACCGTCTCGCGAAACGCATCGTGAAAACTGATGGCCGTGTTCGTTGCCGGACGATTTTGCGGCGGCGTCTGGCCGGGTTTCGTCAGAAGGCCCAACTGGCTGAGCGTCTGGCGCAGTTCGTTTTCGTCGAAAGGTTTTTTCAGGAATGCCAATGCGCCCAGCTCAAGCACGCGGCGTACCGCCTGTTCCTGTACGTCACCGGAGATCACGATGACTTGCGTCTTCAAGCCTTCGGTGCGCAAGGCGCTCAACACCTGGTAACCATCCATCTCCGGCATGGTCAGGTCCAGCAGCACCACCTGGCCCAGCCCCTGGCGTATGGCGTCCATGGCCTGGCGACCATTGCTGGCCTCGGTGACCGAGACCGGCCAGTCCGCCGGCAGCGCCCGTAGCACCTGCTTACGGGCCATGTTGGAGTCGTCACATACCACTAAGGGAATCACTGACACTGGGGCGCCCATTTGAATTGAACGGCAGCCGAGGCCTTCAGGCAGGCCACGCATTGCATTGAACAAAAAACTGGACCAATAAGTCAGGCTAGTCAAATGCACTTCATCCATTTCGGGAGTCTGTCCAATGCGCAACTACACGGTGAATTACCTGTTCAACGACGCGCCTCGCACTCACGCGTTCGAGCTCAAGCAGCTTCAACTGCCCGTCCATGAAGCCGCGATGCACCTGCTCCAGCTGCATTTTGGAGATGCAGAGAACGGCCTGATCATGCCCACCGCGGATGCGACGCCTGCGCAGATCCTGGAGCAGGCCGAGCGGGTAGGGCTGACGCAAATCAGGGTTGTCGATCAACACATAATTGATTAATCAAAATAATCAGTTCTTTTAGTTTTTTGCTCGTGATCTGTGTTGCACCGTCCATGAAAAACATCCGCGCCGGGGTTCCGCCTTTGGTGGTCCGAACCGGATATTATCGGTATTTCCGGCTGTTTATGGGCTCTTAGCCTCGCGTCGGGATGTTTGTAAATTAAGAAACCTAGTGGTTTCCTTTCTGTTGTTTTTTGGCATACTCACCCAGCGAGTCGACACCAGATGTCTGCTTGAAATGGTATTTAGTGCTGTCTAATAACAATATAACCAGCAGGAACCCACGCCATGCACAGTCCCGATCACCACGCTACGCCAGTCGGCGCCGAACAACTCACTGCCACCCTCGCACGGATGAAACAGGCCCACTTGGTTGACGGACCGGCCAGCCTGGAGCTGCGCCGCGACCGCCTCGATCGGGCCATTGCGCTACTGCTGGACAATCGTGACGCCATCGTCGCAGCGGTGTCGGCGGACTTCGGCAATCGTAGCCGCGAGCAGACGCTGCTTTCCGATATCGGCGGTTCGGTGGCAAGCCTCAAGCATTGCCGTGAGCATCTGGCCGAGTGGATGCAAGCGCAATCGCATCCGTCACCCTTCCCCGGCAGCGAGGCGCGGGTCGAGTACCAGCCGTTGGGCGTGGTGGGCGTGATCAGCCCCTGGAATTTTCCCATCGTACTGGCGTTCGGGCCTCTGGCGAGCATCTTCGCCGCCGGTAACCGGGCCATGCTCAAACCCTCGGAACTGACCCCACGCACCTCGGCATTGATGGGCGAATTGATCGCCCGATATTTTGACGAGAATGAACTCACCACGGTGCTGGGCGATGCCGAAGTCGGCGCGCTGTTCAGTGCCCAGCCGTTCGATCACCTGATCTTTACCGGTGGTACGGCGGTGGCTCGGCACATCATGCGTGCAGCCTCGGACAATCTGGTGCCGGTGACCCTGGAGCTGGGGGGCAAGTCGCCCGTGCTGGTGTCCCGTAGCGCCGATCTGGCGACGGTGGTGCAGCGGGTCATGACCGTGAAGACCTTCAACGCCGGGCAAATCTGCCTGGCCCCGGATTACGTGCTGCTGCCGAAAGAATGCCTGGAAGACTTCGTCGCCGAGGCGGTGCGCTTCGTCGGTGCCATGTATCCCTCCTTGCACAGCAACCCGGACTACACCTCCATCATCAACCCACGCAATTTCGACCGCCTGCAGGGTTATCTGGCCGATGCTCGCGCCAAAGGGGCGCGGCTGATCGAGATCAACCCGGCGCAGGAAGACCTGGGCGATCGCCAGACCCGCAAGATCGCTCCGACGCTAGTGCTGGATGCCACTGAACAGATGCAGGTGCTGCGCGAGGAAATCTTCGGCCCGCTGTTGCCGATCAAGACCTATCGCGATTTCGCCACGGCGATTGACTACGTCAACGGTCAACCTCGGCCCCTTGCCGCTTATTACTTCGGCGAGGACGCCGGTGAGCGCCAGCAGGTGCTGGAGCGCACGACTTCGGGCGGTGTGGTGATCAATGATGTCATGAGCCATGTGGTGTTCGAGGCGCTGCCGTTTGGCGGGGTCGGTCACTCGGGGATGGGGGCGTATCACGGTGTCTACGGTTTCCGTACGTTCAGCCATGCCAAGGCGGTGGTGGTGCAGAGCCCGCTCGGTGAGTCCAACCTGGCAATGCGCGCGCCTTACGGCGCAATGATCCACGGTCTGCTGGATCAATTGCTGACTGCCCACTGAGTCTTCAGGAGTTTGATCATGAACGTGTTGTCGACTCTCAAGGCCAAGCTGCTGCGTGCCTTTGCCAAGCGCATGAAAGCCAAGTTCACCTATGACGCGGCGCAGTATCCGTTGCGCCTGTTCGAGGAGAAGCTCATCCCCACGGCGTGGGGCCCGGCACGGGCCTTGTTCTATTGGCCCCAGGCGCCGTCCAGCGAACCTTTGCCCGTGTACCTGAACCTGCATGGCGGCGGTTTTGTGGCCGGGGTGCCGGAGCATGACGACAGCTATTGCCGGCGGTTGGCCCACAACCTGGGTTGCCTGGTGGTCAATCTGGATTATGTCCTGGCCCCCGAGTTTCCCTTTCCCGCCGGCTTGCGACAGAGCTTCGCGGTGCTTGAGTGGCTGGCCGAACAGGCCGCGGCCCTGGGTATCGACCCACAACGCATCGCAGTCGGTGGGCACAGCGCCGGCGGTAACCTGGCCACCGGCGTGGCCAATCTGGCGCGGGAGCACCAACGGCTGCGGGTGGTGCATCAGGTCATCGACTATGCGGCCGTGGACTTAGCCGCGGATCCGGAACTCAAGCGCTCGACCTCTGACAAACCCTTGCTCGGCCCGGGCCTGATGCGCTTCTTCAATCGCTGTTACCTGAGCGATCCGGCGCATGCCCGCGACCCTCTGGCATCGCCGTTACTGGCGACGGTCGAGCAATTGCAGGGCATGCCCCCCGCGACGGTGATCACTGCCGAGTACGATATCCTGCTCGCCGAGGGGCAGGCCTACGCGCAGAAACTGCGTCAGGCCGGTGTGGCGGTGACCGAGAGAATGTTCACCGGGTGCGATCATATGTTCACTCACCTGGGACCGGATGCTTCGGCACAGCAGGCGTGGCAGCTTATCGAAGACTCCCTGCGCAAGGCGTTTGCGAGCAGGCTGCGTTAAGCTGGGCACCTTTGTGAAACCACCATCAGGACATGCGCACCATGCCGTTCAACAGGACCCGTAATGCCTGAAACCGTAATGCCTGAAACCACTGCGCTGCCCACCCGGCGCGGTCGTCCGCCGGTGCGCAGCCGTCAGGAGCAGATGACCTCGCTGTTGGATGCGGCGGCGCAGGCGCTTGGCAGCGGCAATTTTGCCAACGTCACCATGGATGCTATCGCCCGCGCCGCCGGGATCTCCAAGAAGACCCTGTACCTGTTGGTGCCGAGCAAGGAAGCGTTGCTCTCGCAACTGGTGGCCAGGGACTTGTCCACCCTTGAACTGCTGTTGGAAAGCGGTATTGATTGCGCCGAGGACCTGCTCAGCGAGTTGCGCATGTACCTGACGTTATGGGCGCGCCTGACCCTGTCGCCGTTGGCGCTGGGGCTCTACCTGTTGGCTGCCCAGGGACGCGAAACGGCGTCGGGCCTTGCCAGGATCTGGTATCAGGAAGGTGCCGGGCGCTGCCTGAGCTTGTTGCGCGGCTGGCTGGGCAAGGCCGCCGGCAAGGGATTGTTGGCACACGAAGATGTCGAGTCAGCGGTGGAGCTGATCGACTCGCTGTTGATTTCCCAGCCGCTCAAGCTGTTCACCCTGGGGGTCCAACAGGCCTGGTCCGACGAGCAGATCGAGCAGCGGGTCGAGGTGACCTTGGGCCTGTTCGGCCGCTGCTTTATCCATCGATCATCTACGCCATAAGGCGCGCCTATTCGCTGGCCGAGCGTCGCGACAGGCGATAGGACAACTGAGCACGGGTCAGACCCAGACGGCGGGCCGCTTCAGAGACGTTGCCTTTCACTTCGCCCAGGCAGTGGTCAATGATGGTGTCCTCGATCTCTTGCAACGACAGCCGGCTCGGGTCCTTGCCGCCGAACAGCTCCAGACTCGCACCACTGCCGGTACTGGCTGCGGCGCTCGTTGCATGGCGGGCCGGCGGCGGGTCGTTGGGGCTCGCAGCCAGTTGGCCACGGGTGCCGATGGAGAACATGGGCTGGGCCAGGCGTTCACCGCTGGTAAACAAGTGCGCCAGGTCGATTGCGCCGCCGTCCGGGGCGCTGATCACGCCGCGCTCCACCAGGTTCTGTAGCTCGCGGATATTGCCCGGGAAGTCATAGGCCAGCAGCGTATCGGCCGTGCGCGGCGTGAAGCCGCTGATCTGCCGACCATGGCGCTGGGTGAAGCGATGCAGGAAGTGGGTCATCAGCAGCGGGATGTCTTCCTTGCGTTCGCGCAGCGGCGGCAGATGGATCGGAAATACATTCAAGCGAAAGAACAGATCTTCACGAAACTCGCCACGTTGCGCGGCGGCGCGGAGGTCGACGTTGGTCGCAGCGACCACCCGTACATCGACTTTCAACGTGCGGCTGCCACCGACTCGCTCGACTTCGCCCTCCTGCAAGGCGCGCAGCAGCTTGCCCTGGGCCACCAGGCTGAGGGTGGCGATCTCGTCAAGGAACAGGGTGCCGCCATCGGCACGCTCGAAGCGCCCGGCGCGCGATTGAGTGGCTCCGGTGTAGGCACCGCGCTCGACGCCGAACAGCTCCGACTCCATCAGGTTTTCCGGGATGGCAGCGCAGTTTATGGCGACGAAGGGTTCATCGTGGCGCGGGCTGATGCGGTGCAGCATCCGCGCAAACATTTCCTTGCCGACGCCGGACTCGCCAGTGAACAGCACCGTTGCCTGGGTCGGCGCGACCCGTCGCAACATGTGGCAGGCGGCGTTGAAGGCCGAGGAAATCCCCACCATGTCGCTGTCTTGTGCGGGAGTCGGATCAACCAGCAAACTGGTCGGCAGGGCGCCTTTATCGCTGCGGCTATGGGCTGTCACGCTGCGTCCGCCGGTGCTGACGAAAGGTTCGGCGTTCAGGTCGGCCAGGTCCGCTTCGGCGTCGTCCCATTCCTCCGCGGGTTTTCCAATCAGCCGGCAAATGCTGGAACCGGTGGAACGGCATTCGACCTCGCGGTAGAGAATCAGCCGGCCGACCATCGCCGAGGTGTACCCGGTGGCATAGCCGGTCTGCATCCAGCAGGCCGGTTCGGTGCCGATGCCGTATTGGGCGATGTGCTCGTCGTCCTCGCTGGAGTGATGCCAGAGGAATTCGCCGTAATAGGTGCCCAGGTTCATGTCGAATTCGAAATGCACCGGCTCGACCTTCACCGCGCCTTCGATCGCATGAATGATCGGACCGGCGGCGAACAGCGCCAGGATGTCGGCCTCGGGGAAGCGCTCCTTGATCAGGGCGGCGTCCCGGGCGCCGCAATGGTAGCCGGTGCGCAACATGATGCCTCGGGCGCGGGCCAGGCCCATGCTTTCAATCAGTTCTCGGCGTAGCGCGCCGATGCCGCTGTTGTGGATCAGCAGCATGCGCGCGCCGTTCAACCAGATGCGGCCGTCGCCCGGACTGAACATCAGGCATTCAGTCAGGTCCTGCAGGGTAGGCGGCGCCCCTGGTGGCAACTGCTCGCTGGCACCCCGCACGGGTTTGTTTGGCGTTGCGCGAGAGAGTTCGGCCAGGGAAATCAGCTTGTTCGCCATCACAAATCCTTAAACGGGATAATCATAATCCGCATAGTGCAGCATGAAATTGCTGAAATCATCACTTTTTTCACACGCCTGAATCCCCCCTCAAGATACCCACATGCCTCTGTTTGCGCTGGATGCCGCGTGCTTGAGCGGTTGCCTTGCGATTACTCAGAGATGGCATATCGCTTGCTACAACTAGTTACCGAGATTAACTAATTCGGCAATAACAATATGGCTTGGCTGTCGCCGCCTTCGAGCAGGCAGTACAAGCAAGAATCGGGAAGCCCGTATGAAGTTGACCAACAAGAGGATAGTCGTGACCGGGGTTTCCTCGGGCATCGGCGCCGAAACCGCGAGGATCCTGCGTGCCCACGGGGCCATCGTCATCGGCATGGATCGCAATGAGCCCAACCTGAGCCTGGACGATTTCATCCAGGCTGATCTCAGCCACCCGGATGTCATCGATGCGGCCGTGCAGCAGTTGCCGCAGGCGCTCGACGGCCTGTGCAACATTGCAGGAGTCCCCGGTACCGCCGATCCGCAAGCGGTTGCCCAGGTCAATTACCTAGGGGTGCGCCATCTCTGTGGGGCAGTGCTACCGCGCATTGTTGCCGGAGGCAGCATCGTCAACGTCGCCTCGATTCTGGGTGCGCAATGGCCGCAGCGCCTGGACCTGCACAAGGCCCTGGCCGATACCCAAAGCTTTGCCCATGGCCAGGCCTGGCTGGCCGAGCATCCGGTGCCTCGGCAGAGCTGCTACCAGTATTTCAAAGAGGCCTTGATCGTCTGGAATTACCAGCAGTCCCAACCCTGGTTCCTGCAGACCTCTGTGCGCATGAACTGCGTGGCGCCGGGCCCGGTGTTCACGCCCATCCTGGGTGATTTCGTCAGCATGCTCGGTCAAGAGCGCGTCGAGGCTGACGCTCATCGTATGAAGCGCCCGGCCTACGCCGATGAAGTGGCGGCTGCCATCGCCTTTCTGTGTGCCGACGAATCGCGCTGGATCAATGGCGTCAATCTGCCGGTCGATGGTGGCCTGGCGTCCACCTACATCTGAACGAGGAGCCCTGGGCGAGTGACCACCGGCCGACTACGAGCGAACGGCCAGTTCAAAAAACATGCTTCCAACAACAAGAACAATGAGGAACACCATGCACAACTCTCGATGCTATCCAGGCTTCAAGCGTTCAGCCCTGGCACTCTCGGTCTGCCTGGCCGGCTGGGCCTCCCAGCCCCAGGCTGCGCAAATAGACTTGGGCGACAGTCAATGGCGCCTGCGCTGGGATAACACCCTCAAATACAGCCAGGCGTGGCGTCTGCAAGGGGCCGACGACAATCTGGTCAACGCGCCGACGGCGGGGGGCCTGTACCCCTCGATCCAGAGTCAGGGCGACAAGAATTTCAGCAGCGGCCTGGTCTCCAACCGCCTGGACCTGTTCAGTGAGATGGACCTGAGCCGGGAAAACTATGGCCTGCGCCTCAGCGGCGCGGCCTGGTACGACGATATCTACAACAAGAACACCGACAGCAGCGAGCAACGGCACTTTCTCGACGATACCCGCGAACTGCACGGGCGCGACGCCGAATTGCTTGATGCCTTCGTGTTTGTGCGGGGTGATGTCGGCGAGTCGAGCCAGGGCACCGTGCGGCTGGGCCGGCATAGCCTGATTTATGGCGAAAGCCTGTTCTACGGGGGCAACGGCATTGCCAATGCCCAGGGGCCGAGCGATATCGTCAAGCTGCTCAGCGTACCCGGCACCCAGTTCAAGGAAATCCTGCGTCCGGTCAATCAGGTGTCCGGGCAGTTGCAGATCAACCCGCAGTTGTCTGTGGGTGCCTACTATCAGTTCGAATGGGAGCGTTCCAACTTGCCGGGGGCGGGCAGCTACCTGAGTGACAACGATGGTATCGGCGAAGGTTCCGGCGACTGGACCCAGGTGTTTGGCAACACCACCGTGCATGCCTCCGATATCGAGGCCAGGAACTCCGGCCAAGGCGGCATGCAACTGCGCTACAAGCCCGAAGGCACCGAACTGGAACTGGGCTTCTACGCTGCCAAGTATCACGACAAGGCGCCGAGTGCGCTCTATGCCTATCTGGACGGTGCAGCGGCCGCGGCCACCGGGCTGCCGATCCTGGGGTCCTATCGCCAGGTTTACGCCGAAGACATCAAAACCCTCGGCGCCAGCTTCTCCACGGCTTATGGCCCGTTCAATTTCGCCGGCGAAACCTCGGTGCGCTGGGACGCACCGCTGGTGAGCAACCTGCAGGTGGTGACACCTGTCATGGCGGCGGACAACAACGGCGACGCGCTCTACGCCAAGGGCAAGACCGCCCACGTCAACCTCTCGACCATCTATCTGCTGTCGCCCGGCCCGTTGTGGGATGGGGGTTCGGTGCTCGCCGAACTGGCCTGGAACCGCACCCTCAGCGTCACCGACAACCGCGCGGCATTGGACGCCAACACCACCCGGGACGCCACGGCGCTGCGCGTGCTGGCCGAACCGGCTTATTTCCAGGTGGCCGACGGTCTCGACCTGAGCGTACCGATGGGTTTTGGCGTGGTCCTCGATGGGCGCTCCTCAGCGGTCAGCAAGGCCGGGTTCGGCAATACCCACGCCGGCGACTGGAGTGTCGGCGTCAAAGCCACTTACCTGCAACGCTGGGACTTCGGCATCAACTACGTGAACTTCTTCGGCAAGAAGGAGGCAGGGCTGCGCGAGGACGGCAACTTCAGCTACGGGCAATCGCTGGCCGACCGTGACTTTGTCTCCATGTACGTGAAAACCACATTCTAATAAGAGGTTTCATTCGTTATGCACAGTAACCTTTCCTTGCGTATTTCGGCCTTGGCCATTGCCTTGCTCAGTGCCGGCCTGGTGCACGCGGCCGTTTCCCCGGAGCAGGCCGCACGCCTGAACTCGGACCTCACCCCCCTTGGCGCCGAGCGCGCCGGCAACAAAGACGGCAGCATTCCGGAATGGACAGGTGGCTACACCACAGCACCGGCCGGCTACAAGAATGGCGATAAACGCGCTGATCCGTTCGCCGCCGACAAGCCGCTGTACTCGGTCAGCGCGTCCAACATGGCGCAGTACGCCGACCAATTGGCCGAAGGCACCAAAGCCCTGTTGCAGAAGTATCCCGCTTACCGTCTGGACGTCTATCCCACCCGGCGCAGTGCCGCAGCGCCTCAGTGGGTGTATGACAACACCCTGAAAAACGCTACCCGCGCGAACCTTGAGGTGGCCACCGAAAAGGTCAGCGGCGCCTATGGCGGGATCCCATTTCCATTGCCGCAAAACGGCGCCGAGGTGCTGTGGAACTACCGCCTGTCCTGGCAGGGGGGAGACACCTTCTATTCGCCTTTTGATACCTGGCTGATGACCGCAGGCGGCAAGAAAATCCAGGCCACCCGCGCGCGCTTCTGGTACCAGCAACCCTACTACTTCAAAGACGGCAGCCTGGAAACCTTCGCGGGCAAGTTTCTGATCGGCAAACTGGCCACGGAACAACCGTCCTCCAAGGCCGGCGAGGGCCTGATGACCCACTGGGACATGGACCCCGGCAAACGTGCCGCCTGGCAGTACCTGGTCGGCCAGCGCCGGGTGCGTCGTGCGCCGAACGTTGCCTACGATACGCCGGACTTCGTCACCTCGGGCGTCGGTTTCTTCGACGAGGCTTTCATGATCTTCGGTCCGACCGACCGCCACGACCTCAAGTTGGTTGGCAAGAAAGAGTTGCTGGTGCCCTACAACAACAACCGCGCGGCAGCAGCGAGCAGCGACGAGTTGCTCAAGCCAGGCTTCCTCAACCCGGATCTGGTGCGGTGGGAGAAGCATCGGGTGTGGGTCGTGAGCGCGACACTCAAGGATGGCAAACGTCATGTGGTGCCCAAGCGCACCTATTACGTGGACGAGGACTCCTGGCAAGTGCTGCTGCTCGACGGCTATGACGCCCAAGGCAAGTTGGGGCGGCATAACTATTCGCTGACGTTGTTGGCGCCTGAAATGCCCGCGCTGACCGCTCAGATGATGTGGGGCAGCTACAACCTGGAGACCGGCGCCTACTTCCTGAACTCCTCGGCCAACGACCTGGATGTGCAGTACCAGAGCTATCCGCGTCCGCCGTCCGCGTTCTTCACCCCTGACGCCATGGCCAGCGACAGTATGCGCTAAGCGATTGTGCAAGGCGCCGGAGCCCAGGCATCGGCGCGTTGTGCGATCAGCGGTTGGATAATTCTTATGCGGCGGTTGGAGCGGACATGATCGGTAATTTTTCACTCATGCGGGCGCTACCGGTGGCCTTGCTGCTGGCTGCGTTATCAGTGTCAGGCTGGGCGACGGCCAGCCCGGGCATAGCACTACTCAACCAGCCGGCCTTGCAAAGTGCCAAGGCACCCCGTGCGGTGCTGCTGGCGGTAACCCGGGCGGGCGATCGGCTGGTGGCGGTCGGCGAACGCGGCATCGTGCTGCTCTCTGATGACTCCGGCCAGAGCTGGCGCCAGGCCCGTGTGCCGGTCAGCGTCAGCCTGACGGCGGTGCAGTTCGTGGATGCCGAACGGGGCTGGGCTGTCGGTCATCTGGGCGTGATTCTTCACAGCACCGACGGTGGCGAAACCTGGGTCAAGCAACTCGATGGTGTCGCAGCGGCGCACCTGGCGCTGGTTTCGGCTCAACAAGGCAGCGACGCCAAGCGGCTCAAGGATGCCGAGTGGCTGGTCGCCGATGGCCCGGACAAGCCGTTTCTCGACCTGTATTTCAGCGACCGTCGCAACGGTTATGTGGTCGGCGCCTATGGCCTGATTCTGCGTACCGCTGACGGTGGCGACAGTTGGCAGCCGTGGATGCAGCAGGTGGATAACCCCGAGGGCCTCAACCTGTACGGCATTCGCCCGGCGGGCGGTGCGCTGTTCATCGTCGGCGAACGCGGTCTGCTGCTGCGTTCGACTGACAACGGGAGCCGCTTCGAGGCCCTCGATTCACCCTATGACGGCAGTTTTTTCGGTGTGCAGGGCAGCTCGGCCGGAGAGTTGTTGGCCTTCGGTCTGCGCGGCAATGCTTATTGGTCGGGCGACCAGGGTGTGAGTTGGCGGCGGATCGAGACGGGGCTGGAAGTGGCTTTGTCGGCTGGCACTCGCTCGCCTGATGGCGCGTTGATCCTGGCCAGCCAGGCCGGCGATCTGCTGCTCAGCCTCGATCGAGGCCGCAGCTTGCGGCACTTGAAAGGACCGACCGGCACCTCGATCGCCGGCCTGGTGGCCGCCCCGGACGGCAGCTTGATTGGTGTCGGCCTCAGTGGCGTGACCCGCCTCAAGCATGACCTTTACTCGGCGCAACGTTGAAACACTTGCCAGAGCCCTATGCGGCCGTATTCGGAGTCCGATGTGAACGACCATAATCCCGCCCTCGAACAGCAAGTGGTAATCGCCCGTCTGGAGGATTTCGATCCGCGTTCCGGAAACATGGGCGAGCGGGCGATCTTCAATCATCGCCCCTGGGTGATTCTGCTCTGCCTGCTGGCCACCCTGGTGCTGGGTTACCAGGCCAGCAAGATCGGTCTCAATGCCAGTTTCGAAAAAACCATTCCGACGTCGCACCCTTACGTCGCCAATTTCCTTGAGCGACGCAGCGAATTGAGCGGCCTGGGTAACTCTGTGCGCATTGCCGTGGCGGTCAAGGACGGCAACATCTTCGACAAGGATTACCTCGACGTTCTCGCCAGGCTCAACGACGAGATCTATTTGCTGCCGGGTGTCGACAAGCCTTATATGAAGTCGCTCTGGACGCCGACCACGCGCTGGACGGCCGTGACAGAGGAGGGGCTTGACGGCGGCACGGTGATCCCGGACACCTATGACGGTTCCGCCGCCAGCCTGGAGCAGGTGCGCACCAACGTTGCCCGCTCCGGCGAGATCGGCCAACTGGTGGCGGGCAACTTCCAGTCCAGCGTGATATTCGTACCGCTGCTGGAAATCAATCCCGTGACCGGCAAGGCGCTGGATGCCGGTGAGTTCTCCCGGCAACTGGAAGCGTTGCGCGACAAATACCAGAGCGATCGAATCCAGATTCACATCACCGGGTTCACCAAGATCATCGGCGACCTGATTGCCGGACTGGTCCAGGTCATGCTGTTTTTCGTGGTTGCCGTGCTGGTGACGGTTGTGGTGCTCTACTGGTACACCCGTTGTGCCCGCAGCACCGCGCTGGTGGTGCTCTGCTCCCTGGTGGCGGTGCTCTGGCAGGTCGGGCTGCTCGCCAGCCTTGGTTACGACCTGGACCCCTATTCGGCGCTGGTGCCTTTTCTGGTGTTCGCCATCGGCATGAGCCACGGCGCGCAGAAGATGAACGGCATCATGCAGGACATCGGTCGTGGCACGCACCGGGTGGTCGCCGCGCGTTATACCTTCCGCCGCTTGTTTGCCGCCGGCATGACCGCGTTGCTTTGTGATGCGGTGGGGTTCGCGGTGCTGATGGTGATCAAGATCCGCGTGATCCAGGACCTGGCGATTACCGCCAGCATCGGAGTGGCGGTGCTGATCTTCACCAACCTGATCCTGCTGCCGATTCTGCTCAGCTATATCGGTGTCGGCGCCAAGGCGGCCGAGCGCAGCTTGCGGGCCGAAACCGCTGAGTTGAAAGCAAACGTCAAGCATCCGCTCTGGAGTTTCCTCGACCTGTTCACCCGGCGCTCCTGGGCTTACGGCGCTTGCCTGGTGGGCCTGGCGCTGGCGGTCGGCGGTTTCGCCGTCAGCCTGCACCTGAAAATCGGCGATCTGGACCCGGGCGCTCCGGAGCTGCGTCCAGACTCGCGTTACAACCGCGATGCGGCTTTCATGACGCAGAACTACGCGGCCAGTTCAGACATTTTCGTGGTCATGGTCAAAACCCCGGAAGACCAGTGCACCCGCTATCCGACCCTGGCGGCGGTGGATGCTTTGGCCTGGCAACTGGAGCAATTGCCGGGCGTCGAGTCGACCAACTCCATGGCCGCCCTGAGCAAGATCGCCGCCGCCGGGTATAACGAGGGCAACTTCAAATGGTACGAGTTGATTCCCAATGACGGGGCCCTCGGCGCGGTACAGACCCGTGCGCCGCGTGAACTGTTCAACCAGGGCTGTTCGCTGCTCTCGCTTTACGTCTACCTGGCCGACCACAAGGCTGACACTCTGGAGCGGGTGGTGCAGACCAGCGAAGCCTTTATCGCCCAGCAGCAACTGCCGGACGTGAAGTTTATGCTCGCTGCGGGGAGCGCCGGCATCGAGGCGGCGACTAACATTGTGGTGAAGAAGGCCATGCGCGAGATGCTGTTCTGGGTCTACGGTGCCGTGATCCTGCTTTGCTGGGTGACCTTCCGTTCCTGGCGCGCGGTACTCGCCGCGGTGCTGCCGCTGATGCTCACCTCGATCCTCTGCGAGGCGCTGATGGTGGGTCTGGGCATGGGCGTGAAGGTGGCGACTTTGCCGGTGATCGCCCTCGGGGTGGGCATTGGGGTCGACTACGCGCTGTATGTGCTGAGCGTGATCCTGACCCACATGCGCGCCGGCGCCACGCTGTCCGAGGCCTATTACCGCGCGCTGCTGTTCACCGGCAAGGTGGTTCTGCTGACCGGCGTCACCCTGGCTATCGCCGTGGCGACCTGGGCTTTCTCGCCGATCAAGTTCCAGGCCGACATGGGCATCCTGCTGGCCTTCATGTTCCTGGTGAACATGCTCGGCGCGCTGATCCTGTTGCCTGCACTGGCGTACTTCCTGTTGCCACAAAGGCTGTTCGCAAAAAAGCCTGAGGCCGCCGGCGTGTTGCAGCCGGTCGGGGAGGGCTGACTGACGGTCCGCTGGCAACCGAAGGGCCAGACCAGGCAGGCCAATGCGGCTTGCCTGGTCTGGCCATTTCCACGATCCGATGGAGACAAGTCAAAACGGTTTTTCTGCCGTTTATCTGGCGTCAAAACATAATCTTTCACGCCGTATTTAGCCTTCAGCCAACTCGCCGATACCCTCAATAAGGTCCGATCGATTTGTGGGTTCGCCGAGGGTACGTCATGTTTAATTCAACGCTGAAAAGTGAATTGATGGCTAGGACAGCCGAATTGGCAACGTACAAAGGATTGGTGGGTGCTCTGGAGCGGTCGATGGCCGTTGTGGAGTTCAGCCCAGATGGCAAGGTACTGCGCACCAATGAGAATTTCTTGCATACGATGGGGCATCGGGCAGATCAACTGGCCGGTATGTCTCATCGGGATTTCTGCACGCCCGCGCTGGTCAGCAGCGCCGAGTATCGTCAGTTCTGGGACCGCCTGCGGTCCGGTCAATTCGTGTCCGGCACTTTTCAGCGAGTCAATGGCAAGGGTGGGAATGTCTGGCTGGAGGCCAGCTATAACCCGGTAGTGGACGAACAAGGCCGCGTTGTAAAAGTGGTCAAATATGCACTCGACGTCACCGCGCGGGTAGCAAACGAGGCGCAAACCCAAGGCAAGCTGGCCGCACTCGATCGCGCTATGGCGGTGATCGAATTCGATCTGAACGGCAACATCCTGACCGCTAACGACAACTTCCTCAGTGTCATGAATTACTCGCTGGCGGAACTCAAAGGCAAGCACCACCGGCTGTTCTGCGAGCAGGAGCTGGTGAGCAGCTCCGAATACAGCGATTTCTGGCGTCGCCTCAATAGCGGTGAATTTTTCAGTGGTCAATTCAAACGTCTGGGCAAGCACGGCAAGGTTGTCTGGTTGGAGGCCAGTTACAACCCGGTCTACGATGCCGAAGGCAAGCTGAGCAAAATCATCAAGTTCGCCAGTGACATCAGCGAACGAGTCGAGAAATTCGAAGAGGATTCGCGCGGCGCTTCCCGTGCCTACCACATCTCTGCCGAGACCGAGAAAGTCGCTGAACAGGGCTCGCAAGTGATTCAGCAGACGGCCAAGGAAATGCGCCAGATCGCTGACAATATCGGGGCCTCTGCACGATTGGTCGGCCAGTTGGGCGCGCGTTCTGAAGAGATCACGGCCATCGTCAATACCATTCGCGGCATCGCCGACCAGACCAACCTGCTTGCCCTTAACGCGGCCATCGAAGCGGCGCGGGCCGGCGATCAAGGGAGAGGGTTTGCGGTGGTCGCCGATGAAGTCCGGCAACTGGCCGGGCGCACCAGCCGTTCGACGGCCGAGATTGCCGAGATGATCGGCCTGATTCTGTCTGAAACCCGTGACGCCGTCGCCAGCATGACGGTGACCCAGGAGGGCGCCCTGCGTGGCGTAACCCTGGCCGATCAGGCCGGATCGGTTATTCTGCAGATCAGAACCGGTACCAGTGACGCACTCGAAGCGGTGAGCATGTTTGCCTCCAAACTCGATGAGTCCGAGGTCATCCCGAAAACGGCCATCGGCTGGGTAGGTTGATGCGTATGGGCGGCCCGAACCTCCTCACCAGCCTTTGACGCCGCTCATATCAGGCAACTTGTGAGCGATGCCCTTGTGGCAATCGATGCAGGTTGCCTCGCCATTGGCCAGTGAGGTCGAGTGCATGCTCGAGGCGCGCTTGCTTTGCCGGGTGAAGTCCATGAATTCGAAGTTGTGACAATTGCGGCATTCTCGCGAGTCGTTGGCCTTGAGTCGGGCCCATTCGTGCTCGGCCAGTTCACGTCGCAGGGCGAGGAATTTGTCGCGGGTGTCGATGGTACCGAAAATCTTGCCCCAGACCTCCTTGGAGGCCTGCATCTTGCGCGCGATCTTATGGGTCCACTCGTGTGGCACGTGACAGTCCGGACAACTGGCGCGTACGCCGGAGCGGTTGGTGTAGTGGATCGTGTCCTTGAGCTCGACAAACACGTTGTCACGCATTTCATGGCAGGACACGCAGAACGTCTCGGTATTGGTCGCCTCCAGTGCAGTGTTGAAGCCGCCCCAGAAAACGATACCGGCGATAAAGCCCCCAAGCGTCAGGAAACCCAGGCTGTAATACAGGCTCGGACGACGCAGGACGCCCCAGTAGTCCTTGAGCAAGGCGAACAGTGCTTTCATGTTGCCTCCTCAAGGTTTCTTCGTGGCGTTGGCGTTGTCTTGCAGCAGTTTGTCGATTGTCTCGAAATTGTTTCCCACCAAAGGCTTCACGTCCGCCTGCGGTACATGGCACTGGTTGCAGAAGTACCGACGTGGTGAGACGGCCGCCAGCGCTTGGCCATCGCGGTCCATGTAGTGGGTGATGCTGATCATCGTTGCCTGGGTCCGTGCGCTGTTGGCACGGCTGTGACAGGACAGGCACTTGTTGCCGTTCGCGTCGACCTGATAGCCACGGATGGTGTGGGGAATGGTCGGCGGCTGATCCGGGTAATTACGCTCGCGTTTGAGGTCTTTGTTTTCTTCATCGGTAATGGGCGGGGCGGGCATGTTCTGGGATAGAGTGCCGCCGGGGCGACGCCCATCCGGAGCTGGCGCGTCGAGCGGGTAGTTGATTTCAGCCGCGATCACCACGCCAATCGCGGCAAGCAGAAACAAGGGCAGCATTCGAAAAAGCATCAGGGTTCTCCTCAGGCCACGCTGACCAACTCGATGCGTATCGCGCACTTTTTGTAGTCGGTTTGCTTGGAGATCGGGTCGGTGGCATCGAGCGTGACCTTGTTGATCAGCTTGTTGGCGTCGAAAAACGGCACGAATACCAATCCTTGAGGCGGCTTGTTGCGCCCGCGGGTTTCGATGCGCGCACGGATCTCACCGCGTCGGCTGATCAGCTTCACTTCACTGCCGCGCCGTGCTTTCAAGGCCTTGGCATCCTCGGGATGCATGTACACCAGCGCATCCGGCACGGCTTTGTAGAGTTCTTCGACTCGCTGGGTCATGCTGCCCGTGTGCCAGTGTTCAAGAACGCGCCCGGTGCTCAGCCAGAACGGGTAGTCCGCATCCGGTGCCTCGGCCGGCGGTTCGTAGGGGAGGGCGAAAATGATCGCCTTCTTGTCCGGATAGCCATAGAACTGCACCTCGCTGCCTTTCTCCACATAGGGGTCCAGCCCCTCGCGATAACGCCAGCGGGTTTCCTTGCCATCCACCACCGGCCAGCGCAGGCCCCGTTCACTGTGGTAACGGTCAAATGCGGCAAGGTCATGTCCATGGCCGCGACCGAATTGGGCGTACTCCTCGAACAGCCCCTTCTGCGGGTAAAACCCAAAGGCCTTGGCTTCATCGTTTTTGTAGCCGGCTTCCAACTGCTCGACGGGGAACTGGTCCACCTGGCCATTTTTGAACAGCACCTCGAAGAGGGTCTTGCCCTTGAGCTCAGGTGCCTTGGCGAGCAATTCGGCGGGCCAGGTTTCATCGGTGGTGAAGCGCTTGGAAAATTCCATCAACTGCCACAGGTCCGACCGGGCGTCTCCCGGTGCCGTCACCAACTGATGCCAGAATTGCGTGCGTCGTTCAGCGTTACCGAAGGCGCCTTCCTTCTCCACCCACATGGCGCTGGGCAGAATCAGGTCGGCGGCCTGGGCGGAAACGGTGGGGTAGACGTCGGAGACAATCATGAAATTGTCCGGGTTGCGCCAACCCGGCAGGACTTCCTGCATGATGTTCGGTCCGGCCTGCATGTTGTTGCTGGCCTGGGTCCAGCACACGTTGAGCACACCGTCCTTGAGCATGCGGCTCTGTTCCACCGCGTGGAAGCCGGGCTTTTCCTGGATGGTGCCGGCGGGCAGCTTCCAGATTTTCTCGGCGGTGACGCGATGCTTGGGATTGGTGACCACCAGGTCGGCCGGTAGTCGGTGGGAAAAAGTCCCCACTTCACGTGCCGTGCCACAGGCCGACGGTTGACCGGTCAACGAGAACGGGCTATTGCCCGGCTCACTGATCTTGCCGGTAAGCAGGTGGATGTTGTAGATCAGGTTGTTGGCCCAGACGCCACGCGTGTGCTGGTTGAACCCCATGGTCCAGAACGACACGACCTTACGCTTGGGGTCGGCATACAACTGTGCCAGGCTTTTCAGTCGCTCAGGGGCAACCCCCGTCTCCCTGGCGGTTCGCTCCAGCGTGTAAGGCTTGACGAAGGCGGCGTACGCCTCGAAGTCAATATCCGTCCAGGTGTTGGCCTTGCCGGCATTCTTCGCGCTGGTTTCCCGTGGGTCGTCAGGACGCAGGCCGTAGCCGATGTCGTCGGCACCCCGGGCAAAGCGAGTGTGCTTGCTGATGAAATCCTGGTTCACCGCGCCGCTTTCAATGATGTGGTTGGCGATGTAGTTAAGAATCAGCAGGTCGGTTTGCGGCTTGAACACCATGGGGATGTCGGCCAACTCGAAACTGCGATGTTCGAAGGTGGACAGCACCGCCACTTTCACATGGGGCTGGCTCAGGCGGCGATCGGTGACCCGGCTCCAGAGCACCGGGTGCATCTCGGCCATGTTCGAGCCCCAGAGCACGAAGGCATCGGTGGCTTCGATGTCGTCATAACAACCCATGGGTTCATCGGCGCCAAAGGTGCGCATGAAACCCATCACCGCCGAGGCCATGCAATGGCGGGCGTTGGGGTCGATGTTGTTGGTGCGAAAGCCGGCCTTCATCAGTTTGTTGGCGGCGTAGCCTTCCCAGACCGTCCACTGTCCGGAGCCGAACATACCGACCGATTCCGGCCCCTTGCTTTTCAGGGCCTGCTTGAACTTCAGCTCCATGATGTCGAAGGCTTGCTCCCAACTGACCGGCTGGAATTCGCCCTGCTTGTCGTACTGACCGTTCTTCATGCGCAACAGCGGCTGGGTCAGGCGATCGACGCCATACATGATCTTTGAAAGAAAATAGCCTTTCACGCAGTTGAGCCCACGATTGACTTCGGCCTTCACGTCGCCATGGGTGGCGACCACCCGGTTATCCCGGGTCGCGACCATCACGCTGCACCCGGTGCCACAGAACCGGCAAGGCGCCTTGTTCCAGTCCAGGATGACCATGTCCGCTTCGGTCACCAGGTTGCTGGCAGAGGTTACGATCGGCAGGCCCGCAGCGGCGGCTGCAATGGCGGCGGCCTGGGTCTTGACGAATGCACGGCGGGTCATGCTCATTCGATGTCTCCTTCGGGCTCGAGGAGTTCGTGATAGATCAACGCCGCGTTGAGTACGCCGGGCAGGTTGTTGATCTGGTCGATGCGTTGCAGGATCTGGTCTTCATGCACGGCTTCAAGCACTACCACCAGTTTTCCGGCGGCACTTTCCTGATGCAGCTCCAGGCCATCGAGCAGGCGCAGGTTGGCCTTGACCGTGTCGAACATCTCCGGTCGGGCAAGTACGACAAGACTGGCGATATGCAGGGTTTCGTCCATGAACGGGCTCCAATAGCCTCAAGAAAAAGCCACCGGTCAGTGGGGTGGGCCAGGAGGGCCATACAGCATCTGGAAAAACCAGACGAGGAAACCGTAGCCGCCGACGATGGCGACCGACAGCAGCGGAAAGAGGAACACGACAAGGAAGAGGAACAGCCGGGTTTCCTTGCGGCGTTCAGGTTTGCGTTCTTCAACCAACGACATTGGGGCTTCTCCAGCCGAACCTGCGTTGATACTAGATCACGATTGCTGGACTGGCCTGTGTGCCCGATTTGCTTTCGACCAACGGTCCCACCAAGGGCCAGTAAATGACTCTGACGATTGACCCGGACGGCGCGATGATGGGGAACATTTCTGAACTTTCACTGGGCAAATACTTCCACTACTCAGAGAGTCATACCACTGCCTGGCGCAACGCGAGGTACCCAACACGTGCATGTTTGAAGCAGAGCCAGAATATGAAAGTAACGCCCCCTAAATCCCGGACCTCCTTGCGCCGGGCGGTGACAGGACCGATGCTGTTTCTTTTCATTCTTGGCGATGTACTCGGCGCCGGTGTTTATGCGCTCGCCGGCACGATCGCGGGGGAGGTGGGCGGCGCGATCTGGATGCCGTTGCTGGTAGCATTATTCTTCGCAATGCTGACGGCCGGTTCGTATGCGGAGCTGGTCACCAAATACCCCCATGCGGGAGCGGCGTCGGTGTATGCCGAGAAGGCATTCAAGTCACCGCTTATTTCGTTTTTGGTCGGGTTCTGCATGCTGGCTGCGGCTGTCACAAGCGCTGCCGGTCTTTCGCTGGCTTTCGCGGGTGATTATCTGGGCGCATTTGTTCAGGTCTCACCGCACGTCGCGGCCCTGGTGTTTCTGGTGGTCATAGCGCTCTTGAATGCCAGGGGAATAAAAGAGTCTCTGGGGGCGAATCTGGTGATGACGCTCATAGAACTGTCAGGCCTGATTCTGGTCGTTGTGGCTGCCGCCTGGTTTTTCCGTTCCGGTGATGCTCACCTGGAAGCCGCGTTGCAATTCAAGCCGGGGGTCAGTCCGATGCTGGCGGTGTTGGGGGCGGCATTGCTGGCCTTCTATTCGTTTGTCGGCTTTGAAACATCCGCCAATCTGGCTGAGGAAATACGTGATGTTCGAAAGGTCTATCCGCGCGCCTTATTTGCGGCATTGTTGACCGCCGGGGTCGTCTACATGGCCGTTGGTGTCGCAGCCTCTTCAGTGCTGCCGATGGAGCAACTGGTCGCAACGTCGGCCCCGTTGCTGGAAGTCGTCCGGGCATCGGGATTGAACATTCCACCTCGCGTGTTTGCCTTTATCGCGCTCATCGCCGTGGCCAACGGAGCGTTGCTGACTCTGATCATGGCCAGTCGACTCGCCTATGGAATGGCGTGTCTGGGGCTGTTGCCGGAGGCCTTGGCGCAGGTACTGCCCAACAGACGTACGCCTTGGGTCGCTATCATCGCCACGACCCTTGTATCTATTGCGTTGACACTGACCGGCACCCTTG
Organism: Pseudomonas sp. N-137; assembly: GCF_034555295.1. Taxonomy (NCBI): domain Bacteria; kingdom Pseudomonadati; phylum Pseudomonadota; class Gammaproteobacteria; order Pseudomonadales; family Pseudomonadaceae; genus Pseudomonas; species Pseudomonas sp. N-137. Next base: position 160,271 of record NZ_JAXUDQ010000006.1, read on the forward strand.
CTGCATTGGCCCAGACAGTTGTTCTGCTGTTGCTTTTCGTATTCCTCAGCACAAATCTGGCGGTATTGGTGTTAAGGCGTGACACGGTTGAGGAAGCGCATTTTCGGGTGCCAACCTGGGTGCCCGTTCTGGCTATCGTTTCGTGTTTGATATTGCTCAGTCAGCAAAGCCTGGAAACCTGGCTTCGCGGTGCAGCCTTGATGGTTGTCGGAATATTGCTTTACGCCTGCACGCGTATCGCGATGCCCGTGGCGATAAAGCCTGGCTAGCGGGCTGGAGGAGTCCCGTCGGTAATCATGGACTCAAACGTCCTCCAGAAAGCTCGGACTGTGCCGATTCAAACGGTGTCGACTACAGTTCCTTGCATGTGCAGGGGATGCCCCGTTAAGCAACGGAATACTGATCATGACCCAAGACTCCTCCGACCCAGCCTTCAAATCCCTCGGTTGCGCCGAATGCCGCAACCATGAGGCGCTGGGGTTCGACTTCACAATGGCCTTTCAACCCATCTTCAATGTACGAACGCGCACCGCGTTCGCTTATGAGGCGTTGGTGCGGGGCGTCAATGGCGAATCGGCAGGCTACATTCTTGGACTGGTCAATGACGGTAACCGCTACCGGTTCGACCAGGCGTGTCGCGTGAAGGCGATCGAGGAAGCCGCCCGGCTGGGCATTCTGGACATTGCCGATTGCCTGCTCAGCATCAATTTCCTGCCCAATGCCGTGTACAGGCCCGAGACCTGTATCCGGGCAACCCTGGAAGCCGCACGTAATACAAACTTCCCGCCAAACCGACTCATGTTCGAAGTGACGGAAGGCGAGAAAGTGGTAGATCCTGAGCACCTCAAGTCGATTTTCGTGGAGTACGAGCGCCAGGGTTTCACCACCGCCATTGACGATTTCGGCTCCGGTTACTCAGGACTCAATCTGCTGGCCATGTTTCAGCCGCAAGTGCTGAAGATTGATATGGCGTTGACCCGCACGATTGATCAAGACACCGTCAAGCAAGCGATTGTCGAGGGTATCGTCCTGGTCGCCAAACGCCTGGGCATTACCGTCATAGCCGAGGGCATTGAGACGCGAGGGGAAAGCGCCGCGCTTCTGGAGCTGGGTATCGATCTGATGCAGGGATACCTGTTCGCAAGACCTGAGGTCGGTCGCCTCCCGCCTGGCAGTTTTGACTGAGGCGTACGGGCCGTTCAAGGCGTTTTCCAAAGACAGCTTTTTTGTTCGCTGGGTGAGATGGCAGAGGCTTTTCACGGTTTTTGTCGGCCGTGGTTGATCCAGCGGGAAGCACCCAATATATAAAAAGCTCCTCCCGCGATAATAAAGAGCGCGAGCATGTAGAAAATGCTGTGGGGCGGTTGCGTGGCCAGGACCACGCCGCAGAGCAACGGCCCGGCCGCGGCCCCCAGGTTGCCGAGGTTCTGCGCGGCGTAGTACATGCCGCGCAGATGGTTGGGCGCGATGTTGTCGATGAACATGTATTCCGCGGGGAATACGATTATTTCCCCGACAGTGAATACAGCCATGGACATCACCCAGAACATCACCGAGTTGGACAGGGCGAAACCGGCCAGGCCCATGAGGAACATTCCCAGCCCGGCCACTAGCCAAAGATTCAGATGCCGATGGGATATTTTCTTGCCGATGGAATATTGCAAGCTGATCACCATCAGCGCATTGGTCGTGACGATAGCGCTGATGATTCGGTAGGTGTTCTCCGGCGTGGTTGTAACCACCAGATACTGCGAGAGATAGGCGGTGAACTGGCCGAAGACCACGGCGCTGAGCAGGCCGCCTAGTGTGAAACATACCAGCCGGTAATCCTGGAGCAGAACCTTGCCCACCGCCAGGAAAGGCGCAGGCGTCTGGCCTGCGTCGACGGGGGCGGAATGTCTGTCGCCCCAAACGAAGTAAATGAGAAAGAAGCCGGCACCGAGCCCGGCAGACAATAGAAAGGGCAAGCTGATCCCTAGCTTGGCAATTCCCGCCCCGAGAAACGGTCCGACGGCATAGCCGATGTTGGTCAACGTGTATTTGATCGAGAACACTTCGCTGCGTTCGGCGGCGGGGAGCAAGCTGCCAAATCCCGCTTTGACCGCTATATCGATGACGGCATATGCCAGATTGATCAGCACCAGGCAGATGAAAAAAAGCCAGAGTTCGCGCGTCACGACTGCCCCAAGGAACCCCAGGCTGAACAACCCACTGAACCCCAGAATGAGTCGGTAGCTGGATAGCCTGTCAACCAGGAAACCGCCATAGAGGCTCAATAGCGATCCAATGATCAGTGTGCTGCCGATGACCACTCCGATATCCGCCACACCCATGGCGAAGTTTTCGGACAGATAGATAACCAGATAGGGCAGCGTGATCGCTCGGCTCAACGTCAGTATCGAAGACGCGCAAAGCAGCAGGTTGACGGTCGTGGGGTAGTTTCTAAGGGTAGCGAGCATCCTTGCCTCTTTGTTCAATCGATCATTGCCAGGGGCGCAGCGTGGCGCAATACGCTCGCGGCAAGTTTACTGAGGAATCCAGTTCTGATTTATGATGGATTTTCCATTGCAGGTTGAACTCAATTCATCAATAACAGGACGCCTAATGTTTTCCTCCGAGCGATTGAAGGGGATCGATGTCTTTGTCTGCGTCGCCGAATCCGGCAGCTTCAAGGTCGCCGCAGAGCGGATGAGCCTCACGGGCTCGGCCATCAGCAAAAGCGTCGCCCGTCTGGAGAGCCGCCTTGGCGCTCGATTGTTCGATCGCACCACCCGGCGGGTATCGCTGACGGACGCTGGGACGGCGTTCTATCGCACCTGCACGGGGGTGCTTGCAGACCTTGAAGAGGCCGAGCTGTCTCTGCGTGCTGAAGACGCCGAGCCACAGGGCAGGGTCCGGCTTGACCTTCCGGCAGCCTTTGGTCGTTCGCAAGTGATGCCCATCATCTTGCGGTGTATCCAGGACTATCCGCGGCTGGTGCCGCACATCTCGTTCACGGATCGTTTCATCGACCCTCTCCAGGAAGGCGTGGATATCGTCGTCACCATTGGCGGCTCACAGGTTTGGCCTGACGCGCTGGGGCATCGTTACCTGGGTCGTGAATGGCATGTCTTCTGTGCTTCACCCATGTACTTGGCCAAGCATGGCATCCCCATGACCGATCGCGATCTGGAACATCACCAGTGCATCGCCTATGGCTGGCCGGACGGCAAGCTCAGTCCGTGGAATTTTGCCGGTGAGCGTCCCGGCGAGACGGTAAGAAAGCAGGTGTCGCCAGCGTTGGTCGTGGGGGACGGTGAAGGGCTGGTTGCTGCGGTATCGGCCGGGTGCGGGATTGCACAGTTACCTTCATGGTTGATCCAGCGGCAGCTTGAGGAGGGCACGTTGATTGAGGTGCTTGCCCATCTGGCAACCGACGGAATGGTGATCAACCTTGCCTGGCAGAAAAGCCGTGAGAAGCTTCCCAAGGTCAGTGCCTTGCTGGAAGCACTTGCGGCCAATTTGTGTCAGCCGGTAGAAGGCAATCCTCGCAAAGCCGTGGACGTCTAACCCAGCGGATCATGGCAGCAGACACACAGCTTGTTGCCGTCGAGGTCTCGAAAATAGGCGCCGTAATAGTCGGGGTGGTAATGGGGCCTCAATCCAGGCGCTCCCTCACACGTTCCTCCCAGGGCCAGCGCCATTGCGTGGCTGCGTGCGACAAGCTCCCGGCTGGGTGCCAGCAGCGCCACCATCTGACCGTTACCGGGCGCGCTTGGGTTGCCGTCAAATGGTTTTCCAATCACGAAGATCGGCCGAGGCGAGCCCTCGCAAACCCAACCGGCCCAGCCTTTAGTGGCGTCGCAGAACTTCAACGTAAGGCCCAGCCCGGCCATTATCTTTGAATGGAAAGCGAACGCGCGGTCGAAATCGCCTATGCCTAGGAAAACGTGAGAGATCATGCTGGCTATCCTTGCGGTCAGGGAATCGAATGAGTCTGGCGCGAAACGATGATCAGTGAAAGATGCATCACCGGGTGCGCCTGGCGATGTTCTCCTCGTGTCGGGCGCGGTCGGTCGATTCACTGGATGTCAGGATGATACGAACGGCCACAACCACGCCGACAAGAACACCGGCTAGCCCTGAGGTTTCCCAAAGTGTGGGCAGCCGCTGATGAAACATCAGGCCCAGTATCGTCGCGAAGAGCGACTCCAGGGATATCAGTTGCCCGCTAAGCACCATGGGCAGGCGACGGGACGCGGCATTCCACGCCCAGGCCCCGACGACCGATGACATCAGCGCGATAAGAGCCCCCAGGCATACAACGGCCCAGCCACGGAAACACTGAAGCCCAGACTTGGCAGTTTCAGAAGATCAAGCACCAGTACGGCGGGTAAGGCGATCAAGGTGCCCAGCCCGGCGCCTGCCATCATCAAGCCGGTCCAGGCCCCTGATGCGTTGACGGCAAGTTTTTCCAGGCCCCTTTGATTCAACGCGGCGAATACGAGCCAGAGGATCACTGCGCTGATTGAAAAGAACAGCCCCTTGCGCCAGGCACTGTCGCCAGTTGGGAGGTGATTGAGACTGCCGACGTTCAACAGCAACAGCCCGCCTGTCATCAACGCCAGTGGTATCACGAGCTTGCGCCATTCGAGGGTTCTGCTCGTGGCGTTGCCGAGCACGGCCTGCAGAAGCGGCACCATGCCAATAAGTGCAGGGGTCAGTACCGGCCCTCCGTAAATCACTCCGGCGGCAATGCAAGTGCTATAGCCGAGGTACCCGATAATTCCCAGGCTTGCGCCAAGAAGCTGCTGTTCGCGGCTCAGGCGTCGAAGTCGAGCTCGATAGAACACCATGACGCCCATACCCAGCGTCCCGGCGATCAGAAACCGAACGATCATCAAGTCGTAGATCGAATAGGCACCGGTGACGTAGGGCGCTACGAAATTCAAGGCCCAACTCAGAGTGGCGACGACGGCGAGGGCCACGCCTGCGGTGGTGTTTGAGTCATTCCTGAGCATCGGTCTATCCATGAGATATTCAGCTCATGTTGCGCAGCGTCAGGGCTATGCTACAAACGAGTTCTCGGCCACGGATGCATTACCGGTGATTATGAATACGCTTGGAAAGTCTTTACCGCCGCTCGCCAGTTTATTGCCTTTTGAAGCGGCGGCGCGGCTGGAGAGTTTTTCGAAGGCCGCCGAGGAGCTGCACATTACCCAAGCGGCGATCAGTCGGCAGATACGGGGACTTGAAGAGAATCTTGGGCTAAAGCTCTTCAGTCGGCGCAACCGCGCAGTGTTTCTCACCCAGGAAGGACGCGAGCTAGGGCGTGTGGTGAGCAGCGCCTTGCGCAGTATCAGCGATGTCGCCGAGACCCTTCGCCAGGCGCCTGGCAAGAACCGTGTCGTTCTGCTGTGCCAATTGTGCGAGGCGTTCTACTGGCTGATGCCGCGCCTTTCGTCATTCCACCAGCAATACCCGGAGATCGAAATCCAGGTGGCCACTTCAACCCGGCCGCTGACTGAATTCAATGAGCATTTTGACGTGGCCTTGCAAAGCACCGGGCGCCCCAGTGGTGCGCATGTTCTGGTCTTTACCGCTAGCGATGAGGTGTTTCCGGTGTGCAGTCCGCAATACCTCAATGTCCAAGCGCCCATGCAGGTCAGTGAGCTTGCTCGCCACACGCTTTTGCACTATCGCACTACGCCGCCTCACTGGATGCAGTGGGAGGGTTGGCTAAAAGCGTTTGGACAGATACCGGCTGTTGATCTTCAAGGCACTGTATTTGACAGCTACCCCTTGATGCTTCAGGCGGCGGTGGAGGGGCACGGAATTGCACTGGGATGGCGCCGCACCGCCGCAAGGCTGATTGAGCGTGGGGCTTTGGTGAGGCCTTGCGCGCAAAGTGTTCCCTTGCCTGAAGCGATATCGGTTTTCAGAAATTCGCACGCAGCAGATCGCGCTGAAGTGAGCGCACTGATCGAGTGGCTTGAGGGGGAGTTGGCAAGTGAGGGCTGACGGCTGTCACCCTGGCGGATTTGCGTGAATCCACTAGAACCTGGCTTGCTTGCACAGGTCATCTGAAAGAAATCAGGTGTGGATTAGTATTTATGCAAAGTGTCTGTGTTTACACAGTGGGTCATTCGACCCGAACCCTCGAACAGTTCGTGGAGATCGTCAGCGGTTTTGGTGTCGATACCATTGTCGATATCAGGACCGTCCCGCGATCACGGACAAATCCTCAATACAATCTGGATACGCTTGCACACCGACTGGCCGAATTCGATATCGGGCATCAACAGATTCCGGAGCTTGGCGGATTACGAAAAAAATCAAAGACCGTTGCCGATGAGGTCAACGCATTCTGGGTCAATCGAAGTTTCCATAACTACGCGGACTACGCCCTTTCGCAAGAATTTGAGGTCGGTCTGAATCGCCTCCTCGCGCTCAGCAAGACTCACCACTGCGCCATCATGTGTGCGGAGGCTGTTTGGTGGCGTTGCCATCGCAGGATCGTCGCCGACTATCTGTTGCTTCGCGGTGTAGAAGTCATCCATATCATGGACAAAGATAAAGCCAATACAGCGGTGTTGAGTCCGGCTGCGAAGGTTCACGGGCTGAAATTGACTTATCCCGCTGGAGAGTGAACAGGGCTACTGAGCTGTGTCGGCCACTGGCTGCCGAGCTTCGGTGCGCACCACCATCCAGATGCCGATCCCGGACACCGCCATGCCCGACACCATTTGCCAGGAAAGAGGTTCGTTGAACATCGCCCAGGCCCACAGCATCGTAACGGGGGGGCTGAGGTACAGGACGCTGGCGACCCGGGTGGCTGACGCGCGGCGCAGGCACAGCCAGTAGAGCCCATATCCGCCAATCGTAGACAAGCCCGCGGTCCACAGGACACTCAAGATAAAACCTGTGCTGGGTATCGGTGCGAGGCTGCCCTGTAAGCCCTCGACCAAAGCGAAGGCAAAGCCCGAAACACAGCATTGCAGCCATAGGTTGGGGAGTAGGCCCAAGGACTGCGATGGCGGGAGGTGCTTTTGCCACAATGTCGCGACGGCGAGTGAAAGCATGCCAAGCAGCGGCAGCGCATAAGCCCATAAGGGCGCATCGCCCCAGGCCAGCGCGCCATGTGTCACCAGCGCGGCCCCGATCAGGCCGATGACCAGGCCGGCCCAAACCGGCCAGGCCAGTCGCTGTCCCAGGACGCCCGCGGCCAATAAAGCCAGGCCCATGGGCAGAAGGTCGGCGAACAGGGCAGCGAGCCCGGCCGGTACGCCCAAGGCAATGCCTTGGGTAATACCCGCCAGATACCCCGCCATGGCCAGCAAACCGATGCCGGCGTTTTTCAGCAGCACGGCAGCCGAGGTTCGCCTCAAGTTCCTGGCGACAAACGGGAACAGAACGAGCGTGACCAGCACGCAGCGCCAGAACACGACCAGTAACGGCGGCGCGTAATCAAGCGAGAAGCGCGCGCCGATGAAGCCTGAACTCCAGCTCAACACCAGCGCCGCCTCGAGTAAGAACAGAGGTATCGCCTGGTGCCATTGAGGTTTGGAGAGAGCAGGGCATGAGATCGATCGGTATGCATTCATGCCCACAGGCTACGAAAGCAGGCTAATCTAATAAATCAAAATATAGTGCAGCAGTCATTCACAAAGGTTGAATTATGCCGGCCATACTCGATATCGAACTGATACGGACTTTTCATGCGGTGGCGCGCATCGGCAAATTCAGTGCGGCGGCGGAGCAACTGCACAAAAGCCCGGCAGCGGTGAGCGTGCACATCCAGCGGCTGGAAGCGGTCGCCGGTGGACGATTGCTCAACCGTGACAATCAGGCGGTTTCCCTGACCGCACTGGGCAAGCGTTTGCTCCTGTCTACCACCGAGTTGCTCAGTACCCACGACCGGGTCTTGGCCGATCTGCATGGCACCCGTCTGGCGGGGCGTATCACCTTGGGCGTGCCGGATGAATATGCGGACCATGTCATCCGCGACATCCTTCCGACATTCGCAGCCGCCTGGCCGAACGTGGTACTGGAGCTCAGGACGGCGCCAAGCTACGCGCTACGTGATCAGGTTCAACGTGAAAAACTCCAGGCTGCGATGATTGCCCGGCCGAAGGAGCTGCCGGACACAGAGTCGCTGCGGTTAACCTCCACGACACCTGTTTGGGTCGGCCCGATCAATAGCGTGATTGCCTCGACGCAGCCGCTGCCACTGGCCGTGCATGCGGCGCAGTGCCCTTATCGACAAGCCATGGTGGAAGCGCTGAAGCAATGCGCTCGCAAGTCGCGCATTGTCCTGGAAAGCCCCTCCACCCAGGCCGTCAAGGCGTGTGTGGAGGCCGGCTTGGCGATCAGTCTGATAGACCGGGCCCGGGTGACGGACAAGATGCAGATCCTCGATGATCTGCCCCGGGTGCCGGAGCACGAGGTGGTGTTCATTCGAGCGCAGGCGTCCCATGCCGATGAGGCGGTGAACCTGCTCTCCCGGGCCATGCAGCAATATTTTCGGCTTTGATGAAAGGGGCGGGGGCAACCCCGCCCACCAGGTTTATTTTTTACTGCCCGACAACGGCGGCGTCCGCGGCGGGATCACCCGTTTGGAGCCCAGCGACTCAAACGCCGAAGCCAGGCGCAACAGGGTCGAATCGTCATAGGCACGTCCGGCAAACGTCAGCCCTACAGGCATGCCAATGTCCGCCATCACGCCCATCGGCACAGTAACGGTGGGCACGCCCAGGTGCCGGATGGCCAGGTTGCCATTGGCGACCCAGACCCCGTTGCTCCAGGCGATATCGGCGGACGCCGGGTTGATATCTGCATCTGCGGGGCCAACGTCGGCGACTGTCGGGAATATCACCGCATCGAGCCCAAGCCGGTCCATCCAGTCTTCAAGATCGATTCGACGTGTCTGTTCAAGGCCCCGCAGTCCGTCCGCCAGGGTGGGGATCTGGTCCCACGGCGTAATGCCGCGCTCGGCCATCCTGACGTATTCATCCATGCCAGCGGCCAGGTCGTCCTCACGGTTGGGCAGGGTGCCCGGGTCATGGGGGAATATCAGCGGTCCGTCAACATCGGCCAGGCGATTGAGTTTCGGATCACCGTTGGCCCGCAGAAAGTCATCGAACGCCCAGGCCGACATGTCCCACAACTCATGGTGCAGGAACTCCTTGGACACCAGGCCCCGAGTGAATACGGTCGGCGCGCCCGGACGATCACCTTCGCAGTTGGACACCAGCGGGAAATCGACCTCAATCACTTGCGCGCCACAGGCTTGGAGCGCCTTGCGGGCGTCTTCCCACAGGGCCATGACCGAGGCACGGGTGTTGATTCGCTGCCCCGTCGGCCCGCCAATGCCGGGAGCCTCAGCCGTGCCCGCTTCGGGATCGGCGTTGATGTACATGCGCGGAACCCCGAAGCGGACCCCAGCGAGTGCTTCCTTATGGGCGGCAAGGCCCGGGTATGAGGCGGGGCGAACCGAGTCGACAGGCGGGAGGGGCACCCAGGGTTGCATGCGCCACAGATCGCCCCGGGTATCAGGATCGTCCGCCACCACGACGTCGAGCACTTCGAGAAGATCCGCCATCGTCCTGGCATAGGGCACGACGACGTCCATTGTTGGCGTCAACGGCCAGTTCCCGCGTACCGAAATCACCCCGCGCGAAGGTGTATAGGCACACAATCCGTTGTTCGAGGCCGGGCCCCGGCCGCTCGACCAGGTTTCTTCGGCAAGGCCGAATGCGGCGAAACTGGCTGCCGTTGCAGTGCCTGCACCGTTCGAGGAGCCCGATGCGAAAGGGGCGGTGAGGTAGTCCGCGTTATAGGGGCTTTCAGCCCGGCCATAGACACCGCGCTGCATGCCGCCATTGGCCATGGGCGGCATGTTGGTCTTGCCCAGGCAGATCGCCCCGGCGGCGCGAAGCCGTTCGATGGTGAACGCATCGCGATAAGCGATCAGGTTCGCGAACGCCGGACTGCCAGAAGCCGCCGTGAGCCCCTTCACCAGATAACTGTCCTTGGCGGTATAGGGAATGCCATCGAGCGGACCGAGGGTTTGTCCCTTGGCCCGACGGGCATCGGACGCCTGTGCTTCTTCCAGGGCATCGGGGTTTCGCACGACCACAGCGTTGAGGGCGGTGGACGTGTCGGCGCCGTCATAGGCATCGATCCTGGCAAGGTAGGCCTGGACGAGTTCGACCGCGGTCGTCTGACCGGACTGGAGCGCTGCGCGCAGTTGTGCGATGGAGACTTCGGTAATTTCGATCATGCTGTTACCGTTGCGGCTGACTGGGGGTGTGACGCGCGGGGCCATTCAAACTGGGTCTTGGGCACTTCAGACATCTCAAAGTGGGTTCTCATGTTGGTTGCATGCACTTTACTACGGGATAACCGCCAGAGGGCCTAATTAGAAAACCGCCCACACTCGGGCAGTACCTTTTGTATAGAATACGGCCCAAGGGTGTCACCGCAAAACGCGGCAGGGCAGGTTTAATCAAGCGCAGGTCGGGCCGCCAGCGCGGAGTCGCTGTGCCTATGAGCCCGGAACCGTTGCGCCTGAATAATAAAAGTGAGTCACCTTCCGCCATGGCTTTCCTCTCCCGTTTTTTCGCCGCTGAATCCGCTGGCGGCCTGATCCTGATGGCTTCCGCCCTGGCCGCGCTGATCGTAGCCAATTCGCCCTGGTCAGAAGTGTACTTCTCCACGCTGCACATCAAAGCCCTGGGGCTTTCGGTGGGGCACTGGATCAATGATGGCCTGATGGCTCTGTTCTTTTTACTGGTCGGCCTTGAGATCAAGCGTGAAATGCTTGAAGGCCAGTTGTCGAGTTGGGGCCAACGAGCCCTTCCGGGATTTGCGGCGCTGGGCGGTATGCTGCTGCCGGGCTTGATCTACGTGGCGATCAACTGGGGTAATGCACAGACTTTGAGCGGCTGGGCGATTCCCACCGCAACTGACATCGCGTTTGCTTTGGGGGTGTTGTCGCTGCTGGGCAAGCGTGTGCCCATTTCCTTGAAAATCTTTCTCTCCGCGCTGGCGATTCTGGATGACCTTGGGGCCGTCCTCATCATCGCGATCTTCTACACCAGCGACTTGTCGACGAACATGCTGCTGGCGTCCCTGGGCGTTACGGCACTGCTGGTGGTACTCAACCGTTGCGGCGTCAAGCGGCTGTTTCCCTATGTGATAGCCGGTGCACTGCTCTGGTACTTCATGCTGCAATCGGGCATCCATGCGACCTTGGCCGGGGTCATTCTTGCCCTCTGTATCCCCCTTGGAGATTCCAACGAAGGCGGGTGGTCGCCGCTGCTCTACCTCGAAGAAAAGATGCATCCATGGGTGGCTTTTGCGGTCGTGCCCATCTTCGGCTTCGCCAATGCCGGCGTGTCCCTGGCCGGTATTTCGCCGAATAATCTGCTTGATCCGGTACCGATGGGCGTGGCGATGGGGCTGTTGCTGGGCAAACAGCTTGGGGTGTTCGGGTTGGCGGCGCTGGCCATTCGTTTCGGCTTGGCCAAACTGCCTGAGGGGGCCAGATGGTCGCAGATGTACGGCGTGGCGCTGTTGTGCGGGATCGGATTCACCATGAGCCTGTTCATCGGTGCGCTGGCATTTCCCAATGCGCCGCATCTGGTCGATGAGGTCAAAGTCGGTGTGCTGCTGGGCTCGACCCTGTCGGCCATCATCGGCGTCATGTTGCTGATGAAAGTAGGTCCCAAGAAAAACTGATGTGAGACGCGGCAGGGGCATTGTCCATGCCGCGTTATCCAGTTCATCTCGCCTGGGTTAACCGCAGTATTTCTCGTTCGCAGCGATGCTGTGGTCATGGCGAGGCGGTTGGCGTCATTTCTACGCTTTCTTTCGGGAACCAGGCCTGGGTCCGGTTGGCAAAAGCCACCAGCGACAGCATCACCGGCACTTCCACCAGCACCCCGACCACGGTGACCAGGGCCGCCCCGGAGTTAAGGCCGAACAAACCAATTGCCACCGCCACCGCCAGCTCGAAGAAATTCGAGGTGCCGATCAGGGCGCAGGGTGCCGCCACGTTAAAGGGTACTTTCCATAGCCGCGCAGCCGCGTAAGCAATGGCAAAAATGCCGTAGGACTGGATCAGCAAGGGCACGGCAATCAAAGCAATCAGCAGTGGTTTATCCAGAATGATCTGCCCCTGAAACCCGAAAAGCAGCACCACGGTGCCCAGCAGGCCGAGTATCGACAGGGGTTTGACCCGAGCGTTGAAGCGCGTGACCGCATACTCGGCCTCGCCGGCGTTTTGCGCCGAGGCACTGAGCTTCAGCCGGGTGAGTACCCCGGCAATCAGCGGGATCAACACATACAGCCCGACCGAAAGGATCAGGGTTGCCCAAGGCACCTCAATGTCAGTCACGCCGAGCAACAGCGCCACCAGCGGCGCGAAGGCGAAGATCATGATCACGTCATTCAGTGCCACCTGCGCCAGGGTGTAGGTGGCGTCGCCGCGTGTCAGCTGCGACCAGACGAACACCATGGCGGTACACGGCGCGGCGCCGAGCAGGATCAGACCGGCGATGTATTGGCCGGCATCGCGAGGATCGATCAGGTCGATAAAGAAATAATGAAAGAACAACACCCCCAGCCCGGCCATGGTGAACGGTTTGATCAACCAGTTGACCACCAGGGTGATGATCAGCCCCTTGGGCCGTTCGTGAATGCGCTTGAGGCTGGAGAAGTCCACCGACACCATCATCGGATAGACCATCAGCCAGATCAGTACCGCGACAATGAAATTGACCGAACCGTATTCATAATCGGCCATGGTCTGGAACAGCCGTGGGAACAGACTGCCCAGACCAATGCCGGCGGCGATACAGAGGGCGACCCACACTGACAGGTAGCGCTCGAAAAAGCCGATGGGCTGGCGGGTGCTCATACTCAAACCTCTTCTTTGTACGTCTGCGCGCACAGGTTCCGGATGCAGAGCGTATATGGAAAAAAACATATATTTCTGAACTGAGCGCGATCCTGTTCAGAGAATACCCCCCAGAGGATTCTATCTCGTTCTGATTGTAGACGGCGCGTGGCAGGGAAAATAAACGGCGGGGGCTTTACCTTATATTCGGATAATCATATATTCGGTTTTCCGTATATTGGATGAGGCTTCATCATGACTGGCAAAGCCCGCGTTCTCTTCGTCTGCACCGCCAACGCTGCTCGTTCCCAGTTAGCCCAAGCGCTGCTCAGGCACACGGATTCGGAACATTTCGAGGCGTTCAGCGCCGGCACGGTTCCGACCGCGGTCGACCCGCGCACCTTCGAGGTCTTGTCGCACCTTGGAATCAGTACTGACGGGTTACGCAGCAAGTCGATTGATGAGTTTCAGGGAGAGCGTTTCGATTACGTGATTACCCTGTGCGATAAAGCAACTGCGCAGTGCCAGTCGCTCCCCGATGCTGGCGAGGCCTTGACCTGGAGCTTTGAAGATCCGGTCACCAGCACCAAGCCCGACGCGTTCCGTCACACGCTTCACGAAATTCATGAGCGCATCAAGATGTTTGTCTTGGTGAAAACCAAACACTGAGAACTGAAATGGCTGACCATCTGACCCCGACCACTGTCTTCAAATGCCTGGCCGACGACAATCGGGTGCGCATGATGCTGCTGATCACCCGAGAGGGGGAGTTGTGCGTCTGCGAGCTGACCTGTGCGTTGAACGAGAGTCAGCCCAAAGTCTCCAGGCACTTGGCGCAGTTGCGCACCTGCGGTTTGCTCTCGGACCGTCGGCAAGGTCAATGGGTTTACTACCGACTGCACCCCAATCTTCCTGACTGGGTGCTGCAGGTACTGACCGTGGTACTCGAAACCAACAAGCACTGGTTAAGCCCCGATGCCAAGCGTCTGGAAGCAATGGGGGACCGTCCTGAACGGGTCGCCATTTGTTGTGAGAGCAAAATTGCCTGACGAGCCCCGGTAGACGATGCCGCTGGTTTGATGATTCCCAAAGCGCCGTCGCGCAGGAAAAGACTATGTTTGATGACTCTATTCCCCAACTCGAAACCGAACTGGTTGATCTTCCGTCGACAGACAAACTCGGTATCGAAACCACATCCAGCCACAAGCCACGCATTTTGCTGCTGTACGGATCGACGCGCGAGCGTTCCTTCAGTCGCCTGTTGGTAGAGGAGGCCGCTCGGTTGTTGGAGCACTTCGGCGCCGAGGCGCGGATTTTCAATCCGTCGGGTCTGCCGTTGCCGGATGACGCACCGGTCGATCACCCCCGGGTCCAGGAGCTGCGCCAGCTGATGCAGTGGTCCGAAGGCCAGGTCTGGTGCTCGCCGGAACGCCACGGGTCCATGAGCGCGGTGTTCAAGGCGCAGATTGATTGGGTGCCGCTGGCCATGGGCGCGGTACGCCCGACCCAGGGCAAAACCCTCGCTGTCATGCAGGTATGCGGTGGCTCGCAGTCGTTCAACGTGGTCAATCAGCTGCGGGTGCTGGGACGCTGGATGCGCATGTTCACCATTCCCAACCAATCTTCCGTGCCGAAGGCCTATATGGAGTTTGACGACAGCGGCCGGATGAAGCCTTCGCCGTTCTATGACCGCGTGGTGGATGTGATGGAGGAATTGGTGAAGTTCACGCTGCTGCTTCGCGACCGCCAGGATTACCTGGTCGACCGTTATTCCGAGCGCAAGGAGTCGGCGCAAGAATTGATGAATCGCGTCAATCAGCGCTCCATCTGAGTCAAGCCCAACGCCTGGTTCGACCGGCAGTCGAACTCCATAGACACCAGCCATAGGAGCACAACAACATGACGATCAAAGTGGGTATCAACGGTTTTGGACGTATCGGTCGCCTGGCATTGCGGGCCGCCTGGCATTGGCCGGAGTTCGACTTCGTGCAGATCAACGATCCGGCGGGTGACGCCGCGACCCATGCGCATCTGTTGAACTTCGATTCGGTGCATGGTCGCTGGAATGCAGAGGCTGGCTCCGAGGGCGACAACATCGTCATCGATGGCAAGCGCATCAAGGTCACGGCCAATAAAGCGATTGCCGACACCGATTGGTCGGGCTGCGATCTGGTGATCGAAGCCAGCGGAAAAATGAAGACGGTTGCCGTGCTTCAGGGCTATCTCGACCAGGGTGTGAAGCGCGTGGTGGTCAGCGCCCCGGTGAAGGAAAAAGGTGCATTGAACGTCGTCATGGGCGTCAATCATCAGCTGTTCAAGCCCGACGACCATGCCATCGTCACCGCCGCTTCATGCACCACCAACTGCCTGGCGCCGGTGGTGAAAGTCATCCACGAGAAGCTCGGCATACGCCACGGTTCGATCACCACCATTCACGACCTGACCAACACCCAGAGCATCCTCGATCAACCCCACAAGGACCTGCGCCGTGCGCGGGCTTCGGGCATGAGTCTGATTCCCACCAGCACCGGCTCGGCCACCGCCATCGCGGAAATCTTCCCGGAGCTGCGCGGGCGCCTCAATGGTCACGCCGTGCGCGTGCCACTGGCCAACGCTTCGCTGACCGATTGTGTCTTCGAGGTCGAGCGAGCCACCACCGTCGAAGAAGTGAATCAGTTCCTCAAGGACGCTTCCGAGAACGAACTCAAGGACATCCTCGGTTTTGAGGAGCGCCCATTGGTGTCCATCGATTACCGAACCGACCCGCGCTCGTCGATCATTGATGCGCTGTCGACCATGGTCATCAATGGCACCCAGGTCAAACTCTACGCCTGGTACGACAATGAGTGGGGCTATGCCAACCGCACCGTGGAACTGGCCCGGATGGTCGGTCGGACAGTCTGAGGAATGGTCATGAAAGCGTTGTCAGCCCTCGCTCCGCAAGTGCGGCAGTACCTGCTCGTCACCGGCAATTACTGGGCCTTCACCCTCACCGATGGCGCCTTGCGGATGTTGGTGGTGCTGCATTTTCATGCGTTGGGCTACAGCCCGCTGCAAATCGCCGCGCTGTTTTTGTTCTACGAAATCTTCGGCGTGATCACCAACCTGGTGGGCGGCTACCTCGGTGCCCGGCTTGGCCTGAACCGAACCATGAATATCGGCCTGGGGATGCAGGTCGTGGCGCTGTTGATGCTGACAGTTCCCTTGGCCTGGTTGACCATCCCCTGGGTGATGGGGGCTCAGGCGCTGTCCGGGATCGCCAAAGACCTGAACAAGATGAGCGCGAAAAGCTCGATCAAGCTGCTGGTTCCCGATGGTCAACAGGGGCAACTGTACAAGTGGGTGGCGATTCTCACCGGCTCCAAGAATGCCCTCAAGGGCGTTGGTTTCTTCCTGGGGGGCGCCTTGCTGGCCCTCATCGGCTTCAAAGGTGCGCTGCTGGCGATGGCCGGCGTACTGGCGTTGATCTGGATCGCCAGCCTGATCCTGTTGAAAAAGGATCTGGGTAAAGCGAAAGCCAAGCCCAGGTTTCGCGACATCCTCTCCAAGAGCCGCGCGATCAACATTTTGTCGGCGGCACGGATGTTCTTGTTCGGTGCCCGCGACGTCTGGTTCGTGGTGGCCCTGCCGGTTTACCTGAGCAGTGTTTTCGGTTGGGACTTCTGGAAAGTCGGCGGTTTCCTCGCGGCTTGGGTGATCGGCTACGGCATCGTGCAGTCTTTTGCGCCCAACATCACTGGCAAGAAACGTGGGCACGTGCCGGATGGTCGCGCGGCGTGTCTGTGGGCAATGGCATTGGCGGGTCTGCCCGCGGCCATTGCGCTAGGACTCGACAGCGGGTTGGCACCACAGACGGTGCTACTGGGTGGGCTCATGGTCTTTGGTGCGCTGTTCGCGGTGAACTCTTCGTTGCACAGCTATTTGATCGTGTCCTACGCCAAGGAAGACGGCGTATCGCTGGATGTGGGTTTTTACTACATGTCCAACGCCATGGGACGGCTGATCGGAACGGTGCTTTCTGGCTGGGTTTATCAAGTGTACGGGCTGCAGGCGTGCTTATGGATCTCCAGCGCCTTCGTGCTGCTCGCCGCTTTGATTTCCATTGGATTGCCTCGTCACGCCAGTCCGGCGGTCGATCTTTAACCACCTTCAGACTTCGTTAAGAAACGGCCTCGATACTTTCTCCCCATACCCAAGGGAGAACGTTGACCCATGCCCGATTCTGACTGGAACATCCATCTACCGCTGGCTTTCGGCAATGCCGGCCAGCCGGTTCGCCACTTGCACCGGGCTATGCCGGGAGAGCCCCGCCGGGATGAGTTCGAAGCCTTCATCCACCGGCGTTTCCACCAGGCGCACGGCGCAGAGATTCGTCACTTCATGCCCGAACTGTTCGGGCTCGATGATGCTGACGGCAGGCTTTGCGCCGTGGCAGGCGTGCGTCTGGCCGCCCAGGGACCGCTGTTTCTCGAGCATTATCTGGACGATCCCATCGAGCCTTTGATCAAGGCCGATGCAGACTGCGCAGTGGATCGCGCCGGCATTGTCGAAGTTGGCAATCTGGCCGCCAGCGACACCGGCAGCGCTCGCCTGAGCATTATCGCGATCACCTATCTGTTGGCGATGGGCGGGCTGGAGTGGGTGGCGTTCACCGGCAATATCGGCCTGGTCAACAGTTTCCATCGCCTTGGCCTCAAGCCCGTGACCCTGTGTCCGGCCGACCCGCAGCGCCTGGGGGAAGACCGTCACCTCTGGGGCCGCTACTACGAGAGTCAGCCATGGGTTCATGTCGGCAACATCCGCGCCGGCTTCGTTCATCTGCGCGATGCCGGTCTGTTCGATCGCCTGGGTTTTTCACAGACCTACGGGGAGGCGTGCCATGTTGCCTGAAGTGGAGCGCTTCAAACTCACCCTGCGTGAGCATGCCCAACGCAAGGGCTACGCCGTGGCGCTGTGGGGCGATAACTTGCGGCTGGACTACGCCACGCTTTACTCCGAAGTGGTGTACCGCCAACAACGCTTGCGCGATGAACACATAAAGGTTGTTGCTCTGGCCCTGGATAATGGTGTCGAAGCCATGCTTTGGGACCTGGCGGTTTTGTTCGAAGGTCTGGCCTGCGTCATCCTGCCGGTTTTTTTCAGTCCGGCTCAACGCTTGCATTGCCTGGAGCAGAGCCAGGCGCAGCGGGTGATTGCCGAGCCGGGACTGGCCGCCGAACTCCAGGCCGCCGGTTACCACTACAGCGGCGAGTTCTGGCACAAAGATTACCCCGGACCGAGCCGCTTGCCGACGGGCACCGCCAAGCTGACCTTTACCTCGGGCACCACCGGCACGCCAAAAGGTGTCTGCCTGAGTGCCGACAGCCTGCTGCGGGTCGCCCGTGAGCTGGAACAGGCCAGCCGGCCGGTCAACCCAAGGCATCACCTGGCGCTGCTGCCCCTGGCGGTGCTTCTGGAAAACCTCGGGTGCTACGCGGCGCTGTATGCCGGGGCGATGCTCAGCCTGCCTGGCCAGAAAACCCTCGGCATCCAGGGCGCCAGTGGCGTCGACCCGGCGCGCCTGTTGGCGTGCCTGACCGAGCGCCGGGCGCAGAGTCTGATCCTGGTTCCACAATTGTTGCTGATGCTGGTCACGGCTGCCGAGCAGAAAGCGTTCTACCCACACGCTTTGCGGTTCGCCGCCGTGGGCGGTGCGCGGGTATCCCATGATCTTCTGCAACGAGCCCAGCGTGCTGGCGTGCCGGTATTTGAAGGCTACGGGCTGTCGGAATGCGCTTCGGTGGTGTGCCTCAACCGCCCACAGGCCAACCGCGCCGGCAGTGTCGGTCAGCCGTTGCCCCATGTGCAGGTTCGTCTGGCCGAAGACGGCGAGGTCATGATCAAGGGCTCGACCTTGCTCGGATACCTGGGGGAGCCTCCGCCGCCCGCCGACTGGTGGCCCAGCGGCGACCTGGGGGAGTTCGACGCCGACGGGTTCCTTTACCTGCGCGGGCGCAAGAAGCACCAATTCGTCACCAGCTTCGGTCGCAACGTTAACCCTGAATGGGTCGAAGCCGAACTCACCCAAGGCGGCACCATCAGCCAGGCCTTCGTCTATGGCGAAGCCTTGCCGCACAACCATGCATTGCTGTGGCCCACCCGCGCCGACTGCTCCGATCAAGCGCTGGAGCTGGCGGTAAACAAGGCCAACGAGGCGTTGCCCGATTACGCGCAGGTCCATCACTGGACGCGACTGGCGCACCCCTTCACCGCAGCCAACGGCCTGCTCACCGCCAACGGCCGACCGCGCCGTGAAGCGATTGCCGAGCATTACCGCGGGTTGTTCAGCGAATCCATTCTGTCCGAGGAATATCCGTCATGAGTTTTTTCGACACGTTGCAAGAAGCCACCCATCAGGAACGTCAAACGCTGTTTAATCTGCCGATTATCCGTGACGCCCTCGACGGCCAGGTCAGCCTGGCCAGTTACCGGGCGTTTCTGATCCAGGCCTACTACCACGTGCGCCACACCGTACCGTTGATGATGGCTTGCGGTGCACGCCTGCCAGCGCACCTGGAATGGCTGCGCAAGGCCGTGTGCGAGTACATCGACGAGGAATACGGTCATGAGCAATGGGTGCTGGATGACATCGCCGTGTGTGGAGGCGACAAGGATGCGGTGCGTGATGGTCAGCCGTCGCTGCCTATCGAATTGATGGTCAGTTACCTGTATGACTTGATCGCCCGGGGCAATCCGGTGGGGCTGTTCGGCATGGTCAATGTGCTCGAGGGCACCAGCATCGCTCTGGCGACCCACGCCGCCGACGCCATTCGTGAACACCTGGAACTGCCGCCCACCGCTTTCAGCTACCTCAGCTCCCACGGCTCGCTGGATATCGAGCACATGCAGACCTATCGCGGCCTGATGAACAAGCTGGAGGATCCGGCCGACCAGGCGGCGGTGATCCACGCCTCCAAAGTGGTGTACACGCTCTACACCGAGATGTTCCGGGGCCTGCCCCGTGACAAGGGGGACCAGCATGCGCCTGTGTGACGCCCGGATCGTCTTGACCGGTGCCAGTGGCGGAATTGGCCTGGCCATCGCCCAGGCCCTATGCGCCAGTGGCGCTCGGGTGTTGGCCGTGGCCAGGCATCGCGAAGCGCTGGAACCCTTGATCGAACGCTACCCGCAGCAGTTGTACTGGGTTGGCGCAGACCTGACTGTGCCAGGTGATCGGCGCAAGGTGCTGGCCGCCGCCGAGGCCTTGGGCGGCATCAACCTGCTGATCAATGCCGCCGGTGTTAACCACTTTGCCATGCTCGAACAACTCGAGGACAGTGAGATCGACGCCATGCTGGCGTTGAACATCAGCGCGCCGATCTGTTTGAGCAAACTGTTGCTGCCACTGCTTAAACAGGCCGCCAGCGCCATGGTGGTCAATGTCGGCTCGACCTACGGCTCGATCGGCTACCCAGGCTACGCCAGTTACTGCGCCAGCAAGTTCGCCCTGCGCGGGTTCTCCGAAGCACTGCGCCGGGAGTTGGCGGACACCCGGGTCGGCGTGCTCTACGTGGCGCCCCGGGCTACGCGTACGTCGATGAACAGCCCGGCGGCCCAAGCCCTCAACCAGGCACTCAAGGCCAACGTCGATGATCCGCACGCGGTGGCCTCGGCGGTCATACATGCCATTACTGGCGACCGTCGCGAGCTGTATCTGGGCTGGCCCGAGCGTTTTTTCGTCGGCCTCAACAGCCTGCTGCCCAACCTGGTGGACCGTGGCCTGCGCAAGCAACTGCCACTGGTTCGCCGTCTGAGCCATAAACCTGAGAACGAGCACCTCAAACCATGAAAAAAATTCTGATCTGTTTACTGTTCGGCGCCCTGGCTCAAAGCGCCTGGGCCTTGGATGACGCCGACCAGCAGCGTCTCACAGGCATCCAGCAAAGCTGGGCGCATATTCAATATGAGTTGCCTGAGGGGCAGCGTGCCGATGCCTTTGAAAAACTCGCCGCCCAGGCTTCGGCGTTCAAGCAGCAACGCCAGTCAGTGGCCGAGGCCTGGATCTGGTCGGGCATTGTCAAAAGCAGTTGGGCAGGGGCCGCAGGCGGGATCGGTGCGCTGGGCAAGGTCAAGGACGCCAAGGCTGATCTGGAACAGGCCCTGGCCCTGGATCCCAAAGCCTTGCAAGGCTCGGCCTACACCAGCCTCGGCGCACTCTATGATCGGGTTCCCGGCTGGCCCTTGGGGTTTGGCGACTCGGACAAGGCCGAGCAACTGCTCCAGCAGGCGCTGCAACTGAACCCAAACGGCATTGACAGTCTGTACTTCTGGGGCGATCACCTCTACCGTCAGAAACGCTACGCTGAAGCCCGGGTTGCCCTGCAAAAAGCCTTGCAGGCAGCGCCACGGCCCGGCCGGGAAAGCGCTGACGCGGGGCGCCGCAAGGAAATCGAAGCGTTGCTGGTGGATGTGAACAAAAAACTTGGCTGAGAGGAGTGTGCGTGCGCTTATTACTGATCGAGGATGACGTGGCCCTGGGCGAAGGCATCCATCAGGCCCTGAGCCGCGAAGGCTATACCGTAGACTGGTTGAAGGACGGGAGCAGCGCCTTGCACGCACTGCTCAGCGAAACCTTTGACCTGGCTGTGCTTGACCTGGGCCTGCCACGGATGGACGGCCTGCAGGTGTTGCGTCGCTTGCGTGACAGCGGTTCCAACCTGCCGGTGCTGATCCTCACCGCCCGGGACGCCACCGAAGATCGCATTGCCGGGCTCGATGCCGGGGCCGACGACTACTTGATCAAACCCTTCGATCTGGCGGAACTCAAGGCCCGGTTGCGGGCCTTGTTGCGCCGCAGCGCCGGTCGTGCCCAGGCGCTGATCGAGCATGCCGGCATCAGCCTCAATCCGGGGACCCAGCAGGTCAGCTATCAGGGCAACCCGGTGGCGTTGACGCCCAAGGAGTATCAGTTGCTCCATGAATTGCTGTCGCCGCCGGGCCGGGTTATGACGCGCGATCATCTGATGCAATTGCTTTACGGCTGGAACGAGGAGGCCGAGAGCAACACCCTGGAGGTGCATATTCACCACCTGCGCAAGAAATTTTCCACCGACCTGATCCGTACCATTCGTGGCGTCGGGTATCTGGTGGAGGAGCGCCGATGACTTCAATCCGGCGGCGCACCCTCACGCTGATCCTGGGGCTTTTGTTCGTTGGCCTGTTGATCATCACCGTATTCAATCTGCATGACAGCAACCACGAGATCGCTGAAGTCTACGATGCTCAATTGGCCCAGAACGCCCGGCTGTTGCAGGGTGTCATGCGCATGCCCATGGCCAGCAAGGAACATGCGCAGTTGTATCAGGCATTCAATTCGGCCTTGGCGTCGGCGGTTCCCAAAGTCGATGGACATCCCTATGAGAGCAAAATCGCCTTTCAGGTCTGGGATTCAAAAGGTGCGTTGCTGGTTCACACCTCCAGTGCACCGACATTCACCTCACCGCCGATTGCTCCTGGTTTCAGCGACGTGATAGACCAAAAGGACCGTATGTGGCGGGCGTTCGTACTGGATGATACACAGTACGGCCTGAAAATCTGGGTAGGGGAGCGTGATGATGTGCGGTCCGATCTGGTCGATCGTATTGTCCGTCACACGGTGGTGCCCAATCTGATCGGCAGCCTGATTCTGGCCGCCGTGATCTGGTTGGCCATCGGCTGGGGGCTCAAGCCTCTGGTCGACATGGCAGCCAAGTTGCGTGCGCGGCATCCGGGCTCACTGGAGCCTCTGCAATTGGTGCCGCTGCCCAGCGAACTGGAGCCCATGCAAGCGGCGCTCAATCGGGTGCTGGCGCAGATTCAGGAGTTGATGGGCCGTGAACGGCGTTTTATTGCCGACGCAGCCCATGAGATGCGAACCCCCCTGGCGGTGCTCAGGGTTCATGCGCAGAACCTGATGGAGGCGGGGAATGAGCAGAGCCGGCGTGAGTCCCTGCAACACCTGATCGTCGGAGTGGATCGCACCACGCGCCTGGTCAATCAGTTGCTCACCATGGCACGCCTTGAACCGCAAGCCGGCGTGCCTGCACCCGCCGTGATCGATCTGCCCGCCACGGTGCGTGAAAGTCTGGTTCAGATGACTCCCTGGTTGCTCAGCAAGGGGCTGGAGCTGGTCCTGGACGTCAGTGATGACATCGACCCGGTGAGGATTGATCCGGTGTCCATCGATATTGCCTTGAACAACCTGGTGACCAATGCGGCCAACTTTTCTCCCCCCAACGGCTTGATCACGGTGCGACTGGCCCGACAGGGAGATCATTACGAGCTGGCGGTCGAGGATCAGGGGCCAGGCATAGACGAGGCCGAACGGGACCGGCTTTTTGAACGCTTCTACAGCCGCGGCAACGACCAGGGTGCCGGGTTGGGCTTGACGATCGTGCGGACCATCGCCAATCGGCTTGGCGGGCAGGTCCGGTTGGAGAATCGCCCCGAGGGAGGTCTGCGCGCCACGTTGCAGATGGGCCGTCTTTAACCTTGCTCGTCGCGTGCCGGTAGTGTTTGGGCATCGGATGGACCGACGAGGAAAGCGGCAATTTCGTTGACCGTGCTGCGGGCCGTGCGTGTTACGCCGATCAGCGTAGCGGAGGCCGCACCGGTCCATTCGCCATAGCCCACCAGCCATAGCCTGGGCTCTTGAATCGAATGAGTCCCGTCAACGTCCACGCGTCCTTCAGCGTTGAGCACACCCAGTGGCTCCAGATGCTGCAGGGCGGGGCGGAAGCCGGTGCACCAGATCACCACGTCCACCGCAGACTCGCTCCCGTCGGCCCAGATTACGCCGTTGCGGGTGAAGCGTTCGAAAGGTCGGACTGATTTGAGCGCGTTGCGCGACCGGGCCTCGACAACGGGCGGTACCATGACGATGTCACCCAGCCCACCCACGGGCTGTTCGATGACGCGACCTTCCTGTTGCGCTTTCCAGCGCTGCGTGGCGCGCTCGAACAACACCTGCCCATCCACTTCATCAGGCAGGAACAGGGGTTCAACAGGTGTTACCCATGTGGTTTCGGCAACCCTGGAAACCTCGGCCAGAATCTGCGCCCCTGAATTGCCGCCACCGATGACCAGGACTTTTTTTCCGGTGAACGGCTGCGCTTGGAGGTAGTTTGCCGAGTGCAGCTGTTGACCGGCGAATAATCCCGCGCCGGGGTAGTGGGGGATGAACGGGGTACTCCAGGTGCCGGTGGCGCTGACCACAACCTTGGCGTCCCAATGTCTATCGTGCGCCTTAATCCGCAACCCGGTTTCTGTACGCTCTACAGAAGTGACGCGCACGGGACGCACGATGGGCAATTGATAGCGCTGTTCGTACTGCTTGAGGTAGTCGATCACATGGTCGCGTGATGGGTAGCCATCCTGCGTGGGCGGCATCATCCAGCCTGGGATCGAGCTCCAGGTGGCGGGGGAGAATAGACGCAAAGAGTTCCAGCCATGGCGCCAGGCACCTCCTGGCCCTTGCTCGGCATCGAGAATGACGAACGAAAGTCGGGTGCGCTGCAGGAAATACGCCACTGCCAAGGCGGATTGGCCTCCACCGACAATCACCACGTCATATTGACTGGGAGTGGCAGGCGAATGAGTCATGACGGTGGTCTCCGATTGAGGTGGGAAAACAAACCGGTGTAATGGCTGACAGTACCGTCATTTGCAGGCGCGGCAGCACCCGCCTCAGCAGCGTTTGCAGGTCCTGATGCCCAGTAATGTATAGACCGGGCAGAAACGGAAGATCCCCGTGGCCAGCGGCACCAGGCCGATCCAGCCCCACAAGCCGATCACGCCGCTCAGGCTGAGGGCAATGAGGACAAGTCCCGCGGCAATACGCAAGCTACGGTCGATGGTTCCGATATTGGCTTTCATGACGATCTCCCGATCAGTGAGTGCGCCGGTTCTCCAGCGCGGTGAACAACAACATGCCAGCCAGCATGGCCGCCATGAATACGATGATTTGCCAGTGCCCGGTGAGCAGGATCGCCACGGCGGGCCCCGGACAGATACCGGCTATCCCCCAACCGATGCCGAACAGCAGGCTGCCGCCGATCAAGCGTGGGTCCAGCTCACGCTTGACCGGCAATTGCATCGGGTTTCCCAGCATCGAACGGGGCTGGCGGCGGGCCCAGGTCAGTGGGCCGATCGCGACACCAATCGCTGCGAGCATGACCAGGGCCAGGGAGGGGTCCCAGGTGCCGGTCACATCCAGGAACGCCAAGACTTTGCTCGGATTGGCCATGCCCGCCAGGAGCAGACCGAAGCCGAACACCAGACCGGCCATGAATGCAGTCAGTTTGAGCATGTTCAACCCTCCAACATATGACGCAGGACAAAGACCGTGGCGAAACCGCTGAACATGAAACATGCCGTGGCGATCATCGAACGCGGTGAAAGGCGCGACAGGCCACATACGCCGTGGCCGCTGGTACAGCCCGACCCGTAGCGGGTGCCGATGCCCACCAGCAGGCCGGCGACGCTGAGGCCGAGCCAGCCGCTCTGAAACTCGATCTGCGGCAACGCGGTGAACAGGCCCCATACCAGCGGGGCAACGAGCAGCCCCAACAGAAACAGCGCTTTCTCGCTAACCCCCTCGCTACCACGCTGCAGCAGGCTGCCGAGTAAACCGCTGATGCCGGCGATACGCCCATTGGCGACAACGAAAAGGCTGGCAGCCAAACCAATCAACGCACCGCCGGCAAGGGCTGACCAGGGCGTGAAGTTGAGCCAGTCAATGTTCATGAGATTTCTCCGATACAAACCACGTTGAGACTCCAGCAGGCGATTAACCCAGGGCTTTTACAACCAATGCCAGGGCCACCAGCGCAGCCAGAATGGCGAAGCCTTTTTGCAGATAGGGCTCCGGCAGCCGGGCGGCGAGCAAACGGCCGCCGGTCATTCCCAACAATGCGCCAAGGGTAAAAGGTACGGCAATCGCCCATTGCAAATGACCCGCCGCCGAGCTCGCCACCACGCCGGAAATTGAAACCAGGGCAATGACCGTCAGCGACGTGGCGAGCACCGATTGGGTGGTCAGATTGGTGTAGCGCTGGAGTGCCGGGACCATGACAAAACCGCCGCCCACACCCAGCAGGCCGGACAGCGCGCCGGCGACCATGCCGGAGACCGTCAGCGCCCAGGCACAGGGTGCGGTCCAATGGAGCTTGCCGCGGTTTTCGTCCAGTACACAAGGCGGGGGTTTGCGCTTCGACTTGGCTTTGCAATCGGCGCGCGAGGGCAATGATTTTTGAAAGGCTCGGAAGGCCACGTACATCAATAGAAGGGCAAACAGGAGCGTCAAGGGGCGGTTGGGCGTGCGCTGAGCCAGCCAGATCCCCAGTGGAGAGCAGATGATGCCCGCGCCTGCGGTCAGCAGCGCAGCCTTATAGCGTACGGTGCCGTTTCTAAGGCCCATCACTGCACCCAGGGACGCGGCCAAACCCACCGCCATCAAGCCAATGGGCCCGGCTTCGGCCATGCTCAGGCCCGCGCCGAAGACCAGCAGGGGAACCGCCAGGATTCCTCCGCCAGCGCCGGTCAGCGCCAGAATCACACCCACGGTCAGGCCGAGCAGCAAGATGATGATCATCCCTCTCTCCTTGCCTTGAGGTCTGGTTTCATAGATCCGCCAACTCCGGTTTAGCCAGCCACTCATGTCCCTTGAGCATGCCCTTCCAATACAACGGAGGGAGAATCCGCTCCTTGAGTAGCCAGGCCAGCCGCGATGGCCGGGTACCGTCAATCAGCCAGGACGGGAAGCTGGGGGCGACGGTGCCGCCATAGGTGAACTCCGCCAGGACGATCTTGCCCCGTTCGACTGTCAGCGGACAGGAGCCGTAACCGTCGTAATGAGCGTTGCCCTTGGCTTTGCCCATGGCTGCCAGCACGTTATGGGCGACCACGGGCGCCTGCTTGCGAGCGGCCGCGGCGGTCTTGGCATTGCTGGAGTTGGTGGCGTCGCCCAGTGCGTGAATATTCGCCCAGGTTTTATGGCGCAGCGTGTCGGGATCGACATCAATCCAGCCAGCGGCATCGGCGAGGGGGCTGACGCGGATAAAGTCTGGCGCAATCTGTGGGGGCACCACATGCAGCAAATCGAAGTCGCGCGTGACAAGCTGGCGTGTGCCATCGGGCTGGGCGCAACTGAAGGTGGCGGTTCGCGCGGGCCCGTCAACGCTCGTCAGCGTGCTGCCGAAGTTCAGGTCGATGCCATAGGCGCGGATGTACTCCATCAGGGCCGGCACGTAATCGGGCACGCCGAACAGCACAGCTGCGGCACTGCAGAAATCGATCTTGATGTTGCCGAGTACCCCTTCACGCCGCCAGTGGTCGGCAGAGAGATACATGGCTTTTTGCGGCGCCCCGGCACATTTGATCGGCATCGGCGGTTGCGTGAAGATGGCCCGGCCACCGCGCAGTTGCTGCACGCACTCCCAGGTATAGGGGGCGAGGTGATACAGGTAGTTGGATGTAACGCCGTTGCGACCCAATGTCTGCGGCAGACCTTCAATGGCATTCCAGTTGAGTTTCAGGCCAGGGCATACGATCAGTTGTTGATACTTGACGACTCTGCACCCATCGAGAATGAGCGCATCTTTCTCGGGTTCAAAAGCGGCCACGGCGGCTTTGATCCAGTGCACGCCGCGAGGAATGGTCGAGCCCATCGTATGGGCGGTCCGGGGGGCATCGAAGACACCGCAACCGACCAGCGTCCAGCCGGGCTGGTAATAATGCACATCTGCCGGGTCAATGATGGCGATGTCGAGCCCCGGTTCCCTGGCCAATAAGCTGGATGCCGCCGCAATGCCCGCTGCGCCGCCCCCGATAATGACCACCGCATGTTCGGCCTCGGCCACTTCGATCGGGGTCTGCCCCTTGTTTGCAATCCGGCGGATAACGCCTTTCATGTCAAACCCGGCATCTTTGGCTGTTTCGACGATCTGCGGCAGAGGCAGCAGGCTCGCTTGTGACAGCGCCCACATCGTTGTCGAGCGCATGCCGGAGCGGCAATACGCCAACACCGGTTTTGGCAGCGATTCAAATAGCCGGCCGAAGGCAACGCCTTGCTCGTCGGTGACCTTGCCCGATTCCGCGGGCAGATAGTGAGCTTCAATGCCCAGCGCTTCAGCCGCGCGCTTGATTTCGGCAAACAAGGGTTGATCGCTGCCTTCGCCATCCGGGCGATTACACACGATGGCGCGAAAGCCGGTGTTTTTCAGTTCCGTCAATTGATCGGGGAAAATCTGCTCTGATACCGCTAAGCCTGGCGCAAGGTGGCGGATGTCCATGGTGGTCTCCGTGATGGGATTTTCTTATAGGGGGAGGGGACGTCAGAGCACGTTGAGCGGGATCTTCAGATAGCGTGTGCCGTTCGATTCCGGCTCAGGAAAGTGTCCGGCGCGCATGTTCACCTGAACCGATGGCAGGATCAGCGTCGGCATTTCCAACGTGCTGTCACGCTTGGTGCGCATGGCCACGAACTCTTCTTCACTGATGCCGTTGCGCACATGGATATTGTCGGCGCGCTGCTCGGCAACGGTACTGGCGAACAGTACCTCGCGGCCGTCGGGCTGGTAGTCGTGGCACATGTACAGCACCGTATCGGCCGGCAGGCTCAGTACCTTGTTGATGGACCGGAACAAGGTGCGGGCATCGCCACCAGGAAAATCACAGCGCGCCGTACCGTAGTCGGGCATGAACAGGGTGTCGCCGACGAATGCCACCGTTTGCCTGGCGTCGCTGACGACGTACGTCATGCAGGCGGGTGTATGGCCCGGCGTATGCAGTGCGCGGCATTGCAGCGAACCGATGGAGAACGTGTAGTCATTGACGAACAGATGATCGAACTGACTTCCATCCTGGGCCATGTCATCACCGGTATTGAACAGCGTGCCAAAGGCTTGCTGCACGGTGGTGATGCGACTGCCGATGCCGATCTTGCCTCCCAGCTTTTCTTTGAGGTAAGGCGCTGCCGTGAGGTGGTCGGCGTGGACATGGGTTTCAAGAATCCATTGAACCTTGGCGTCCAGCTCGGCCACCCTGGCGATCAACGTGTCGGCAGACGTCGTCGTGGTATGGCCGGACTTGGGATCGTAATCCAGTACGCTGTCCACGAGTGCGCAGTGGCGGGTCGCCTGATCAAGCACGATATAACTGACAGTATGAGTATCGGGATCGAAAAATCCTTCGACGTGCAGTGTAGCGGTCATGATCGGTCTCCTGGTCTTGTTGCCGACTGGTTTAACCTGACATAGCAATAAGTCTGCCATGCACCGAGTGAGCGAAAAATCAAAGCTATCTATTTGAATTTGTTGTGTTTATTTTTGTAGGTGGGATGCGGCATTTTCACGCACACGAATAAACAACTGCCATTGGCAGTGTTTGTTGGCATAGTGGCAGTGTCGCTTGCGTCCGGATGAATCCACAGGAACCCCGATGAGCACTATCCTGCCAACCCCGAACAATTCGATCCCTCCGCCGGACCAGGTGCAGTCTCTGGTTTCGTTTCTCGAGCACGAGCCGCAGCCGATGATCGTGCTGGACCCGGACTACAACATTCTGGCGGCGAACACCGCCTATCGGCGCCAGTTCGGCAGTGCCGATCAACCGTTTATTGGTCATAAGTGCTATCGGATTTCCCACCATTACGATGTGCCTTGCGATCAGGCGGGGGAGAACTGCCCGATGAAGAAGGCCAGGGAAATGCGCGGCCCGGACCGGGTCCTGCACATTCACCACACCCCCCGCGGGCCTGAACATGTCGACGTGGAGCTGCGGCCGATCCTCAATGACCATGGCGACATAACCGCGTATGTGGAGCGTCTTACCCTGGTACGCAGCGCCTCAGCGCGGCCCAGCAACGAGGGCCTGGTGGGCAGCTCTCCGGCGTTCAACCGTGCACTGTCGGAACTGCAGCGGGTCGCGCCGTCCATGTTGCCGGTGCTGCTGTTGGGAGAGTCCGGTACGGGCAAGGAACTGTTTGCCCGTGCGGTCCATGAAACCAGCGAGCGGGCCAACGGGCCCTTTGTGGTAGTGGACTGTTCCGGGTTGACTGAAACGCTGTTTGAGAGCGAACTGTTCGGCCACGAGAAAGGCGCGTTCACCGGGGCCACCCTGCGCAAGCAGGGCCTGGTCGAAACAGCCCAGGGCGGTACGCTGTTTCTTGATGAAATCGGCGACGTTCCCCTGGCCATGCAGGTGAAACTGCTCAGGCTGATTGAGTCGGGAACCTATCGCCGTGTTGGCGGCGTGGAAACCTTGCATGCAGATTTCCGATTGGTTGCCGCCACCCATAAGCCCTTGGAACAGATGATGGCCCAGGGTGAGTTCAGGCAAGACCTGTACTACCGCATCAGCGTATTTCCCATTCATTTACCGCCTCTGCGCAATCGCATGGAGGACATCGCGCTGCTGGTCAATTCGTTATTGCAACGTTCCGGTACGGGCAAGCGCCGGCTGACCATCGACGCCGATGCCTTGATGCAACTGCAGCGATACTCCTGGCCGGGCAATATCCGCGAGCTTCGTAATGTGCTGGAAAGAGCCAGCCTGTTTGCCGATGACGGGGTCATTCATTCCGTGCATTTACCCCAGGTCCCCGATGCGACAGCCCAACGACTGGCTAACCCGGCTGTTGCTGATGGCCACTCGTTGGCCCAGATCCTGTCTGCGTTCAAAGGGACCCGCAGTGAGCTGGCCCGGCACTTGGGTATCAGCGAACGGACTTTATACCGGCGCTTGAAAGAGCAGGGTTTGGCCTGATCAGCCGCGATGACACCTGACTGCCAATCACTGCCGTCATGGCAGATTGGCAGCCTCTGAGGTTGGCGCAAAATCCCCCTTCTCCCAGGTTACGTTCCTAATCTGCTGTTATTTAACGATAAAAACCTGACCCTGGGCCTTGGCATGGCGCGTGCTAACTGCACCGACATGACTATTTCCGACAAACGACTGCGCCGTCATCTGCTCACAGCAGTGCTTATCAAGCTGCTCCTGCTGGCAGTGCTGTGGTGGCTATTCATCCAGGATTTCCACGTCAGCGTCGATTCCAACGCGGTCGGCAACCGTTTCGGTGTACCCACCTCGGCTCAAGGGGCAAGCAAGTGATCTCAGAACAACTGGTGGATTTGTCGCGGCTGCAGTTCGCAGCCACGGCGCTTTATCACTTCCTTTTCGTACCGCTCACCGTTGGCATGGTGTGGCTGCTGGTCATCATGGAAAGCGTCTATGTGATGACCGGTAACGTCATCTGGAAAGACATGACGCGCTTCTGGGGCAAGCTATTTGGCATCAACTTCGCGCTGGGGGTGACCACCGGGATCACCCTGGAATTTCAGTTCGGCACCAACTGGGCCTACTACTCGCACTATGTCGGGGACATCTTCGGTGCACCGCTGGCAATCGAAGGCTTGATGGCGTTCTTCCTCGAATCGACCATGATCGGGCTGTTCTTTTTTGGTTGGGACCGTCTCAAGAGACAGCATCACTTGCTGGTCACGCTGTTGATGGCAATCGGCACAAACCTGTCGGCGCTGTGGATCCTGATCGCCAATGGCTGGATGCAGAACCCGGTGGGCTCAGAGTTCAGCTACATCACCATGCGCATGGAAATGGTCGATTTCTGGACGGTGGTGTTCAATCCGGTGGCCCAGGCCAAGTTTGTCCATACGGTTTCGGCCGGGTATGTCACCGGTTCGATGTTTGTGCTGTCGATCTCCAGTTGGTATTTACTCAAAAATCGTGATGTCGAGTTTGCCAAACGTAGCTTTCGGGTCGCCGCAGCATTCGGCCTGGCCTCTGTGCTGAGCGTCATCGTACTGGGCGATGAGTCCGGTTACACGGTGGGGGAGGCGCAGCAGACCAAGCTGGCGGCCATGGAGGCCATGTGGGAAACAAAGCCCGCGCCGGCTGGCCTGACGCTGATCGCGAGCATCGATGAAGCTCAATCCCGAAATAATTGGGAGGTCGAGGTGCCATGGTTGATGGGCCTGATCGGGACCCGCTCGGTCAGCCAGCAGATTCCCGGCATTCATGAGATCAAGGAAAAGAACCGCGCCCGAATCATCCGCGGTATTAGCGCAGTCAATGCGCTGGAAGCACTGAGAGCCAATCGCAGCGATCCGGCGGCGTTCAAGACGTTCGAAGAATACAAAGCTGATCTGGGCTTCGGGTTGCTGCTCAAGCGCTATGTCGAGGACGTCAACCAAGCCACACCGGCCATGATCGAAACCGCGGTGAACGATACGGTTCCGCGCGTGACGCCTATGTTTTGGGCGTTCCGGATCATGGTCGGCCTGGGTTTTGCGATGCTGATGCTCTTTGCACTGGCATTCTGGAGCACGCTGAAGTCGAACCGCACCCGCCACCGAGGGTTGTTGCGTTGGGCACTCTACATGCTGCCGGCGCCCTGGATCGCCTGTGAACTGGGCTGGTTTGTCGCCGAATACGGCCGTCAGCCCTGGACGATCTACGGCGTATTACCGACCCACATGAGCGTGTCCACGCTCAGCGTCAACAACCTGTATGGCTCGCTGGCCGGGTTCATCGTTTTCTACACCGTCTTGCTGGTGGTGGAAATGTTCCTGATGGTCAAGTTCGCCCGCCAAGGGCCTGGCAGCCTCGGTACAGGCCGTTATGTTCACGACGCTCATCTGAAGGAGCTTCACCATGCTTGATTACTTCACCCTGAAAATAATCTGGTGGGCGTTGGTCGGCGTCCTGCTGATCGGTTTTGCGATCATGGATGGTCATGACATGGGCGTCGGCACGCTGCTGCCATTCGTTGGCCGCAATGACCTGGAGCGGCGCGTTGTCATCAATACTGTCGGGCCGCATTGGGATGGTAATCAGGTCTGGTTCATCACCGCTGGCGGCGCCTTGTTCGCGGCCTGGCCTGTGGTCTACGCCACAGCCTTCAGTGGTTTCTACTGGGCGATGATTCTGGTGCTCTGGGCGTTGTTCTTCCGCCCGGTGGGGTTTGACTACCGTAGCAAGATCCACAACGCCACCTGGCGCAGCACCTGGGATTGGGGGCTCTTTATCGGAGGGGCGGTGCCTCCGCTGGTGTTCGGGATTGCGTTTGGCAACTTGCTGCTGGGCGTGCCGTTTCACTTCAATGACTATCTGGTGTCTACCTACACCGGCAGTTTCTGGCAACTGCTCAATCCTTTCGCGCTGCTGTCCGGTGTTGTGAGCAGTGCAATGATCACCCTGCAGGGCGGCACTTATCTGGCCCATCGCACTGAGGGGATTATCCAGTCCCGGGCAGTAAAAGGTGCGGTGGCGGCGGCGATCGTGCTGGTGTGCTCATTCATCGTGGCCGGCATTTGGCTGCAATGGATTGACGGCTACCGCATCACCTCGCTCGTTGATACCGCGGCGCTGCCGGACATCCTCAGCAAGACTGTGGTACGTGAACCTGGCGCCTGGATGGCCAACTACGAACGCTATCCATTGCTTTGGCTGCTGCCCGTCCTTGGATTGGGCGGGGCTGTAGCTGCCGCGTTCTTATTGATGGTGCGCCGCACGCTGTCGGCGTTTGTCGCCTCATCGCTTGCGGTGATTGGCGTGATCAGCACGGCAGGCGTCTCAATGTTTCCGTTCATCATGCCTTCATCAACCATGCCCGCGGCAAGCCTGACGGTGTGGGACAGTGTCTCCAGCCACCTGAGCCTGGCGATCATGTTCTGGGCCACGTTGATCTTCATGCCTCTGATCGTGATTTATACTTCTTGGGCGTATCGCGTCATGAGCGGAAAAGTCACCGTTGCCCAGATCAAAGCCAACGAGCATTCGGCCTACTAGTGCCGGCAAAGGAGCAAAGAATATGTGGTATTTCGCCTGGATGTTGGGAGTCGGCTTTGCGCTGTTGCTGGCGATATTGAATGCAATGTGGGGGGAGAACGAAGCGAACCGGGCCTTGAGTGACAATGACGAGCAGCAGCGATGATTCAGCAACGCTCAGATACCCAGCCGTCTTCACGCATTCATCTGGCGAGTCTGATGATCGCCATCACCATCATGCTTGCCTGCACACTGTACCCGCCGATGATGGCAACCTCGGAGGGAAAAGCTGATCACGCACTGGCGGGTGCTTTGTTTGCGGCGATGAGTGTGGCTTTCGTCAGGGGCGTGGGTTTTATCCCGCGCCGGTGGCTCTGGCGCTGGCTGTTTTCAGGTTGGACCTGCACTGCGGCATTGGTGCTGGCCGGATGGCTGATGTTCGTGCGGTGAAGGCGGGCTTACGTTCAATAACGCTGCACGAGAACGGCGACAGTAGTATTGGCTGCGCCGTTCATTCAGTTCCCTGGCCACCATCGTTCTGCCTCGCAGACGTTATGGGGGACAGGCCCCCTGGTGCGCCATCAACTGCAACTCACCCTCGGTTATTTGACCAAGGTAATCGGGATACTGGACAGCTGGATCACTTTGGCCGCGACAGAGCCCAGGAAAATGCCTTCGAGAAAACCACTGCCGTGCGAACCCAGGATGATGCTGTCGCACCCCAAGGATTTGGCGCACGCCACGATTCTGCTGGCCGCGTCGCCGTGCAGTGTATGGAAAGTAAAGGCGATGCCTTGCTGTTTCAGAAGAGCGATTGCCTTATTCGCATCTTCGGCACTTTTGCCGTCGTAGTAACGGTCAAGTTCATCCTTGCTCATGGTTTGCGCGATGCGAGTGGGTAAAAATGACTGCACATTGACCAGGTGCACCTCCACGCTGCCTCCCAGCAATCCGCCGTCCTGGATCAGTCCAATGAGGTAATGCACCACACGTTCGGAGTGCTCTGAACCATCGACAGCGACCAATACTTTGTGCATTTTCCGAATCCTCTTTCAGTAACATCCAGCGGCTGGTCGAACACCATGCCAGCCGCAGCGTCAGGGTGACTTCGGGGTCTGTCCCACTATGAGCGTAGCGCCCTTGGGGTCGGTTAACCGTAGCCGAATCTGTTTTTCAGTTTCGATGATCGCAAAGAGCGCGATGCCCACTGCGATAATCAATAGCCCATCCATAAAGGGGATCGCTTGAGTGGCAAACACCCTTTGCAGGGGCGGCGCGTAGGTGATGGCGAACTGAGCGAAGGTTACCACTGCAACGGTCAGCCACACGACCTTTGTACCTCTGACAGCCTCCCAAGTCAGTGACGTGCCATAAAGATTGCGAATGAAGAACAGGTGGAATATTTCCATCACCACCAGCGTGTTGACGGCGATGGTGCGGGCCAACTCCACCGGGTAGCCCCGGTCGAGCGCGTAGGTAAATATGCCGTAGACGCCGCAAAGAAACAGGATCGAAACCAGCACCATGTGCCAGATCAAGGCGCCGCTTATCAACGGCTCGTGCCTTGAGCGCGGCGGCCTGCGCATGGTGTTTTCTTCGGTCGGCTCGAACGCCAGGGCGATACCCAGCGTTATGGCGGTAATCAGGTTGATCCACAAGATTTGAATCGGTGTCACCGGCAGGGTGAGGCCAAACAGCAGCGCGACAATGATGGTCATGGTTTCGCCCGCGTTGGTGGGCAACGTCCAGCTCAGCACTTTCTTGATGTTGTCGTAGACCGTCCGGCCTTCACGTACGGCGGCCACGATGGAGGCGAAGTTGTCATCGGCCAGCACCAGGTCCGCCGCCTCTTTTGCCGCCTCACTGCCTTTGTCACCCATGGCGATGCCGGCGTCGGCGCGTTTGAGCGCGGGTGCGTCGTTGACCCCGTCGCCGGTCATGGCCACGGTCATGCCGTTCGATTGCAGCAACATCACCAGCCGTAGCTTATGTTCAGGGCTGGTGCGGGCGAAGATATTCACGTCCTTGAGCGCTTCTTTGAGCGTGCCGTCGTTCATCGCGTCCAGGTCGACGCCCGTCAGCACCTTGTCGGGATTTTGCAGGCCGATTTGCGCGCCGATCGCGGCGGCGGTGCCGGAGTGATCGCCGGTGATCATCTTGACTGCGATACCGGCAGCCTGGCATTGCTGGACCGCCTGGATCGTCTCGGGGCGAGGCGGGTCAATCATGCCTGTCATGCCAAGCAGCGTCAGCGAACCCTGCACGTCGCCAAACTCCAGCACGGTGTGCTCGGATGGCACGGGGCGGCTGGCAAACGCCAGCACGCGCTGACCTTTGCCGGCAATGGTGTTTGCCTGTTGGTGCCAGTAGTCAGCATTGAGCGGCTCCGTGGCGCCGGTACTGCCACGCTGCTGCGCGCACATGGCCAGGATCTGTTCCGGCGCGCCTTTTACATAGATTGACGCCTGTCGCTCATGGTTGTGGTGCAACGTCGCCATGAAGCGGTGTTTGGCGTCAAACGGAATCGCGTCGGTGCGGGGCCAGGTGCGTCGCTCTTCTTCGCCATCGATTCCGGCTTTCACGGAAAACGCCAGCAGTGCGCCCTCCATGGGATCGCCCTCGACCTTCCATGTGACATCGTGCAGCCTCAACACCGCGTCATTGCAAAGCGCGGCGGCGCGTCCCAGTTCGGCTAACGTGGAGTGATTGGAGGTGTCGATCAACTGGTCAGCCAGGTTCATGTTTCCCGACGGCTGATAACCGGCACCGTCGACCGTGAACGTCAGATCACGGGTGACCACTGATGCAACCATCATTTCGTTGCGGGTGAGGGTGCCGGTCTTGTCCGTGCAGATGACCGAAACCGATCCCAGGGTTTCGATGGCGGGCAAGCGGCGAACGATGGCGTTGCGACGGGCCATCGCGCGAACCCCGACCGCCAGGGTAATGGTGAGAACGGCGGGCAGTCCTTCGGGGATGGCGGCGACTGACATGCCCACCACCACCATGAAGATTTCGTTGAATGCGTAATGGCCGACAAAATGACCGTAAACCAGTAACAGCCCGGCGACGAGCAGAATCAGGATCGTCAGCCAGCGCGCGAAGACGTTCATTTGCTGGACCAATGGCGTGGTCAGTGTCTCGACTTCCGACAACAGATTGCTGATGCGCCCGATCTCGGCGGCGGTCGCGGTTGCAACGACAACCCCGGTGGCCTGTCCGCAGGTCACCAGGGTTCCACTGAAGGCCATGCAGGCACGATCACCCAGGGGCGCTCCAAGGCGCACAGGTTCAGTGTGCTTTTCCACGGCGGCGGATTCACCGGTCAGGATGGCTTCCTGGATCTGCAGCCTGTTGGCGTGCAGCAAGCGAAGGTCTGCCGGGACTTTATCGCCGGCCTCCAACAAGACGATATCGCCGGGTACCAGCGCTTCACCCGCGATGCTCAAACGTTCACCAGCACGAATCACGGCGGCGCGGGGCGCCAGCATCTGCCGGATCGCGTCCATGGCTTTTTCCGCTTTGCCCTCCTGGACATAGCCAATGATGGCGTTGGCCACCACCACCGCCAGAATGACCACCGTATCCCAGAGGTGTTGTAACAGCGCAGTGATCACCGCGGAGCCCAGCAGTACATAAATCAGGATATTGTGAAACTGCAACAGAAAACGCAGCCACGCCGGTCGCCGCGCCGACTCCGGCAGGCGATTGAAGCCTGTGCGCGCAAGCCGGGCTTGAACTTCTGCATCGTTCAGCCCGGTGTGCTCATTGACCTCCAGCCGTTCGAGCACCTGCTGCGCAGGCAACGTGTACCAAGCCTCGGCATCTGTGGGAATCGGAGCCTGCTCGGTCGGTGCGTTGCTCGCTCGGTTCATCAGGCCGCTATCCCTGTGCTCATTACACTATTGGCGTTCATGCCTTCAATCGAACTGCTGCGGTGCAATCACCCACAGGCTGCACGGCATCTTGTACAGCAGGCCTTCCACGGTGCTGCCGATCAACTTGTCCAAACCTTTGTAGCGCACGCGCCCCATGACAATGACATCAATGTCATGGGATGCCGCGTAGCTGGCCAATACCTTGGCCGGGTCGCCCATGACCATGCGCCGTTGTTCCGGCGCGATGCCGTTGCGCTCGGCCAACGCGTCAAACGCCTCGCCCTGGGATTCATAGAGCTGCCGGGCCAGGGTGGAGGAAAAGAACATCGAGCCGCTGCCGAAGCCGTATTCAGAGGCAGTGATGGACGACAGGTCATAGGCGTAAATGACTTCCAGAGTCGCGTCGCAGGAGGTGGCCAGTTTGTTGGCTTCGCTCAGGATCCGGTCGTTGAGGCCTTCGTAGCGGCCGTCGAGATGAAAGGGGTCAATGGCCGCCAGAATCTTGCGCGGACGGGCGTGAGTGACTTTGTTGACGAAATGCAACGGCACTTCGCTTTCGCGCAGCAGGTGCACATCCAGCGGGGTGAACATCAGGCGCGAGAACCAGGATTCATGCTCCACCGTCTTGATCAGGGCATCCATCGGCTGCTCCTTGAGGTGGACCAGAATCTCCTGCAGCGGTCTCTCGACCCACGCCACTTCGGTCGTGACTTCAATGCCCAGCTTGCGCAGTGGCCGGGCCTGGTCTTCCAGCCAGTGGCGATGGCGTTCAACGTAACCCAGGCGCATCTGTTCCAGGGCCTGCTCATTGACCAGGCTGGCGGTGGCCAGGCCTTCGAGGTAGTCGAAGGCAACGATATGCAGCGCGGCGCCTTCGGCCTTGGCCAGCGCCGCTGCCCGGTCGAAGGCCGGACTGTGTTCCATCAGCGGCGAGACGACCAACATCAAACGTGATTGCGTGGACATGACAAACCTCCCGAGCATGGACGTATGGGTACCCGACGGCCTTCGCGCCGCGTGGAGCCAGGGTTTGATCATGATCGTATCGGGCATCGGTCACTTGATTTGCATCAAGCTCATGCCAGAAGCGTGGCATCAATGCACACGGCGCCTGGCAATAGCGCTATGTTTGATCATGAAATCCTCCCAGGGACTACCCTGGACTCAGGTACAACCGGAACACTCAGTATAGAACCGAGGCCATGAGCGAAACCCTGGGCTTTGCCAATGCCGCCGCTGCGCTCGGAATCGGCTTGTTGATTGGGCTAGAACGCGAGCGACGCAAAGGCGAGGGCGCCCGGCGCGACTTCGCCGGCCTGCGTACCTTTGCCATTACCTCGTTGCTGGGTTATGTCACGGTCCAGGCTGGCGGAGTCTTGCTGCTGGGGTTCGTGGCGCTTGCGCTGGGGGCACTGGTCACGGCGGCGTATTGGCGAAACCTCGACCAGGACCCCGGTATCACCAGCGAAGTGGCGTTATTCGCGGCGCTGGCGTTGGGAGCGCTCTGCATGACCGCCCCGGCCCTGGCGATCGCGATCGGCGTGGTGATGGCCGGTCTGCTCGCCAGCCGCCAGGCGCTGCACCATTTTGCCCGTAACCAATTGACCGCCGCGGAAATGCGTGACGGGCTGGTGCTGTTGATCGCCGCGCTGGTGGTGTTGCCTCTGGTGCCGGATCGCTTCCTCGGGCCTTACGATGCGATCAACCTGCGCACCATCTGTATGTTGACGGTCATGTTGATGGCTGTGGGGGCGCTGGGGCATGTTGCGGTGCGGACCCTCGGCACTCACTACGGTTACGCCCTCAGCGCGGTTGCCTCGGGGTTCGCCTCGGCCACGCTGACCGTCGCCACCATGGGTAACATCGCCGCGAAAGAACCGGCCAATCTCAAGGTGCTGAGCGCCGCTGCCGTGCTATCCAATCTGGCGACAGTGGCGCAAATGGGGCTGATCCTCGGTGCCGTCGAACCGGCCCTGTTACTCTGGACGTGGGGCCCGCTGCTTTGCGGTGTATTGACAACATTGGTCTACGCCGGGGTGCTGATGTTTCCCCGACCCAGGGCTCGGGCGGATGAACCGATCAAGCGCGGCGGGGCCTTCAACCTCAAACTGGCCTTGACGGTAGTCCTGGCGATGGCCGGTATCACGCTCCTGTCGTCGGCGATGCTTGCCGAGTTCGGCCAGACCGGGGTAACCGTAACGGCGGTTTTCAGCGGGCTGGTTGATGCTCATGCTTCAATTGCCTCTGTTGCTTCCCTGGCGAAGGCCGGATTGTTACCCCTGGATGGCATCGCCATACCGGTCTTGATGGCGATGAGCAGCAATTCCCTGAGTAAATGCGTAGTGGCGTGGCTCAGTGGCGGACGGCGTTTCGCCGGGTATTTCATCCCCGGCCAGGTGCTGGTGACGCTGGGAATGTGGGCCGGCGTTCTGCTCCCGAATCTGTGAGCCTGTGTGGTGGCAGTTTGATGAAGATCAAGTCCTGCCCGTGGCATACGTTCATTCTGGAACCCTCAATCCTTTAGGTGGCTGCCGCCACGTGCCGAGGTGTTCCATGTCCCAGACCCAACGTTTGTTGTTATTGGCACCCGATGCCATGACCCGTTCGCCTGCGTTCGACCGCGCCACCGAACTGGCCCTGGCGCTGGATCTGCCCCTGCACATCGTCGCCATCGATTATCTGGAGGTGCTCTCGGTGGCCGGTCTTTTTGCGCCAGAACAAGTCAAGAAGGCCCGTGACGGTTATCTGGAAACGCACCGGCACTGGTTGTGGCAACAGGCTGAGCTGGCGCGCCGCCATGGAGTGGAGGCGACGAGCGAGGTGGTCTGGGGCAAAGACGCTTATCAGGCCTTGCAGCAGTACGTCAAAGAGATGCCCCTGGCGCTGATCATCAAGGACGCCGAGCCCGAACCGGCGATG
This sequence comes from Pseudomonas sp. N-137, assembly GCF_034555295.1. NCBI lineage: Bacteria > Pseudomonadati > Pseudomonadota > Gammaproteobacteria > Pseudomonadales > Pseudomonadaceae > Pseudomonas > Pseudomonas sp. N-137. The sequence continues at coordinate 200,750 of NZ_JAXUDQ010000006.1, forward strand.
AAGCGGATTTTCTTCACACCCATGGACTGGCGCCTGCTGCGCGACTGTCCGGTGCCGGTGCACCTGGTCACCGACGCGCGTCATCCGCGGCCCCGGCAGGTCCTGGCGATCGTCGATGTGCTGCGCAGCGAGGAGCAGGACCTGGTGTTCAACGACCGGATCGTCGATGCCGCCGTGAAACTGGCCGATCAATGCAACGCCCAGGTTGAGTTGTTGCACGCCTTCGACTGGACGGCGGTGTACGCCGCCGATATGGGCGTGGGTGCGCTCCCGCTCGCCACTGGGCTCTATGAAGCATTGGGGCAGGCGCAGCACGAAGTGTTTGAATCCCTGGCCGAGCGTCACGGCGTGCCGCCGCAGCAGCGTCACTTCATCGAAGGTGCGCCGCTGAGCAGCATCTGCACGTTCGCCACCGATCATCAGTGCGACGTCATTGTCATGGGCACCACACAGCATCGAGGTCTGGACAAGCACTTGGGCAGTACTGCCGAGCAGGTGCTGCAACGGGCACCTTGCAGTATATGGGCAATCAAGCCGGGCGAGTGACGGCAGGGTGACCTTGCGCGGGGCCTGGCCCCGGGTCCCGCGCAATGCACTGTGGTTAAAGATAGAGCCGGTGGATGACCTGCCGGGCATCATCGGGGTCGGTGCGGGTATCAAATCCAAGGCTATGGGCCAGATCCCGCATAGGGGCGTTATCGGCGGCGTCGATGGAATACAGCTGGCGATAGCCGTTCTTGCGGGCCGCCTCTATCAAATGCTCCATCAACAACGTCCCCAGCCCCAGATGCTGCCATTGATCGGCCACGGTCACGGCGCACTCGCATTCGTGTTCACTGGTAGCGCAATAGCGGCTGACACCGATTTCGATCAGTTGGCCGTTGTCGTGGACCAGGGCGATGTAAGCCATGCGCGTCTTGCAGTCGACATCCATCAACTGGTCGAGCATGGCCGCACCGGGTTCATTGATTTGCGCCAGGAAACGCATGTGCCGGGACTCCGGTGACAGACGCTTGATGAAGTCATACTCACGCTGGCGATCTTCTTCCTTCAGTGGCCTGATCAACACGTGCCGGCCATCTCTGAGGGCCTGGATCCAGTGCTTGCCGCTGATGCTGGCATACAGGGCAGCGGCGCGTTCATTGTGGTCTTTGACGTTGAGCATGATGCGTTCCTCCATCGGGTGTGAACCTTCGGCGCGGCAAAGGCCGTGCATTCGCTACTGTTCTACGCCGGCGTGGCAGATCGATTCTGATCTGGATCAGTGCTCGCGAATCCGCTCGTCGATGATCAATGCCGGGGAGCAATTTCTGTGGGAGCCAAACCTGTGGGGGGCAAGCTTTGCTCCCACAGGTATGTGCATGCAGTTGATAAAGATCAAGCCGCCCCGGGGTGACAAGCGCAGGCTGTTGCACATGCCAGAGAGGGACCGCTGGGGACCTGATGGCCAACAGACCAGTGGAGGTGTGTAATGGGACAGTACCAACGTTTGCTATTGATCGTTGAAGCCGACCTGCATCCGTCTGCCGCGCTGCGTCGCGCCTGTGCCCTGGCCAGGGTCAGTGGCGCGGCCTTGCACCTGTGCGCATTCGTTCAACCACCGCCTCACACGCATTTGTGGGGCGAAAAGAACGATGAAGCGACAGCTCAGCGCTATATGCACCACTACCGTCGCTGGATGGTGGAGGAGGCGGCGCTGCTCAAGGAGCAAGGACTGGATGTGACGACCCATGTGGTCTGGACCACTCATCCATTACTGGACATCCTGCGCTACGTCGAGCAGTTTCAGCCCGATTTGCTGATCAAGGATGTGACCCTTGAGCCGCTGCTCAGACGTGTTTTCGTGACGCCCCTGGACTGCCATCTGCTGCGCGATTGCCCGGTGCCGGTGCATCTGGTCAATCGCGCCACCCACAGCTTGCCGCGCCGGGTCGTGGCGGCGGTGGACCCCGCCAATCCGCAGGCCAACGCCTTGAACCAGCGCATTATCGAGGCCGCCGGGGCAATGGCCCTGCAATGCAATGCCCCGCTGCATCTGCTGCACGCCTGCGATCTGTCTCCGGCCTTCAACGGGGAGGCTTCGTTGGTGGCTGGGGCCTGGGATGAAGATTTTGCCGAGGCCTTGCGAGAGTCGCTGCATGCGGCGTTCATCAATTTGGCCGAGCGGTGGAGCATTCCACCCGAGCGCCGTCATTTCGTCATTGGCCTGCCGGTGCCGGTGATCCATGAGTTCCTCGATGAGTTCGAGGCTGATGTGGTGGTGATGGGCACCGAGCAACGCGCTGGGCTGGACCGTCTGATCGGTAGCACGACGGAACGGGCCCTGTATTCGGTGTCGGGCAGCTTGTTGGCAGTCAGGGTATGAGCAGGGCGCGTTGACTCTGATGTAAATCAAGTCGGGTTTGTTCAAGCGCTCCAGAATCAGTCGTGGCAGACCGTTCGATATCGGTTCAAGCGACCAGGGCAGTTCGCGGGTAATCCAGCCTCTTTGGGAGAATGTGATGAGTGATTTTCTTAGCCCCGACCAACTGGAAGGCATTGACGCCTATTGGCGTGCTTCCAATTATCTGGCTGTGGGTCAGATTTACCTCAAAGACAACCCATTGTTGCGCAAACCGCTGCTACTGGGCCACGTCAAGCCGCGCCTGTTGGGTCACTGGGGCACCACGCCGGGATTGAACCTGATTTACGTTCACCTCAATCACCTGATCAAGACCCACGACCTGAACATGATCCTGGTCACCGGCCCCGGACACGGCGGCCCAGCCATCGTCGCCCAGAGCTATCTGGAGGGCAGCTTCACCCAGTGTTATCCCTCGGTGGAACAGAACGAGAACGGGATGCTGCGCCTGTTCCGGCAGTTTTCCTGGCCCTACGGGTTGTCCAGTCATGTCTCGGCGCAGATCCCAGGGTCCATTCATGAAGGCGGGGAACTGGGGTATTGCCTGGCCCACGCCTACGGTGCGGCGTTCGACAACCCTGACCTGATCGTGGCCTGCGTTATCGGCGATGGTGAAGCCGAAACCGGTACGCTGGCGGCGAGCTGGCATTCCAACAAGTTCCTCAACCCCCGGCGTGACGGTGCGGTTCTGCCCATCCTTCACCTCAACGGCTTCAAGATCGCCAACCCCACGCTGCTTTCGCGTATCAGTGAAGACGAGCTGTCAGCCCTGATGTACGGGTATGGCTACGATCCTTATTTTGTCGAAGGCGACGACCCCCACAGCGTTCACCAGCAACTGGCGATGGTCCTGGACGCCATGCTGCTCAAGATCCGCGAAATCCAGCGTACGGCCCGTGCAGACTCGTCGGCACATGAACTGGAGCGGCCACTGTGGCCGATGTTGGTGCTGCGCACGCCCAAGGGCTGGACCGGTCCGAGATTCGTCGACGGTCAGCAGGTCGAGGGCACCTGGCGCGCCCATCAGGTGCCACTGAGTCATTTCGAGCAGCCCATGCATCTGACGCAACTGCAACAATGGCTCGAGAGTTACCGGCCACAGGAGCTGTTCGACGCCAGTGGTGCATTGCTGCCGGAGATTGCGGCGCTGGCGCCCACAGGGCATCGGCGTCTGGGCGCCAATCCCCATGCCAATGGCGGCTTGCTCCTCCAGTCACTTGAGCTGCCTCGATTTACCGATTACGCCGTGCAGTTCTCCGCGCCCGGCAGTGTGCAGGCGGAGTCCACCCGGGTGTTGGGCGGTTTTGTCCGGGACGTGATGAAGTACAACCTCAAGGCTGGCAACTTTCGCCTGTTCGGCCCCGACGAAACCGCCTCCAATCGCCTTGATGCGGTGTACGAGGTCAGTGGCAAGACCTGGATGGCGGCACTTGAAGCGGGGGATACCAACCTGGCCTGCGAAGGCCGGGTGATGGAAATTCTCAGCGAGCAGGTGTGTGAAGGCTGGCTTGAGGGCTATTTACTGACGGGCCGCCATGGCCTGTTCTCCTGCTATGAGGCGTTCATCCATATCGTCGATTCGATGTTCAACCAGCACGCCAAGTGGCTCAAGACCGCTGCGCAGATTCCCTGGCGCGCGTCGATCGCTTCGCTCAACTACCTGCTCACATCCCACGTCTGGCGCCAGGACCACAATGGTTTCTCCCATCAGGATCCGGGATTTATCGATCATGTGGCGAACAAAAGTGCCGATGTGGTGCGTATCTACTTGCCGCCGGACGCCAATTGCCTGTTGTCGGTGGCCGATCACTGTCTCAAGAGCCGCGATTACATCAACGTGATCGTGGCCGGCAAGCAACCAGAGTGGCAATGGCTGGATATCGATTCGGCCATCAGGCACTGCTCCATTGGCATCGGTCGCTGGGCCTTCGCCTGCCAGAACGATGACGACCCGGATGTGGTGATGGCCTGCGCCGGTGATGTGCCAACCCTGGAAACCCTGGCCGCCGTGACACTGTTGCGCCAATACGTGCCGGATCTGCGCGTGCGGGTGGTGAACGTGGTGGACTTGATGGCCCTGCAACCGCCGCAACAGCATTGCCATGGTCTGCCGGATGCCGGGTTCGATGAGTTGTTCACCGTGGACAAACCGGTGATTTTCGCGTTCCACGGCTATCCTTCATTGATCCATCGTCTGGTCTACAAGCGCCATAACCATGACAATTTCCATGTGCGCGGTTTCATGGAGGAGGGGGCCACAACCACCCCGTTCGACATGGCGGTCATCAATCACTTGGATCGCTACCAACTGGCATTCGATGTCATCCAGCGAGTACCGCGCTTGCAACCGTTGGTGGAGGGCGCCCGGGACCGCTACTGGGCCACCATGGAGAAGCACCAGCTTTACCTGATCGAACATGGGCAGGACATGCCCGAGGTCTTGAACTGGCGCTGGACGCCGGCGCCGGGTTGACTGTCCGCCTTGTCACGACTTCGACATCGCGCCGTTCGCCCTGACTTTTTGGAGATCCATCATGAGCCAGTACCAGCGCTTACTGCTGATCCTCAACCCGGCACAGCGACACTCTCCGGCCCTTCATCACGCAGCGGCCCTGACGGCGGCCAGCGGGGCGCACTTGCATGTTTCTGCGTTGGTGCCGTCACTGGACATTCTCAAACTGTTGGAGCAGGAGCCCCGTGATGAAGCGCGTCAGAATTACCTGCAGGACCACCGTCACTGGCTGGAGGAGGAGGCCGACAAGATGCGGCGCCGAGGCCTGAGGGTCACCACGCAGGTGGATTGGGTCGACGGCATGGACGAGCAGATTCTGCAGCACGTTACGCAAATCCAGCCTGATCTGCTGATCAAGCAGGTGCAACACGAGCCCCTGCTCAAACGGGCCTTCCTTACCCCGCTGGACTGGCGTCTGTTGCGCCAGTGCCCGGTTCCCACCTACCTGGTGGGCGCCACCGGCCACGCCTTGCCGCGCAAAGTGGTTGCGGCGGTGGACCCTTCCAGCGACTTTGCGCAAAACAGTGGGCTCAACGACCGGATCATTCGCGAGGCAATCGGCTTGGCCTTGCAGTGCGACGCCGAGTTGCATCTGGTTCACGCCTATGAGGTTTCGTCGGTCTACCTCGGCGATGTCGGCGGAGGTGGCCTGACGCTTAAACAGCTCAGTAATGAACTGCGCAGGAGCCTGGAAAAAACATTCTTGGAGCTGGCCAACCTGTTCGGCGTGTCGGCCGAGCGCAGGCACTTCGTGCTGGGCCATCCGGTTTCAGCCTTGAGTGAGTTTGCCCTGGAGCATGAGGTCGATGTCGTGGTGATGGGGCGCTCGCAGAAGGATGGTTCGCACGGGCTGTTGGGTAGCACTACGGAGCATATTTTGTATCAGGTGTCGTGCAGCGTACTGGCTGTGTGAAGAAACCGGTGCTCACGGCTGTGTCCTTGATGAAAATCAATGGCCCGCTGGGCGAATAGTGCGACCAATGGAACGCCAATCGATTGTTCAGGAGCACGCTCATGCGCATGACGTTTCTAGGGGCGGCCGGCACAGTCACCGGCAGCAAGTACCTGCTGGAGCATGACGATCAACGCATCCTGATCGACTGCGGGCTGTTTCAGGGCTACAAACAATTGCGCTTGCACAACTGGGACCCCTTCGAACTGCCGATGCGTGACCTGGACGCGATCGTGCTGACTCACGCACACCTGGACCACAGCGGTTACCTGCCAGTGCTGGTGCGAAACGGCTATCGCGGTCCGGTCTATGCCACGTCGGCCACCTGTGAGCTGGTCAAGATCCTCTTGCTCGACAGCGCCCGCTTGCAGGAGGAAGAGGCCGAATACGCCAACCGCAAGGGGTTTTCCAAGCATGATCCTGCCATGCCGTTGTACACCCGGGAGCATGCCGAGCGGGCGTTGAAACTGTTACGCCCGATAGCGTTCGATCATCCGGTGGATATCGCCCGTGGGGTGGGGATTGTGCTGCGCCGTGCGGGACACATCCTGGGCGCAGCCACGGTGCAGGTGCAGGCCGCTGGCGTTACGTTGGTGTGCTCCGGCGACCTGGGGCGCCCCGAGGACCCGGTGATGTTTGCCCCGCAAACCATCGAGCAGGCGGATTACCTATTGGTTGAGTCCACCTACGGCGACCGGAGGCACCCAAGTCAATCGCCCGAAGATCAACTGGCTGACGTCATCACCCGCACCGCATTGCGCGGCGGCATCACCTTGGTGCCCTCGTTCACGGTCGGTCGGGCACAACTGCTGATGTATCACCTGTATCGCCTGAAACAGCGGATGGCGATCCCGGACATCCCCATCTACCTGAACAGCCCCATGGCCATTGATGTAACCCGCTTGTATCAACGCTTTGGCGATGAGCATCGTTTGTCCAGGGAGGAGTGTGAGGGCATGTGCCACATCGCGCACCCGGTGCGCTCGGCCAGGGATTCCATGAACCTGGACCTGCAACGCACCCCGGCGGTGATCATCGCCGCCAGTGGTATGGCTACCGGAGGGCGGGTGTTGTTTCACCTCAAAAGCCTGGCGCCGAACCCGATCAATACCTTGCTGATGCCAGGGTTCCAGGCCGGGGGGACGCGTGGCGCAAGGATCGTGGCGGGTGAGCCTGCGGTGCGCATCCATGGCAAGGACGTGCCAATCAACGCCGAAGTGGTGCCGATGCAAACATTGTCCGCCCATGCCGATGCCGATGAAATCATGCAATGGTTGCGCGGCTTCAAGACACCGCCCCGGCATACCTATGTCGTGCATGGCGAACCCAACGCGTCCGATGTCCTGCGCCATCGCATTCGCGATGAGTTGGGCTGGTCAGTATCGGTGCCGGAGTATCGCGACAGCGTGGAGTTCTGAGGCCTCCTTCGCGAGCAGGCTCGCTCCCACAAAGGTCCTGAGGTACGCGGTATGTGTGTTCACCGCCGCCTCTGTGGGAGCGAGCCTGCTCGCGAAGCGGCCCATCAGCTTCAACAACACATCTCAATGCACAAAAAGCCCCTCGTCGTTGGCCGGCGAGGGGCAGGGTGCACAGCGTCAGTCAGCCTTGATCGGCACGACTTTTTCCGCTTTCAGCGCTTCCGGTTTTTTAGGCAGCGTCAGGGTCAGCACGCCTTTGCTGAACTGAGCTTCGATCTTGTCGCTATCGATGCCTTTTGGCAGGTTGAAAACCCGTTCGAAGGAGCCGTAATGGCGTTCGGACAGGTGATAACCTTTTTTCTTTTCTTCCTTGGCTTCTTTCTTCTCGCCCTTGATGATCAGGTTGCCATTGGCGAGCCGGATTTCGATGTCTTTCTGATCCATGCCGGGCAATTCGGCTGTGATTTCAAAGCTCTTTTCCTTCTCGCTGATGTCCACGGCCGGCAGGCTTGTGGAGAACTCCCTGCGCCAGAATGGCTCGACATCGAACAGTCCGCGACTGAAGGGAGAAAGACCTGTACCCCGGTTGAAGTCATCGAACAGGTGATCCACCTGCTGACGGAGTTTTTCCAGTGGATGCCAAAGGTCATTCTTGGCCGGATGCTGAGTGTTGTCTTGGGTATCGACCGGCATTTTTTTCACTGAATTGGACATTTGATTTTCCTCTTTGGTGATGTCCGGGCGGGACTTGGCATCATTGCCAGGGACCGGTTCCGGACGGGTCAATGCACGCTTGCAAGCCTTACAACGAGAGCTGGCCGGACCAGAGCATCCAGCCGGCGAAAATCGCCGCCACCCAGATCACCAGCAGCAACCCCCAGCCGAAACCATTGAGCGCATGCCCGGTCCTGGCCCGTTGCGCGCTGAGGTAAATCAGCGAACCGGGGGCATAGAGCAGGGCGCTGAGCAGCATGTAGCGGGGGCCGGCGGCGTAGAGCAGCCAAATGCAATAGGTGGTGGCGACCAAGGCGATGGCCATGTCGCGCAATTGCAGGACGCGGTGCCCGGCGTAGGTCTGGCCTTGCCAGGTCATCTTCAGCGCGTACAGGCCGCTGAACAGATAAGGCAGCAGGATCATCGAGGTGGCGAGTGAGATCAGGGCCAGGTAGCTGGCGCTCGAATACAGCGTCAACAACAGGAACAGCTGAATGCAGCCGTTGGTGATCCACAGCGCGTTGGCCGGCGCGCCATGCTGGTTTTCCGAGGCCAGCGCGCGGGGCATGACCTTTTCCCTGGCCGGCGTGAACACCGATTCCGCTGCCAGCAGGGTCCAGGCCAGCAACGCACCGCCGACCGACACAATCAGGCCGATACTGATCAACACCGCACCCCAAGGACCGGCCACCGCCTCCAGAACACCCGCCATGGATGGGTTCTTCAGGGCAGCCAGTTCAGGTTGTCTGAGGATCCCCAGAGACAGGAGCGACACGGCAATCAGCAGCAGCAACGTCAGGACGAAACCGATCACCGTGGCCCTGCCCACATCCGCCCGGTCGGCGGCACGGGCGGAAAACACGTTGGCACCTTCAATGCCGATAAAGACCCAGACCGTCACCAGCATGGTGCTCTTGACCTGATCCAGGGTACTACCCAATGCCGGCGTGCCCCAAAAGTCGACCATGAAGGTGTCTTTGGAGAATCCAGCGATCACCAGGCCGATGAACAGCAGCAAGGGCACGACTTTGGCCACAGTGGTCAGGGCGTTGGCCTTGGCCGCTGTGCGCATCCCGCGCAGGATCATCCAATGCAACGACCACAGCACCACCGACGCACCGGCAATCGCGGCCTTGTTATTGCCTTCGCCGAACAAGGGAAAAAAGTAACTGAGTGCCGCGAACAGAATCACCAGATAACTGACGTTGCCAATCCACGCACTGATCCAGTAGCCCCACGCCGAATTGAAGCCCAGGAACTCACCCCCAAGCGCACGAGCGTAGGCGAACACGCCATTATCGAGTTCCGGTTGACGATTGGAGAGGGTCTGATAGACCAGGGCCAGTGACAGCATACCCACGCCAGTGATCAGCCAGCCGATCAGGATAGCCCCGGCACCCGCGCTGGAGGCCATGTTCTGGGGCAGGCTGAAAATGCCGCTGCCGATCATCGAACCCACCACCAGCGCAACCAGCAGGCTCAATGACAGGCGTTTGGGTTCGACCTTTCGCAAACTGCCGGCCAAAGGATGAGGTTTGACGGCCGGGATGACCGGCTCAGTGCCTTGCAGGTGCGTTGCCATGATTGAAGCCTCCACGAGACGAAGGGGTCGACGACCTTCGCCGAAGCGAAGGTTCTAGCGCTGGTTATTAATCTCTGCGTGAAGAGGCTGGGTAGCATTGATTTAGATCAGAGGTTATGCAGGGCGTGCGTGCGTGAATTTCATAGGAGAAGGGCTGAGCTGCCTTGCAGGGAAATTGACATAAATCAACGCCGAGGCCGCTCTATCAGAGGACGCTGGATTGACGCTGAACGACGGGGCGCAACAGCCTGTGGAGGTTTTCCAATGAGTCAGAGTCCCTCAATGCAAACAGTGTGGAAGGACCGCAGCGCAGCGGGGCAAGGGCTGGTGGAACATTTGTTCAAATACGCCCATCGACCCGATGTCATCGTCCTGGCCTTGCCCCGCGGCGGAGTTCCAGTGGCTTATGAAGTGGTCACCGCTCTGCACGTGCGCCTTGATCTGATGCTGGTTCGCAAACTGGGTGTGCCGTCCAACCCTGAGTTCGCGATGGGCGCCATTGCCAGTGGTGGCATACAGATCCTCAATGACGACGCTCTTCGTGCCCATCCAATTGATCAGCCCAGTTTCGACGCCGTGGTTGCCCGGGAAACCCGGGAGCTGTTGCGTCGTGAGCAGGCGTATCGAGGCACTCGTGAGCCTGTACAACTCAAGGACCAGGTGGTCATCCTGATTGATGACGGTCTGGCGACGGGGGCCTCGATGATGGCAGCGATCCACGCGGTCCGCACGCAAGGGCCTTCGCGCGTTGTGGTCGCCGTGCCGGTTGGGCCGCTTGAAACAGTGGAGGCGCTACGCAGCGAAGTGGATGAGGTAATTTGTCCGCTTATTCCTGACTGGCTGGTTTCCATAGGCTATTGGTACAAGGACTTCCCTCAGACATCCGATGAAATCGTCATCGATTTGCTGCAGCGGGCCTGGCAACGGGAGTCGACCGCCGCGTCTCAGGGGTAGAGCGGCGGGACTGCGAACGGGCCTGCGACTCAGACAAGCAACAGGTGATCGTCCACCTCTCTGACCCCCGGCACCGACCAGGCCGCCCGTTCCGCGATTTTACGCTGGCGCCATAAATGGACTTTGCCTTCGAGCCTCACCACATCCCCATCGACCTTGACGTGAATTGCCTTGGCATCCACTTCGGCATTGCGTTTAAGGGCCTCTTCGATACGACGCTGGATGTTGCCCGCGTCCACTCGAGGGCGCAGGGTTAGCCGATTGTTCACGCCCACCACGCCGGACAGCTTGAACACGGACCGCTCCACGCTTTCTTTCTGGTATTGCCATTCCACTTCGCCTTCCAGGCTGACCCAGCCGTTCTGCACGATGACTTTTATGTCGCCTTCAGGAACGTCGCAGCTCCAGTTGATGATCTTCAAGGCGCGATTGGCAATGGTGTCGTCTGCGGTGCCGGCGTTTTTATTCAGTCGGACCTGGATTTCCTCAGCTACGGCGCGCACGCCCTCGAGGCTTTTGACGGCGCGTTCGGCGCTGATCTTTTCTGCATAACTACCGACATGACCGGAAAGGGTGACGACGCCATTGTCCACGGCCACGCCAATATGGGCTGCGTTGAGGTCGGGTTGGAATTCCAGTTCTTCCAGAATGGTCTTGCGCAGGGTCAAGTCGCTCATCGTGGCGTCCTCCAGGTAATGCGAAGCGGGCGGGGCTATCAGGGCCCGGTCTGCTTTTTCTACGCCTGGGTGATGCCGACACATTGAGCTAAATCAACAAGGGTGTAAGTGGGTCAACGCGCTGTCGGGGCAACGGCCTGTGATTTGATGAAAGTCAGCAGGGCGGTCGACCGTGTCAGCGGGGCGGGCGATCAGGCGACGGGCAGGTGATCAGTGATGCAAGCGCCTCGAGAGGGTTTCACCGCTCTGAATGACGATGGCAACCAGCCACTTTTTGCTTGAGGCCGGGCAGGTCCAGGATGGTGACGTTGCGTCCGTGCATGTCTACCAGTTCCTCTTCTCGCAGGTGCGCGATACCCCGGCAGATCGTTTCCAGCCGCAGGCCCAGATAAGAGCCGATAGCCTCACGGCTCATGCGCAAGACGAATTCCCTGGAGGAGTAACCGCGCATGTTAAGTCGCTGAGACAGGTTCAGCAGAAACGCCGCAAGACGTTCATCGGCATTCATGTTGCCAAGCAACAGCAGCATGCTGTGGTCGCGCACGATCTCTTGGCTCAGGAGCTTGTTGAGGTTGTGCTGTAAAGAGGGCAGATCGTGGGCAAGTTTTTCCAGGTTGCTGAAAGGAATCGGGCAAACTTCGCTGTCTTCCAGCGCTATTGCATTGCAGGCGTAATGATCGGTGCTGATGGCGTCCAGACCGAGCATTTCGCCTTGCATCTGGAAACCGGTGATTTGCTCGCGACCGTCTATCGACAATACGCTGGTCTTGAAGAAACCCAGCCGCACTGCATACAACGAGCGCAGCGGATCGCCGGTGCGGTACAGCGCCGTGCCTTTTTTGACCTTGACTCGCTGGGAGATCAAGGTGTCCAGACGCTCGACTTCGCCGCCCGTCAGCCCGATAGGCAGGCACAGCTCAAGCACGCTGCAGTTGGAGCAAGCGGTTTTAAGGGAATGCACGCGCAGAAGTCGTGCTTCTGATTCGCTCATCGGAATAAACTCCTTTGCTGGAGCAATCATAGAAGATCAAATCCGTTGCGCCTGTTCTTTGTCGTATATAGATAGACCGGCTGTCATGTTTCAATCTGCAAGCACAGGTCCTGAAGCGAATGGTTCGACAAACACGAGGCCGACTACACTCAATTGCTGCTCTTTAGCGCGCTAGAAAAGATCCCTGTCCAGGTTCAAACACCGAACCTGTTGAACTTTCATGAACTAGCGCGGTGAATAGGGATCTAGACCTCCAACATAACGGCTCTATGAAACATATCCGAACCCGCATTCAGAAGGATTATCCGAGCTGGAATCACCGACTCCGGCCATAAACCGGGGGCGATGGAGAGCGTGGGCGTTTCAGCCAGGCGGATTGAGGATTACCAGATGTCGAACATTGAAGAGCTTGCCGTGGAGGTTTGCGCTCCGAGCGAGTACCAGAGCCTGCTCACCCTGGGCGCGAGCGCGCTAGACGCCATACCGGGGGCGGTATACCTCTGTGATCACGAGGGTTGGCTCGTCAGGTACAACAGTGAAGCGGTCGAGCTATGGGGCAGGACGCCCATTATCGGGAAAAACGGTGACCGCTTCTGCGGCTCGCACCGGCTTTTTTTACCGGATGGCACGCCGCTGGCTTTCGAAGACTGCCCCATGGCTTCGGTGCTTATTACCGGCGCTGCGACACGCAATCAGGAAGTGATCATTGAGCGTTCGGATGGAACGCGGCTTATGGCGCTGGTGAACATCCGGGCCCTCAGGGATCGGTGTGGGGTCATTGAAGGGGCGATCAACTGTTTTCAGGATGTCTCGGCGCGTCATGCGATGGCCGAAGAGCTTCGTCGCAAGAGTGCCGACCTCGAGGATTTTTTTGAAAACAGCGCGGTGGGGCTTCACATTGTCAGCAACGCGGGCATCATCCAGCGTGCCAACAAGGCCGAGCTGAACATGCTGGGCTATACGGCTGATGAATATATCGGTCGCCACATTACGGAGTTTCATGTGGATGAGCCCGTTATTGGTGACATCCTCAATAAACTGGGCAGCGGCGAAAGCCTGGACAGCTACCCGGCGCGGTTGAGGGCCAAAGACGGCACGATCCGGCATGTAGCGATTACCTCCAATGGGCGTTTCGAGGACGGTAAGCTCTTTCACACACGCTGTTTCACCATCGACGTCACGCTCGCCCAGCAAATGGAAAGCCAGATTCGCGAAAGCGAACGGCATATGCGCAATCTTCTCGAGGCTCTGCCCGCTGCGGTTTATACAACCGATGCACAAGGGCGCATCACCTTCTTCAATCGGGCGGCTGTCGAATTGTCTGGTCGAACCCCACAGTTGGGGGACATGTGGTGCGTGACCTGGAAAATATTCAATACCGATGGAAGCGCGCTTCCCCACGACCAGTGCCCGATGGCGGTGGCCTTGAAGGAAAACCGCCCGATACGTGGTGTCGAGGCCATTGCCGAGCGGCCGGATGGCACTCGTGTGCCGTTTGCGCCTTATCCCACACCGCTGCATGACGCCGATGGCAACCTGGTGGGCGCTATCAACATGCTGGTGGATATCACCGAGCGAAATCAGGCGCAGAACCGGCAGAAGACCCTGATCGACGAACTCAATCATCGGGTCAAGAACACCCTGGCCACTGTGCAATCCCTGGCGGCACAAACGGCGCGCAATGCCGAGGATGCGAACGACGGTTACAGGCGTTTCGAAGCCAGGCTGCTTGCGTTGTCCCGGGCTCACGATCTGTTGACCCGGCGCCATTGGGGCCATACCCCGCTGGGGTCCCTTGCCCATGAAGTGCTGATGCCGATATTTGGCCAGGAACCCAGTCGAATCGTGGTTGAGGGCGACCCTGTCGATGTCGGCACCCGCGTTGCGCTCAACCTCACCATGACCCTCAATGAACTGGCGATCAATGCACTGAAATACGGCGCGATGTCAGTAGAGACGGGCACGCTTTCAGTGAAGTGGGTTGTGCAACCACAATCCGATGGAATGCTACTGACCCTGGACTGGCGCGAGCAGGGCGGGCCACGGGTGGCCCAACCCAAGCGGGAAGGGTTGGGTTCGCGTTTGATGAAGCGCTGCATCGAGCGCGATTTGGGCGGGACATTTGACCTGACCTTCGACCCGAAGGGCGTTTGCTGCCGAATCTCGTTTCTGATCCAGGCGTCCAGCCCATGAGTTCGTTCCCCGGAGTCAGGGTGCTGCTGGTTGAGGACGAAGGCACCATCGCCATGCTGGTCGAGCAAATGCTGGAAGAGCTCGAATGCGTGGTGGTGGCGTCAGTGGCACGGCTCGCTACGGCCTGCGAAGTGGCGAATCGGGTGGCAATTGACCTGGCCATTCTCGATGTCAACCTGGCCGGCGAGCGGGTTTTTCCGGTTGCCGAAATTCTCCAGGCGCGCCAGATTCCGTTTTTATTCAGCACCGGATACGGTGCCAGCGGGCTGCCGAATGAGTTCGCCCATCGTCCTGTGTTGCACAAGCCATTTTCCGAAAACGAGTTGCAACTGAAGATCGCTCTTGCGCTGGGGCGCTGACCTTCAGCGATGAGCGGGCACGCTGTCCGGTCCTGGTGATTCCCCGCAGGCGCCCTGGACGTGTTCATTCCAGTTTATGAAACAGTGGATTGCAGTTCGTGCGTATTCCTCCCCAATCCCTTTGGGAAGAAGATAACCCCACCTGCAATGCACCCTCGGCAAGAGGCGTAGCGCAGTCCCCCTGACCGTAGCGTCTTAACGCAGCCTGCAAGGCTGCGGGCGCGAGGAGTAGCTGATGGACGAAGCCGCGAAACCACAATCCTCACCCTGGCATGAAGGCGAACTGACCTTGCAACGCTCGGTCGGTGCGGTCGACATGATGACCAGCGTCGGCCAGCGACAATTGGCGCGCAACTGGATGCCGGACCAGCACCGGGAGTTCTACGCACAGTTGCCTTTCGTGGTATTGGGCGCCGTGGATCGGCAAGGTGACGTGTGGGCGACCCTGCGCACCGGCAAACCCGGTTTCATGAGCTCACCTGATCCGCAAACCCTGCAGATCGATCTCAAGCCACAACCCAGCGATCCGGCCCAGGAGGGCATGGGCGAGGGGGCTGCCATCGGCATGCTGGGTATCGAATTGCACACCCGTCGGCGCAACCGCATGAACGGCAACATTCGCCGTTTGCTCGATCACGGGTTGGAGATTTCCGTCAGCCAGGCCTATGGCAATTGCCCCCGCTATATCAACCTGCGCCAATATTCCTTTGTTCGCGAACAGGCCGGTGACGTTCGGCACCTGGTGGTAACGGACCCATTGGCTCGACGCCTGATCACGGCGGCTGATTCGTTCTACATCGCCACCTATGTGGAGCGCGACGGCGAACGGCAGGTCGATGCGTCCCACCGCGGCGGCAAGCCAGGTTTTGTGCGCATGGACGAGGACGGCACGCTGACCATCCCGGACTTCTCCGGAAATCTGTTCTTCAACACCCTGGGCAACATCCTGCTCAATCCCCGCGCAGGCCTGATCTTCGTCGATTTCAAGACCGGCGATCTTCTGCAAATGACCGGTTCCGCCCAAGTATTGCTGGACGATCCCGAAATTGCCGCGTTCCAGGGCGCCGAGCGGCTGCTGCGCTTCAAGCCGCAGCGCGTGGTTTACCGCCAGGCCGCGATCCCGTTGCGCTGGAAGGACCAGAGCGCGGGCGACTCGCCCAATTCATTGATGACTGGCAGTTGGGAGCAGGCCGCCGAGCGCTTGCAGGCCGAAGCCCTGCGGACCCAATGGCGCCCATTGCGTGTGGTTCGTGTGGTGGATGAGAGCCACAACATTCGCTCCTTCTACCTGCAAGCCGCCGACGGAGCGGGCGTGCCCCGGTTTGACGCCGGCCAGCACTTGCCCGTGCGGATTTCGCTGGAGGGGCAGAAAGTCCCCTCGATTCGTACCTACAGCGTGTCCAGCGCACCGTCGGATGATTTCCTGCGCATCAGCGTCAAGCGCGAGGGCTTGGTCTCCTCGCATCTGCATGACCGGATTGAGGTGGCGCAGCAGATCGAGGCGCGAGCGCCCCAAGGGCATTTCACCGTTCAGGCCGCTGAGCGGCGGCCCTTGGTGCTGCTGGCGGCGGGCGTGGGTGTGACGCCGCTGTTGTCGATGTTGCGCGAGGTGGTTTATCAGGGCCTGCGCATGAGTCGGATGCGTCCGGTCTGGTTGGTGCAAAGCGCGCGCACGGTAGCCGACCTGGCATTTCGCGAGGAAATCGATGAGCTGGTCAAGCGTGCCGCAGGTAAGGTAAAGGTACTGCGCCTGGTCAGCCAGCCGCCTACGGAAGGTGTGGGGCAAGGCTACGACGCGACGGGCAGGATCGATGTGGAACTGCTCAAGCAACTGCTGGCGCTTGATGACTACGACTACTACCTGTGCGGGCCCGTCAGCTTCACCCAGTCGCTGTATGACGGATTGCGCAAATTGCGCATTCCAGACGATCGCATTCATGCCGAAACCTTCGGCCCATCCACACTGGTACGCGACGCCGAAGTCAGCGTGCCAGCGGCCCCGCAAGTGCCTGCATCGAGCGAGTCGGTGAAGATCCTGTTCGCCAGCTCCGGCAAGGAGGCCCGCTGGGAACCGGGCAGCGGGACCCTGCTGGAGCTTGCCGAAGCCCGGGGGCTGAGCCCTGAGTTCAGCTGCCGCGGCGGTTCGTGCGGCACCTGTAAAACCCGGCTAAGCCAGGGGCAGGTGCATTATCTGAACAGTCCGGCCGAGCCGGTTGTCGAAGATGAGGTACTGATCTGTTGCGCAGTACCGGCACAGGGGAGTGAGACCGTGGTTCTGGACGTTTGAGCAGGTGCTACACCCTCGCCAAAAGAGCAGCTTTTTGATCGTTCCCACGCTCTGCGTGGGAATGCATCCCGTGACGCTCTGCGTCACCTTCCAGAAGCGGAACGCGGAGCGTCCCTGGCGACATTCCCACGCAGGAGCGTGGGAACGATCGAATCTCTGGCTCCAATCGCCCAGCCCAGCGCCCTTGCCACAGGCTAGATCGTACGTCGCACTTTTCCTGGTGCTTGCCCATAAATCTCCTTGAACTTCTTGCTGAACGCCGCCTGGGATTGGTAACCGACCTGCACGGCAATATCGCTCAAGCCCAAATGTGAATGGCTGAGCAGACTGAACGCCAACTCCATGCGTATTTGCGTCAACAACACCCAAGGCGATACCCCGGCCACGCGAACGAAGGTTCGCATGAAGTTCGCGCGGGACATGTTCGCGAGGTCCGCCAGGCCCTGGATCGTCCACTCGTAGGCCGGATCTGCGAGCATCGCCTGCCAGGCTCGGCCCAGACGTTTATCGCCCAACAGCGCCAGCGAGCCGCTGTCCTGGCCGTGATTTGCCAGATGCGCACGCAGAATAAGCGTGAACAATGCCTGGGAAAGCGCATCGAGCAGAAAACGGGCACCGACCTTGGCCTCATCGGCTTCCGCACGAATGACTTCCACCAGCGCGGGTAGCGGACCGTTGGCCGACAACGCGCCGCTGGGGATGACCAGGTATTCGGGCAGGGAGGCAAACAGCAGTGAGGCCCGATTGAAGTGAAAGTCGCCACACAGCATGTCCAGTTCTGCACTGGCGTTGCCAATACGATGGACCGGCAGCGCGCCACCTGTGACGAGTTTCGGTGAAGTTGGCGCCACTGTTTTCCCAGGGCTGTGCATCAGGTGTCGCGCACCACGGGGCAGAAGCAGGATGTCACCTGCGCGCATGGGCAAACGCTGCCCATCGGGAAACTCCACCCGGCACTCTCCCGCCAACACGATGTGATAGGGCGCTCTGCCCAGGGCTTGCTGTTCATGATCCAGAGCCCAGTCACCCTGGAACTGACAGCGTAGATCCAGACTGCCGCGCACATTGGCCAGGCTGATGAGTCGATCGATCGCATTCATTTGAGAGCATCGCCAAAAAAACTGAGCGGATTGAACAAAATCGACCCGCGCCGGAGTGAAAAACTGAGGGCGTCGAAACAGTACACCCAACCCACTCAGGAGTTAATGCCATGTTCAATAACTGGTCTGAAATGTTGCCCACCATTCAAAAAGCCTTTGGCGCGCTGGGCAAGAGCAACCCGAAAATGGTCAAGGCCTACATGGCCCTTGGGGAGGCCGCCAGCGAAAACGACGTACTCGATGCCAAGACCCGCGAGCTGATTTCGATTGCCGTCGCGGTGACCACCCGCTGCGATGGCTGTATCGCCGCGCACACGGACTCGGCGATCAAGGCTGGGGCGAGCCGCGAGGAAGTGGCCGCCGCCCTGGCAACCGCGATCTCGCTGAATGCAGGCGCCGCGTACATCTACTCGCTGCGTTCGCTTGAAGCCTATGACACGTTGAAAAACCGCGCGTGACGCCACGCAACGTCAGGCCCCGGCACTGCAAAGTACCGGGGCTTTTGCCCGTTTTATGGAAAACAGCCAGTTGATTGTGCTAAACCTTCTGATCGTTCGATGCCGGCTTGCTGGCAGTCAACTGTCCTGACAACCGCTTAAGGGAATGATCATGAGCCTGCACGGCGATTACGATCCGCAGAACATCTTCGCGCTAATCCTTCGTGGCGACGCGCCGTGCTACAAGATTTACGAAGACGCCGATGTACTGGCTTTTCTGGATATCTTTCCTCAATCGCGCGGCCACGTCCTGGTGATTCCCAAAGCGTCCCAGGCCCGGAATATTCTTGATGTCGAGCCTGCGGCCCTCGGCGCGATGATGTCTGCCGTGCAGCGGCTCACACGGGTCATCGTGGACGAGCTGAAGCCCGATGGTGTGCAAATCGCGCAGTTCAACGGGGCTCCGGCCGGGCAGACGGTCTACCACATTCATGTACACATCGTCCCTCGCTGGGAGGGCGAGGAGGCGGGCATACATGGGCGGGGCAAGGCCGACCCCGAGGAGCTCAAAGTGCTGCAGGCACGTCTGGTCGAGCGCATCCGTGCAGGGGGCTAGCGCTGGCCCGATCCTGACGTAGGTAGCGAGTCAGTACACGGTTTTCTTGAAAGGGCGGGTGACCACGCCCGTGTAAAACGCCAGGATCGCGAGGCCTTGCACCACGACAGCGGCAATCACGATAGCGACGATGGCCTGGCTCGGTTCGGCAAAGACTGAACGGACTAGGCCGAAGAATGCTGGAGCGAAGGCATAGGTGGCTTGACTGATTGCGACCATCAGCGCAATCACCCTGGCGGTCTGTTCGCGGCTGAACTCAGTCTGGGCGATCAACGGCGGCAATGAAGTGGCGTTGCCGATTCCCGAACCGATCAACACCACCGCCACCCAGGCGACCGCCGGATGGATATCCAGGCCCAGGAGCATCAGTGTTCCAAGCATCTGAATCCCATAACCCAGGCAGGCCAGTTGACGGCGGTTGACGCCTTGGGTCATCAGGCGTGCGGCCACGTAACGCCCGCCCATGGCGCTGGCGGTGGCCAGGCCCATGGCGAATGAGGCGTCATGGGCGCCCATGCGTCCCGCCAGAATCGAATACAGGTGGGCGATCAAGCCTATTTGGGCGAACAACCCCAGGGACATGCCCGCTGCCAAGGAACGGAAACTGGCCGATTTGAGGGTTTGCGCCGCAGTCCAGGGTGTGGCGCTCGTGCCAGTCGCTATCGGTTCTGGTTGGTCGGCATTGTCCGGATGTTGGCCGAGGCTTTGAGGGCTTTTATTGAACACCAGAAAGGCGAAGCAGCCGAGCAGCACCACGGCTGCGAGGCTGATCACCAGCGCCGCCGTGGCAAAGCCAAAACGCTCGATCAGCAACACCCACAACGGCGAGAAAATCACCCCACCCATGCTGGCGCCGTTGTAAGCCTTGCCCAAGGCTTTGGGCCGCTCCTTGATATACCAGGGCGCGATCAGGGTGTTAACGGCAGCGGCGCCTAATGTCACCCAACCGATGCCCGAGCAGATGGCCCCGGCATACAGCACCCATAATTGGCTGGCCTGAGCCCAGATATTCACCCCGACCCCCAGCACCACGCTGCCCAGCAGGGTAACGGCCGGTACACCGAAGCGCGCGTAGAGCCTTGGCAGGTTGGCGATGACCAGGGTGCCGCTGAGAAAGTGCAACGTAACGGCCGCCGACACCTGGGCCACCGGCCAGCCGGTGCGATCCATCACGGCCTGCATATAGATCGGCGGCCCATAGAAACCGACCCCCCATCCGATCATTGCCAGGATGAATGTGCAGGTCAGTACGGTCTTTCCAAAAAAGCGGGTGGGTTTCATTGCCATCTCCTCCATGTGGGCTCACAGGTTATGCACCTGAGGCATCGCTCACTTCGAGGAGGGTCAAACTATGGATGTCGCTGCTGCCAATACTTTTTAATCCCACACCCAGTGCCAGGTTCAGCGCACGCGCGTGCGGCTCTGCTCCGCCAGGTCCAGCGCTTTTTGCATGTCCAATCGAGCCGAACGCCCCACGTCCTTGTCGTTTAGCTGATAGCTGCGCTCCGACGGCAGGATGGGCGCGGTGAGGTCCTCGCCATCCATCCGTTCGAAGTCGTGGTTTTCACCAATGGTCATGGCGCTGCGCCGGAGCAGCATGCGTAGCTGCTCGGGCTGAAGTTGCGGGTTGATGGACAGCATCGCCGCCAGCAAGCCCGCGACCATGGGCGTGGCATAGGATGTGCCGCAATGCACTGCGCCGTTTTCGCCGGCGCTGGTGGTCGAGGCGTGGGCGCAAGCGGCGGCGGTGATGTCCACGCGCATGTCGATATTCGAGGAGCTGCGCTTGACCGCATAGCCCGGGTCATCGACGGCAACCCCGGCGCGCTCGTTGCGCTGGTGCCCGCCGACCACCAGCAGTTGTTCGGTGATGAACGACGAGGGCAGGCGGTATTCATCGGTGCCCGAGAACGAAGACCCATTGCCGGCGGAGTTCACCACCACCACGTCGGGATGCTCCTTGCGCAGCCACAGGAAAAACTCTTCCAGCAGTTCCTCGTAACCGCTCATGGCGATGCCTGAGCGCAACAGCGAGTCGACTTCATCGCCTTTGACGTTTTTCGCGCCAACGCGGTGAATGCCCCAGCTCCAGTTGAGCACCCGCACGCCGTCCTCCACAAGATTGACCGAGGCGGCGATGTTGGCGGTGATCCCGGCATCGGAGTTGCGCTCGACAATGACTTCGAAACCACCGCTGGCTCTGTCCAGACCCCGGAGAAAACCGGTGTTTCCACCGTCATCCCAGCGCGCGGCGAGAATGCCGGCGACGGTGGTGCCGTGGTTGTCTGGCGTACTCGCATCGCGCGCATAGACGCAGGTGCGCGGCATCGAGCAGCCGCCGAGGTAGTCGGCGAAATCGGCGGTGTCGAAATCCACGTTACGTTCGATCAGGCCAATGCGCACCGGTTGCGGCGGGGGGGGCGGTTGCCGCGCAGGAATGCGCCGCTGGTAGTAGTTCACCGCGTCGAGAAAACGGTTGGCGGCCCATTCATCGGAGTCCAGGGCCGGCTTCTTCGGCTCTTCGGGGTGAGCGCTGGCTTGCTCGGCCTCTTCTGCCGCCGACTCCTCGATCACCACGGCATCGACACTGGTCTCGCTGCCCATCCGTAGCACCAGCGCGTCGCGCTGCACCAGATCCTTGGCAGGTAGCCGAAGCTGATACAGGTTCAGGGGAGCAATACTGCCGACGACCTTGGCGCCGTATTTTTGGGCGAGACGCTCAGCTTCCTGGCGCCCATCGTGATTTTCCTCGATCAACAGGCTCACCAGATCGACGTAGGTGCTCAAGCCGTCCATGTTCTTGGCGACTTCGTCCGGCCCGGCGGCCAATACGTGACTGTTGCGCAGGCTCAGCCAGGCTGCATTGCTGACGCGCTGCCCGTCTTCCAGCCAAATAGGGCCGCTCTGATAGGCGGCGCTGTCCAGGCGCACGCGCAGGTTTTGCCCTTCGCGTTGGACAATGAGCGCGGGTAGCGTTTTTTCACCGAGTTTCAGTTGTGGCGTTTGAGTATCCAAGCCATGCACCGTCAGGCACCAGTCCTGATGCTGGCTCTGCAGCAGGTCACCGCAGCGGTCCAGGCGTTCCAGACGCAGCGGTTCTTGTGCGGCGGCCGCCGTGCTGGCGGCCAACGTGAGCAACGTAGCGAGGACAGCAGATCGTAAGGACATGAGTCAGGTTTCTTTGCCGAGGGGCCTGGTGTTCCGACTGCCCCGTGGCCTGTTTCGTTCAGCGCGAACAGCAACGGTGACTGACTCACAGCATCCGGGGGAAAAACCGTTTCATCTGATCTGCTCGCCGAGAATTTCACCCTGAATTCTTGCCGCATCGCGTGCTGGGGGCAGTCCGAATACTCGTGCGTAATCGCGACTGAACTGTGTAGCGCTTTCGTAACCGACCTCCAATGCCGCGCTGGTAACGCTTTTGGCATGGGCGACCAGGAGTGTCCGAGCCTGCAGCAAACGCACTCTTTTTTGGTACTGCAGAGGGCTCAGCGCGGTCACGGCTTTGAAGTGACGGTGAAAGGCCGAAACGCTCATCGCAGCCCGTTGTGCCAGCGCTTCCACGCGAATGGACTCGGCAAATTCCCGGCGAATGTACTGGATCGCGAGGCTGACCCGAGCCATGGCGCTATCGGGTGCTGCGATATCACGCAGCATCCAGCCGTGAGGGCCTTGTAACACCCGGTAGAGGATCTCTCGTTCGTAAACGGGGGCAAGGGCCGCAATGTCTTCAGGCCGGTTCATCAACCGCAGCATACGGACCCAGGCATCCATCAACTCGGGCGTGACTGAGGCTACCGAAAAGCCCGCATCCTTTTCGTATTGGCCGACAGGCTTTGGCAGGTCGGCGAGCAAAGTTGCCAGGACCGTCGGGTCGAGTGTCAGGCTGACCGCCAGGTAAGGTTCGCCGGACGCAGCGGGATGGACTTGGCCGACCGCTGGCAATTCGATGGACATGACGAAATAGGTCGCAGGGTCATAGTCCAGCGTACGGTCGCCGATGGTCATTGACTTACTGCCTTGCAGAATCAGATTGATCATCGGTTCGTAAACGGCGGCCAGCAAATGCGCCGGGATTTCACCCTGGACCATGGCCAGGCGCGGTATGCCCGTTTCCGTGCGGCGGTTCTCGGCCCGAGCAGCCAGGGCGCGCAGTTCATTGAGTGGGTTGGTCATGGGGCCATCTGAACGCAGGCGGATGCGTCCACGCAAGCAAAAAGTAGAAACAGGCAGGATTCGAGCAGGAACGGCTGCGCTCGCTACCAAGGCGATGGTTACTGTGGTGACTCAACTCAGTGACAGTGGCGCAGCGAATGAGCGTGATCGCCATGCTGCTGTCCGAAGAAGGACGCTGGATCAATGCTCAGACGATCGAAGTCGCGGGCAGCTACAACATCTGAATAGCGAGGCTAGCGCATGCTTGATCATATTTTTATCTCAGTCAGCGACATTGAGCGTTCCATCCGTTTCTACACCGCGACACTGACCCCGCTGGGCATTACCGTGCGACTTGATTACGACGGCAAGGACGGACCGCCAGGCCACCCGGATCTCAAGGGCTTCGGCGCCAATGGGCGGATGTTCTTCTGGTTGCGCGAGGGCGTGGTCGAGGGGCGAGCCGTGCATGTCGGTTTCGTGGCGAGCAGCAAGGCCGAGGTCAACGCGGCGTATGCGGAGGCCATGGCCAGTGGCGGCCGCGACAACGGCGCCCCCGGCGCACGTCTGCATTACGACCCCGATTACTACGCAGCCAATGTCCTTGACCCGGATGGCTACAGCCTCGAATTCGTCTACAAGAACTGGCAGCACAATCAATGAAAAAATTAATGATCTACGGCGCGACGGGCTACACCGGGCGCATGGCTGCCGAGCATGCCAAAGCGTTGGGGCTGGAATTTGTCATCGCCGGACGCAATGGCGAAAGGTTGCAGGCTCTGGCTGCTCAACTGAACGTCACGTACCGAGTGTTCAGCCCGGATAGACACGCAGCACAATCCCTGGAAGGCATCAGCGTGCTGCTGAACTTCGCCGGGCCTTTTGCACAGACAGCGCCCGCCCTGATGCAGACCTGCATCAAGGCTGGGGTCGACTACCTGGATATCACTGCCGAGATCAACGTCTATCGGCAGGCCGAACAGCTTGGCGCACAGGCCGTCCAAGCGGGTGTCATGTTGCTGCCCGGCGTCGGCTGGGACGTGGTGCCGACAGACTGCCTGGCCATGCATGTCGCCCGTCGTGTACAGGATCCGCAGTCGCTGAAGATGGCGCTGCAGGTCGCAGGCTCCATGTCACGGGGATCGGCTTTGAGCGTCAGCGAGATCATCGGCGCGGGGCTCTTGGCGCGGGTGGACGGATTACTGGTGGCAACACCCGACGCGCAGCCTCAGCACTTCGACTTTGGCGATGGCCCGGCACTGTGCGCACCGCTGTCCTTCGGTGATCTGATCACCGGGTGGCATTCCACCGCAGTCCCGAATATCGCCATGTTCGTGAATATCACCGGTGATGCCTTTCCCGAAGGCGACCTGTCACAACTTTCCGACGGCCCAAGCGTTGAACAACGTGAGGCCAACCGCGCCCGCGCCGTGGCAGAAGTCACAGGAGCTGACGGCACGGTAGCGCGTTCAATGATCGAGACCGTCAACGGCTACACCTACACCCCCCTGGCGGCTGTGGAGGCGGCGCGGCGGGTGCTGGACGGTGAGCGGCGGGCAGGCTTTGAAACCCCGGGCCGGATGTTCGGTGTCGGTTTCGCCGAGACGATTGCAGGGACGACAATCACTGATTTATAGGGGTACAACGGTGGCGGGCCGGCTAGAGACAAGCTTTACCTTCAGCAGGCCTATCGCATCGATACTCAACCCCAGCGGCCCTTCGGTGAGTCCGGATTCGTAATTGACTTGAAAGCCCTGCGCCCATTCATGTTCATTTGTCGTTTCTATCGTCGACTCACGTCGCACTTGAGTCCGAGACACGTGCAGTTCGCACAAATAACGCGTGCACCTTCTCCCAGAAATTCCCCCCGAGTACAAAAAAGCTGCCAATCAGCATGACGTCACCCAGCAATTGGGCCTGCCAGAGGTTCGGTCTGAGACCTGGCCAGAAGGCATCGACGTAAGGCTCGAGGAATGAGGAGATCAACGGCAAGCAGAACATCACGATGCCGATTCGATGACGAACCGGGCCAACTTCGTCCTTCATGGAAGGCACAAGCCCGGACACGTAACCGACCAAGCTGCTCTTCAACTGCTGGAAGCCGGCCTTGCCCATGACGGCGATGACGAGAATCAGCAGGACTTTGTTGCTGATAAACAGGACCCCAGTCAGCGCTGCGATCTTCGATCCAGGCACATCGAGCGCCGCCGCGACCGGCACCATCAGCCAGGAGCCTAGCATCAGACAAATGATGGCTATACCCAGTTTGAAGCGCCATTTAGCGGTATGGGGGGAGTTCATGGCTGCCGTACCTTTTTGACGGGTCTTATCAAATATAACGATGCTGAAAAGCTTAGCAGTCTGTGGGCGATCAGGGCGTCTATGCTCCTGTAATCTTCCTTGACTGGAAAAAACGCATGCATCTGACGCGATCGGGCCAACTGCTAGTGTTTGGAGTGCTCGGCTTGAGCGGCTGCGTGCGCCTGGGGCCAGACTTTCAGTCACCGAGGGAGGCGTGGCCAGGACACTGGACTACTCCTGCCCTTGAGCAAGTCAGCCAACGCAGCCGGGCCCCGGACTTTCGTCAATGGTGGCAAGTTTTCGGCGATCCGGTTCTCAATCGTCTGATTGCCGAGGCGGATGCCAACAATTCAGACCTTAAAGTTGCCGGTCTGCGGGTGATTGAGGCGCGGGCCCAGTTGGGTATTGCCCAAAGCGGGCGTTACCCACAACTGCAGCAGGCCAGCGCCGACAGTCTGTACTTCAACCGTCAGCAATCCGGCGGAAGTAGTCCGCAAAACAGTCATTTCTGGCAATACAGTGCGGGGTTCGACATTGGTTGGGAACTGGACTTCTGGGGGCGCTTCAGTCGCGCCATTGAATCATCCGATGCCAGTTACTTCGCCGCCCAGGCCAATTTCGAAGACGGGCTGGTTCTGCTGCGCGCCCAACTAGCCAGTACTTACTTTTCGCTGCGTACCACCGAAGCACGTTTGCGCGTGGCCAAGGAAAACGCCAAACAGCAAAAGCGTAACTTCGAGATAACCGAGAAGCTGTTCAAGAGCGGCCAGAATGCAGAGCTCGACCTGCAACAAGCCAGAACCCAATACCTGGGCACCCTGAGTACCATCCCCAACTTCGAGGATCAGGTTCTGCGTACCCGTAATTCGTTGGCGGTACTGATTGGACGGCCGCCCGGCGCTCTGCCGCAACTGGTCGAAAATGAAGGATGGATTCCGCTGGTGGACCGTACCGTGCTGCAGGATGTACCGGCCAACCTGCTGCTGCGCAGGCCCGACGTGCGTGCCGCTGAACTCAATGTCGCGGCCCAGTCGGCCCTGATCGGCGTGGCCGAAACCGATTTCTATCCGTCGCTGACCTTGCTGGGCAGCATCGTTTGGACGACTGATACGCTCAATGGCACCCCCAGGAGTCTGGACCTGATCGGTGGCCCGAGTCTGCGCTGGAATCTGTTCGACCACGGCCAGATCAGTAACAACGTGCGCGTCCAGGATGCGCGGTTGCAGCAACTGATCGAAGGGTACCGCGAAAAAGTGCGCCAAGCGGCACGCGAGGCAGATGACGCAGCCAATGGACTGATCAAGTCCTTGGAGCGCGAAGCAATCCTGCGTGAGGCCGAAGTCGCCGCCAAGCGATCACTGGTGCTGGCCAACGCCCTGTATCGGGAAGGGTACTCGGACTTCCAGCGGGTGCTCGACTCGCAACGCGCACTGCTGGAGCAACAGGACAATTACCTGGTCAGCCGAAGCAATGCCGTCAGCAATGTGATTGCCCTATACAAAGCGTTGGGCGGCGGTTGGTACAGCGTCCAACCGAAAGTCGCCCCGGCCACCCGCCAGCAAATGGAAGGGCGCACGGACTGGGGCAACTTGCTGGATGAGCCTTCAGCAGCGGAACCGAAAAAGGTCAACAATCATGAGTGAAGCCGCGCAGTCTTCCACCGATGCCTCTTCCCCCGAGGCGCCAGAACCGCCAGTTGAATCCGGCTCAAAAGGCATCAAGTGGGTACTGATCTTGATCACACTGAGTCTGGTCTGGTACTTGTTGGCTGACCGCTTTACGCCTTATACGCAACAGGCTCGAGTCGGTGCCTTTGTGATACCGGTGGCTGCGGAAGTGGCTGGTCGAGTCATCCGCGTCAACGTGCGTAACAATCAGGACGTCAAGGCGGGAGACGTGCTGTTCGAAGTGGATCCTCAGCCATATCAGATTGCCGTCGACCGTGCGCATGCAGATCTTGAGTCCACCCGTCGACAGATCGGTGCCAGCACCGCTGGCATAGCCGCGGCACAAGCCAATTTGCGAGCGGCCCAGGCGAATGAACTCAAGGCGCGGCAGGACAACCAGCGGCTCGAGGGTTTGTACCGCGAAGACCCAGGCACCATTTCCGTACGCTTGCTCGAAGTATCTCGCGCAAACTACCAACAAGCGCTCAGCCAGGTCGCCGCCGCCCGTGCCGAGGTCCAGCGCGCGCGCGAGCAAGAAGGTGGCAGTGCGGAAAACAACGCTTTGCTGCGCAGCGCCGCCACCGCGTTGTCGAAAGCTGAACTCGACCTGGCTAATACACAGATTCGCGCACGTTCGGCAGGTTTGATCACCGACCTACGCACCGACGCGGGGCAGTTCGCAGCCATCGGCAGCCCAGTCATGACCCTGATCGCCATCCATGATGTGTGGATCAGCGCAGACATGACCGAAAACAACCTCGGTCTGGTCAAGCCCCAGACAGCGGTGGCGATCGTCCTGGATGCATTGCCAGGCGAAGTGTTCGACGGGCGTGTACGCAGTGTCGGCTACGGCGTCAGCGTGGGTCCGACGACAGCGCCCGGTACATTGCCAACTGTGCAGAACAGCCGGGACTGGCTTCGTCCGGCACAGCGTTTTCCGGTGATCATCGAATTTTCCGAGGATTCAATGGCCAGGCTGCGTGACACTCGCGCGATACGTGCCGGTGGCCAAGCCGAGGTCATGGCTTTCCCCTCTCAAGGCAACCCGCTGAATCCACTGGGCCGCATATTTCTGAGGCTGATGAGTTGGCTGTCTTATGTCTACTAAGCGGACGCCGAGGACTCAGCGGGCGTTGCGCCTGGCTACAGGCACCGCGCTGTGCCTTGCGGTCAGCTTCGGCGTAGCCTTGCCGATTCCCTTTATCGCGCCCGTGCTTGCGGTACTTTTGATTTCCACCCTCAATCGTCCGTTGCAACTCAAGGCCGGACTGACACTGGCCCTGGTCGCGATGTTGACCACCGGTGTCGGCCTATTGCTTATCCCAATCCTGCGCTACTACCCGTTCAGCGGCGTTCTCCTGGTCGGCGTGAGCCTGTTCCTGGTTTTTCGATTGGGTCTGCGTGGCGGCAATAACCTGATCGTCACGTTTCTGGTGATCGGCCTGACCATGATCTCGTCAGCTGGCTTCGTCGATTTTGACTTGGCGATGATGATCATCGGTGCATTGGTTAAAGACTTGATCCTCGCTGTCATCGTGCTGGCGATAAGTCATTGGCTGTTTCCCGAGTCAGCCAATACTCCGTCATCACCTGCGGCCCCGGCCTTGCGGGCGGAAGACGTCGACAGGGTTGCGCTACGGGCAGCGCTGATTGTATTACCAGCGTTTCTGGTGGCCCTGATTGATCCGGCCACTTACCTGCCCATTGTCTTGAAAGCGGTCAGCCTGGGTCAGCAGAGCTCCACAACGACGTCGCGTAATGCCGCTCGAGAATTGATTGGCTCGACCTTGTTGGGAGGCCTGCTGGCGGTGTTGTTCTGGTGTGCACTGAGTCTCTTTGTACACCTATGGATGTTCTTCCTTTGGATGCTGCTGTTCGGCCTCGTGCTGGCGCGCAAGCTATATGGGATAAGCCCTACACGGTTAAGCCCAGGGTTCTGGCTCAACAGCCTGATCACCCTGATTATTCTGCTGGGCCAGTCGGTTCAAGACAGTATTGCGGGCAAGGACGTCTACACGGCGTTTGCCGTACGCATGGGATTGTTCATTCTCGTGACGCTGTATGCCTGTCTGATGGTTCATATTCTGGATCAGCGACAACCAAGACGAGCTCAAGAATTAATCTGATGGATAGACCGCTTCATGGGCAATCCTTGCGATGAAATCCTCAGAAATCATGGCAAGGGGTGGCAAAAGCGTTTACTCACTTTGGGGCGATGCAGACTGCCGGTCGTGAAAGTCCACTATCGACTCATACTGTTTTAAACCGCAGGTCTTGAACTGCTCGGCGGTGTTTTCACACAGCCTGGACCCCTTGCTGCCGGTTGTGACAGGCAGCAAGGGGCCAATCTCTCTCGTCCGCTGCGTCGGCAGCCGTGGCAGCAGATCTTTGAGATAGGCATACGGATCATGCCCATGCATGCGTGCTTAGATATCCAGGCAAATTTTGCCGAAATGCTGGTTGGTTTCCTGATACTTGAACGCTTCGACAATCTCGCTCATAGGGAAATGACGATCAATAATCGGGCGCATGCCATTAGCATTGATGGCTCGGATCATGTCCTGCTGCTGGCTGCGGCTACCCACCAATACACCCTGCAGACGCACTTGCTTGATCAGTGCCGGTACAAAATTCATTGCACCGCTTACGCCACTCAATATGCCGATGACGGAGATGTGACCAGCAACCCGAATTGCACTCATCGATTGCTCAAGCGTCGCAGGGCCGCCGACTTCGATGATGTGGTCAACACCACGGCCACCCGTTAGCGCGCGTGCAGTTTCGCCCCAGTTGAGGTCTTTGCGGTAATTGATCACATGATCAGCGCCTAGCGCTTTCAGACGTTCAAGTTTTTCGTCGCTTGAAGAGGTCGCAATAACGGTAGCGCCGGCCATTTTAGCGAACTGCAGGGCGAAAATTGAAACGCCACCAGTGCCTTGGACGAGCACGGTGTCGCCCGGCTTGAGTGAGTCATCGGCCATCAGGGCGCGCCATGCAGTCAGGCCAGCGGTGGTAAGCGTCGACGCTTCAGCATGGCTGTAGCCAATAGGCGCGAGGGTGAACGATGTGGCGTTGGCCGTTACTTGCTCACGAGCGTAGCCGTCAATGCCATCACCTGGCACGCTGACAAAGCCTTCAACCAGTGGCGTACCGTTGATCCATTCCGGGAAGAAGGTGCTGACGACCGAGTCACCTACCTTGAATTCAGTGACATCTGGGCCGACAGCAATGACTTCACCTGCACCATCGGCCATGGGGATGCGTTTTTCGCTAGGGCCCCACATACCGCTGACCACCGCGAAGTCGTGGTAGTTGAGCGAGTTTGCATGAAGACGTACGGTGATTTCGCCACGCGCTGCGGCTCGGACTTCGCTGCTGCCAACCACAACCTTTTCATAGCCGCCACCGGGTTCAACGAAGATAGTTTTGCTGCTCATAGAGGTTCCCTCATGTTTTCTCATTACGCGAAATAACGAAATGAATGTTTAAAAATTACAATTCGATGATCAGCCTAGCCGCAAAGTCATTAATCGCCTGCTCATTGCGCCGGTAGTAAGTCCATTTTCCGATGCGGGTGGTCAGCACGAAGCCTGCACGTTGCAAGATAGCTAAATGTGCAGACGCAGTAGAAGGTGAAAGCCCGGCCTTGTGCTGCAAATGGGTGACGCACACGCCTATCGCAGGATCGCCATGATCCTGAGGGGGGAAATTACTGAGTGGGTCTTTGAGCCACTCCATCATTTGCATGCGAGTGTCATTGCCCAGGGCTTTGAGCTGTTCGAGTATCATGGGCGGCAATGCTACGCTTTTTTACGAAATGTTCAATAAGTAATCTATGGTCCCGCGCAAAGGGTTGAAATCAAAAACGCATCCAGCTGAATCGACCCCGCTATTTGTAGACGCCTTGAATGACTGCTTGGGCAGCCAGTAAAGTCATCAATATCGATATGTCTCACGCTGGGAAGGTGAGAGGGTATGCGCCTTTTGCTTGGCCGGGATACGCCAAGCGCTCCGATTCAACTTTGTGTTTCCACGATCCTGAGCCAAGGCCAGCGAGCCTGATAACTTTTCGCCTTCTGATCGAACAGATCCGGCTTGGGATTCTTTGGGTTGATGCGAAGGAACCCTTGCTCGGTGTCGGTCAGGCCGTTGGGGGCATAAACTTCGCCAGTTTCTATATCCAAACCAATGCAGGTACCCGAAACCAGGTAGCGATCAACTCCGTCTTTAGCCGACTGAAGCTGGGGATAGTCCGCTCCAAACCGCTGGCGGTACCACAGGTGAACGCGAGCCTGATTCTTGATCTCAACGTTCACTTCAAGGTCTTGGAAGAGACGCTGAGCTGAGTTGATGACCTCATTCTCAGCGTCCCAGGACAGATCACTGTCGAAGTAAAAAACGTCGTAATCCTTCACTCCCCAGGCTGGTGGCAGCTGTGACTGATGATTCCAGACGGCTTGGAACAGGCAGCCTGCAGTGAGCATGCATTGATTCAAACCGAGTGAAGGTAGGCGTGAGGTGATTTCCGCATTTATTGGATTGGCCATTGCTATCCTGACCAACCTTTCGACAGTCAATGTCATTTTCGTCCCTTTGGAATCGATCTAGTCCTGGCGACCGGCAATAGATCATCGCTTGGTAAAATTTCTCCAATGACGGCGTTTCCACACACTCTGGGCCAAGAGCGGTCATTGGTTTTGGGGGCTACAAACCGGGCTGTCGATGCCGGGCATAGAGAATTGAACCACCCACTCCGGACGTTCCTCTAGCTTGCAGTTCAAACGTA
Organism: Pseudomonas sp. N-137; assembly: GCF_034555295.1. Classification (NCBI taxonomy): domain Bacteria; kingdom Pseudomonadati; phylum Pseudomonadota; class Gammaproteobacteria; order Pseudomonadales; family Pseudomonadaceae; genus Pseudomonas; species Pseudomonas sp. N-137. Next base: position 232,852 of record NZ_JAXUDQ010000006.1, read on the forward strand.
TCCGGATACCCCTTGATCAGTTCACTGAGCTTTTTGTAACCATGGGTGCGAGGGTCGAATTCAGGTCTCAATTTGCTGATGTTGGTGCCTAGCGCACCCAGGTGAACCCAGCCATCCTCGTCGGCAATGTCATCCAATATCTTTGCAATAAAACTTACGGGTGCCTTGGGTAGTTTTTTCGCCTCGGGCGTACTGGCGACATTGACGGTCTCAATTTCGGCGAGTGGCTCGGGTTCGGGGCGATCATGTCCATTGCTTGCAGCAACAAGCGCTTCACCGCGCAACAATTCGGTATAGATAAACTTGTCGCAGGCCGACACGAACGGTCTCGGGGTTTTTTCTTCACCAAACCCGTAGACCGTCAAACCTTCTTCTCGTAACCGCGATGCGAGCCGGGTGAAGTCACTGTCGCTCGAGACCAGGCAGAAACCGTCGAAGCGGCGGGTGTATAGCAGGTCCATTGCGTCGATGATCAACGCACTGTCTGTTGCGTTCTTACCTTTGGTATACGCGAACTGTTGAATAGGCTGAATCGAATGGTCGAGCAGCACCTTTTTCCATCCGCCCAACTGAGGGCCAGTCCAGTCGCCATAGATCCGCTTGACGTTGGCGACACCATACTTGGCGATTTCTTCGAATAAACCTTCAACAATTGCCGCCGCGGCGTTGTCGGCGTCGATTAACACTGCCAAGTGTTTTTGCGTGACGGTGGGTGCGTGGATGGCCATAGGTCGTCCTCGAGTTGAGGACTTAAACATACCGTTAAAGCAACGACGAACAAAAGGGGCGCCGCTGCCAGAGGGCATGAAACAGTGGGCGGCAGCGACAACAGGGGAAACCTATGGGCCAGGAAATGAGCCGGGTAATCAGGAGTCCGGGATGCCGATGCTGTTATCCGAGTTACTGAGAAGGCGAATACGACCGTAGTACCTGAGAAGCCATGGAACAACGGGCCTAGTCCTGTGAAGATGGTTTTTTCATCCTGAAGGGTGCCCACCAGGGGCACCGTTTCAGTTCTATCGCAAGACGCCAGACTCAAACCAAGTCTTCAGGCTGCATGGTCAAAATGATTTTCCCGACGTTCTTGCAAGATTCCATCCGGCGATGTGCATCGGCGGCCCGTGATAACGGGAACGTGCTGTCAACGACAGGCTCGAGGCTTGCAGCGCCATCGAAGCGATCAAGCCAATGCTCACGGAAGCGCCTGATCATGTCGTGCTTCTCCGGCTGCGTGCGGGACTTCATGACCGTGCCAATGATTTGCAAGTGACGGTAGAGGATATGCTCCAGCTCTATAGTTACTTTGCCGCCACCGCCGAGGATGCCAACCTGAATCAGGCGGCCGCCATGCGCAAGGGACGCGACGTTGCGTGCGAAGTAGGGCTCGCCGACGAAGTCGATGACGATATCGACGCCTCGACCGTTGGTTTTATCGGCAATGACTTCGGCGAAGTCCTGTGTCTTATAGTCAATCGCGACATCTGCCCCCAAGTGTTCGACGCGAGACAATTTGCTGCCTTCAGTTGTCGCATACACCGTGGCGCCTGTGGCGTAAGCCAGCTGCACGGCGGCAGACCCAACGCCTCCAGCAGCAGCGTGAATCAGCACCGAGTCGCTGGCCTTGAGCCGAGCCAGATGCATCATCGCTTCATGGGCGGTGACGAAGACCTCCGGAATTGCTGCCGCGTGCACATAGTCCAGCTGGGCAGGGATGTGCATGGCCATGCGGTAGTCGATTCGAGCCAGTTCGGCATAGGCGCCGCCTCCAACAACGCCCATCACTCGATCACCCACCTCAAATCCGATCACCTCACTGCCTGCATCGATCACCTCTCCGGCGATCTCCAGCCCGATGATCTGGGAGTCACCGAAATTAGGATGGCCATAGCCACCCGTTCGATGAGTCAGATCCGCACGGTTTACCCCCGCGGCATAGACACGCACTAGCAAGTCGGTAGGACGCACTTCAGGAGTGGCAACCTCTGCGAGTTCCAGAACGTCTGCGGCACCAAATTCTCTGATGTTGATGGCTTTCATGCTTGGTTGTTCTCCGATTCGGTAAACGTGGCGTTGGCGATAGCAGACGCGGTAATGGCGCCAGGGAATCCCACGTAGAAAGCCAGGTGCGTGATCGCCGCTGCAATTTCGTCATGATTAACGCCATTGCCCACCGCCCGGCGTAAATGAGCGGGCAATTCTTCCGAGTGGCCCCCGGCGATCAATGCGGCCACGGTGATCAGGCTGCGGTCGCGGGGGGACAATGCCGGATCGCTCCAAATCTGCGGATAAAGCGTTGAGTCGACGAACTGCGACAGCTTGGGCGTGAATGCGCGCGCCGCTTCGCGGGGACTGCTGAAATTGATCTTGGACATGGGAATTACCCTTAAACCTGGCTGATGAATTTGTGGGTCAGATAGTGCTCGATGCCTTCAATGCCGCCTTCCGAGCCATGACCGCTTTCTTTCATGCCGCCGAACGGAAGCTCGGTGGCGACGATGCGGTATTGGTTGATCCCAATCATTCCGGCCTCCAATCCGTCAGCGACGTCAATGGCGGTTCGCGCACTGGATGTGAATGCGTACGCTGAGAGCCCGTAGGGCAGGCGGTTCGCTTCTTTCAGTCCATCCGCCAATTCATCGAACGGCATCAGTACTGCGATCGGGCCAAAGGGTTCTTCGTGCATGACTCGGGCGTTCAGCGGCACATCCGCCAGAACGGTGGGCTGGAAGAAGAAGCCTTCACGTGACAAGGCTTCGCCCCCGACCAATACCCGAGCACCTTTCTCGACGGCATCGGCCACCAGTTCTTCCATCTTTGCCAATTGCCTTGGGTTGGCCAAAGGGCCCACTTGAGTGTCTGGATGCAGGCCATCACCGATTCTCAGGGCTTTGGTTGCAGCGACAAAATGATCGACAAAAGCTTGATAGGCACCGCGCTGGATCAGAAAACGAGTGGATGAAATGCACACCTGTCCGGTCCCGCGAAACCGATTCGCGACACCTTCGGTTGCAGCCTTTTCAATATCTGCATCTGCGAATACGAGCACGGGGCCGTGCCCACCCAACTCAAGGGTGATGGGCTTAACGCCTTCGGCAGCTCGGGCAGATAGCAGGCGACCGATGGGCACTGAGCCGGTAAAGGTGACTTTGCGAATGATCGGTGAGGCGATCAGATGGCTGGACACTTGATCCGGTACGCCGAAGACCACCTGCAGCACCCCTTTGGGCAAGCCTGCGTCGTCGAGTGCACGAGCCAGGGCCAGCGCTGTGGAAGGACTTTCTTCACCTGGCTTGAGGATAACGCTGCACCCGGCGGCCAAGGCTGCCGAGAGCTTGCGGGCTGGAGTAATGGCCGGGAAGTTCCAGGGTGTGAACGCTGCCACTGGGCCGATGGCCTGGCGTTTGACCAGTTGCAGTACGCCAGGACGGTTGGCCGGTACCACGCGGCCATCAATACGCCGGGCACTCTCGGCGAACCACTCGAAGTATTCCGCCGCACGTATCACTTCATCCATGCTTTCACCCAGCGGCTTGCCTTCTTCCAGTGTCATTTGCGCGGCGATGTGCGGTGCTCGTTCAATGATCAGGTCGGCGGCCCGCTTGAGGATTTTTGCGCGTTTGTCAGGTACGGTCTGGCGCCATTGTTCGAAGCTCAGTCGAGCCACCTCAAGGGCGTTATCAAGGTCACCTGCGGTGGCGAGGGGGACGCGCCCGATCATCCGTCCGGTTGCCGGGTTAACGACAGCAGCAGTGTCGCGCCCTTGGTCACTGATCCATTCACCACCGATGAAAAGATAAAGCGGGTCGTAGGGAGTGTTCATGATGTGGCCTTCATTTGGTTGTCAGGGTTTGGTATGACGCTCGGCGCCTGAGTGGCTGTGCCGCAGGCCTGTTGAGGCGGCCTGTGCAACCAAGTCTATGGAAGGCGACACCGTTGATTTAGTCGGCCCAGAGGGAATCATTGTTGTCAGCAGAGGTAATATCGAGCATCGGGCCGAGCGTGTAGCATCATGGAAAAATGCGTGTTTTCACGGGTATGCGTCAGATCTGAAGGAAGGTCGCAATGGATAAGCTTTCGAACATGTCGGTCTACATAAAGGTTGTCGAGATGGGCAGTTTCACTGCCGTGGCAAATCATCTGGACTCCACAGTAGGTAACGTATCGCGTGCTGTTTCTGCGCTCGAAAACGTGCTCGATGCGCGTCTGTTGCAACGCTCGACCCGGCGCCTGTCGGTCACTGATGCGGGGCGGCGGTTCTATGAGCGGTGCACGAAAATTCTGGCTGATCTTGAGAGTGCGGAAGCCGAAGCAAGCAACGCGGCCTTGCAGCCCAGGGGAACACTCCGTGTGCATTGTGTACCCGGACTGGCTCGGCATCTGGTCACGGGAGCCGTGCTGGAATACCGCAAACATTTTCCGGATGTCACTGTGGATCTATTGCTTTCCCAGCGCATGCCTAACCTGCTTGAAGACCAGCTCGATGTCTCGATTCTGATTGCCCGAACGCTGCCTGATTCGGCGTATGTCAGCCAAAAGATCGGTGTCAGCCATTGCGTTCTGGTGGCGTCACCAGACTATCTGGCTCGACATGCGCCGCCCGTGACGCCGAAGGATCTCGATGATCACCAGTGTCTGCTGCTGGGCACCGTGGACTATGTCAGGGATGAGTGGCAACTGAAGAGCAAGGCGGGCGACGCGACATTTGTCCCTGCCGGGCCAAGTTTCAGCGTGAACGATATGGATGCGATGGCGGTGGCTATTCGGGAGGGGGCTGGAATTGGGTTGCTGGCCGGGTTTACGGCCGTCGAGGATTTGCGCTCCGGGAAGCTGGTGCGGGTTCTGCCTGACTTCCATACGTATGAGCGCAACGTCTATGCCATCTACAACTCACGACAGTTTGTCGATGCAAAAATCACCCGCTTCATCGACACGTTAAAGGATCGGGTTGGTCGTCAATTGGCAGCCACCGCTCAGGAGCTCATCCATTGAAATACCGCGAGTCATAAGTATTTTCACCTCGACAACACAACTTTCGAGCAACTCGCCTAAGCGCAAGGATATGTAGCCCCCCAAAAAACACCACCGGTAGCATCGGCTGGCCAATACCCAATAGTGAATTAAGCTATGAGGGCTGACCGCCTCCCGGCTCAAGTCGCTTTCAGGACACGTTAAGTCGTCTGTGTGCAATCGCCGCCCCCCGGGAGTGGCAAGCTGTAACGATGCCCCGGACCTGGTGCGCCTAGACACTTGGCCGGAGAGCGAGAATGGTGACTGGATCAGCCACGCGTCCGTGACGTGGCCCGGCACCGCAGCCAAGACTCCGGACGGTCGTCGCGTTGCGGCGGTATCGTTCGAGATGCCGAGGTACGTTTATGCCTGATGAGACGCTTCACCTGCCTCTGATTCATAGCGTGTTGCAGCGCGAAAAGGACACTCCCGGTGCCTTGCTGCCGATTCTCCACGCCATCCAGGAAGGCTGCGGGTACGTTCCCGACGCCGCCGTCCCGGAGATTGCCCATGCCTTGAACCTCAGCCAAGCTGAAGTGCGCGGCGTAATCAGCTTCTACCACGACTTCCGTACCTCGCCGCCGGCGCGCCACACGCTGCGTCTGTGCCGGGCCGAGTCCTGCCAGAGCATGGGGGCCGAGGGCCTGGCTGCGCAGTTGCGTGAGCAATTGGCGCTGGATGACCATGGCACCAGTGCCGATGGCAGCATCAGCCTGCGTCCCGTCTATTGCCTGGGTGCCTGCGTCTGTTCACCTGCTCTGGAACTGGACGGCGAGCTGCATGCACGGTTAACCCCCGAGCGCTTGCGCGAGCTGGTGAAGGGTTGTCTGGAGGAGGGCGCATGCTGAAGCTCTGTATCCCCCGTGATTCAGTGGCCCGTGCCGTGGGGGCGGACAAGGTCGCCGTGGCGCTGGTGAGTGAAGCCGAGCGTCGACAACTGCCGCTTGAACTGCGCCGCACCAGCTCCCGTGGGCTCTATTGGTTGGAGCCAATGCTGGAGCTTGAAACCGCCGAGGGCCGGCTGGGCTTTGGCCCGATCACGCCGCAAGACGTGCCGAGCCTGCTTGATGCCCTTGCAGGAGATCCCGCCAGTCATCCGTTGGCCTTGGGGCTGGTCGAGGAAATCCCGTACCTCAAAAGCCAGCAGCGTCTGCTGTTTGCGCGTGCCGGCATCACTCAACCGCTGTCCCCGGACGATTACCGTGCCCAAGGTGGTTTTCTCGGGCTTGCGCGGGCGATCCAGATGGACGGCGCCGACGTGGTCGCCAGCGTGCTCGATTCCGGCCTGCGCGGCCGCGGTGGCGCGGCGTTCCCGGCGGGCATCAAGTGGCGCACCGTTCGAGATGCGGTAGGCGCACAGAAGTATGTGGTGTGTAACGCCGATGAGGGCGACTCCGGCACGTTTGCCGACCGCATGCTGATGGAGGGCGATCCGTTCCTTTTGATCGAAGGCATGATTATCGCGGGCATCGCTGTCGGCGCGACCATGGGCTACATCTATGTGCGTTCGGAATACCCGGACGCGGTAGCCACCCTCAATGCCGCCCTGGGCATCGCTCGCCAGGCAGGTTATCTGGGGACGAACGTGGGCGGCAGCGGTCGCGCGTTCGAGCTGGAAGTCCGGGTGGGCGCGGGGGCCTACATCTGTGGTGAGGAAACCGCCTTGCTGGAATCGCTGGAGGGCAAGCGCGGCACCGTTCGCGCCAAACCGCCATTGCCGGCGCTGCAAGGTTTGTTCGGGCTGCCGACACTGGTCCACAACGTGCTGACCCTGGCCTCGGTGCCCGTGATCCTGGAGAAGGGCGCACAGTTTTACCGTGATTTCGGCATGGGCCGTTCCTTGGGCACGATGCCTTTTCAACTGGCGGGCAACATCCGTCACGGCGGCCTGGTAGAGCGCGCCTTCGGTTTGAGCCTGCGTGAGCTGGTGGAAGGTTATGGGGGCGGTACCGCCAGTGGGCGGCCGCTCAAGGCCGCGCAAGTGGGCGGGCCGTTGGGTGCCTGGGTGCCGCCTTCGCAGTTCGACACGCCGCTGGACTACGAGGCATTCGCCGCCATGGGCGCCATGCTCGGCCACGGTGGTGTGGTGGTTGCCGACGACAGCCTGGACATGGCCCGGATGGCCCGTTTTGCCTTGCAGTTCTGCGCCGAGGAATCCTGCGGCAAGTGCACGCCGTGCCGGATCGGTTCCACCCGTGGCGTGGAAGTGGTGGACCGCTTGATCGCCAGCACCGATGCCGCTGCGCGCCAGGAGCAGGCACTGCTGCTGCAAGACCTTTGCGACACCATGCAGTACGGCTCGCTCTGCGCCCTGGGTGGGATGACTTCCTTTCCCGTCGGTAGCGCCCTCAAGCATTTTCCCGCCGACTTCGGTCTGGCGACCACGGAGGCCGACCAATGATCAATATCTTCGACCCAAGCAGCGATATCGACCTTGGCACCCCGGCACGTGAAAGCGACGTGCAGGTCAGCCTGACCATTGATGGCCGCGAAATCAGCGTCGCCTCTGGCACCTCGGTGATGCGCGCGGCGGCCATGCTCGGCACCACCATTCCAAAACTCTGCGCCACCGACAGCCTGGAAGCCTTCGGCTCCTGCCGCATGTGCCTGGTGGAGATCGACGGTATGCGTGGCTACCCGGCCTCCTGCACCACGCCGGTGACACAAGGCATGGTGGTGCGCACCCAAACGTCCAGACTGGCCGATCTGCGGCGCAACGTGATGGAAATGTACATTTCCGATCACCCGCTGGACTGCCTGACGTGCGCCGCCAACGGCAACTGTGAATTGCAGACGGTGGCGGGGCAGGTGGGCCTGCGCGAGGTGCGCTACGGCTACGAGGGTGCCAATCACCTGGCCGAAGCCAAGGACGTCTCCAACCCTTATTTCGAGTATGACCCGAGCAAATGCATCGTCTGTAACCGTTGTGTGCGCGCCTGTGAGGAAATCCAGGGCACGTTTGCCCTGACCATCACCGGACGCGGCTTCGATTCCCGCGTGGCGGCGGCCGGCGGTGACAACTTCCTCGACTCCGAATGCGTCTCCTGCGGCGCCTGTGTCCAGGCCTGCCCGACGGCGACCCTGATCGACAAGAGCGTTGTGGAGGTCGGCCAGCCGGAGCGCAGCGTCATCACCACCTGTGCCTATTGCGGTGTAGGCTGCTCCTTCCGCGCCGAAATGAAAGGCGAGCAACTGGTGCGCATGGTCCCGGACAAGAACGGCCAGGCCAACCATGGGCACTCCTGCGTCAAGGGCCGTTTCGCCTGGGGTTACGCCACCCACCCAGACCGCATCACCAAACCGATGATCCGCAAGCACATCAGCGACCCGTGGCAGGAAGTCAGCTGGGAAGAGGCGGTCAACTACGCGGCCAGCGAATTACGGCGTATCCAGCTCAAATACGGGCGCGACTCCATCGGTGGCATCACCTCCAGCCGCTGCACCAACGAAGAAACCTACCTGGTGCAGAAACTGGTGCGCACCGCTTTCGGCAACAACAACGTCGACACGTGCGCCCGGGTCTGCCATTCGCCCACCGGTTATGGCCTCAAGCAGACCTTGGGCGAATCCGCCGGCACCCAGAATTTCGACTCGGTGATGAAGGCCGACGTGATCCTGGTGATGGGTGCCAACCCCACCGACGCTCACCCGGTGTTCGGCTCCCAGCTCAAGCGTCGCTTGCGCCAGGGCGCACGGCTGATCGTCATCGACCCGCGTCGTATCGATCTGGTGGACTCCCCCCATGCCCGTGCCGAACTGCACTTGCAACTGCGTCCGGGGACCAACGTGGCCATGCTCAATGCGCTGGCCCATGTGATTGTCACTGAGGGGCTGGTCAACCAACCTTTCGTCGAGGAGCGCTGTGAGGCAGCGGATTTCACCCGGTGGCGCGAGTTCGTCAGCCAGCCGGACAACTCGCCCGAAGTCCTCGGACCGGTGTGTGGCGTGCCCGCCGAGCAGATCCGCGCCGCCGCGCGGCTTTACGCCAGCGTTGACAATGCCGCTATCTACTACGGCCTCGGTGTCACCGAACACAGTCAGGGCAGCACCTCGGTGATGGGTATCGCCAACCTGGCCATGGTCACCGGCAATATTGGCCGTGAAGGGGTCGGGGTGAATCCGCTGCGCGGGCAGAACAACGTCCAGGGTTCCTGCGACATGGGTTCTTTCCCCCACGAGCTGCCGGGCTATCGGCACATTTCCAACGAGACGGTACGCGCCCAGTTCGAACAGGCCTGGAACGTGACTCTGCAACCTGATCCAGGGCTGCGCATTCCCAATATGTTCGAAGCGGCCCTGGACGGGACCTTCAAGGCCCTTTACTGCCAGGGCGAGGATATCGCCCAGAGTGACCCGAACACTCAGCACGTGACCGCGGCACTGTCGGCCATGGAATGCGTGGTGGTGCAGGATATCTTCCTCAACGAGACGGCCAAGTTCGCCCATGTGTTCCTGCCGGGCAGCTCGTTCCTTGAGAAGGACGGCACCTTCACCAACGCCGAGCGCCGCATTTCCCGAGTGCGCAAGGTGATGGAACCGCTGGCCGGTAAGGCCGACTGGGAAGCCACCGTGGCCCTGGCTGATGCCTTGGGCTACAAGATGCACTACAACCATCCTTCGCAGATCATGGACGAGATCGCTCGCCTGACCCCTACCTTCAGTCGCGTCAGCTACGCCGAACTGGATCGTCACGGCAGCCTGCAGTGGCCGTGCAACGATGCCGCGCCCGACGGCACGCCAACCATGCACATCGAGCAGTTCGTGCGTGGCAAGGGGCGCTTCATGCTCACCGGCTATGTGCCCACCGAGGAGAAGGTCAACAGTCGCTATCCGTTGCTACTGACCACCGGGCGGATCCTTAGCCAGTACAACGTCGGCGCCCAGACCCGACGCACCGACAACGTGGCCTGGCATGAAGAGGACCGGCTGGAAATCCACCCGACCGATGCCGAAAACCGCGGCATCGTCGAGGGTGACTGGGTCGGTATCGGCAGTCGCGCCGGGCAGACCGTGCTGCGGGCGAAAGTCACCGAGCGGGTGGCGCCTGGGGTGGTCTACACCACCTTCCACTTCCCCGAATCGGGTGCCAACGTCATCACCACCGACAACTCCGACTGGGCCACCAACTGCCCGGAATACAAAGTGACGGCGGTCGAGATCGTGCGGGTCAGCCAGCCTTCCGAATGGCAGAAGCGCTACCAGGCCTTCAGTGATGAACAGGGGCGTCTGCTCAGAGAGCGTCGCCATGCCGAGAAAGCCGAGGTGCGGCGATGAGTTCCGAAAGCCTGATCAAGATGGCCAACCAGATCGCGCAGTACTTCGCCAGTGAACCGGATCACGAGCAGGCGGTGAACGGTGTGCGCCAACACATGAAGAACTTCTGGACGCCGGCCATGCGTCGCCAGTTGAGTGCTTGGCAAACCGAGCATCCGGGCGCAGTACTGCATCCTTTGGTGCTGGCGGCACTGACGGAAACGACCGAGGGGGCGGTCTAGCAGGGCCTGCGATGGCGGGAACGGGCACAGCCCTGGCCGGTTCATCGTCGAAGACGTATGACTAAACCGGTCAGGGCTGTGGTCAACTCAGGGATCTGTCAGTTGACAGTGATGTAGGGGTCCCAGCTGTAGTTCGGACCAATCTGGTTCAGGTTCCGGTCCAGCAGCACGAAGGTAACGGTGTACCAGAGTTTTCCTGCGTTCAGGGCCGTGGACTGCCAGAAGGTGTAGGTCACGTCAGTTTTGGCGATGCCGTGGGGGGCGCCCTTGTCCAGGTACGGCACCGGGATATTCGGGATGTTGTAGGAGATCGGGGTCGACATGGAACCTGGGTAATCACCGCCCTGGTGAGGGTTGCCTTGCTGGACGTTGGTGATCAGTGCGACGCGGTCGAAGTTGCGCGACAGGGTCGTTGCGCGCCAGCGGATGATGTCGCCGGGGTTCACGTCGATCCACAACTCGTCGCCACCTTCGCCGGTGTTGCCGCTGGCTTGCTTGTCGACCGCATCGCGGCTCACCAGCATGGCCACTGCGCCACCGACATCGCCGGGATGGGCGATCAGGTAATCGGCATCAATCGTGACAAGCACATCAATTGTTTGGGTCGCTCCAGACATTTTGTTGCTCCTTGATCGTAGTGACATCGACGACCGCGCCCTCAAAGGGCGTCCGGGCCACCCGGTCCCTGGGTGCGGTCTCGGGGGGAACGATAGAAGATGGCTTTATGGAGTCAAATTTCGATTTCTTGACGCTGAAAAAGCGCAGCGAAGCGCGACGGCGGCATGTCCTTGATTCGGTTCCGAACCGGACATTTTCGTAAGAGGCATCGGGTGAAATTCTGGCGGCATGCGTAGGTGAAGGCGCACAGCGCATGTCTGTCTTTGCCTTCAATGCCGCCACGGACACGCCGCAGGAATTGGTCAGCCGCCGTGCTCGGTCCTGCGGCTGCTGACTTCCGCCGGTACGTCATCCCCGGCCATGCGTTTGCGAAACAACGCGGCCCGGGCCAGCAACAGGGTGGTCACCGGTACCGTGATGGACAGCAGGATCGGTATCAGCCAGGCATGCAGAACCGGCGCGGACTTGAGCGCTGAAAAATAGATGATCGAGGCCAGCGCCACGCACCAGGCGCCCAATGTCGAAGCCAGGGCCGGCGGGTGCATGCGCTGGAAATAATCCTTCAAACGCACCAGGCCGATCGCTCCGGCCAGGGCGAACAGGCTGCTGAGCACCAGCAGGATCGCCACGGGAATTTCGACCCACATCGACAGTTCACCGCTCATTCAATCACCTCGCCGCGCAACAGGAACTTGGCCAGGGCGAACGAGCCGACAAAGCCGAACAGGGCGATCATCAGCGCCGCCTCGAAATAGGTGTCACTGGCGTAACGAATGCCCAGCACCAGCATCATCAGCATCGCCACGATGTACAGATAGTCCAGGGCCAGTACCCGGTCTTGCGCTGACGGTCCCTTGAACAGACGCAGCAAGGTCAGCACCATCGTCAGGGAGAACAGGAACAGGCTCAACAGGATCGCGTTGGACAGCAATGGGCTCATTCGAAAATCTCCATCAGCGGCCGCTCGAAGGTGGTCTTGAAGTGCGTAATGAATGCCGCTTCGTCTTCCAGATCGAACACGTGCAGCAGCAGGACGCTGCGATCCAGGGCCAGTTCCGACCAGACCGTGCCGGGAATCACTGTGGTGATCATCGACAGCGCCGCCAGGCCATTGGCATCGTGCAGGTCCAGCGGCACCTTGATGAACCGCGAGCGAGGTGGGTGGTGTCCAGCGTTGATCACACTCCAGGCCACGGCCAGATTGGACACCAGCACTTCGCGACCCACCAGCAGGAACAACCGCAGCACTGCCCAGGGCCGCCGAATATGGATGGGCCTGGGGCGCAACGGGCGCATCATTAAAGGTGCCAGCACGCCCAGTGCCGCTCCCAGCAGCAGATGCCCTGCACTGAGGGACAGGTTCAACAGCAGCCAGAGCAACCAGAGTGCCAGGGACAACCACGGAGCAGGAAACAGACGTTTCATGGTTGCACCTCTGTCAGTGCGCTGTCCGCTTTCGGGCCGGGGACGGGGCGGGTAGCGAGCACCGACATCACATAATGTTCGGGGGTGTTCAGCCCGGCGGCCGCCTCTTGGGTGTAGCGCAGCAGTGGCTCGGCCTTGAAGGTCAGCGCGATGCCCAACCCCAGGAGCACGATGATCGGCAGGCACTCGGAAGGTCGCAACAAGGGTGACGGTCGTTCTTGCGGCGTCCAGAAGCGCTGGATACCCAGGCGCGAGAAAGCGATCAACGACGCCAGCCCCGACAGGATCAACAGCGCCAACAAGCCCCACGCCTGGTTCGACACCGGTTCCACACTGTCCCCAAGCCCCTGAGGGTTGAGCAATGCGCTCATGAGCCCCAGCTTGCCGATGAACCCCGAAAGTGGCGGCATGCCCACCACCAACAGAGTGCAGGCGATGAAACTCAAGCCGAGGAAGGCCATGGTCCAGGGAATGACTTGCCCGATGACGGCTTTCTGTTCGTCATCGAGGTTGATGCCCTTGGGCGGTTGCAGGGATTCCAGTGGCCGAGGCAGAACATCGAGATCGTCCTCCAGCGACGGCTCATTGGCCGAGCGCGAGCGTTCGATCAGCTCGGCCAGCAAGAACAACGCACAGAGTGCCAGGGTCGAACTCACCAGATAAAACAGCGCCGCACCTACCAGGTTTGGCTGGGCAAAGCCGATGGCCGACAACAGGATTCCGGCGGACACCAGGATACTCAGGCTGGCCATGCGCTCCAGGCGCTGGGCCGCAAGAATGGCGATGGCGGCACAGATGATCGTTGCCATGCCGCCGTAGATCAGCCAGTCGCCGCCGAAATATGCCGAGGCACCGGCCTGGCCGGAGAACAGCAACGTCCACAGGCGCAGGATCGTGTAGACGCCCACCTTGGTCATGATCGCGAACAGGGCCGCCACCGGCGCACTGGCGGCGCTGTAGGCCGGCACCAGCCAGAAGTTCAGCGGCCACATGCCGGCCTTGGCCAGGAACGCCACCGCCAGGATGCCCGCCCCGGCGTGCAGCAAGCCCCGGTCGGCTTCCGGCACCAGGGGCACCTTCAACGCCAGGTCAGCCATGTTCAATGTGCCGGTGACGCCATAGATCAGCGCCGCGCCGATCAGGAACAGCGAGGAGGCCAGCAGGTTGATGGAAATGTAGTGCAACCCCGACGACACCCGCGCCCGGCCCGAGCCGTGCAGCATCAAACCGTACGACGCTGCCAGCAGCACCTCGAAGAACACAAACAGATTGAACAGATCCGCGGTCAGGAAGGCCCCATAGAGGCCCATCAACTGGATCTGGAACAGCGCATGGAAACTCGCGCCGGCGCGATCCCAGCGGGCTGTGGCGAACAGCAAGGCACTGACGCCGATGATGCCGGTCAACACCAGCATCAACGCCGACAGACGATCGACCACCAATACGATGCCGAACGGCGCCTGCCAGTTGCCCGGCAGGTACACGCCGATGGAGGCGGGCAGGGCCTGGTCCTGGGTCCAATGCAACAACAGCATGGCGATGCCCAGGCCCAGCAGGCTGGAAAACAGATTGATCCGCGCTTTGAGCGGGCGATGCTTCTCGCCCAGCATGAGCATCAGCGCAGCGGTCAGCAGCGGCAGCAGGATCGGCGCGGCGATCAAATGAGGCGTCAACATCATTCCTTGGGCTCCCGACCGTCCACATGGTCCGTGCCGGTCAAGCCCCGGGAAGCCAGCAGGACCACCAGGAACAGCGCGGTCATGGCGAAGCTGATCACAATCGCAGTGAGGACCAGCGCCTGGGGCAGTGGGTCGGTGTAATGCAGCAGGTCCTGGGGTATGCCGTCCTTGATGATCGGTTCCTTGCCGATGAACAGGCTGCCCATGCTGAAGATGAACAGATTGACGCCATAGGACAGCAGGCACAGGCCCATGACCACTTGGAACGTCCGTGGCCGCAGCACCAGCCAGACCCCGGATGCGGCCAGCACGCCGATTGCTATTGCGATGACTTCTTCCATCAGGCCGCGCCTCCCGCTACCGGTTGTGCAATGGGTTTTGGATGCAGGCCAGGCTTGTGGGCCCGCACCGACTGGTGAGCCAGGGCGGTGAGAATCAACAGGGTCGAACCGACCACCACGGCGTAGACGCCGATGTCGAAGAACAGCGCGCTGGCCAAATGAATATCACCCAGCACCGGCAACTCGAAATGCCAGGTGTGGGTGGTCAGGAATGGATAACCCACGGCCATCGCTCCAAGCCCCGTGACCGTGGCGAACAACAGCCCCGTGCCCATCCAGCGCAGCGGACGCAGGCTCATCTGCGCTTCGACCCATTGGGTGCCAGCGACCATGTATTGCAGGATGAACGCCACCGACATCACCAGCCCGGCCACAAAACCGCCGCCGGGTTGATTGTGACCGCGCATGAACAGGTAGAACGACACCACCAGGGAGATCGGCAGCAGCAAACGCACCAGCACCGACGGCACCATCATGAAACCCAGCGCGGTATCACTGGCGTGGCGCGGGTTGACCAGATCGGTGACCACGTCGGGCGCCAGCAGACGCTGTTGGGCCGGTAGCTGCATGCTTTCCTTGGGTGGCCGGAAACGTCGCAGCAGGGCGAAGACCGCCAGGGCCACCGCCACCAGCACCGTGACCTCGCCAAGGGTGTCGAAGCCGCGGAAATCTACCAACATCACGTTCACCACGTTGCTGCCGCCGCCCTCAGGCAAGGCCCGGCTCAGGTAAAACGATGAAATATCGTTGGGTGTCTGGCGGGTCAGCATTGCGTAGGACAGCAGCGCCATGCCGCCACCCACGGCGATGGACAGCAGCAAGTCCCGCAGACGACGGATGCGTGCGCGTCGTTCGCTGTTGGGTCGCGGCGCTGCATCCTCGATCCGCCGGGGCAACCAGCGCAGGCCCAGCAGGATCAGCACGGTGGTGACCACTTCCACGGCCAGTTGCGTCAGGGCCAGATCGGGGGCCGAGAACCAGACGAAGGTCACGCAGGTCATCAGGCCGCAGACGCTGACCATGGTCAGGGCCGCGAGCCGGTGATACTTGGCTTGCCAGGCCGCGCCCAGGGCACAGGCAATTGCCAGCAGCCACAGGGTCACGAACACGATGGAGCCAGGGATCTTCGGCCGGTCACCCCATACCAGCGTGCTGTTGAGCATCGGGATCAGCCCGGCCAGTACGGCGGCCAGCACCAGCCAGAACAGCTGCGCTTGCAGGCGCCGGGTGCTGATCTTGCGCTCCAGCCGTCGGCCCTGGCGCATCATCAGCACCAGGCAGCGCTCGAACAGCCGCTTGCCGCTGAATCGGCCAATGAACGGTGGATGCTTGATGTGGCCCAGTTTGAACTGATTGCGCAGCAGCAGATAAAGCACGATGCCGCCGGACATCGCCACCAGGCTCATGATCATCGGCGCGTTCAGGCCATGCCAGATCGCCAGGCTGTACTCGGGCAACGGGCCGCCCACCACCGGCAATGCGGCGGCGGCCAGCAACGAGCCGACCACCTGGGCCGGGAAAATGCCCACCAGCAGGCAGGCGAACACCAGCAACTCCACCGGTGCTCGCATCCAGCGTGGAGGTTCATGGGGGGTATGGGGCAGGTCGGTGGCGGGGGGGCCGAAGAACACGTCCACGGTAAAGCGCAGGGAGTAGGCGACGCTGAAGGTCCCGGCAATGGTGGCGATGATGGGTAGCGCCAGCTCGACCCAGGCCGTGGCGGAGATGAACACGGTTTCGGCGAAGAACATTTCCTTGGACAGAAACCCGTTGAGCAGCGGCACTCCGGCCATCGCCGCGCTGGCGACCATGGCCAGGGTGGCGGTGAACGGAATCAGCCGCACCAGGCCGCTGAGCCTTCGAATATCGCGGGTGCCGCTTTCGTGGTCGATGATCCCGGCGGCCATGAACAGCGAGGCTTTGAAGGTGGCGTGGTTAAGAATATGAAACACCGCCGCCACCGCCGCCAGCGGACTGTTGAGGCCCAGCAGCAGGGTGATCAACCCCAGATGGCTGATGGTGGAGTAGGCCAGCAGGCCCTTGAGATCGTTCTGAAACATCGCGCAGTAGGCGCCCAGCAACAACGTACAGGCCCCGGCGCCGCCGACGATGTAGAACCATTGTTCACTGCCCGACAGCGACGGCCACAACCGCGCCAGCAGGAATACACCGGCCTTGACCATGGTGGCCGAATGCAGATACGCCGATACCGGAGTGGGCGCGGCCATGGCATGGGGAAGCCAGAAGTGGAAAGGGAACTGCGCGCTTTTGCTCAGCGCGCCGATCAGGATCAGCGGCAGCAGGATGGGGTAGAGGGCGTGGTCACGGATCAGGTTGCCGGCAGCCAGGACCTTGTCCAGGTCATAGCTGCCCACCACATGGCCGAGGATCATCACGCCGGCCAACAGGCACAGCCCGCCGGCCCCGGTCACCATCAAGGCCATGTAGGCACCGCGTCGGGCATCGGCGCGGTGATGCCAATAGCCGATCAGCAGGAATGAGAACAGGCTGGTCAGTTCCCAGAAAAACACCATCTGGATCAGGTTGCCGGAAATCACCAGGCCAAGCATGGCGCCCATGAAGGCCAGGAAAAACGCAAAGAAACGCGGCACAGGATCGTCCGGCGACATGTAGTAGCGGGCATACAGCGACACCAGCGTGCCGATGCCCAGCACCAGCATCGCGAACAGCCAGGCGAAACCGTCCAGGCGCAGCACGACATTCAGGCCCAGGCTCGGTAGCCAGAAGTACTCCTCACGAATCACACCGCCGTCGGCGATCTGCGGGTACAGCAAAGCCACCTGAACGGTGCCGACCAAGGCCACGAGGCCTGCCAGCAAGGATTCGGCGTTACGGGCGTTATGCGGCAGTAGCGCCGCGACACAGCTGCCGATGAAGGGCAAAAGCAATAGAACTATCAGTGACATAGGCTTCTATTCGGCGGGAGTTTGTCAGGGATCATACGTGGCGAGCGTCCGATCACCAACCGCCAGCCTGTCGCAGAATCCTACAAGGCCGGTGGAGTTTTCCTATTTTGCGTGGGGTAGGAGCCGCCGAAGACGGCGATCTTCCTAGAGACAAAACTTCTCGAAAGGTTTTTCGATTGCCTCAGCGTTCGCGCTCGAGCACCTCATCCGCCTCGTTGACAATTTTGCCGCGGGTTTTCAGTTCACTGACGATCACCGCCGCCACGATCAACACCGCACCTACCAGCGCAATCGCCGGCAACCGCTCGCCGGCCAGGCGCCCGGCGATACCGGCCCACACGGGCTCGCCGGCATAGATCAGCGTGGCGCGGGTGGGCGAGACGCTTTTCTGCGCCCAGTTCATCGCCACCTGGATCGCCGCGCTGGCCGCCCCCAGGCCCACGGCGCTGATCAGCAACAGCCAGGAAAAGTCCGGAATTCTTTCCTGGGTGGGCACCACCATCAAAAATGCCAGCACCGCCGTGCTTGCCAGTTGCACCACGGTTACCCGGCGCACATCGACCTGGCCGGCGTAGGCGCTGATCAGGATGATTTCGGCGGCAATGGCGATGGCGCTGATCAGCGTGGCGATTTCACCGGGGCTGAAATTCAACGATGCCCCGGCCGGGCCCGACACCAGCATCAACCCGGTGAAGGCCAGCATGATGCCCAGGCTCGGCATCAAGCCGGGCCGACGGCCCAGCACCAGCCACTGCAACAGCGGCACGAAGGGCACGTAAAGTGCGGTGATGAACGCCGATTGGCTGCTGGGAATGGTCTGCAGGCCGACGGTCTGCAAGCCATAGCCGAGCATGATCGCCACGCCGATCAAGCTCCCGGCCTTGAGTTCGAACAGGGTCAGGTCCCGCAGATGCCGCCACGAAAACAGCGCGACAAAGGCAGCAGCGGCGGCAAACCGCAGGCCCACGAAAAACATCGGCCCGCTGACCGTCATGGCGTGTTGCACCAGCAAGAAAGTCCCGCCCCAGATCATGGTGATCAGCACCAGCACGCATTCGGCCTTGCTGAACCTTGAGAAACGGGAGGAAGCTTGAGGGGAGTTCACCGATGCCATGACCTTGCGCGCCACTTGAGGCGGACGCACAATGCGCCCGAAGAAGGTGGGCAGTATAATGCGCAACCCCAGCAGATGAGCAATATAGTGCACAAAGAAAACGGCCAGCGGGCATCCGTCCTGCAACACGTCAGCCAGAACGTCCGCCGCCTGCGGCACGCCGCGCAGCTCAGTCAGACAACCCTGGCCGAACTGTCAGGGGTCAGCCGGCGCATGTTGGTGGCCATCGAGGCCGGCGAAAAGAACGTCAGCCTGACCACCCTTGACCGTGTCGCCGAAGCTCTCGACGTGGCCTTTAGCGACTTGATTCAGGCCCCCGATGCCCGCGACCCGAGTCGCATCAACGAACTGGCCTGGGCCGGTACCATCCCCGGCAGCAAAGCCGTGCTGCTGGCCAAGGCCACCGCCAGTCGCGAAGTCGAACTTTGGGAATGGCGCCTGGAGCCCGGTGAGCATTACCCATCCGAACCTGATGCCGATGGCTGGAGCGAGCAGCTCTATGTGTTCGAAGGCTGCCTGACCCTGACGCTGGGCAGCGCAGAGCACCAGATAGGCGCCGGTGAGTTTTTCATGTTTGCCAGCAACCAGCCCCATGCCTATCGCAATGAGGGGCCGGTGGCGACAAGATTCGTACGCAACGTGGTGATTTGATTCCTGGAGAGCGACATGCATACAGCGCTGGATCGACCTGGCAGCAGCATCACCCGCGAGGCCGATGTTTTGATCATCGGCGGTGGCCTGAGCGGAGCCATGCTGGCGGCGCAGCTACTGCGCCTGCCTGGCCGGCGCAACGTGCTGATCGTTGAGCCGCGCAGCGAGTTGGGCCGGGGCGAGGCCTACAGCGCCGTTGAACTGGGCCACACCTTGAACGGCAACGCCGCGCGGATGAGCGTCGATCCAGACAACGCCGATGACTTGACTCAATGGCTCGCCGAATTCATCGAAGCCGGTGGTTGGCCCGAGTCGGATCAACAGCATGTGCCGGTCAGCGAGCTGTTCCCGCCCCGGGGAATCTTTGGTTTATATGTGCAGCAGCGCCTGGCGGAAGCCCGGGCGCTGGGGGCCCGTAATGGCTCTGTGGCGGAGCATGTGCGCGGGGAGGCCGTGGATCTGCAGGTCGCCGGTGATGCCGTGCTGCTTACGCTTGACGATGGCCAGACGTTGCGCGGACGTTTCGCGGTGCTCGCCACCGGCATGTTCCCGGCGGCGCGGACCCCGCAGACCGAATCCAGCGGCTTGAATGCCGCCGCGCTGGACCCTTGGGATGTAGCGGCGATGCGTCGGCTCGATCCGCAATCCACGGTGTTGATCATTGGCTCAGGGCTGACGATGGTGGATGCCGTGGTGTCCCTCGAGCAGGCCGGGCATCGCGGACCTATCGAAGTGTTTTCCCGCCATGGCCTGCTGCCCCATGTGCGTCGACAACCGCCTGAGTGGGTGGACTTTCTCGCCGCCGATCACAGCCTCCGCTCGCCACGCCAATTAATGCGCGCTCTGCGTGAGCAATGCCGTCAGGCCCAGGCCGAAGGCATCGACTGGCAGGCCCCTCTGGACACGGTGCGTGCGCACATCGGGCGCTTGTGGAGCCAGGCCAGCGATGTGCAGCGCCGGCAATTCGTGCGGCATGTACGACCCTGGTGGGAGAGCCATCATCATCGTTCGCCGCCTTTGAGCGCTGAGCTGGTGGCGCGGTTGCACGAGGAAGGGCGGTTGCGGATCCAGGCAGCGTCGTTCAAGGGGCTGGCGCCGTCTGCCGAGGGAGCGGTGAACATCCGCATTCGCCGAAGGGGCGAGGCAGACCTGACGGTGGTGCAGGGCGCTGCGCTGATCAACTCCAGTGGCATTGAATACGATTGGCGCCGGGTTGCACGACCGTTGCCCCAACAACTGCTGGCTCGCGGATTGGTCCAGCCCGGCCCGCTGGCCCTGGGCATCGCCGCCCGTCCCGATGGCGCGGTGCTGGATGCCCAGGGCGAGCCTGCCAGTCGTCTGTTCGCCATGGGGCCACCGTTGCGCGGGATGTGGTGGGAAAGCACCGCTGTGACCGATGTGGCGAGCCAGGCCAAGGCGCTGGCGGCGCGGTTGGTTGAGTGGCAATCAACCTGAACATTGTCCCCCGTGGCGAGGGGATTTATCCCCGCTGGGGTGCGAAGCGCCCCTAAAGCTGACGCCTCGGTGTATCAGGCAGATTTTTTGGGGCCGCTGCGCGACCCAGCGGGGATAAATCCCCTCGCCACAAAGGGCGGCACAAATCGGCAGTGTGTCAGCCAGTCACGGTCACCCAGCGCTGTTCCCTCGCCGCCAGGCGAATCGCCGCCGCCAGCCGCTCCACTTCCCAGGCTTCTGCAAAATCGGTCCCGTCGCCGCCTTGGCCGGCGAGGGCCATGATCAGTTCCTGGACTTCCAGGGTCTTCAATTCGTTGTACCCCAACTGATGCCCGGCCGCTGGGCTGAACGCGGCATAGCCCGGCAGATCCGGGCCGGCCAGCAGACATTGGAAGCCCCCTTGGCCGACGCGGCACAGGCGCAGTTCATTCAGCCGTTCCTGATCGAACGCCAAGGTGCCGAGCGTACCGCTGATCTCGAAGCTCAAGTGGTTCTTGTAGCCGTGCTTGAGCCAACTGCTGCTGACCGTGCCTCGGGCGCCGCTGGTGAAGCGCAGCAGGGCGTGGACCTGGTCATCCACGGCGATGGTGCGCTGCTCAGTGTTGTCGGCACTGGCGGGGCGTTGGCTGTGTACGGTCTGGCTGTCGGCACACACGGCCTCGACATCGCCCAATAAATGACGGGCCATGGCCAGCAAGTGACTGCCCAGGTCCGCCAATGCGCCGCCAGCGTGGGCGGCTTCGCAGCGCCATGACCATGGTGAGGTCGGATCGGCCATGAAGTCTTCGCTGAACTCGCCCTGGAAACTGATGATCTGCCCCAGTTCCCCGCGCCGGATCATGTCACGCGCCCGTTGAATGACTGGATTGTGCTGGTAGTTGTAGCCGACCCGCGTGACCACGCCGGCCGCCTTGGCTGCCCGTTGCATCTGGTCGGCCTGTTCCAGCGACACGGCCAGGGGCTTTTCACAATAAACCGGCTTGCCCGCTGCCAGCGCAGCCATGGCCATCGGGAAGTGCAAATGGTTGGGCGTGGTGATGGCGATCAGGCCGACCTTCGGGTCGTCGATCAGTTGTTGCCAGTCGCTGTGGGCCGTCTCGAACCCCCAGCTCTGGGCGCACTGCCGGGCACGCTGGGGATCGGCATCGGCCAGCGCCGCCAGTTTCAGGTTCAGGGGGAGGTCGAACACCGCTTTGGCATTGTGAAACGCCAAGGCATGGGCACGGCCCATGAAGCCAGTGCCAATCAGACCGATGCCGAGTTCGCGCATGAGAAAGAGCCCTTTGAATTTTTATTTTCAGAAGGGCTCTTTATGGAATAAATATTCGCACATTGCAAATGTTGGAATAAATATTCTTTTGTTGGCGCTCACTGCACCACCCCCTGTGGGAGCGAGCCTGCTCGCGATAGCGGTGGATCAGTGACATCAATGCTGGCTGATCCAACGTCATCGCGAGCAGGCTCGCTCCCACAGGGGAAACATCATCAGGAGAGGAAACCCCCATCCACATTCAGCGCCACACCGGTGGTATAGCTGGACGCATCACTGGCCAGGTACAGCACCGCGCCCGCCATTTCGCTTGGATCGGCCACGCGCTTGAGCGGGATCTGCGCCAGGGCGGTTTTCAGGATCGCGTCGTTCTTGACCAGCGCCGAGGCGAACTTGGTGTCGGTCAGGCCCGGCAGCAAGGCATTGCAGCGGATGCCGAATTGCGCGCATTCCTTGGCGAACACCTTGGTCATGTTGATGACCGCGGCCTTGGTCACCGAGTAGATGCCCTGGAAGATCCCCGGCGAGATGCCATTGATCGACGCCACGTTGATGATGCTGCCGCCACCGTTTTCGCGCATCAGCTTGCCGGCTTCGACCGACATGAAGAAATAGCCGCGAATGTTCACGTCGACGGTTTTCTGGAATGCCCCCAGGTCAGTGTCCAGCACGTTGCAGAACTGCGGGTTGGTGGCGGCGTTGTTCACCAGGATGTCCAGGCGCCCGAACTGCTCGCGGATACCGGCAAATACCTGGCTGATCTGTTCCATTTCACCGATGTGGCAGGCGATGGCGGTCGCTTTGCCGCCAGCGGCGATGATGGCATCGGCCACGTGCTGGCAACCCTCGAGTTTGCGGCTCGAGACGATCACATGGGCGCCTTGCTGGGCCAGCAGTTTGGCGATGGCCTCGCCGATGCCGCGGCTGGCGCCGGAAACGAAAGCGATTTTACCGTCGAGGTCGAACAACTGAGTCTTGGACATGCTGTTTCCTTGTTATAGATGCGCTCAGAGCGTGGATTTGCTGATGACCTGCAGGCTCATCTGCTCCAGCAATTTGTTCATCTGAACGAACTGCGCGAAGCGTTTGTCCTGGGTCTGGCCATGGAAGAAGCGGTAGTAGATCTGTTGGACGATGCCGGCCAGACGGAACAGGCCGTAGGTGTAATAGAAGTCGAAATTGTCGATGCGGATCCCGGAGCGTTCGGCGTAGTAATCGACGAACTCGCGACGGGTCAGCATGCCCGGTGCATGACTGGGCTGGCGGCGCATCAGTTGTACCGGGGCCGGGTCGCCGGCTTCGATCCAGTAGGCGAGGCTGTTGCCCAGGTCCATCAGCGGGTCGCCAATGGTGGTCAGTTCCCAATCCAGCACGCCGATGATCTGCATCGGGTTCTCTGGGTCGAGGATCACGTTGTCGAAGCGGTAGTCGTTGTGCACGATGCTGGAGGTGGGGTGGTCGGCAGGCATCTTCTCGTTGAGCCAAGCCTTGACCACCTCCCATTTCGGCGCGTCCGGGGTCAGGGCTTTTTCGTAACGGTCGCTCCAGCCACGGATCTGCCGGGCCACGTAGCCTTCGGGCTTGCCCAGGTCGGCCAGGCCGCAGGCCTTGTAGTCAACCTGATGCAGTTCGACGAGGCGGTCGATGAAGCTCTTGCACAGTGCTTCGGTACGGGCAGCGTCAAAACCCAGTTCCGGCGGCAGGTCGGAGCGCAGGATGATGCCCTTGACCCGCTCCATCACGTAGAACTCGGCGCCCATCACCGACTCGTCGGTGCAGTGCACGTAGGCTTTCGGGCAATAGGGGAAACCTTCGCGCAACTGATTGAGGATGCGGAACTCACGGCCCATGTCGTGGGCGGACTTGGCTTTATGGCCGAACGGCGGGCGCCGCAGGACGAATTCCTGTTCAGGGTATTCCAGCAGGTAAGTCAGGTTCGAAGCGCCACCGGGAAACTGGCTGATCTGCGGCGTACCGGTCAGGCCTGGAATGTGGGCCTTGAGGTACGGGTCGATCAGACTGGCATCGAGTTCTTCACCGTCGCGGACACGGGTGGACTGATCAGTAAACGCCATGCTTATCCCTTCTGCTTATTTTGGAGGCCATCGATCATTGGCTAATCTAATGGCAGGTGAGAGGCGTCACAAGCACGCCAGGGTCTTATAGGTTAGCGTGTTGCAGGATAATCAGCGGGCCTGATGCCGGGTGGATGAGCTATGGTTTCAGCGTCTGTCGCTTTTCAGGGAGCCATCGCGATGGGATGCCCGCAAGTCTGTGGCACCGCAACCTTGCAATGCAGTTTCGGCGCCGCCCCGGCGGTGCTCAATGTGCTGCCGGTCAATCGGCTGCTGACCGGCGGGATGCCGGCGGCGAATATCATGGATCACATTCCCCTGGTGAACATCACCACCTTCGGCATGTGTCAAAGCCTGGCTAACCCGACCGTCGCCGCTGCGACTGCCGCGGCATTGGGCGTGCTGACACCGATGCCGTGCATTCCTGCCACCGCAACGCCCTGGATCCCCGGCGGCCCGCCGACCTTGCTGCTGGGCAACATGCCGGCCATCGATGCCAACAGTACCCTGATGTGTACCTGGGCCGGGGTGATCAAGATCGTCGTGCCGGGGCAGGTGCAGATGCTCATTCCTTGATTGGTTCGGACCTACAGGTAGGGATGATTTCCTGTGGGAGCGAGCTTGCTCGCGATAGCGGCGGTTCAGTTGGTGGAGATGTTGGCTGTACCACCGTCATCGCGAGCAGGCTCGCTCCCACATGGGTAAGGGGAAAGATAATAATTATGCTTGTGCCGGATCACTCCAGCGCCTGAACCACCAGCGCACTCTGGAAATCGGCTTGCCCTCGGCGTCCAGTGGTCGGCCGTCTTCGGCATAAGCGTGTGCCGGTTCCAGCAGTTGGCCGTTGAGGTAGCGGGCGTCGACGGCGGGGTTGCCATTGGGGTGCATGCGTCGATAACGACCGTCACGCACACCGTCACGATAGAACTCGGACTCGGCCAGTTGCCCATCGGGGAAATAGTTGTTCGCTTCACCGTGCAGCAACCCCCGCCGATAAGTGGCCTGGCGCTGCAGCCCGCCTTCGGCGGCGTAGAAGCTTGCCACGCCCTGCAGTTTGCCTTTGACGAAGGGCAACACCGCCGAGACTTTACCGTTGGGGTGATACAGCGTGCTGGTGCCTTGCAGCTCACCGTGCTGATAGTTGAGTTTCGCTTGCGGGCGCTGGGCCTCCTCAATCTGCAGCGGGCCGTCGAGGTGGCCGTCGACCAGTTGCCCGCTCAGGTGACTGTCGCCACGCTCCACGTCGAGTTTTTTCGAGGTCATCGGCGCGCTCCCGTCAGTTGACCTTCACCAGGCCGCCCTTGATGGTCAGCATGCCGCCGCCGTCCACGGTCTGTTCGGCGGCGGCCTTGTTCACCAGGCTGATGCCGGCGTCGTTGGTCAGGGTGGTGCCGGCCTTGTTTTCCAATGACGTACCGGCCTGGTTGCTCAGGGCGGTTCCAGCCTTTTGGCTGATGGACGTGCTGGCCTGGGCCGCCAGGTCAGCACCGCTCTTGATCGCGAAACTGCCGCCGCTTTGCAGGGTCAGGGTGCCACTGACCTTGATGTTCAGGTTGCCGTCCACCGTCAGTTCATAGTTACCGGTGACCTTGTGCGCGTAGTTGCCCCCGGTGCTGTGGTTCTGGTCCGAACCCACGGTCACGGTGCGGGTGTCCTTCACATCGAGGCTGTCGCTGCCGGTCTGGATGGTCACGCTGCGTTTGCCCTTTTCCAGGGTGACGGTTTCGTCGCCTTCCTTGACCGTGCGGGTGCGCGCGTTCTGCACTGTGAGGGTTTCATCGTGACCGACCGTGGCGGTGGTGTCGTTGAGCACGTTGATGTTGAAGTCTTTCTGGGCCTGGAGAAAAACCTCCTCGGCGTCCTTCTTGTCCTCGAAGCGTAATTCGTTGAAACCGCCGCCGCCCTTGGACGAGTTGGTCTTGATCCCGGACTGGGTCTGGTTGGCCGGCAGCGCGTAGGGCAGGGCGTTGTCGCCGTTGTAGACACAACCGGTCACCAGCGGCCGGTCGGGGTCGCCGTCGATGAAGGTGACGATGACCTCCTGGCCGATGCGCGGCACGAACTGCATGCCAAACCCCTTGCCGCTCCAGGGCAAAACCACACGAACCCAGCAGGATGAACTCTCGTCGTTCTTGCCGGTGCGGTCCCAGGGGAACTGCAACTTGATCCGCCCGTATTCGTCGGTCCAGATTTCTTCACCGGCCTTGCCCACCACCAGTGCCGTCTGGGTGTGCATGCGTGGTTTTTGCGTGGTGCGGGGCGGTCGATAAGTCGTGGCCTTGGGAATCGCCTCGAAGCGGTTTCGGTAGCTATCGTGGCTGGCTTCGTGGCTGACCGAGGTCACCACCCAATCGATATTCAGCGTCGAGTCTTCATGGCCGGCGAGGGTGAACCAATACCCCGGCACCAGCCAACGGCAGTCGCTTTCGCCGACAAACCGCTTCTCCTGACTGCGCAGGCCATCCACCCGCTGTTTGGTCAACGCATCGCCCTGGCCCTTGGCGTCATAGCCGCCCGGATGCTCGTATATCGAACTCGGCCCGGCGACGGCTTCGGCCTGGCTGTAGAGCGAAGTCGTTGGCGTGGTGAATTGGTAGTCGGTTGCCTGGTAGACCCCGGCCACCGCTTGCAGGCACACCTGGCCTGAGCGGATGCCATGCAGTTCCCGATCACCTATTTTCTGCCCGAGATAATTCACCGTCGGGCCATTGGGGATCGGCAAGAACGCATCATTGTTGTCAGCCAGCACCAGCGTGTGCGTGCCTTGTTCGTGGCTGAAAAACCAGAAAATCCCGTCTTCTTCCATCAAGCGCGAAACAAAGGCCAGATCGGTTTCGCCGTATTGCACACAGTATTCGCGTGGTGTGTAGCTGCCGGTGAGTTTGAGCTGGAAATCGGTGAAACCATGGGCCTTGAAAATCGTGGTGACGATGTCCGAGGTGGCGAGGTTCTGAAACACCCGATTGTTGCTCGCCAGGGTCAGCCACCAAAGCCACGGGCGCAATAAAAGTTGATAGCGTTCGGCGGTGGCGTCGGCGGGGAGCTGGCGGATCTCCGCGACCAGAAAATCCAGCGGGCGCAACAAGGCGTCCTTGTGCAGCGTCATGGTGACATGGCTGGCGACAGCGCTGGTGAGGGTCAGCGAAGGGCCGTCGTTGATGCCGTTGAGGATGTGCGAGCCCAACGCATTGAGGCTCTCTTCGCCGGACAGCGATTCCGGATACAGCGCCGACAGCGTGGCCGCGGTGAGGGAGAGGGTGGTGTTGCTGTCGGTGGAGCGGGGCATTGATTGTCCTCAGCGCCTTTAAATATCGTCAGGAAATCCTTCGACCGGGCCTGCCCATAAACACGACTCAACCGGGAAAGGAACATTGTCCAGTTGATTGGTATTGACCCCAATGCGTTGAGCGCAAATTTTGTCAGGCTCGCCAACTTTTTTAATCTTGATGAATCCGCTATTTACGTAATCATCCACTTTCTTCATCTGTTTTGGTTTTATCCATGCGAGGTTGAAATACAAAACATAGACTTCTGACAGTTTGCTAATGCCGAGTTTCTCTTTTTTCTCTCGTATTTCAGACGGCGGTATGGTCGTTAAATAGAAACCTTCTTCATGCTGCTTTTTGAACCAGGCCCACTTTTGAGGTTGATTCATCGTGCATTTCCACTCCCGGACGGCAGGGGTGCCGATTTGATTATCAGTGATGGATTTGGCCGCTGACTGGGTGGTGTAGTGATAGAACTTCATAAGGGCTCCGGTCCAACTCAGAAAGTCTTAACAGGCGATGAACCACGACGGTTTGTCACTCCAACACCCACTCCGCCAACTTCCCCGTCACCTGCGTCATCAACACATTCTCCACATCCCTTGCTCCTGCCGCGCTGCACTTGGCCAACACGGCCTTGACGATCCCTGCGTCGAACTCGAACTGCTTGCCGGTCGCGGCCTTATACCGCCCACGCAGTTTCTCCAGCTTGGCCAGGACAATGGCTTCCAGCGTCGCCTCCTCCAGCGGCCGATACGCCACCACCGTCATGCGCGCCAGGAATGCGGGGCGAAACGCTTGCAGCAAGACTTTATGCAAGGCTTCGTTGAACGCGTCGCTGCCCAGTTGCGCGGCTGGCGTGTCCAGTAGCAGTTCGGCGCCGACGTTGCTGGTGGCGAGCATCACCGTGTTCTTGAAGTCCACCACCAGGCCGGTGCCGTCTTCCATCAGGCCTTTGTCGAAGACGTTGTAGAAGGCCTCGAGCACATCCGGGTGGGCCTTTTCGATTTCATCCAGCAACACCACCGAGTAGGGTTTGCGCCGCACCGCTTCGGTGAGCACACCGCCGCTGCCGTAGCCGACATAGCCGGGCGGGGCGCCTTTGAGTTGGCTGACGGTGTGGGCTTCCTGGTATTCCGAAAGGTTGATGCTGATCAGGTTGCGTTCGCCGCCATACAAGGCATCGGCCAGGGCGTAGGCGGTTTCGGTCTTGCCCACGCCGGTGGGGCCCACCAGCAGGAATACGCCGACCGGCTTCTGCGGATCGGTCAGGCCGGCGCGGTAGGCTTGCAGGCGCTGAGCGATGGTGTTCAACGCGGTGTCCTGGCCCATCACCCGCAGGCCCATGCGCTGACCGAGGGTGCGCACGGCGTGGGCTTCGTCGGCGAGCATCTTGCCTACCGGGATGCCGGTCCAGCCGGCGATCACGGCGGCGACGGTCTTGCTGTCCACCTGTTCGGGTACCAGCGGATCGTCCTGGCGAATGGCATCCAGGCCGGCCTCCAGACGCAGCAGTTCGGCAGCCAGGTGGTCGATGCGGTTATCGATCTCGGTGTCGGGCTTTTCACCGTCGGCGCGCTCGCTCAAGGCCAGCAGCTCGCGGCGGGTGTCGAGCAGTTCGCGCACCGCTTCGCGCTCTTCACCCCAGCGGGTCTCCAGCTCGCGGATGGCCTGCACGTTGCCGCTCGACTCGGTTTCCAGCAGGGTGATGCGCTCGCGGTGATCCAGCCCGGTGGCCTGCTCACGGCGCAAGCGTTCGACTTCGTCCTTGAGGCTGTTCTGGCGGTGGCGCAGGCTTTCCAGGGGCGGCGGCACATCGTGTTGGCCGAGGGCGACCCGCGCGCAGGCGGTGTCGAGCACGCTGATGGCTTTGTCCGGCAACTGTCGCCCGGAAATGTAGCGGTGGGACAGTTTCACCGCCTCCTGAATGGCCGCATCCAGCACGTGTACGCCGTGATGTTGTTCCAGTTTGGTCGCTACGCCACGGAGCATTTCCACGGCGGTGAGTTCGTCCGGTTCTTCGACCTGCACCAGTTGGAAGCGACGGGCGAGGGCCGGGTCTTTCTCGAAGTATTTTTTGTATTCCAGCCAGGTGGTGGCGGCCAGGGTGCGCAGTTCACCCCGGGCCAGGGCCGGTTTGAGCAGGTTGGCCGCGTCGCTGCCACCTTCAGCGCCGCCGGCACCGATCAGGGTATGGGCTTCGTCGATAAACAGAATGATCGGTTTTTCAGCGCTGCGTACAGCGTCAATCACGCCTTTGAGACGCTGTTCGAACTCGCCCTTGACGCCCGCGCCGGCCTGCAACAGGCCCAGATCCAGCACGCGCAAAGTGACCTCCTGCAACGACGGTGGCACGTCGCCTGCGGCAATGCGCAGGGCCAGCCCTTCCACCACGGCGGTTTTGCCGACGCCCGGCGCGCCCACCAGGATCGGGTTGTTCTGCCGACGTCTGAGCAGGATATCGATGCACTGACGAATCTCACCGTCGCGTCCGACGATGGGATCGATGCGTCCGTCCCGAGCGTCGGCGGTCAGGTCCTGGGTGTATTGGTCGAGCACCGGGTCCTGTTTCGGTGGTGCCTCACCGGGTTTTACCGGGCGCACGCCGCCGACATGTTCCCGCGAGCTTTCGGTCCATTCCAACAGATGGGCGCGCAAGGCCTCCCGGGGAATGCGCAGCAGCGACGAGGCACTGTTGAGCAACAGGCTGCGACGCTCATCACGGTCCAGCAGTGCCAGCAACAACAAGCCGGAACGAATGCTGTCCAGGCCCAGCACGCTGGCCTGCACCACAGCATCTTCCAGCAGGCCGATGGTTTGCGTCGACAGGGCCGGCGTGCGGGTACTGCCGGATTTGAACAGCTCCAGGGCCTTGTTGATTTCTGCCGCCACCGCGTCGCGCTCCAGGCCAAAGCGCGGCAACAGACAGGCAAAGTCACCGCCTTCGATGTCCAGCAGTTCCAGCAGCAGGTGCTCGATTTCCACATAGTGATGGCTGCGTTGCAGGCAGCGTTGCGCGGCGCGTTCCAGGGCGCGACGGTTGTCCGGGTTGAGGCGTCCGATCAGGCTGGCCAGTTCCATTTCAGGCGATCTCCGGCTGACGAAGGCGAGTTTCGATCCGTTGTACGGCAAGGTTCGGCTGGCGTTGCAGGCCACCGTTCCAGCTCAATCGCGGCGGCGCCTGGCGAACCAGTTGCAGTGGCCCGGCGCCACGGATCAGCAGCACCAGACTGCAATCCAGATCGGGACCGAAGTACAAGGCGTAAAGGCTGGCGAGTAACGGATGGGTCTCGCCGGTGGGCAGCAATGCACTGGCCTGAACTGCGGTCAGCGGGCCGAGGGTCAGGCGCACGCCGGCATGTTCGTCCCAGACCCGAGTGCCGGCGACCGCGCTGTGGCCCAAGCGCAAGTTGCGCCCGCCGGGCTGCAAGCGGCTGCGGCTGGCGGGGGGAATTTCGCGCCAGCCACCTTTGTAGGCGGTCAGTTCCACCGGCAGCCCGAACTGTTCGCGCACGATGGCCGCAAACCCGGCCAGGGAGCGCCGGCCATCGGCGTACAGTGCGGTACACGCCAGCACGCCCGCATCGGGCGCGGCCTGGCGTTCTTGCAACGCCTTGGGCAGCAGGCCGGTCAATGCACGCAATTGCGCCTGCACGGCAGACGCCGCCGGTGCGGTAAAACCCAGGGCGATGCGGTGTTTGCGCATCACTTTGTAGAGCAGGCTGAGCAGACGATGCTGGAACAGGTCGAGAAACTCCGCCGGCGCATGATCGCGCGCCCGTGCCCGTTGTTGCAGCCATTCCTGATAGGCGTAGGGCAAGGGGCCGTCGGGGCCGCCGAGGCCAAAGATCGGCGTGGTCAGGATGGGTGCCGTGCCGGGCTCCTGCTTCAGGCTTTCGACTTCACTGGCGGCGAACAGCGGTGTCAGCGGTCCCCGCAGGCGCAGGGCTTCGGCGTGGGGCGCGGTGCCGCTGCCCAGGGTTTCGGCCTGGGGCTGTTCGCGCTCCAGCACCAGCAATGCCTGAAGCCATTCGAAACGATGCGGGTCGCGCCGCAAACGTTCGCTAAGGTTCAGAGCGTCAGGGGTTTGCCGGCTTGGGGTTGCCATGTTTTCACCTCCCTGTCCGACTGAACGAGTACGGTGCGCACGAAACGATTGGCGGTGGCATAGAGGGAAAAGAACTGCGCCAGCACCCCGGAGAACAGCACGGCACTGCTGCCGACGAAGTGTTGCGGGTCCAGTTGCAGGCTTACTTGCAACCCGTTGCGCCACCCGCGCCAGGCGTCTTCGCCGACATGGGCGATGACCCGGTCACAAGCCAGTTCCAGCACCCCGGCGATCTGTCGCCGGGCGCTGGCCTCGTCCCGCAGATTGTGCAATTCGAGAATTTCCCGCAGCGCGTCGAGAGCCTGGGGACCTTCCACCAGCGACAGGTGGTTGAGGGTCAATTGCGACACCAGTCTCCAGCGCGATTCGCCATCCAGGCGTGGCAGGCTTTGCGGGCTGGGCGGGTTGCGCAGACGAGCCCAGGCCACAGGCCCGGGACGCTCAAAACCCAGCGCGGTGCCGGACGGCAGGCTCTGGGCCAGATGGCGGTTGGTGCACAGCAACTCGGCGGTGAGGCTGTAGTCCCGCGTGTCAGCCAGCGGGTCGAACTGAGTGTCCACCAGGCTGACCATCAAATCGGTGCCCAGGCGATTGGGGCTCATGCCGCTGACTCGCCGCGCATGCCAGTAATAGGCCTGGTCGTTGCCGTGCTGGCTGCCGTAATAGGCCGGCACTTTGCGCACCCCCTGGCTCGACGTCGCGCGCATGCCGCGGATGCTGTGGATCTCGACGCTGTTCTCTCGATGACTGTCGGCCACCAGGCGGTATTCGCTGCGGGTGCCGTCCGGGCGTAGCGGCTCGGACGTCCTGGGGAACAGGTTGATCACTGGCGCGCAGCCCAGGGCGATGTCGCTGGCCTGGAGCGGAAGGCGGCTGACGGGCGCGCGGTCGAACACGATGTACAGGTACAACGCTTGGCTGTCGCTGGACGCTCCGGCCAGTGGCAGGTCGAAAAAGCCGAATTTGTCGGGGAAGGCAAAGTACTCCGCCAGCAGGCGCATGCCGGGATGCACCCCGTCCTCGTCCGGCAGCAAGGCTTGATCACTGGCGAAACCGACGATCTCCGGCAGGCCGGTCAGGGGTTCCGGCACGCTGCCCGGTGGGCCGGCCAGGACCTTCACGGCATGGGCGCCGAGCAGGTCATACAGCCAGGCGTTGATCATTGGTGAGGCTGCCAGGTGCACCCGCAGAGAATCGATCCCCAGCGTCGACCATTGGCTTTCCCCCAGGCAACGCAGGTTCAGGCGCAAGGCGGAACGCGCCTGCACCACCCCCGTCAGCGCCTGAGCCTCATCGCTGCCCAGCAGCAACGCTTCACTGACTTCGATCGGCCACAGGCGCACGGCGGCCGTGGTGCGAAAATGAATGCTCTGCCCCTTGTCGGTGGTGACGAACAAGGGCGTGTCCCGGGGCAGGGGGTAGCCTTCATTGAGGTTGCCTTTGCTCGGGTCGGGCTCGAACTGCACGATGGCGCAGGACGGCAGAGGACGCAGGGCCAGAGGGTAAAGCTGTTCGAGCAAGGCATCGCTGAACTCGGCGTAGTCGTCGTCCAGTCTTCGCTGCAAGCGGGCGGCCAGCAGTGCGAAGCCCTCCAGCAGTCGCTCGACATGCGGGTCCGGGCATTCGCCGGGAGACAGCTCCAGACGCCTGGCGACCTTGGGGTAACGTTCGGCGAACAGGCTTCCGGCATGCCGCAGCCAGGTCAGTTCACGCTGGTAATAATCCAGCAGTTGCGGGTCAATCGAGTCGCTCATGTCGTACCTCAAGGCCGTCGCCGGCGGGCTCGATGACAAATGCCACGGGCCATGAGTGCTGGTCGCCGCGCAACTCGCCCAATAGCCGTATGTTCAGTTGCTGGGGATGACCCGGCACAGGGTTGACCTGGACCTCGCCCAATCGCAGGCGTGGTTCGAAGTGGTTGATGGCTTGACGGATCTCGCGGGTCAGTTGGCGACGGTCATCGCTGCGCTGCTGTTGTAGCGCCGTCCAGTCAGCGATGCCGTAATCCAGGATGCTCGGCGGTTCGGTCAGCGCCTTCGGGCCGCGTCGGGTGTTGAACAGGCGCAGCAGTTCGGCATGAACCGAGTCCTGCAGCGCCTGCCGGTCGAACGCCCGCTCAGGGTCTTGCGCCGGGCTGGCCAGGCGTTCGAACAGAGGAGGGCGAAGCCCGAAACCAGCCATGGGCGCGGCTTCCTTACTTGGTCATCTTGTTGGCCGCCAGGTCCCACGTTGTGCCCGCCGTGCCTTCCTTGGTGCCGTCGTCTTTCTGCGCGGTGAGTTCCCATTTGATCTTGGTGAAGTTCAGCGACAGGGTTTCCACCGGTTTGCCGCCCGTACCGCCACTGACGCTGACGTTGGACAGCACGACGTTGGTCAGGGTGTAGACGATGAACGGCATGATCTGGCCGCTGCCTTCGGCGGCGTTGCGACCGATGGTGATGATGGCTTCGGGGATCGGTTTACCGGCGCAGCAATATTCGTTGAGGGTGGGGGTAGAACTGTCGACGAATTTGGTCAGGGTGAATTCGCCGATGTGGGGCCTGCCGGACGTACGTTCCGAGTTGCTGACGTCATTGGTGACTTGCATCGCCACGTTGTGGCTGTAGGACATGACTTCGATTTTGTCCGTGAAACCCTCAAGCAGGCTGTCGCCCTTGATGTCGCCGCCGAGGTCGAGAATGATCGCATCCATTGTGTGGAACTCCTGAATAAGACGAGATTGGGGGTGCCCAATACCGTTAAAAACGAACGCCGAACCTGTGGCGAGGGGATTTATCCCCGCTGGAGCGCGAAGCGGCCCTAAATCTGACCACCCTAAGTGAACCGCTTAGGGGGCTGCTGCGCAGCCCAGCGGGGATAAATCCCCTCGCCACAAGCTCCTCGCCAGAGGTTTCGGCCGTCAGGCCGCTACCGGCGGCGGCAGGGTCGCCACCAGGCGGATCGAAGCAGTCAGCTCCTCCAGCTGGAAGTGCGGCCGCAGGAACACCGTAGCCTTGTAGGCCCCTGGCTTGCCCGCCACCTCCGTGACGTCCACCCGCGCTTCGCGCAACGGGTACTGCGCCTTGATCTCTTGCGGCGCGTTGTCGTTGATCAGCACGTAGTCGGCGATCCAGTTATTGAGGTAGGTCTGCACGTTGTCGCGGGTCATGAAGCTGCCGACCTTGTCGCGCATGATGACCTTCAGGTAATGGGCGAAACGCGAGGCGGCGAGCACATACGGCAACATCGCCGAGATTCGCGCGTTGGCGTTGGCCTCGTTGGTGTTGTAGAGCTTGGCCTTGTTGGTGGTCTGGCCGCCGAAGAACACGGCCACGTCACTGTTTTTCTTGTGGCACAGGGAAATGAAGCCCAGGTCGTTGAGTTCTTTTTCGCGCCGGTCGGTGATCGCCACTTCGGTCGGGCATTTGAGCGACAGGTCCCCGGAGCTGGTGCGGAAGGTATGGGCCGGCAGGCCTGCTACCGCGCCACCGCCTTCGGCCCCGCGAATCGCCGCGCACCAGCCATATTTGGCGAAGGCTTCGGTGATGCGTTGCGACAGCGCCCAGGCGGCGTTGCCCCACAGGTATTTACTGTGGTCGGTGCCGTTGACGTCCTCGACGTAGTTGATGCCTTCCACCGGCAGTGTGTCCGGGCCGTAGGGCAGGCGCAGCAGAAAGTGCGGCAGCACCAGGGACACGTAGCGCGAATCTTCGCTTTCGCGGAACGAGCGCCACTTGATCAGCTCCTGGCTTTCGAAAATCTTCGACAGGTCACGGGGCACGGCCAGCTCGGTGAAGCTGGTCATGTCGAACAACCGGGGGCTGGCGGCGGCAATGAACGGCGCGTGCGCGGCGGCGGCGACGTTCGACAGTTTTTCCAGCAGGCCGATGTCCTGGGGGTGGCGTCCAAACGTGTAGTCGCCCACCAGCAGGCTGAACGGATGCCCGCCGAAGGTGCCGTATTCTTCCTCGTAGATCTTCTTGAACAGCGCGCTCTGGTCGAACTCGACGGCTTTTTCCAGATCGTTCTGCAGTTCTTTCTGGGTCACGTTGAGCAAGCGCAGTTTAAGTCGCGTGCTGGTTTCAGTGTTTTGCACCAGCAGATGCAGGCCGCGCCAGGAGGCTTCGAGTTTTTGCAGTTCGGGGTGGTGCAGCACTTCGTTGAGCTGGGCGCTGATCAACTGATCGATCTGGCTGATGCGGTCGTTGATCATGGCCACGGTGTCCTTGTCGATGGCCATGCCTTCGTCGAGGACCTGGGTGGCGAATTCGGCCAGCATGTCGCGGGCGTAGTCCTGCTGGCTGTCGTCGTGGGCCATGCGGCCTTCGGCGATGATCTTGTCCAGCAGGGACAGGGTCTGGGTCGTGCTCTCGCTGGTTTGAGCGCTGGATGAAGCAGGCATGGCTTTATCTCCCTTGAGTAATGAGCGCGATCAGGCCTGTGGTTCGGCCGGGGCTGGGTCATCGTTGGCGGCTTCGGTCGGCAGGTCTTGCGCATCCTGAGGGCGGGCTGACTTGATCTCTTGCAGGCCTTCGGTGTTGGCGATCACGTCGCGCAGCAGCTTGTCCAGGTCGTCGTTGCCATCAAGCTTGGTCAGCAGGTCCCGCAGCCGCTGGCGGGCTTCGAACAGCCGGCGCAGGGGCGTGACCTGCTCCACAACCTTGACCGGGTCGAAGTCGTCGATGTGGCGGAAGTTGAGTTCGATGTTGAGCTTGCTGTCGTCACCGCTGAGGGTGTTATTCACCTGGAGCGTGGCGCGAGGGGAGATGGAGGCCAGTACCTCGTTGAAATTGTCGCGATCGATTTCGGTGAAGCGCCGCTCGTTGAGCTTGGGCAGCGGGTCCAGTGGTTTGCCCGAGAGGTCGGCCAGAATGCCGACCACCAGTGGCAATTCTTTCTTTTCGATGGCATTGCCGATTTCCACGTCATAGGTGATCTGGACGCGGGGAGGACGAACTCTGTCGAGCTTGTGCTGGGTACTTTCTGCCATGGCGGCCGACTCCGATGCATGTAGGGAGCAATGCATCGGGGGGCCCGCTCATCGCATTCCCTTGCTGATCCGCAGGTTGCAAATGGAGGGCAGTAGACCTGTCATTCCCTTGACGAACCTGGTGCATTCGACTGTGTGGGTCGAACTACCCAAGACGCTAGAACAGGTCTATAAAAATGCAAGCAAAAACAATTTTTGACCGCTGAGAAAAGGAAGATTCATTTTGCGTGTTCTTTTTTCCGGATTTTTTTTGAGCGTCGCGCTCACCGGTTGTTCGCTGTTTGCTCCCAGTGTCGACCTCGACAGCCTGACCCTGGACGTCGCGCCCCGAGCCAATGACGACACACCCATCGCAGTGGATTTTGTCGCCGTGAACGACCCGGATCTGCTCAAGCAGCTGTCGGGAATCAGCGCACGCCAGTGGTTTGCCGAGCGCGAACAGTTCCAGCGCGACTATCGTCAACTCATGTCGGTGTGGGGGCTGGAGCTGGTGCCGGGGCAATTCATCGACCGCCAACCCTTCCCTCTGGAGGGCAGGCGCGCCGCTGGACTTTTGGTCTTCGCCAGCTATAACACTCCCGGAGCCCACCGGCTTCGGCTGGACGATCAGCGCCAGGCTTGGCTGAAGTTCGAAAGTCGTGAGATGACCCTGGTGAACGATGGCCAGCTTGCCAGTCAGCCTTGAGTGACCGCGGGCCGCCCTGGGGCGGCGTCATTGGGATGTCGAAGGGAGTCGTATGAGTCTGTTACCTGACGCGGTTTGCTGGCACGAGGGCATGCAGTTGCTGCCCCAGCACTTCCAATTGCAAGGCCTGCGCGCTGAAGCCCTGGCCGCGCATTTTGCCGGCGCCTGCAACCCCTGGTTCTGGGGTGTCAGCCAGTTGGAGGTCGACCCTTCGGCCCTCAGCGCCGGCCAGGTCCGGCTGTTGCAGCTGCAGGGCACCTTGCCGGACGGGTTGCCGGTCAACGTGCAGGCCGGGGTCGGGCCGACCCTGGAGCTGGACATCACCGAAGCGGTGAACAAGACCGACGACGCGACGGTGACCGTGTACCTGGCCATCAGTCCGCTCTGGCGCGCCGGGCAATTGCTGCCGCTCAAGGGCCGGCTGCAATCGGTAGTGGGTGACGCCTTGCCGGACCTCACCAGCGGCGAGTTCCCCGAGTCCATCACGGTGTGGCGGCCGAACCCTCGGCTGTGCACACAACTGAGCAAGGCCGACTCGATCTGCCTGCCGCTGTTGCGCATCCGCAAGGAGGGCGGCGGTTTCCTGCGGGTGGCCTACACACCGCCGACGCCGATCCTGTTGCCGGAATCGATTCTTGGTCGGCGAGTGGCCGGGCTGTGTGCCAGGGCCCGGGAGAAATGCCTGTTCCTGGCCGGGCGCCTGCGTCAGGCCCAGGCGGCCGGTAACCAGGACGATGCCATGGAGATTCGCCGTCAATTGACTGCGTTGTGGGCGCGTTTGCCGGAAGTCGAAGGCGCGCTGAACACCCGGGTGGCGACGCCCCAGGCATTGCATGGTCTGCTGTTGGGGCTGGCTGGTAGCTGGTCGGCGCTCGATCCGCTGGCCGGTGTCCCGGCCTTTGCGCCATTGGATTTTCTTGAGTTGCAACGCGGCTATGAGCCGCTGCTGGACTGGTTGGAAAACACCCTGGAGCTGGTCCGCGCCGGTTATCGCAGCCTGGCCTTCGAGCGCGATGACCAGGTGTTCTCGATCCAGTTGCCCGACGACCAGCCGAACCAGCGCCTGGTGATCGGCCTGCGTATGCCCAACGGCGCCAGTGAGCAAGCCGCCGCCGAGTGGTTGCGCGGGGCGATCATCGCGTCGGCGCCGCACATCCCGTTGTTGAGTCGCCAACGCATGAGCGGTCTGCCCCATCAGGCCATGAGCCGCAACGAACAGGTGGCCTACAGCGTGGGTGACGACACCCGGTTGTTCGTGGTGGCCGCCAGTGGGCAATGGTTCGATGGGCAATTGCCGTTGCACATCGTAGCGCCGGCCTCGCATCAGGCCAGCAGTCCGTGGCAAGTGGTGTTGTTTGTGGCGCAAGCCGGTGAAAGCGCCTGATCGTAAAAGGGGAGTCGTATGCCTGACGGAAGTGGCGGGGCGGTTCGGAGTCTGCATGAGGCACCGCTGAGCAGTGCGTTTCGTCAGGCTTGGCTGAAGTGGTCCCAGGACTGGCAGGACTTGCCCAAGGACAGCGACCCCGCGGTATTGGTCAGCCGGGTGGTGGAGTTTTCCGGTCGAAGCGCCCAGCGGTTGTGGCGGGTTGCCTTTGCCACCGTGGGCGATGCGGCCACCGAGCAGGTCAAGGCATTGGTCTACGCCTTCGTGGCGCTGGTGGACGAGACCTTGCTGTTCACCCCATGGCCGGGACAACTGGCCTGGCAGCAGCATCCCCTCGAATCGCGCATGTACTCCAGCCGTCAGGCCGGCGAACGGTTGCCGGCCGCTATCAAGAAACTGCTCGATGAGCAGATGCCCGGCACCCGGGACCTGGCCAACGTGTACCTGCAGTGTCTGATTCTCGGTTTTCAGGGCCGATTGCGGGGCGAGCCCGGTCAGGTCCAGCACGAAAAATGGCGGGTGGCGCTGTTCACGTTCGCCTGGCAGCACGAGCCCGATTATGTCGATGTCAGCCAGCGCCTGGCGATGTCTGCGGCGGCCACACCGATACGTGTCCCGGTTCAACAGTCGTTGCCGGACGGTTTGCGCCTGGGCCTGGTGATCCTGGCGATGGTGTTGCTGCTGACCGGGTTGGGGCAGGTGTTCTGGCGTGACATCCAATCAGAGCTTGAACCGGTGCTGCAACTGAACGAGTCGGTGGTTCAGGAGCAGGACTCATGAGCCTCTTGAGCATCGTCGCCCTGGTGTTGCTCGCCATTGTCGCGGTGCTGCTGATTGCGGCGGCGATCTGGTGGCTGCGCACCCAGGGCGGCGCGGCTATCCGCAGCTTCTATGGCGCGGTGCGCCACATGGAGCAGGAGCAAGGCACTCAGGACCGCTATCAGATGCCCTGGTTGTTGATGCTGGGCAACGAGGCCGATGGCGCGCAGTTGTGCGCCCAGTGGCGTTTGCAGCCGACAGACAAGGCGGCGTGGTTCGGCCGCTGGTGGTCGGATGCCGAAGGCGCGGTGCTGGTGGTGCCCCAGGCGCTGTTTTTGCCCGATGAGGGCATGAACATGCAGCGGGGCAACTGGTGGCGCCTGTTGGGATTGATTCTGCGCCTGCGCAGCAGACGGCCGCTGGATGCGGTGATCTGGACTGTGCCGTTCGGCAAGCTCGATGACATCGAGCAGACGACCGAGCTGAGTCTCAAGGTCCGGCGCTGTTTCATCGACCTCTTGCAACGGTTCGGTCTGAGCTTGCCGGTGTACGTGGTGATCACCGGGATGGAAGAACTGCCGGGGTTCCAGGAACTGGTCAGCGCCTTGCCCGCCCAGGCGCGGGAATCGACGCTGGGCTGGTCGTCGCCATATTCGCCCGAGGCGGCGTGGCAATCGCAATGGAGCGATCAGGCGCTGGATCAGGTCAACGCCGCATTGTCCCAGTCGATCATCGAAATCGGCGCGCTGTCGGGGCAGTTGAGCAGCGATCTGTATGGGTTGCCGGAGCGTTTCGAAGGGTTGCGGCGCGCCATGCAGCTGCTGCTGGAACCGGTTTTCCAGGGCAACGCGCAAGGCGAGGCACCGCGCTTTCGTGGCGTGTATTTCACCGCCAGCCAGGCGCCGGCCGTCACCGGCGATGGGTTGACCGCCAGCGACAGCGTTTTGCGCCAGACGGTGTTCGCTCGACAATTGTGGTCGCGCCGGCTGGTGGCCGAGCGGGGCCTGGCCCAGCCGGTGCCACGCCTGCTGCGCTTGCGCCAGCGTTGGCATCGGCTGGGCGGTGGGGTGGCGCTGGTGGTCGGCGTGGTCTGGCTGGGGAGCATGGTCTGGGTCTGGCACGATTCGGTCGAGCAAGCCGAGGGCTTGTCGCGGTTGGTCCTCAGCGCGCACAAAAACCATGTCGTGGTCGACCCCGACAAGCCGCAACTGGAGCCGACTCGGCACAACGTGCAGAACTACTGGAACGTGCTGGAAAAAGCCCCGCGCTGGCGTTTCGTCTCGGTGGTGTTTCCGACTTCCTGGTTCTCCGCCGTGGACGTACAACTGGACAACGGCTTGCGCATGACCGCCCGCCATCATTGGATATTGCCGCTGCGTGACCTGCTGGTCTCGGACCTCGAACAACTCAAGGGCATCCGCAATACCGAGCGGCGCGGCAACGTGGAAAGCGAAGATCCGGCGCAATGGCAAAGTTACGTGAAAGCCAAGGACCTGGTTGAGCGTGCGGTGCGCCTGGAACAGCACAACCAGATGTTCAGCCAGGCGGTGAACAACCCCAAGGCACCGTTGGACGAGCTGGTGCAACTGAGCAACAACGCCCTGTCGTTGAACCTCAACACCGGGACCTTGAGCCGGGCGCGTTTTTACAATCGGGTGCTGTTCGATGCCCAGAATAGCGATTTGAAAGGCCTGGACCTGAACGCCGCGCGCCCCGTGATTGCCGATAACTTCATGGGCCTGATGCAGCGCTGGCTGGATCATTACTTTCTGGCGGACAACTTCGTGCGTCAGGCCGGTTACCTGAAGCTGCATCTACAACGGCTTGAGGCCGGCGGCGGCAACTCCTTGAGCGAACTCGAAGAGCTGATGGCGTTGGTCGATGACCTGCAAAGGCTCGTCAGCCTGACCAACTCGGCCTGGGGCCGCGGTAAGGGGCAGGACCTGGTGCCCGGTTACACCCAGTTGATGGACAAGGTGGGCCACAGCACGCTGCTGGGGCCGGATCTTGAGCAGGATCTGCAGAGCCAGGCGGCAAAATTGCAGCAGAGCTTTCGCGACCAGTGGATCGTCCAGACCGGTTCCAGGGACAATCTGTTGGTCCAGCAGGGCAGCGGTTTGCTGGTGTTGCAGGAGCATGTCACGGCGCTGGACGGCGCGGTACAAGCGCTGTTCAAGCGTGACTTCGTGGCATTGGCCATGCAGAAGGCGCCGTCGGACAGTAACGCCGACTCGATGGGCCGGGGTGACAGCGACGATTTCAGCGTTGCCTTGAACTACTTCGCCAGCTACCAGAGCTACGCCAATGAAGAACTGCCGCGCATCCCGCCGGATTATCGTGGGGCGCTGATGGAGGCTGCTGAAAGCGCGGCGGCGCGGGCCATGTGGCTGAGTCTGGATGACAGCGAGCAACCGCTACCGGGCATGAGTTTCAATGTGCAGACCTCCCAGGCCGTTGCCCTGCAAAAAGCTTTCATGGATGTGAAGCGCAGCGATCTGGCGATTCGTTTTCAGCGCCTGCTCAACCGCCGCGCGTTGGCGCAGATCCAGAGCGGCCTGAACGAAATCGACGCCCAGCCACTGTTCACTCAACGTGCCGATGTCCAACGCTGGGACGGCTCGAAGAACTTCGGCTTGCAGTTGTACGGCGCCACTGATCCTCAGGACTTGAAGCTGAACCTCAACCAGCAGTTCGGCGCCATGCTACAGATCGCCGAGCAGCGCATGCCCGCGCTGGAATGGCTGATTGTCCAGCAGGACAACCTGTCGGCCCTGGAGCATGATCAGGTCGCCCGGTTCATGGCGCTCAACGACGAACTGCTCAAATACAAGAACCAGAACCCGGCCAGTGCGGCTGCCCAACTGGAGCAATTGGTAAGCCGCGATTTCATCGAAATGGACACCACGTCCTGCGCGCAAATACTGCAAACGTCCAGCCTGCCCGGCGGACGTGGCGACCTGGCCGTGCGCACCGTTACGCTGCAACAAAGTGCCTTGCAGCGCTGCCTGTATCTACAACAGAACCAGGCGGCGACCGCCTGGAATGACCTGTCCAATTATTTCAATCAGTACCTGGCCGGGCGCTTTCCGTTTTCCCAGGACGTGCGGGCCAGCGATGCCGACCCGGCGCGGGTCCAGCGCCTGCTGGAGCTGATCGACACGCGGCTGCCTCAGGCACAGGCCGGACTGGCGTTGAGCCGGACGCCGGAGCGATTGGCGGCGGAGGATTTTCTCAACCGTTTGAAACAGGCCGGTGCCTGGCTCGGGCCGCTGTTCGTGCGGGACAAGAGTGGCTTGCTCGGCGTGGAAATGGACGTGCGCTGGCGAACCGATCGCGAGCAGGAACGCGGCGCGGATCAGGTGATCGCCTGGGGGCTGAACGCCGGCAACCAACAGATCAGTTACCCAGGTGAAACCGGGCAGAACCTGCGCTGGATGGTCGGGCAACCGGTGAGTTTGACCCTGCGCTGGGCCCGTAACGGTTACCAGCGTCCGGCCAACGACCCCTTGCAACCCGACCTGGTGGTGCGCGATCTGGAAGCCGGCTGGGAGTATCAGGGGCCGTGGGCGTTGCTGCGCCTGATGCGCTCACTGGTGTCGAGCCAGCGCCAGCCGAACGCCGACTACACCGACTTCCCGCTGACCCTGCAACTGCCCGTGACGGCCCAGACCCAGGCGACCACGGCGCAACAGACCCAGATGTTCCTGCGTTTGTCGCTGATGAGCCAGGGTTCGAAGCTGCCGCTGTCGATTGCGCCGCTGCCGACCCAGGCCCCCCGTTCACCTTTCATGGCGACCTCATCGAGCACCGCCATCGCAACCCGCGAGGAGGGCTTGTGAGTTTGCCGATATCCCCTTTGCCCGAACTCATCCCCCGGTTGCTTGAGCCGATCAGCGCCGAATCGCCCTGTGGCCAGGATCTGCGCTACGAGCCGGAGTTCGACCAGTTGCGCGAGTTGCGCCGGGAGGACGACACCAGCCTGCCCACAGGTGTGTGGCAATCGTCGATCAAGCGTGCCCAATGGCCGGAACTGGAAAGACTCGCCACTGCGTTGCTGCTCGAGCGCAGCAAGGATTTGATGATCAGCGCGTGGCTGGGGGAGGCCTGGTTACACCTGACCGGGCTGGAAGGACTGCCGGGCAGCCTGGCGTTGGTGGCGGGTCTGTGTGAGCGTTACCCCGAGCAACTGTATCCCCGGGCCGATGACGGTGACCCGTCGTGGCGGGTCATTCCGCTGGAGTGGCTGGCCCGTCGCTACAGCGAAGTGTT
The DNA here is from genome assembly GCF_034555295.1 of Pseudomonas sp. N-137. Taxonomy (NCBI): domain Bacteria; kingdom Pseudomonadati; phylum Pseudomonadota; class Gammaproteobacteria; order Pseudomonadales; family Pseudomonadaceae; genus Pseudomonas; species Pseudomonas sp. N-137. The sequence continues at coordinate 276,349 of NZ_JAXUDQ010000006.1, forward strand.
ACTGACACGGGTGCCCTTGTTCGATGGCCGGGACCCTGATTTCGACGGTTTCTGCCTGGCCGACTGGCAACGCTTGCAGCGCCAGCAGGTGTTGGTCAACGACAGTAAAAACGCCAAGGCCTCGGCGGAAGCGGCGCGCAACGACCAGAAAAAACTTAGCGAACTGATTCGCACCACGCCATTGTCGTTCTGGCTGCATCGCCAGGGCAGCCTGATGCTGAGCCTGCAGCACCTGCAACGGCTCGAAGCCTGGAGTGATGCCTACCTGGGCGATCAGGCCCCAGGCTATTCCTCCCTGCAGGACGTGATACAGGCCTTGCTGACATTGATAGAGGAGTTCATTGCGATGAACCCACAGCAACCCACCGTCGTGCCGGCGCAAGCACCACCGCCGGTGACGCCGCAAACCGCCCCAGCGCAGGTGGGCGCCGCGGCAACCCTGGCTTTTCAGGAGCCGGCCAGCCGCGAGGAAGCCTATCGCCAGTTGCTGGTCATCGCCGGCTACCTGGCTCGCACCGAACCCCACAGTCCGGTGCCCTATTTGATCCGGCGCGGCGTGGAGTGGGGCAACAAACCGTTGAACGAGCTGCTGGGCGAACTGATCAGTGCCGATGCCGAATCCCGGCGCGTGTGGACGCTATTGGGCGTTCTCTAACGCTCCTCGTCGGGCAAGCGCACCGGCGTCAGTACCGGTTTGCCGGAAAAGAACGCGGTCAGGTTCTGGCCCACCAACTCCACCATAGCGCGGGTGGCTTCCGGCGACAGGCCTGCCACGTGGGGTGTGAGGACGACGTTGGGCAGGTTCTTCAGCGTCTGCGGCACTTCGGGCTCGTGATCGAACACATCCAGGGCCGCTCCGGCAATTCGCCGTTGTTCCAGGGCGCTGATCAGGTCGGCGGTGGCAACCACGCTGGCCCTGGCGACGTTCACCAGAAATCCTTTTGGACCGAGCGCATCCAGGCTCTGCTTGTTTATCAACTGCCGGGTATCCAGGCCGCCTGGTGTGGCGACGATCAGGAAGTCCGAGACCCGCGCCAGTTCCGTGGGCGTGGCGCAGAAGGTGTAGGGCACGTCGTTGCGTACCCGGCGATTGTGATAGCTGACACTCATGTCAAAGCCCAGGGCGGCCCGTTTGGCGATCGCCATGCCCACCGCGCCAAGGCCCAACACGCCCAGCCGCTTACCGGCCAGGGAAGGGCGCGCGCTCCTCGGCCATTCGCCCCGTCGCAGGGCGGCATCGCAATGGGGGATGTCGCGCACGAGCGCCAGCAACAGCGCCATGGCATGGTCGGCAACCGACGACGCGTTGACCCCGGCGCCATTGGTCACGACGATGCCGCGCTGATGGGCGGCCTGCAGGTCCACCTGCTCGTAGCCGGCGCCGATCACGCAGATGATTTTCAGGTTGGGCAGGGCGGCAATTTCCTCGGCCGTCAAACCCAGGGGACCGCGGGTCAGAACCGCGCTGAACCGTTCTCCATGTTCGTAAATCGCCGTCTTGCGCTCGGCAGGCGTTGGCGCCAACTCCAAGTGATAGCCCTGACGCTCAAGAATCGGCAGGTATTCGTTGACGGTTTCAACCAGTACAAGAACGGTTGCGGTCATGCTGTGCTCCTGTGGGCAATAGGACTGACGAAAAACCTGTGGGAGCGAGCCTGCTCGCGATAGCGGTGTCTCAGGAAATACCATGGCTGGCTGTTCCATCGCTATCGCGAGCAGGCTCGCTCCCACAGGGTTTTGTGCATTATGGCTTATCCTGCGCTGGTAACTGTTTCATCTGTTCTGAGTGTAGGAGTTGGCGCAAAACGGCGATAGGTCGGCGGCTTCATTCCCCGGCGTTATTTGCCGCAGATGCACCGTCCTCACAACCGCTCCTCAGCTAAGTCTTTGCTTCTGCTCGTTAATCCCGGACAATCGCGCCCCTGTTTCGGCCAGGGCGCTGCCTGTCGGGTTTTCCGACTCGTCCTGGTCGGGTGCATGTGACCGGAATGCGGAGATCCGACCGGATGAATGATCAGGCCACTAGCGTCGAAGAACGCTTTGAAACGACAGCCCCAGCTACGCTCAGCCAGTGGGGGCGGCATGACACTACTTGGATGTTGGGCCTGTTTGGCACCGCCATCGGTGCAGGTACTTTGTTTTTGCCCATCAACGCCGGCCTCGGCGGTTTCTGGCCGTTGTTGATCCTGGCGTTGCTAGCCTTTCCCATGACGTTCTACGCCCATCGGGGCCTGACCCGTTTCGTGTTGTCCGGCCGTGAAGGCGCGGACATCACTGACGTGGTGGAGGAGCATTTCGGTATCAAGGCCGGTGCACTGATCACGTTGCTGTACTTCTTTGCAATTTTCCCGATTCTGCTGATCTACAGCGTGGCGCTGACCAATACGGTGGGCAGCTTCCTGGAGCATCAACTGCATATCCAGCCGCCACCTCGGGTGGTGCTGTCGCTGGTGTTGATCCTGGGTTTGCTGGCAGTGGTGCGATGCGGGGAGCAGGCGATCGTCAAGGCCATGAGCCTGATGGTCTATCCGTTTATCGTAGCGTTGCTGTTCCTGGCGGTGTTTCTGATCCCGCACTGGAACGGTGGCATCCTGACCACTGCGTCCACGCTGCCTGAACCTTCGGCGCTGCTGCATACCTTGTGGCTGGCGATTCCGGTGATGGTGTTCTCGTTCAACCATTCGCCGATCATCTCGGCGTTTGCGGTGGATCAGAAGCGTCGCCATGGCGATAACGCCGAAGTGCGCAGCTCGCAGATCCTCTCGCGCGCCCATGTGCTGATGGTGGTGATGGTGCTGTTCTTTGTGTTCAGTTGTGTTTTGACGCTTTCCCCGTCGCAGCTGGCCGAGGCCAAGGCGCAGAATCTGTCGATCCTGTCGTACCTGGCCAACCACTTTAGTAATCCGACCATCGCTTTTGCCGCGCCATTGATTGCGTTCGTGGCGATCTCCAAGTCCTTCCTGGGGCATTACATTGGCGCCAGCGAAGGCCTCAAGGGCCTGATCGTCAAGAGCGGTCGACGTCCGGCGGCAAAGACCCTGGACCGTCTGACCGCAGCGTTCATGTTGGTGGTGTGCTGGATCGTCGCCACCCTTAACCCGAGCATCCTGGGCATGATCGAAACCCTGGGCGGCCCGGTAATCGCGGCGATCCTGTTCCTGATGCCGATGTACGCCATCCAAAAGGTCCCGGCCATGGCCCGTTACCGCGGCCAGGCGTCCAATGTGTTCGTGACGCTGGTAGGGGTGGTGGCAATTACCGCGCTGGTCTATTCCCTGACATCCTGACCGGATTCCCTGTGGGAGCGAGCGCGCTCGCGAAAGCGGTGGGTCAGCTTGCATTGATGTTGGATGTGCTGCCGTCTTCGCGAGCAGGCTCGCTCCCACATGGAGTCTTGGGTGTTCATAGATTCGTCATTCACCACAAGTCTCTGTGGGAGCGAGCCTGCTCGCGATGGCGTCAGTTCAGGTTGCATCGAAAACAGGCATAAAAAAACGCCGCCCCTCGCAAGAAGGGCGGCGTTTTTAGTCGAGCGTTGAAGCCTTAGGCTTGAACGACCGGGATGTTGGCATTGGCAGCCGCTTCACGGAACTCGGCGATCTGGTCGAAGCTCAGGTAGCGGTACACGTCCGCTGCCATGCTGTCGATCTTGCCGGCGTATTCCATGTACTCCTCGACGGTCGGCAGGCGACCCAGGATAGACGCCACGGATGCCAGTTCGGCCGAAGCCAGGTAGACATTCGCGCCGTCGCCCAGACGGTTCGGGAAGTTACGGGTCGAAGTCGATACCACAGTGGAGTTCGGTTCCACGCGTGCCTGGTTACCCATGCACAGCGAGCAGCCTGGCATTTCCATCCGTGCACCGGCCTTGCCGTAGATGCCGTAGTAGCCTTCTTCGGTGAGCTGGTGAGCGTCCATCTTGGTCGGCGGCGAGAGCCACAGACGGGTTGGCAACTGACCCTTGACCTGTTCCAGCAACTTACCGGCAGCGCGGAAGTGGCCGATGTTGGTCATGCACGAACCGATGAACACTTCGTCGATCTTCTGCCCAGCGACGCTGGAGAGCAGGCGGGCATCGTCCGGGTCGTTCGGCGCGCAGAGCACAGGCTCCTTGACGTCGGCCAGGTCGATCTCGATGACTTCGGCGTATTCGGCGTCCTTGTCGGCTTCCAGCAGTTCCGGGTTGGCCAGCCAGGCTTCCATCGCCTGGGCACGACGCTCCAGGGTGCGGGCATCGCCGTAGCCTTCGCCGATCATCCAGCGCAGCAGGGTGATGTTCGATTGCAGGTATTCGGCAATCGATTCCTTGGACAGCTTGATGGTGCAACCGGCAGCCGAACGTTCGGCCGAGGCGTCGGACAGTTCGAACGCTTGCTCGACGGTCAGGGTTTCAAGGCCTTCGATTTCCAGGATGCGGCCGGAGAAGGCGTTCTTCTTGCCTTTCTTCTCGACGGTCAACAGACCTTTCTGGATCGCGTAGTAAGGGATGGCGTGAACCAGGTCACGCAGGGTGACGCCTGGTTGCAGCTTGCCCTTGAAGCGAACCAGGATCGATTCCGGCATGTCCAGCGGCATGACGCCAGTGGCGGCGGCGAACGCCACCAGGCCAGAACCGGCCGGGAACGAGATACCGATCGGGAAACGGGTGTGGGAGTCGCCACCGGTGCCGACGGTGTCCGGCAGCAGCATGCGGTTCAGCCAGCTGTGGATGATGCCGTCGCCCGGACGCAGGGACACGCCGCCACGGGTCATGATGAAGTCAGGCAGGGTGTGGTGGGTGGTCACGTCGATCGGCTTTGGATAGGCCGCGGTGTGGCAGAAGGACTGCATCACCAGATCGGTCGAGAAGCCCAGGCACGCCAGGTCTTTCAATTCGTCACGGGTCATCGGGCCAGTGGTGTCCTGGGAACCGACGGTGGTCATCTTCGGCTCGCAGTAGGTGCCCGGACGAACGCCGGTCACGCCGCAGGCCTTGCCGACCATTTTCTGCGCCAGGGTGAAACCCTTGGTGCTTTCGGCCGGGGCTTCCGGCTTCTTGAACAGGTCCGAAGCGGGCAGGCCTAGCTCGGCACGTGCCTTCTCGGTCAGGCCGCGACCGATGATCAGCGGGATACGGCCGCCGGCACGCACTTCGTCCAACAGGACCGGGGTCTTCATTTCGAAGGTGGCCAGGACTTCATCAGTGCCGTGCTTGCAGACTTTGCCAGCATGCGGGTACAGGTCGATCACGTCGCCCATGTGCATGTTGGACACATCGAATTCGATCGGCAGGGCGCCGGCGTCTTCCATGGTGTTGTAGAAAATCGGGGCGATCTTGCTGCCGAAGCAGAAACCACCGGCGCGCTTGTTCGGCACGTAAGGAACGTCGTCACCGAAGAACCACAGCACCGAGTTGGTGGCTGATTTACGCGACGAACCGGTACCGACCACGTCACCGACGTAGGCGATCGGGAAGCCCTGGCCGCGCATCTCTTCGATCTGCTTCATCGGGCCGGTCTTGCCTTGTTCATCCGGCACGATACCGTCACGGGCCATTTTCAGCATGGCCAGGGCGTGCAGTGGGATGTCCGGGCGGGACCAGGCGTCAGGAGCCGGGGAGAGGTCGTCGGTGTTGGTTTCGCCGGTAACCTTGAACACCCGAAGGCTGATCTTGTCGGCCAGCACGGGGCGGTTCTTGAACCACTCGCCGTCGGCCCAGGATTGCAGCACGCCCTTGGCGTGAACGTTGCCATTGCGGGCTTTTTCAGCCACGTCGTGGAAGGCGTCGAACATCAGCAGGGTGTGCTTGAGTTCTTCGGCGGCTACGGGCGCCAGTTCGGCGTCGTCCAGCAGGTCCACCAGGGTCACGATGTTGTAACCGCCCTGCATGGTGCCGAGCAGTTCAACGGCGCGCTTCTTGTCCAGCAGAGGGGATTGGGCTTCGCCTTTGGCCAGGGCGGACAGGAAACCGGCCTTCACGTAGGCGGCTTCGTCGACTCCAGGCGGAACGCGATTGGTGATCAGGTCAACGAGGAAAGCTTCTTCGCCAGCCGGAGGATTCTTCAGCAGCTCGATCAGGCCTGCGGTTTGTTCGGCGTTAAGCGGCTGGGGAACGATACCCAGTGCTGCACGCTCTTCGATATGTTTGCGGTAGGCTTCAAGCACAGTTATTACCCTCATCAGTGGTCCCAAATGGGTGTCCGGGACGCTCATCCAGAAACCCACGGTACTCATGCGCGTCGGAGGCTTTTTGAGCCACCACGCCAGAGTTTCCGCGAGTTCCTCACAGAAGCTGCTTTCAAAGTTTTACGCCTGCAGAACGGGGAGCTGATGAGGGTTGGCGTTGGGCTTTCCCCGCTGGAAAGACCCTCGGCCAACACCGCTCTGAAGGAACGACTGTGCTCGTGACGCTTTGAAAACAGCTTCTAACGGACATTGGCGCCTTAAAAGGCTGGCTGATTCTACGGCAAAAAAAAAATAAACGTAAGTTGGCCCCTGAAGTTTGAGGGGTGATCAATCTTAGACAAAGGGCTAACATGCCGGCCTGTCCTGCTTTTGCGTGTGTTTTTCCTTATGCCCAACCAGCTCATCAAGACCCCCTGCGTCGGCCTTTGCTCCACTGTCTACGGTGACCTGGTGTGCCGTGGCTGCAAGCGGTTCCACCATGAAGTGATTCATTGGAACGGCTATAACGAGGACGAAAAACGCGCGGTGTGGATGCGGCTTGAGCAGTTGCTGGTCCAGGTGATGGTGGCCAAACTGGAGGTTTTTGATCCTGCGCTGCTGCGCCAGCAACTGGAAACACGCAAGATTCGTTTTGTGCCGCACCAGTCGGAATATTGCTGGGCTTATCAATTGATCGCCCGTGGCGCGCGGGTGATCAACAACCTGGAAGCCTACGGCATGGTGCTGATGCCCGAATTTCGCGACTGGGACCTGCCGGACCTGCGCGACGCCATTGATCGGGAATTCTTCCTGCTGTCCGAAGCCCATTACCAGCGCTACATCGCGCCGGGGTTCCTGAAGGATGCCATTGGCGGCTGAAGGAGATGGCTTTTGTGGCGAGGGGTGTCAGTCCTTGACCGCCAGCTCCACCAGATGATCCTCGACCTCCTGCGGTTTGAGCACCAGCACGTCGCTTTCCAGCGTGTCGAGCACCGCTTCGGCGGTATTGCCGATCAAGACCCCTGACAACCCGGAACGCGCCACGGTGCCGATCACTGTCACCGCTGCCTGCAGCTTGCGCGCCATGTATGGAATCAGGACGTCCGCCGGACCTTCTTCGATATGCAGGTGCTGGTCGTCGATGTCGAACTCAGCCTGGAACGCCCGGCATTGTTCGCGGTATTTGGCCTCGATGGTTTCCTTGAGCTGGAACGTCGGATCGGCGGAGGACAGCATCGGTGTGGGATGGGCGCTGATCACGTGCAGGTGCGCCTTGGCCAGGATGGCAATGTCGTAGCCGTGATCGATGATGGTGGAGTGCAGGTGGCGGTGCTCGCCGTCGGCATTGCCCACGTCGACGGCGGCCAAGATCACTTTGTCTTTCCAGGAACCGGCGGTTTTCACCAGCAGCACTGGAGACGGGCAATGGCGCAGCAATTTCCAGTCCGCCGGGGTGAGCAGGGCTTTTTTCAGCGGGCTGTCGGGAAAATGTTGCTTGATCACCAGGCCGCAACCTTCGGCCTGCTGTACGTCGATGATGGTTTCGTACAGGCTTTCGTTCCAGGCCTGTTCGGTGGTGACACTGTAGCCGTCGGCCAGCAACGCGGCCTTCAGCACGCTGAGCATGCCGGCATGGTCATGCTTCTTGTCACACACCAGCAGATGCAGGTGGGCCTGGGTGACACCGGCAATCAGCTTGGCGCGCTTGAGCGCGAGGCTTTCCGAATGTTCGGGGTCGATGACCACCAGAATGCTGCGAATGGCTTGCATGATCGGCGTCTCCAGCAATAAAAAGGCATGGCGTTGCTCAACTATAGTTGTTGTATGGCAGTCGTCGACTTGATGCATATCAACGGCGGTGGCTGGTGGTCTGGAGGCAGGCCGGTATAATCGGCGCCCTTCGCTCGACTCTCTTTTTCCGTGAGCCCCATGATCCTTCCCGAAATTCATGAATTCCTTGGTTGCCGCACTCCCGATGCCTGGGTCCAGGCGGCGCTGGCCGACCAGGAGACGCTGCTGATCGACCACAAGAACTGCGAATTCAAGGCCGCCAGCACCGCCCTGAGCCTGATCGCCAAGTACCACTCCCACGTTGACCTGATCAACCTGATGTCACGTCTGGCCCGGGAAGAACTGGTGCATCACGAACAGGTGATGCGCCTGATGAAAAAACGCAAGGTCGGCTTACGCCAGCTCTCTGCCGGGCGTTACGCCTCGGGGCTGCGCAAAGTGGTCCGCAGCCACGAACCGGTCAAACTGGTGGACACTTTGGTGGTCGGCGCTTTCATCGAGGCCCGCAGTTGCGAGCGTTTCGAGGCCCTGGTGCCGCACCTGGACGAAGAATTGGGCAAGTTCTATTTCGGCTTGCTCAAAAGCGAAGCGCGGCATTTCCAGGGCTACCTGAAACTGGCCTACCAGTATGGCGACGCCAAGGACATCGCCCAGGTGATCGACAAGGTTCGTGACGCCGAGCAGGCGCTGATTGAATCGCCGGATGTGGAGTTTCGCTTCCACAGTGGTGTGCCTGCGGTATAGGGCTGTTTGCCCTGACGCCATCGCGAGCAGGCTCGCTCCCACATTTGATCTTCAGTGAACACAAGTAATGAGTACACCGAAAATCCCTGTGGGAGCGAGCCTGCTCGCGATGAGGCCTCACGCAGCTCTACATCCTTAATCGCTCAAACCCAGGCGCTCATGCCATTGGGCAATGGACTCCTGGGGATAGATCTCGAACTGCTGATCGCCGGCGTGCGCCTCGACTTCCACCCACGGCGCCTTGGAGCCCAGCATCAGATGGGTGTGCTCAGGCGGTACCGGCAACGGCGTATCGATGGCAGAGGCGAACGGGTGGATCAGCTCAGGCCATTCGGGGCTGAACAGCCACAAGCCTGAACCGCAAAGGGAACAGAAATGCCGTTCGGCGCTGCTGCGGTGGGCGCGTTTATCCCCGTCATTCTTGAGCCGCGCATGATAGATCGAGATGTGCTTGCGACCGCGTACCTTCAAGCTCCGTGCATCGCCCCCCAGGTTTATCGCAAAGCCGCCTCCACCCTGAGTCTTGCGACAGATCGAGCAGTAGCAGCGCTGATAAGGGTAGGGGTGGGCGCTGTCGAGGCTGAACGACACCGCGCCGCAATGGCAGGATCCTTCTAGCTGCATGAGAACCTCCGGTTGGCAATTGGGAAGTGGCTCAGGACAGCCTAGACGGTCGGCATTTTTTGACAGCTGAATTCAGGCCGGCCATGCGGCAGCCATCGCGAGCGGGCTCGCTCCCACATTTGATCTTCAGTGAACACAAACACCGAAATCCCTGTGGGAGCGAGCCTGCTCGCGATGAACGATGACGCGCTCTAGCGACCGGGCACCCGCCACAAATACCACGCCGCCACCGTCCGATGCGGGCTCCACGCCTGTCCAATCCCACCCATCTGTTTGCGCGTCGGTTGGACGTCCAAACCCTTGAGCCGCCGATACCCCTCACGCACTCCAAAGTCATCCGCCGGCAGGATGTCGGGTCGCTCCAGGCTGTAGATCAGCAGCATCTCCACGGTCCAGCGTCCGACGCCGCGCAGGGTGATCAAGCGTTCGATCAAGGCCTCATCATCCATGGCCAGCGCCGCGGGGTAGTCCGGCACCACCTCGTCCAGCGTCGCTTGAGCGATGCCCTGTATGGTCGCGATCTTGCTGGCGGAAAATCCGCAGTCGCGCATCTGTTGGAAGTCAGTCGCCAGGATCTGCTCAGGCCTGGGGAATATCGCTCCCGGAAACAGCCGCAGAAAGCGACCGAGAATCGCATCGCCGGCTTTAGCATGCAATTGTTGATAGGCAATCGCCCGGACGAGTGCTTCATACGGGTCGCGGGCCGGTTTGGGTTGCAGCAGACAAGGGCCGATCATCTCGACATGACGGCGCCAGTCTTCGTCGAGGCTTGCCAGAAAGGTGCTGGCATCGTGGTACGGGACAGGCATCAGGTGTTCACTCGGCAGGCTGATCAGAATGCCAGTGGCAGGGACACCTGCACCGCAGCTTTTTCCAGCCGCAACAGAAAAGCCTTGCGTGGCTGCCCGCCACCATAGCCGGTCAACGAGCCATCCGCACCGATCACCCGGTGGCAGGGGATGACGATGGCCAGGCGATTCTGGCCGTTGGCCAGTCCCACCGCACGGCTGGCACCAGGACTGCCGAGGGCAGTGGCGATGTTGCCGTAGCTACGGGTTTCGCCGTAGGGGATTTTTTCCAGTTCAGCCCAGACCCGGACGGCGAAGGCGCTGCCGGGCATGTGCAGCGGCACGCTGAACGAGGTGAGCTTCCCAGCGAAATAGTCGGCCAGTTCGGTTTCGATCTGTTGCAAGTGGGGATTGTGCCCCGGGGCGACGGTATAGCCGTAGCGTTGTTGCAACTCTTCGATTTCCCGGGTCAGGGCCGGGCGGTCGAGGAACTCCAGCAACACCAGGCCGCGCCGTTCGGCCATGGCCAGCATCGGCCCCAGTGGCGTTGTCAGGCGGGTGAACAGCAGGGGTTCGCTGTGGGCGGCGCGGCCCGGTGTGATGTGGAAAGACTTCACGAAGGCGTCACGAAATCCGCTCAGGGACTCGTAGCCTGAGTCAAAGGCCGCATTGTCGATGGAAATCCCTTCTTTGATGCCCCCCAGGGCGATGCCCAGCCGTCGGGTGCGCAGGTAGGCATGGAAAGTCATGCCGAAATGCTGCTTGAACCAGCGCCGCAGCTTCAGCGGTTCAATGCCTTGTTCCAGCAACAAGGCGTCGGTCCAGCGCAGGTCGGGTTCGGCGTCCACGGCCTTGAGCAGCGCCTGGATCCAGGCCGGCGCGATGGCGGCGGCATCCAGCGGCTTGCAACGCAGACAGGCCCGGTAGCCGGCCGACATGGCTTCGTCAGCGTGGGCGAAAAATTCGACGTTTTCCGGCTTCGGCTTGCGCGCCGTGCAGCTGGGGCGACAGAAGATGCCGGTGGTCTTGACCGCCGTGAAGAACACCCCCTCGTAGGCGGTGTCTCGTTCGAGCATGGCGCGGACCATCTCGGCATGGGGTGGGAGCAGCGAGTCGTGTAGGTTCATGGGAGGAGCATAGAGCCAGGCCCGGGATGGCTCCACCGGAAAATCGACAGTGAATTTCCATTCACTTGGTCGGCTGCTTACGAACAAAAGTTGAACCCCTGAGTCTTAAAGGTTCAACCGTTGTTTTTGTCTTTCGGAGACATCATGTCCAAACATAAGAGATCCCTGATCGCCGTCGCTGTGTGTGCCTTGATGCTGAGTGCCTCAGCCTTGTTGCCCGCCGACCTGTCGCCTATTGGCGCGAGCTACGCTGCCGGTGGTGGGAATGGCGGGGGTGGCGGTAAGGGCGGTGGAAACGGCGGCGGCCACGGTGGTGGTTTCGGCGGTGGCCAGGGCAGTGGCAAGTCCAGCGCTTCCAGCGGCCTTGGTAAAGGATTGACCAGCGACCACACCGGCACCCGGACTCGCGATCATGGCCTGAGCGGCAAACACACCGGTACCACCCGCACCGACCGGACCAGCAAGGCTTCGCTCACGTCGAACATCGCCAAGGACCGTGACACGCGCGGCTTGACCAAGGCGTCGGCCATTTCCACCACTACGCCAGGCACCCACAACACCAAGGGACTGACCAACGCGACCAGCTCTTCGATCAAGAACGACCGCTGATCGCTTGAAAAAAAGCCGCGACGTTATGGATTGGCGTCGCGGCTTTTTTCGTTTATCGGCTTCGCATTACCCGAAGTGTTCAATACTTCCAGAACACCGGCGTGAACAACACCAGCACGGTCAGAATCTCCAGACGACCCAGCAGCATGCCAATGGTCAGCAGCCATTTGGCCGCATCCGGCAAGGTGGAGAAGTTGCCGGCCGGTCCGATGATTGAGCCCAGTCCTGGCCCGACGTTGCACACGGCCGTGGCGGCACCGGTGAGGGCCGTCGTCCAGTCCAGGCCGATCAGCGCAAGCCCAAGGGCGATAGCGCCGATGGTAATGGTGAAGAAAAAAGAAAACGTCAGCAGCGAACGGACGATCTCTTCGTCGATGGGGTGCTTGTTGTATTTTTTCTGAATCACCGCCCGCGGATGGATCAGTTGTTTCAAACTGCCCATCAGTAAGGCGCCGGCCACCTGAAAACGAAAAATCTTTAGCCCGCCGGAGGTGGATCCCGAACAACCGCCGACAAACGTCAGGTAGAAAAATAGCAGCAGGGCAAAGCTGCCCCATAGCGAGTAGTCACCCAGCGCCACACCGGTGGTGGTGACCACCGAAGTCACGTTGACGGCTACGATGCGCACCGCGTCCAGCCAGGCGTAGTCGCTGTTCAGGCTCAGCCAGGTGCCCACCACGAGCCAGGTAATGACCAGGAATCCGAGGAATCCACGGACCTGATGATCCCTGAGCAACGCTCGTTTGTTCCCGCGCAACGTGGCGACATACAAGGTGAAGGGCAGTGCACCGGCGATCATGATAATCACCGAGATCCAGTGGATGGCCGGTTGAGACCAGTTGGCCAGGGACGAATCCGAAGTGGAGAACCCTCCGGTGGAAATCATGGTCATCGCATGGTTGATCGCTTCGAAAGGTGTCATGCCCGCCAGCCACAAGGCCAGGGCGGCCAGGGCACTCAAGCCTAAGTAGAGCCACAGGATGTAGGTCGCCGCCACATGGGAGCGCGGTGTGACTTTCTCCGACCAGTCCGATGATTCGGTCTGGAACAGTCGCATGCCGCCGACCCGCAGCAGCGGCAGGATGGCCACTGCCATGCCGATGAAGCCGATCCCTCCGAGCCACTGCAACATCGAGCGCCAGATCAGCAGGCCCGGGGAGGCATTGTCCAAGCCGGTGAGGATGGTCGAGCCGGTGGTGGTGATGCCGGACATCGTCTCGAAGAATGCGTCGGTGTAGCTGATGTGCTGGATAAACACCATCGGCAAGGCGGCGAAGGTGCAGACAACCACCCAACTGGCAGTGGTCAGCAGGTACATGTCCCGCGGACGCAGTTGTATGTGCTCTGGCCGACCACGTGCTACCAGCAAGATGCCGCAGACAAAGGTGATCAGGCTCGACCACAAGAACGCCGAGAGGTCATCGTTTCGCTCGTACACCATCAGCGTGAGAAGCGGGATTGCCATGCTCGCGGCCAGGGTGATCAGGAAAATGCCGAGGATGAATCCGATAAACCGCACAGCCGCAAGGGACATAAAACACGCCTGAAAGAATGAGCCGCCCAGTATCGATTTCGTTGACCGGACGCTGCGTAAAGTTTGCGTAAAAAAAAGCCCGAAAACAGCACCTGTTCGCACGGCGCGCGGTGAGTCGTCGTCATTGGGCAGTTTTGTTCAATACCGCCAGTGGCGTGCAATTTACCTTGAACGCCACCTCACGGACATGAAGAAGGTATGCAATGAGTCTGATTATTTCCATGGCGGCGTTTGCACTGGTCGCGTCCATCACTCCCGGGCCGGTGAATATTGTAGCCCTCAGTTCCGGGGCGCGATTCGGCTTTCGTGCCACCTTGCGTCACGTGGCCGGGGCCACCCTGGGGTTTGTCTTGCTGCTGGTGTTGATGGGGCTGGGGTTGCACGAAGTGCTGCAGCGCTGGCCCGGCCTCACGCGAGTGGTGCAACTGGGGGGCGTGGGTTTTCTGTTGTTCATGGCCTGGAAACTGGCGATGGACAACGGGCAGTTGGGCGTCGGAGACGAGGAGCGGGCGCCGTCGATGTTTTACGGCGCGTTGATGCAGTGGCTCAACCCCAAGGCGTGGCTGGCCTGTGTGGCTGGGATGGGAGCGTTCGTGGCCGATGGTGAGGCGCGGTTGGTGTGGCAGTTTGCGGCTATCTACCTGGTGATCTGTTATCTCTCGGTGGGCTGCTGGGCCTATGCCGGCAGTTTTCTGCGGGTCTGGCTGGGCAACCCGGCGACCATGCGCCTGTTCAATCGGACGATGGCGGCGTTGCTGGTGGTCAGTGCGGTGTATTTGTTGTTGCCTTGAGCCATCCCCGCGAAAGCAGGATCGGGAATCAACCGCGATATTGGCCCGGTGTGGCGGCCAGGTGTTGTTTGAACGCACGCTGGAAATGCGCCTGGTCGGCAAACCCGCTGTCCAGTGCGACATCGGCAATCAGCTTGCCTTCGCGTAACTGCCGACGGGCGAACTGGATCCGACGATTGACCAGGAAAGCATGGGGCGTCATGCCGTAATGGCGCTTGAAGGCCCGGCTCAGGTACGACGGCGAAAGTTGTGCGGCGGCGCAGATGTCTTCAAGTTTCAAGGCCTCGCTGCAATGGTCATGGATAAACTGCGCCGCTCGCATCAATCCCGGGTGGCTGCCACGGTCCGGGCGCCCGGCTGGGTTGAGCCGGTGTTGCAGGTCGATGAAAAACGCTTCGGCGGCGGCGTGTTTGCGGGCGATGTCGATCCGCTCATCCACCAGTTGGCCGTACAAACCCTGTAAGGCGGCAAACAGCTCGATGTCGCGGCTGTGGGTGGTGGCGAAGCCCTGAAAACCCAGGGTCTCGTCAAAGCCGATTCGGCGCTGCAAGTCCGTCAGCCACTGGGTGTCAACGTACAGCATTACATACGACCATGGCTGATCATTGATCGGGTTGCACGCATGGACATCGCCGGGGTTCATCAATACGACCGTACCGCTCTCTACCTGGAAATTCGATTGCTCATGCAGGTAGGTGCTGCGCCCGGCCGTGATCGCCCCGATGGAAAAGTGGTCATGGGAATGACGCGAATAGCAGACCTTGCGTCCATCGGCGATGCCCCGGGCTTCGATGAAGGGCAGCGCTGCATCACGCCAGAAACGTGGGGCGTCGTCGTGGGGGGCGGGCTTCATCGGTCGGCGTCCTCGTCTTGAACCTGTGTCGCAGTGTATTCGGCCCCGTCGAGAAATGCCTGTCTGATTTGGCCGTTCGGTTTGAAGAGGAGAGGGCCTGGGCTAGACTTCAACAAGCCCTCTCTATGGAGTTTCCGATGCTTGCGCCTGGTAAACCGGATAACGAAGCCGTTCGCCTCAAGAATTTGCACTCGCTCAAATTGCTCGACACTGCGCCCGAGGAGCGCTTCGACCGCCTGACTCGCCTTGCCCGGCGTTTGTTCGATGTGCCCATTGCGCTGGTGTCGCTGGTGGATGCCAACCGTCAGTGGTTCAAATCCAATGCAGGCCTGGACGCCAGTGAGTCCGGACGCGACGTTTCATTTTGTGCACACGCCATTTTGCAGGATCAGATTATGGAGGTTTGCGACGCGGAGCAGGACGAGCGGTTTCGCGACAACCCGTTTGTCACCGATAAACCCGGCATTCGTTTCTACGCCGGGCAGCCGTTGGCACTGGATGACGGCAGCAAGCTTGGAACCCTGTGCTTGCTGGACACCAAGCCGCGCAAGCTCAATGACGAAGAGCGCGAACTGCTGCGCGACTTGGCCAGCATGGCCGAGCAGGAAATGATTGCTGTGCAGATGGCGAGCATGGACGAACTGAGCTTGCTGTCCAATCGACGTGGTTTCAAGACGTTGGCCCAGCATGCGCTGAGCGTTTGCGAGCGCCTGTCGCGTCCGGCAACACTGCTGTTCTTCGACCTCAACGACTTCAAGCTCATCAACGACCGCTTCGGACACGTCGAGGGCGATACGGCACTAAAAACGTTTGCCGACGTGCTACGCATCGCCTTTCGCGAAAGTGATGTGATCGGTCGTTTGGGTGGCGATGAGTTCGTGGCGCTGCTCACCGGCTCTGCCCATGTCGAAACCTCGGCGATCATGGCGCGACTCAGGGAAATCCTTGATGAGCGCAATGCGATGTTGCAGCGTGGCTATGACATCCGTTTCAGCGTGGGCCAGATCGACTATGACCCGAAGCGTCATCAGTCCATCGACAGCCTTTTGGCGGATGCTGATGAGGCGATGTACATTCAAAAACAGGCTGGCTCGCGCTGACGGCGTCACATCAAGCCCTTATGTGTGCAGGTCCATCGTCATCGCGAGCAGGCTCGCTCCCACAGGGGATTTGTGGTTTGCCCGAAGTCTATGAGCAACTCGGAAAATGTGGGAGCGAGCCTGCTCGCGATAGCGGTGGCCCATTCAACACGAATGCAAGCTGACCCGCCGCCATGACCAGAGCGGAATAAAAAACGCCGCTTGTCCCTTTTCAGGACAAGCGGCGTTTTTACGCAGCGGATGTGACGTGAAGATTACTCTTCGATGTTACCCATGGCGGTGGTGTTGAAGCCGCCGTCCACGTACATGATTTCACCGCTGATGCCCGAGGCCAGGTCCGAGCACAGGAAGGCGCCGGCGTTGCCGACTTCCTCGATGGTGACGTTGCGACGCAGCGGAGTCTGCGCTTCGTTGGCGGCCAGCATTTTGCGGAAGTTCTTGATGCCGGAAGCGGCGAGGGTACGGATTGGACCGGCCGATACGCAATTGACGCGGGTGCCATCCGGGCCCAGGGAGCCGGCCAGGTAACGCACGCCTGCTTCCAGGGAAGCCTTGGCCATGCCCATCACGTTGTAGTTCGGCATGGTGCGCTCGGCGCCCAGGTACGACAGGGTCAGCAAGCTGCCGTTGCGGCCTTTCATCATTTCACGACCGGCTTTGGCCAGGGCCACGAAGCTGTAGGCGCTGATGTCGTGGGCAATGCGGAAGCCTTCGCGGGTGGTGGCTTCGGTGAAGTCGCCGTCCAGTTGATCGCCCGGGGCGAAGCCCACGGAGTGCACGATGCAGTCCAGGCCGTCCCACTTCTTGCTCAGTTCTTCGAAAACCTTGGCGATTTCTTCATCGCTGGCCACGTCGCACGGGAAGCACAGCTCAGGGCTCGAACCCCAGCCTTGTGCGAACTCTTCGACGCGACCCTTGAGTTTGTCGTTCTGATAAGTGAAGGCAAGCTCAGCGCCCTCGCGATGCATGGCGGCGGCGATGCCGGATGCGATGGACAGCTTGCTGGCGACACCGACGATCAGTACGCGCTTACCGGCGAGAAAACCCATGTGTTGCTCCTCTTTCAGGTTATTCGGCAGTTGTTGGGGCCAGGAAAGCGGCCTCCAGCAACTGCTGTGTATAGGGGTGTTGCGGCGCGGCGAATATGCTGCGGGCATCACCTTGTTCGACCACTTGGCCATGCTTGACCACCATCAACTGGTGGCTTAGCGCTTTGACGACAGCCAGGTCATGGCTGATAAACAGGTACGTCAGGTTGTACTTGGTTTGCAGCGACCGCAACAGCTCCACCACCTGGCGTTGCACGGTACGGTCCAGGGCCGACGTCGGTTCATCCAGCAGAATCAACGCCGGCTTGAGCACCAGGGCCCGGGCAATGGCGATACGCTGCCGCTGCCCTCCGGAAAATTCATGGGGGTAGCGGTTCCGGGTCTCCGGATCCAGGCCTACCTCCTTCAATGCCGCGATTATCGCTTGTTCCTGCTCGGCTGCGGTGCCGATCTTGTGGATCCGCAGGCCTTCGCCGACGATCTGGCTTACACACATCCGTGGGCTCAGGCTGCCGAACGGGTCCTGAAACACCACTTGCATCTCCCGGCGCAGTGGCCGGACCTGTTGCTGCGACAGGCAGTCCAGCTGCTTGCCTTCAAAGCGGATCCCCCCCTGGCTGCCGATCAACCGCAAGATCGCCAGCCCCAGGGTGGACTTGCCGGAGCCGCTTTCGCCAACGATACCCAGGGTCTGGCCCTGGGGCAGGCTGAAGCGGATACCGTCCACGGCCTTGATGTAGTCCACCGTGCGTTTGAACAGGCCTTTCTTGATCGGGAACCAGACTTTCAGGTCCTCGACCTGCAACAGCGGCGGGCCGACCACGTTGGTCGCCGGATTGCCGCTGGGTTCGGCGGCCAGCAGTTCCCGAGTGTACGGATGCTGCGGCGCGCGGAACAGCTCTTCGCACGATGCCTGTTCGACGATGCAACCGCGCTGCATGACACATACGCGATGAGCAATTCTTCGCACCAGGTTCAAATCGTGGCTGATCAACAGCAGCGACATGCCCAGCCGCGCCTGCAAATCCTTGAGTAATTCGAGGATTTTCAGCTGGACGGTGACGTCCAGTGCCGTGGTCGGTTCGTCGGCAATCAGCAGCTCTGGTTCGTTGGCCAGGGCCATGGCGATCATCACTCGCTGGCGCTGGCCACCGGACAGTTCGTGGGGCAGGGCCTTGAGGCGCTTGTGCGGCTCGGGGATGCCCACCAGTTCCAGCAACTCCAAGGTGCGACGGGTAGCGACCTTACCGGACAGCCCCTTGTGAATGCCCAGCACTTCATTGATCTGCTTCTCGATGCAATGCAGCGGATTGAGGGACGTCATCGGCTCCTGAAAGATCATCGCGATCCGGTTACCCCGGATGTGGCGGATAGTCTTTTCTTTCAACCCGAGCAAATCCTGGCCGGCGTACTGGATGGTCCCGCTTGGATGGTGGGCCAGCGGGTAGGGCAGCAACCGCAGGATCGAGTGGGCGGTCACCGACTTGCCTGAGCCGCTTTCGCCGACCAGAGCCATGGTTTCGCCACGCTTGATGTCAAAACTGACGCCTTCGACCACCCGTTGGCGACGTTCGCCGACGATGAACTCCACGGCCAAGTCGCGCACTTCGATCAGATTGTCCTGATTCATTTCACTTCCTCGGATCGAAGGCATCGCGAGCGGACTCGCCGATGAACACCAGCAGGCTCAGCATGATCGCCAGTACGGCAAACGCGCTGATGCCAAGCCACGGCGCCTGCAGGTTGGATTTGCCTTGGGCCACCAGTTCACCCAGGGACGGAGCGCCCGGAGGCAAGCCAAACCCGAGGAAATCCAGGGCCGTGAGGGTGCCGATGGCCCCGGTGAGGATGAACGGCATAAACGTCATGGTCGAGACCATGGCGTTGGGCAGGATGTGGCGGAACATGATCGCGCCGTTCTGCATGCCTAATGCCCGCGCGGCACGCACGTATTCCAGGTTGCGCCCGCGCAGGAACTCGGCGCGGACCACGTCCACCAGGCTCATCCAGGAGAACAGCAGCATGATGCCCAGCAACCACCAGAAGTTCGGCTGCACGAAGCTGGCCAGGATGATCAACAGGTAAAGCACCGGCAGCCCCGACCAGATCTCCAGGAAACGCTGGCCGGCCAGGTCGACCCATCCGCCGTAAAAGCCCTGCAAGGCGCCGGCGATCACGCCGATGATTGAGCTGAGGAGGGTCAGTGTCAGAGCGAACAGCACCGAAACACGGAAACCATAGATCACCCGGGCCAGCACATCGCGGCCCTGGTCGTCGGTGCCCAGCCAGTTGACCGAGGAGGGCGGTGCCGGGGCGGGGACCTTCAGGTCGTAATTGATGCTCTGGTAGCTGAACGGGATCGGTGCCCACAGCACCCACGCGTCCTTGGCGGCCAGCAGTTCGCGGATGTATGGGCTCTTGTAGTTGGCTTCCAGCGGAAATTCGCCGCCGAACGTGGTTTCCGGGTAGCGCTTGAGTGCCGGGAAGTACCAGCCGTCGTCGTAGTGCACCACCAGCGGCTTGTCATTGGCGATCAACTCGGCGCCCAGGCTGAGCCCGAACAGGATCAGGAACAGCCACAGCGACCACCAGCCACGCTTGTTGGCCTTGAACAGTTCGAAACGACGGCGATTGAGGGGGGACAGGTTCATCTCAATGCTCCCGGCTTTCGAAGTCGATGCGTGGATCGACAAAGGTGTAGGTCAGGTCACCGATCAGTTTCACCACCAGCCCCAGCAAGGTGAAGATGAACAGGGTGCCGAAGACCACCGGGTAGTCACGGTTGATTGCCGCCTCGAAACTCATCAAACCGAGGCCATCAAGGGAAAAAATAACCTCTACCAGCAACGAGCCGGTGAAGAAGATTCCGATGAACGCCGAAGGGAAGCCGGCAATCACCAGCAGCATGGCGTTGCGGAACACATGACCATAGAGCACCCGATTGCGGGTCAGGCCCTTGGCCTTGGCGGTGACCACGTACTGCTTGTTGATTTCATCGAGGAAGCTGTTCTTGGTCAGCAGGGTCATGGTGGCAAAGTTGCCGATCACCAGGGCCGTCACGGGCAAGGCCAGGTGCCAGAAATAGTCGAGGATCTTGCCGCCCATGCTCAGTTCGTCGAAATCGTTGGACGTCAGCCCCCGTAGCGGGAACCAGTTGAAATAGCTGCCGCCGGCAAACACCACGATCAGCAGGATGGCGAACAGGAACGCCGGGATGGCATAGCCGACGATGATCGCCGAACTCGTCCAGACGTCGAAATGACTGCCATGCCGCGTCGCCTTGGCGATCCCCAGCGGGATCGACACCAGGTACATGATCAGCGTACTCCACAGCCCTAGCGAGATGGAGACCGGCATTTTTTCCTTGATCAGGTCGATGACCTTGGCGTCTCGGAAAAAACTGTCACCGAAATCCAGGCGAGCGTAATTCTTGATCATGATCCACAGGCGTTCCGGCGCCGACTTGTCGAAGCCGTACATGCGCTCGATTTCCTTGACCAGCGCCGGGTCCAGCCCCTGGGCGCCGCGATAGGCGGAGCCGGCCACCGACACTTCAGCACCGCCACCGGCAATGCGGCTGGTGGCGCCTTCGAAACCTTCGAGTTTGGCGATCATCTGCTCCACCGGCCCGCCGGGCGCGGCCTGGATGATCACGAAGTTGATCAGCAGGATGCCAAACAGGGTCGGGATGATGAGCAATAGACGCCGAAAGATATAAGCCAGCATCGGTTACTCCACACTCGCCGGGGCGACGATTTTTTGCTCGATGACCTGTTTTTCCACCTCGATGGAAGGCTTGACCTCTGGCTTGACCCACCATGTGGTGGTGCCGATGTCGTAGGTCGGGGTGATTTTTGGATGGCCGATGTGGTTCCAGTAGGCTACGCGCCAGGTCTTGATGTGCCAGTTGGGGATCACGTAGTAGCCCCATTGCAACACCCGGTCCAGCGCCCGGGCGTGGGCCACCAGGCTCTTGCGTGAGTCGGCGTTGATCAGTTGCTCCACCAGTTGGTCGACGGCGGGGTCCTTCAGGCCCATGGTGTTGCGGCTGCCGGGATTATCGGCGGCGGCCGACATCCAGAACTCGCGCTGTTCGTTACCCGGCGAGCTGGACTGCGGGAAACTGCCCACGATCAGGTCGAAATCCCGCGAGCGCACGCGATTGATGTATTGGGACACGTCGACCCGGCGGATCACCAGTTCGATGCCCAGGTCACTGAGGTTACGCTTGAACGGCAGCAGCACCCGCTCGAATTCGGTCTGGGCCAGCAGGAACTCCAGCACCACGGGTTTGCCCTGGGCATCGACCATCTTGTCGTCGACGATGCGCCAGCCGGCCTCTTGCAGCAATTGATAGGCCTTGCGCTGCTGGTCACGAATCATGCCGCTGCCGTCGCATACCGAAGGCTGGAAGGCCTGGGTGAACACCTGCTCGGGGATCTTGCCACGCAACGGCTCGAGGATCTTCAGCTCGTCTTCGCCGGGCAGGCCGGTGGCGGCCATCTCCGAGTTTTCGAAATAACTGCGGGTGCGGGCGTAGGCACCGTGGAACAGTTGTTTGTTGGTCCATTCGAAGTCCAGCAGCAGGCTCAAGGCCTTGCGCACCCGCACGTCCTGGAAGACCGGGCGGCGCAGGTTGTAGACAAAGCCCTGCATGCCGGTGGGGTTGCCGTTGGGGATCTGTTCCTTGATCAGCCGGCCTTCGGTCACGGCCGGGATGTTGTAGGCGTTGGCCCAGTTCTTGGCAGCCATTTCCAGCCAGAAATCGAACTGCCCGGCCTTCAGTGCCTCGACCGCCACGGTGTTGTCGCGATAGTAGTCGGTGGTCAGCACGTCGAAGTTGTAGAAGCCGCGGTTGACCGGCAGGTCCTTGCCCCAATAGTCCTTCACGCGTTCATAGCGAATCGAGCGGCCAGCCTTCACTTCGGCGACCTTATACGGGCCGCTGCCGAGGGGGATCTCCAGGTTGCCCTTGTTGAATTCGCGTCCGGCCCACCAATGCTTGGGCAATACCGGCAGTTGGCCGAGGATCAGCGGCAATTCGCGGTTATTGGTGTGCTTGAACTTGAACAGCACCTTGAGCGGTTCTTCGGCGATGACTTCGGCCACGTCGTTGTAATAACCGCGGAACATCGGAGCGCCGTCCTTGGTCAAGGTCTGGAAGCTGAACACCACGTCCTCGGCGCGTACGGGACGGCCGTCGTTGAAGCGGGCTTCGGGCCGCAGGTAGAAGCGCACCCAGGCATTGTCCGGGGCCTTCTCGATTTTTTCGGCGATCAGGCCATATTCGGTGAAGGGTTCGTCCAGGCCTTGTTTGGCCAGGGTGTCGTAGATCAGGCCGATGTCATCGGCGGGGACCCCCTTGCTGATAAAAGGGTTGAGGCTGTCGAAGCCACCAAACCCGCCCTGACGAAAAATCCCGCCCTTGGGGGCGTCAGGGTTCACATAATCGAAATGCTTGAAGTCGGCCGGGTATTTCGGCGGCTCGTTGTACAAGGTCAAGGCGTGCTGCGGTGCGGCACAGGCCAGTCCGGCGAACAACAGGCCGCTGGCCTGCAGGAGCAGGGCGCGTAAAGGCTTCATTGATCTTTCTCCGAAGATTTCAGCCACCATGCGCTCAAACCCAGGGTGTAGGGCGGCGTAGTGACAAAGGCAAACCGGTTACGGTAGGCCAGGCGATGATAATTGAGATACCAGTTAGGGATGCAGTAGTGCTGCCACAGCAGCACACGGTCCAGGGCTTTGCCGGCGGCGACCTGTTCGTCACGGGTGCGGGCAGACAGGAGCTTTTCCAGCAGGTGATCGACCACCGGGTTGTTGATGCCGGCGTAGTTCTTGCTGCCCTTGACCCCCGCCTGGCTGGAATGGAAGTACTGCCATTGCTCAAGACCCGGGCTGAGGGTTTGCCCCAGGGTCAGCAGGATCATGTCGAAGTCGAACTGGTCCAGACGCTGCTTGTATTGAGCGCGATCCACCGTACGCAGGCGGGCCTGGATGCCGATGCTGGCGAGGTTTTCCACGTAGGGCTGCAGGATGCGCTCCAGGTTCGGGTTCACCAGCAGGATCTCGAAGCGCAGGGGCTGGCTGTCGGCGTTGAGCAGGCGCTGGCCGTGGATGGTCCACCCGGCTTCCTTCAGCAATCCCAGGGCTTTGCGCAGGGTTTCCCGGGGGATGCCCCGCCCGTCGGTCTTGGGCAGGCTGAAGGGTTGGGTGAACAATGCGGGCGGTAGTTGTTCCCGGTACGGCTTGAGCAGCAGCCATTCGTGGCCCACCGGAAGACCGCTGGCGGAGAATTCACTGTTGGGGTAGTAGCTGAGGGTGCGCTTGTAGGCACCGCTGAAGAGCGTGCGGTTGGTCCACTCGAAGTCGAACATCAGCCCCAGGGCTTCACGAACCTTGACCTGGGCGAACGTGCTGCGCCGGGTATTCATGAACAGACCCTGGGTCTGGGTCGGGATCTGGTGAGCAATCTGCGCCTTGATCACCTCGCCGCGATTGACCGCCGGGAACCGGTAGCCGTTGGCCCAGTTTTTGGCCTGGTGTTCAATGTAGATGTCGAATTCCCCGGCCTTGAAGGCTTCAAAAGCCACTTCACTGTCGCGGTAGAACTCCACGTCCATCCGGTCATAGTTGTATTTGCCGCGATTGACCGGCAGGTCCTTGCCCCAGTAATTCTTGACCCGCTCAAACACCAACTGGCGACCAGGCTGCACTTTGGTAATCCGGTAAGGGCCGCTGCCCAAGGGCGGTTCGAAGGTGGTGGCCTTGAAGTCGCGGTCTTTCCAGTAATGCTGGGGCAGCACCGGTAACTCACCCAGGCGCAGGATCAGCAGCGGGTTGCCCGTACGCTTGAACACAAAGCGGATTTTCAGCGGGTTGAGGATGTCGACCCGTAGCACTTCCTGAAGGTTGGTGCGGTACTGCGGATGACCTTCCTTGAGCAGCGTTCTGTAGGAGAACGCCACGTCATAGGCGGTAATCGGCACGCCGTCGTGGAAACGGGCTTCGGGTCTGAGGTTGAACACCACCCAACTGCGGTCTTCGCTGTATTCCACTGACCGGGCGATCAGGCCATAGCTCGACGTCGGCTCGTCGCCGGAAGGCGCATACTGACCGGTGCCAACCATCAGCGGTTCGTTCAGCTCGTTGATGCCGTATTGCAAGAAGTTGGGCGTGGAAACTGGGCTGCTGCCCTTGAAAGTATAGGGATTGAGCGTATCGAAGGTGCCAAATGCCATGACCCGCAAGATACCGCCCTTGGGCGCTTGCGGGTTGACCCAGTCGAAGTGGGTGAATCTGGCCGGGTACTTGAGCGTGCCGAACTGCGCATAACCATGGCTTTCGCTAATGGTTGCGCCGGCGGGAGAGCTCAAGGCCAGGCTGATCAGGAGCAGGAGGAGGGGACGTATCAAGTCTGAGATCCGATCCAGGCGGCTTGGGCTTTATGGCCCGTACAGTAACAGCTTGTATCGGCAGGAAAAAGGCGGGAGCCGAAAGCTTCAGGGATTACCCGAAACCGTGGCGAGGGAGCTTGCTCCCGCTGGGCTGCGAAGCAGCCCTCTCTTCAGTCAGGCTTAGTGCGGAGAGTAAACCGTCAGCATCTGCCCAGGCTTCAGTGCCTTGCCTACCCGTGGATTCCAGCGCTTGAGGTGCTGCATTTCCACGTTGAAGCGTTTGGCTACCACGTACAGCGAGTCGCCTTGCTTGACCTTGTACTGGGTTTGTTTCTTTTTATTCTTGCTGCTGGCAGCGACTACCGTGTTGACGCGTTTGCGGGTGTCTTGCATGACCAGGGTCTGGCCGATCTTGAGTTTGTTGCCGCTCAATCTGTTCCAGCGTTGCAAGTCTTTGATCTGAACGTTGTTGGCCTTGGCGATCAGCCCCAGGTTATCGCCACGCTTGACGCGATAGGTGCGCTTGGCGCCCGCCACCGTGCTTTCTTCGGCTGAGTCAAAAACCGGTTGGAGCGATCGTTTGCTGATCAGTTCTTCCGGACGCATGGTGGACAGGCTGGCGGTCAACAACTGGGCCTTGGACGTGGGCACCAGCAGGTGCTGCGGGCCATCGATGGTGGTGCGCTGCTTGAAAGCCGGGTTGAGCTGGAACAGCTCGTCTTCGTCGATGTCAGCCACCGCCGCGACTTTGGACAGGTCCATGCGCTGGTTGATCTCGACGACCTGGAAGTACGGTTCGTTGGCGATCGGGTTGAGGTTGACGCCGTAGGCCTCGGGAGAAAGTACGACCTGGGACAATGCCAGCAACTTCGGCACATAGGCCTGGGTTTCGCTGGGCAGCGGCAGGTTCCAGTAATCGGTGGGCAAGCCAAGTTTTTCGTTGCGCTCGATGGCGCGGCTGACCGTTCCCTCGCCTGCGTTGTAGGCAGCCAGCGCCAACAGCCAGTCGCCGTTGAACATGTCGTGCAGGCGCGTCAGGTAATCCATCGCGGCCGTGGTAGAGGCCGTGATGTCGCGACGCCCATCATAGAAGCGGGTCTGGCGCAGGTTGAAGTAGCGCCCCGTGGACGGGATGAACTGCCACAGGCCCACCGCATGGGCCCGGGAATAAGCCATGGGGTTGTAGGCGCTTTCGATCACCGGCAGCAGCGCCAGCTCCAGGGGCATGTTGCGTTCTTCAAGGCGTTCGACGATGTAATGAATGTACAGGCTGCCGCGTTCGCCGGCGTTTTCCAGAAAGGATGGATTGCTGGCGAACCACAGGCGTTGCTGCTCGATACGCGGGTTGACGCCGGCGGTTTCCTGCAGCTGGAAGCCCTGGCGCATACGCTCCCAGACGTCCTGAGGCACTTGAGGGACGGGTTTTTCAGTGAGCCAGATGGGCTTCTGTTTGGCGCGAGCGGCGATGTTCGGCGTGTGCGCCACATCGCTCTGCGGCACCTGGCTCGTGCTCTGGCAGCCCGCCAGGGTGGCGGACACAGCCACTGCGACAGCTTGAGCCAAGCGGGTCAATATGTCTGACTGGACGGACTTACGTATAGATGACGACATTGGCTGGAAGTAAGTTCCGGGCAAAAATGTCGGCCGATTCTAGGAAGCGCACCCCAACAGGTCAACCTTTCAGAATTTTTGTATCAAACGCCAGCGGCCTTAGAACTTATCTTTCCACGCCCTCAAGGCCGCAAAAACCTCACTCGGCGTCTGGTTACGCTGGCCGTTCCGTTCGTCTGCTTTTTGTTTAACGGATGTTTCAGCGGTACGCAGGAACGGATTGGTGAGCTTTTCAAGTGCCAGGGTCGAGGGCAGGGTCATGACGCCGGCGTTGCGTTGCTGGCTGACTTTTTCCAGGCGCGCGGCAATGTCCGGGTTGCCCGGCTCTACCGCAGCGGCGAATCTAAGATTGCTGAGGGTGTATTCATGGGTACAGTAGACCAGCGTATCCTCAGGCAGAGAGGCCAGGCGGCTGAGGGACTGATGCATTTGTGCAGGCGTGCCTTCGAAGAGTCGCCCACAACCGGCGGCAAACAGGGTGTCGCCACAGAACAGCAAGCCATGATGGTAATACGCGATATGCCCCAGGGTGTGGCCGGGTACGGCGTAGACATCGAAGTCCCAGCCGAGGACGCTGAGCTGGTCGTTGTCCTGCAGCGCCACGTCCCGCGCCGGGATGTTTTCACTGGCCGGGCCGTAGACGGTGGCGTGTGTCGCGTTTTTCAGTGCCTGGACGCCGCCGACATGGTCGTGATGATGGTGGGTGATCAGGATGTCGCTCAGGACCCAGCCTGGATGGGCGTCGAGCCAGGCCTGCACCGGCGTGGCGTCGCCGGGGTCGACGACGGCGCAGCGTTGAGTGGCGTGGTCCTGTAACAACCAGATGTAGTTATCGGTGAACGCGGGCAGGGCACTGATCTGTATCATCGCGGAATTCGCCAAGCAGAAAACAAAGGCGCATCTTAGAACTTCCTGACGCGTTGGAGAATGCAATGACCGATGAAGCGTTCGCTCAGGCTGATCCCGACTGGCTTGCGTTGATCAGCGCCGCTCGTGAGTGGCTGTCCGGCCCTGTCGGGCAATTTTTGCTGGAAGAGGAGCGGCGCATGCTCGAAGACGAGCTGGGCCGTTTCTTTGGTGGCTATCTGGTGCACTACGGGCCTTCGGCGCAGACCCCGCCGTCGGCGCCGCAGGTTCAGCGCAATGTGCGCCTGGGGGCACCATTGCCTGGCGTGGAGATCGTTTGCGAAGAGCAGGCCTGGCCGTTGAGCGAGCATGCCGCCGATGTGGTGGTGATGCAGCACGGGCTGGATTTCTGTCTCTCCCCGCACGGGCTGCTGCGCGAAGCCGCCAGCAGCGTCCGTCCTGGCGGGCATCTGCTGATCATTGGCATCAATCCCTGGAGCAGTTGGGGGTTGCGTCACGTGTTCGCTCACGATGCTTTGCGTCAGGCTCGCTGCATCTCGGCGTCAAGGGTCGGTGACTGGCTCAACCTGCTGGGCTTCGCGCTGGAGAAACGCCGCTTCGGATGCTATCGTCCGCCGCTTGCGTCGCCCAAGTGGCAGGCCCGTCTGGCCGGCTGGGAGCGCAAGGCCGGTGAGTGGCAACTGTCCGGCGGCGGCTTCTATTTATTGGTGGCGCGCAAGATTGCGGTCGGGCTGCGCCCGGTTCGTCAGGCGCGACGCGAGCCGATGGGCAAGCTGATTCCCTTGCCGATGGCCAAGGTCAATCGTCGCCACATCGAGCCTTAACCCTTTTCTGATGGTCTGGCGGCATTTCGGTTGCGGGCATTGTCGTTCCCGTCCGGCAGGCCTTTGCATTTTTTTCTGGATGGATTGGCATGAGCGATAGCGTAGAACTCTTCACTGACGGCGCCTGCAAGGGCAATCCCGGCCCGGGTGGCTGGGGGGCGCTGCTGGTATGCAAGGGTGTCGAGAAGGAACTCTGGGGCGGTGAAACCAATACCACCAACAACCGTATGGAGCTGATGGGCGCTATTCGGGGTCTGGAAGAGCTTAAGCGGCCTTGCGACGTATTGCTGGTGACCGACTCGCAATATGTGATGAAAGGCATCAATGAGTGGATGGCCAACTGGAAGAAGCGTGGCTGGAAAACCGCTGCGAAAGAGCCGGTGAAGAACGCCGATCTGTGGAAACTGCTCGACGAGCAGGTCAACCGTCACAACGTTACCTGGAAATGGGTGCGCGGCCATATCGGCCATCACGGTAACGAACGGGCCGACCAGTTGGCCAACCGTGGGGTGGATGAGGTGCGGGGTTTCAAGCAGGCCTGATACGAGTGGTGTCGGGGCCTGAACAGGATGATCTGTGGCGAGTGAGCTTGTGTGGTAGCAAAGCTTGCTCGCGACACAGGCGCCCTGGTTTTCCTGAAAGACCGCATTATCTTCATCGCGAGCAAGCTTTGCTCCCACAGCTTCGCTCCCATAAGCCAGGTTTCAGGTAAGTCCCCTCGTTACCGGAGCGTGTTAACATCGCCGCTTTTGCAAGCATGCCCGTTGAGAGCTGAACACTGATGGCCAACAGATCTGTTGTACTGGATACCGAAACCACCGGCATGCCGGTGACCGATGGTCACCGGATTATCGAAATCGGCTGTGTCGAGCTGATCGGCCGACGCCTGACCGGTCGCCATTTCCATGTTTACCTGCAACCGGACCGCGAAAGTGATGAAGGCGCCATCGGCGTCCACGGCATCACCAACGAGTTCCTGGTGGGCAAGCCGCGCTTCGCTGAAGTGGCCGATGAGTTCTTCGAGTTCATCCAGGGTGCGCAGCTGATCATCCATAACGCGGCGTTCGACGTTGGCTTCATCAACAACGAGTTTGCCCTGATGGGGCAGCACGACCGGGCCGATATCACCCGGCACTGCACCATCCTCGATACCTTGATGATGGCTCGGGAACGGCACCCGGGGCAGCGCAACAGCCTCGATGCCTTGTGCAAGCGCTACGGCGTCGACAACTCCGGTCGTGAACTGCACGGCGCCTTGCTCGACTCGGAGATTCTCGCCGACGTCTACCTGACCATGACGGGTGGCCAGACCAGCCTGTCCCTGGCCGGCAACGCCTCCGATGGCAATGGCACGGGTGAGGGTTCAGGTAACCAGGCAACGGAAATCCGTCGTTTGCCCGCTGACCGCACGCCAGGCCGGATCCTTCGCGCCAGCGAAAACGACCTGGCCGAACATGCCGCGCGTCTGGAAGCTATCGCCAAATCTGCCGGTGCTCCGGCACTGTGGACGCAACTGGTCGAATCCCAGGCCGCGGCGAACTGATCTTGCGCCACGGTCGTACCCTTTGTGGGAGCGAGCCTGCTCGCAATGCAGGCGGCTCGGTCTGTCTGTTGGACCATGGAGATCCCATCGCGAGCAGGCTCGCTCCCACAAGGGCAGTCTTCATTCATTTCTCGCCACAATCGCCAGTACCTTCTAACCTGAGGTAACGGGCAGGCTACGGATACCCGCTTGATGTATGAAGTTTCGAGAGGCAAGGGCAATGGATGGCAGAGCGCCGTTGGTTGTCTCAAGGAATGAGGACTTTTCCCAGTATGCAGCCGGTCATGAATCCCAAGCACCCCGGCCTGTCGGTGCGTGTCGTCGATGACGGCTTTGCCGCCTACATCTGGGGCAGCGACTTCAGTTTCGAGGTCAGCGCCTATGGGACGGCGCAGGTGGGTCGGCCGGTGAGCCAATGGCCAGTGACGCCCATTGCCCCTTATCGTAAATGCTATGGCATCGATCCTGAGGAATTCAGCAGTTTCCGGGACGCTCCGGACAGCGAGATCTTCATGGCTTACCTCGATGACCAACCGGTAGGGCATCTGGTGGTAAGTACCAACTGGAACGGTTTTGCCCACATCGATGAGCTTGCCGTGCATGCCCCGGCCCGTCGCCACGGTGTGGCCAGGGCATTGCTGGACGTCGCTCATTTCTGGAGCCGCAAGAAAAAACTGCCGGGCATCATGCTCGAAACCCAGAACAACAATCTGGGCGCGTGCCGGCTCTATGAGCGTTGCGGTTACGTGCTGGGCGGGATCGATCACCTGCGCTATCGCGGCATTGACCGTCATACCGCCGAGGTGGCGTTGTTCTGGTACCGGTTGTTCGACGATCCACTGGGCATGGCGATCAGTGGCCCAACAGCGCCTCGGCTTGTTCCGTAATCAGTTCCAGCAGCGACTGGAGGGTGGGAGAGGTCGCCGTGCCATTCAGACTCAGCGCATACAGGCAGATGGGAATGGCGGGCGATACCGGGCATACGTCCAGCCCGCCGTCCTTGGCACCTGAAGCGGTGAAGGGGTCGACGATGGCAAGCCCTTCACCAGCCTCGACCATGGCGCGCATCATCTGATGGGTCTGTACGCGGATCTGGATGACCGGCGCGGGGCGTAGCGCCGCCAGCTTATGGTCGAACGCAGGGCTCAGCGGGTCGTGGCCATCCAGGCCCACCAGCGACTGGCCGGCCAGATCCTGAACCGAAATGTATTTTTGCCGCGGTTGCAGCCAGCCGTGGGGCGCCAGCAATTGCAGTTTGCCCTGGGCGATCATCTGGCACTGGATGTCGGAGTGTTCGGGGTCGTGCAGACTAAGGCCCAAGTCACTGTCGCGCAGCAGAAGGCTCTGAACAATGTCTCGGGTCGGTTGGCTGAGCAGGGTGCAAGGGGCGTCCGGATGGCGTCGACGCAGGGCAGCGATACTTTGAGGCAGTAACTGCTGGGCCAGCGGTGGGGTGCAAATGATGCGCAGGGGCGGCGCCTGATAGTGTTTCAGGCTGCTGGCCAGGCGTTGCACCGGTTCGAGGGTGTCATACACGCGGGTGATGCCGTCGCGCAACTCAAGGGCTTCGCGAGTCGCCTGCAATCGCCCGCGCACACTGGCAAACAGCATGAAACCCAACTGCAGCTCGGCATCGCGCAGCGTCGCCTCCACCTCTGCCACCGGTAATTGCAGCCATTCAGCCGCCGTGCCGAGGTGGCCGGTCTGCAACAGCGCCTGGATCACTTCGATGTGGCGTAAACGCATGCAAGCAGTCCATGTTGGGCGGGAGAGCCATTGAGTGGCTGAATCCTAACCCAAGTCCGGGCATGACTTCTGCTCATAACAACAGGTTATGAGGCAATTAGCGTTTCAGCGGGCGTTTGAGCGGGCGGTAGCGTTTCCGGTTCGCGGGTTAATTCAATCTGGGACTGCACCAGCATGAATTTGCCGTCTTCGAGTTGGTTGACGCGATCTCCGATCGCCAGCTTGAAAGTCGTCACAGGCTCCTTGCCGTTACCGTCGGGCGACGGGGTCGATTCTTGGTATTCATGCACTGAATAGACGCGACCTTCGGCGTCCCGCGCATGAAATTGTCCGACAAGTACTGCTGCCATTGCTTAGAACCTCTGGAAATAAATCACTCGATTTGCGGTTCTGTAGACCTTGGTCAAGCGCGGTAAGTTTTCCTACATGAAAAAAATAGTCCAGAAGGAAGGTTTTCGGTTCTCCGCTGGTCCAATTGTTCGCCCGATCATCTATAAATGGGGCTCCCTTGAACCCATCGTCGAGAAGTGTCCAATGAGTAATGTCTACACCGTGGCCGTTTTAGTGGGGAGCCTGCGCAAGGCTTCGATCAATCGCAAGCTGGCTCTGGCCCTGGCGGATCTGGCGCCGAGCAACCTGAAGCTGGAAATCATCGAGATAGGCGACCTGCCGCTCTACAACGAAGATATTGACGTCACACCCCCACCAGCCTACAGCACTTTCCGTGAGCAGGTTGGCGCGGCCGACGCATTGCTGTTTGTCACGCCTGAATACAACCGCTCGGTTCCGGCCCCGATGAAAAATGCCATTGACGTCGGCTCGCGGCCTTACGGCAAGAGCTGCCTGAGCGGTAAACCGGGTGCGGTGATCAGTGCCTCGCCGGGAGCCATGGGTGGTTTCGGTGCCAATCATCATTTGCGCCAGTCCCTGGTTTTCCTCGATGTGCCTTGCATGCAACAGCCGGAGGCTTATCTGGCCGGTGCGGGGAGCGCGTTCGATGAGCAGGGCGAGCTGTCTGAGTCGGTGAGGCCGTTTCTGCAGAAATTCATTGATGCCTATGGCAAGTGGGTTGAACAGCACAAAAAGGCCTGATGCCCGGCATTTTCAGGCATGCATAGCGGGTGAGGGGTTTATCCCCTCGCCACAAGGCGACCCTTCTTTTCCCCTACTAAATCCCTTCTTTCAAGGCTGTTGCGCATGCTCCTCGCGTCGTTGATTTTTCTGCTGACCATTACACTGGTGATCTGGCAACCCAAGGGCCTCGGTGTTGGCTGGAGTGCAACGCTCGGTGCGCTGCTGGCGTTGTTGAGCGGGGTGGTGCAGGTCGGTGACATTGCCCTGGTGTGGCAGATCATCTGGAACGCCACCGGTACGTTTATCGCGCTGATCATCATCAGCCTGTTGCTGGACGAGGCTGGGTTCTTCGCCTGGGCCGCCTTGCATGTGGCCCGCTGGGGCCGAGGCAGCGGGCGCAAGCTGTTTGCGTTCATGGTGCTGCTGGGCGCGCTGGTGTCGGCTTTGTTCGCCAATGACGGCGCGGCGTTGATCCTGACGCCCATCGTGATTTCGATGCTGCTGGCCTTGCGTTTTTCTCCGGCGGCAACCCTGGCATTCGTGATGGGCGCCGGCTTCATTGCCGATAGCGCGAGCCTGCCGCTGGTGGTGTCGAACCTGGTGAACATCGTCTCAGCCGACTTCTTCGGCATTGGCTTCAACCGTTACGCGGCGGTCATGGTGCCGGTGAACCTGGTCAGCGTCGCGGCCAGCCTGGCGATATTGCTGTGGTTCTTTCGCCGCGACATCCCGCGCGACTATGACCCGCATCAACTGGATGCCCCGGCGAGTGCCATCCACGACAGGGCCACCTTCTTCGCGGGCTGGGCGGTGTTGGCGATTCTGCTGCTTGGTTGCTTCGCCCTCGAGCCGTTGGGCATTCCCATCAGCGCGATTTCGGCGGTCTGCGCCGCGTTATTGCTGGCCGTCGCGGCCCGCGGTCACAAAATCTCCACTCGCAGGGTCATGAAGGAGGCACCGTGGCAAATCGTGATCTTCTCCCTGGGCATGTATCTGGTGGTCTATGGCTTGCGCAATGCGGGGCTGACTGGCTACCTGGCGCAATGGCTCGACGGTTTCGCCGCCTATGGTGTGTGGGGGGCGGCCATGGGCACCGGGCTGTTGACGGCTTTGCTCTCGTCGATCATGAACAACCTGCCGACGGTGCTGATCGGCGCCTTGTCCATCGATGCCAGTCAGGCCACCGGTGTGGTAAAGGAGGCGATGATCTACGCCAACGTCATCGGCAGCGACCTGGGCCCGAAAATCACTCCGATCGGCAGCCTGGCGACTTTGCTTTGGCTGCACGTGCTGGCGCGCAAGGACATCCGGATTGGCTGGGGGTACTACTTCAAGGTCGGGATTGTGCTGACCGTGCCGGTGTTGTTGGTGACGTTGGCGGCGTTGGCGTTGCGGTTGTCCATTTAGACCGCGTTGGCTTTATCGCGAGCAGGCTCGCTCCCACATCGATGCAGTGTTGCCATTGAGATTGCAAACGCCGCGGTCACTGTGGGAGCGAGCCTGCTCGCGATGAGGTCCGGACAGACGCCGTCCATCTCACCCATTCCCCGGCACATCCGGCCAACGATCCGCCACCAGGAACGCTCGCTCGGTTTCTTCCCACTCACCCTCGGCATTTTCACTCAGGCGCACCATCAATTGTGCGGGGGCCATGGGGTCGAGGGCCATTCGCCAGGCATCCAGTTGCCCGGCGCTCCAGGTCTGGTCCGCCGGATAATGGGCCGGGGCCAGCCAGCCAGCCCGGGGCAGGGGTTGCCAGCGCCCCGGCGGACGCTGGGCAACGAACGCCGGCCAGTCCCGCTGATGCAGCCACCTTCCGCGCAAATGCCTGGGATGGGCGCCGGTTGGGGGTTCGGCATGGCCGGGCCACGGGTAAAGCAGATAGCCGCCTAGCCAGAGTTCCGAGCGAAACAGCTCGATGCCCGAGGGTTCAATGCCCAGCGTTGCCAGGGCCTCTCGGCTTTCCGGGCGAGCGGAGATTGGTAGCTGGTGTTCGCGCAAGTGCGCCAGTTTAAGGTCGAGCCGGTCATGGCAGCCCGGGCCGAGCCATTGTGCGGTGTCCTGCCCGTGGCCGTTTTGCGGCCCGAGGTACAACTTGATCGCCAGTTCCAGGTGGTGGATGCCGTCGCCATCGCGCAGCAGCAGGTCCAGTTCACCCAGGGTCTGGCCCTGGTGGCGGATCGGCAGGTTGGCGGCGACCAGCTCAATGCCCGGCGCGTGCTGCACCGCAAACTGCCACAACCGTTCGTAATACAGACCCAGGCGCCGGGTTCTGCCCTGGGACAGGCAATGCAGTAACGGATAGCTGTCGCGGTCCAGTTGTCGCAGCCACTGTTCCAGTTGATGAGGCTGTTGCACCCAGTCGCTGCCGGTCAGGGGATGGCGTTGGGGCCAGGGCGTGTCGATCAGCATCGGCGGGGCAAGGATCGCCCACGCCAGGTCGCGCACTTCGGGATGGCGCAGGCGGCGGGGCAAGTCGAGCAGTTCGGGGAACAGGATCATTTTGCGAGCATAGCCTGCGTCGAAGGCTTAAAGAATTTTGTCTATGGGCGGCTTTCGCCCATAATCGTGTTTTTCGCCCGACGCAGACCCTCGCAGGAGCCCCATGGAGCAATTTCGCAATATCGGCATCATCGGTCGCCTGGGCAGTTCGCAGGTGCTGGACACTGTTCGCCGACTCAAACGTTTCCTCCTGGAGCGGCACCTGCATGTGATCCTCGAAGATACCATCGCCGAAGTCTTGCCCGGTCACGGCCTGCAGACCTCGTCGCGCAAGATGCTCGGCGAAGTCTGTGACATGGTGATCGTGGTCGGCGGCGATGGCAGTCTGCTGGGGGCCGCCCGAGCCCTGGCGCGGCACAACATTCCGGTACTGGGCATCAACCGGGGCAGCCTGGGGTTTCTGACCGATATCCGCCCCGACGAGCTGGAAACCAAAGTGGCCGAGGTATTGGACGGTCACTATCTGGTGGAGAATCGCTTCCTGCTGCAAGCCGAGGTGCGCCGTCACGCCGAAGCCATCGGCCAGGGCGATGCCCTCAACGATGTGGTGCTGCACCCCGGCAAATCCACGCGGATGATCGAATTCGAGCTGTATATCGACGGTCAGTTCGTCTGCAGCCAGAAGGCCGACGGCCTGATCGTCGCCACGCCCACCGGCTCCACGGCCTATGCGCTTTCCGCCGGTGGCCCGATCATGCATCCCAAGCTCGACGCTATTGTGATTGTGCCCATGTACCCCCATACCTTGTCTGGGCGACCCATTGTGGTCGATGGCAATAGTGAGCTGAAAATCGTCGTGTCCAAGGATATGCAGATCTACCCGCAAGTGTCCTGTGACGGCCAGAACCATTTCACCTGCGCGCCGGGTGACACCATCACCGTCAGCAAAAAAGCGCAGAAGCTGCGCCTGATCCACCCGCTGGATCACAATTACTACGAAGTCTGCCGGACCAAGCTCGGCTGGGGCAGTCGATTGGGGGGTGGAGGCGACTGATGCTCGATCCTGCGCGCAGTTACGACCTGATCGGCGACGTGCACGGATGCGCCCTGACCCTGGAACGCCTGCTGGACCGCCTCGGTTATCACAAGCAGGGCGGCGTCTGGCGGCACCCGTCGCGCATGGCCGTGTTCCTGGGGGACATCATCGACCGTGGTCCGCGGATCCGCGAAGCCCTGCACATCGTCCACGACATGGTGGTGGCCGGTCAGGCGCTGTGCATCATGGGCAACCACGAGTTCAACGCCCTGGGCTGGAGCACGCCGGCGTTGCCGGGTAGCGGCCAGCGCTACGTGCGCGAACACACCCCGCGCCACGCCCGTCTGCTCAACGAAACCCTGACCCAGTTCGAGCAGCATCCGGGCGACTGGCATGACTTTCTCAAGTGGTTTTACGAGTTGCCGCTGTTTGTCGATGCCCAGCGCTTCCGGGTGGTCCACGCCTGCTGGGACAACGGTCTGATCGAGCCGCTGCGAGGCTTGTTCCCGGACGGCTGTATCGACGAGCATTTCCTCCAGGCCTCGGCGGAGCCGGGCAGTTTCGCCTGCACGGTGTTTGATCGCCTGCTGCGCGGTACCGACATGCGCTTGCCCCATGGCCTGACCCTCACCGGCGGCGACGGCCTGACCCGTTCGTTCTTTCGCACCA
This sequence comes from Pseudomonas sp. N-137, assembly GCF_034555295.1. NCBI lineage: Bacteria > Pseudomonadati > Pseudomonadota > Gammaproteobacteria > Pseudomonadales > Pseudomonadaceae > Pseudomonas > Pseudomonas sp. N-137. The sequence continues at coordinate 312,709 of NZ_JAXUDQ010000006.1, forward strand.
AGTTCTGGGAAGACGATCCTCAGACCTATGGAGACATCGTGTTCCAACCCGACGCCTTGCCCGAACCGGTGGCTCGCACGCCGCTGTCGCCCGACGAAAAGAATAATCTGCTGCGCTATGGCGTGCATGAACCCATGCTCTTCGTCGGTCATTACTGGCGCAGCGGCAAACCCGCGCCGATCCGCTCGAACCTGGCCTGCCTGGATTACAGCGCGGTGCTTTACGGAAAACTGGTGGCCTATCGTCTCGACGCAGAAACCCGACTGGACCCGCATAAATTTGTCTGGGTCGATGTCGAACGGCCGGAGGAACTGCGATGAGCGTCGTGGCGGTCTTGCGCTTGCCCTTGGCCGAGGATCTGAGCGGCTTCGTCAAATTGCTGCAACGCATGCAGGTGCCCCATCGGGTCAGCGAGGAGGCGGGCGAGCAGGTGCTCTGGGTGCCCGATGAAATCAGCGAAGACGTGCGCTCGTTGTATGCACGCTTCCCGAGCGGCGATCCTGAGCACCAGTTGGAGTTGCCGGGCACCGGCAGCACGTCGCGACGGCCTGGTTTCGTCCAGCAACTGACCCGCAGCCCGGTTACAGCACTGGTGTTGCTGCTGAGCCTGATCGTCGGCGCCGTGACGTTGCTGGGGGAAAATCTCGAGACCTTGCGCTGGCTGACATTCCTGGAGTTTCGCGTCGTCGGCGACTATATCCATTTCACGCCCCTGGCCGACAGCCTGGCGGCAGGGCAGTGGTGGCGCCTGGTGACGCCGATGCTGATCCATTTCGGTTTCCTGCACATCGCCATGAATGGCATGTGGTACTGGGAACTGGGACGGCGGATTGAAGCGCGCCAGGGCGGCATCAACCTGCTGGGGCTGACACTGCTGTTCAGCCTCGTGTCCAACTTCGCCCAATATTTCTTCAGCGGCCCGACCTTGTTCGGCGGCTTGTCCGGCGTGCTCTATGGTCTGTTGGGGCACTGCTGGATCTTTCAACTGCTGGCGCCGAACCCGGCCTATCACTTGCCCCGTGGGGTGCTGGTGATGATGCTGGTGTGGCTGGTGCTGTGCCTGTCCGGGCTGATCTCGCTGATCGGTTTCGGCGAAATCGCCAACGCGGCCCACGTCGGCGGGCTGCTCATCGGTTGCTTCACGGGTTTGTTGGGCGGGCTGTTCGCTCGTCGTAAAATGGCCCTCTGACGGCGCCTGTAATATTTGAATATGCGCGATTGCGCGGAGAACCCATGTCCTCGTTCAACGAAATGATCAAAAACATCACCCCCGAGATCTATCAGAGCCTGAAGCTGGCGGTGGAAATCGGTAAATGGGCCGATGGCAACAAGCTCACCGCCGAACAGCGCGAATTGTCGCTGCAGGCGATGATCGCCTGGGAGATGCAGAATCTGCCCGAAGAGGAACGCACCGGCTACATGGGCCCGCAGGAGTGCCAGTCGAAGGCCACAGAAGTGCCGAACATCCTGTTCAAGTCGGATGCCATCCATTGATCGAGATTGGCCGCGGTGCAATCAGCAAGATGTCGGCACGCCTTGACGGGCCGACCGTTCAATACGCCTTTCGCCTGGGCGATACCGAGGTGCCAGTCAACCCGTTGATTGGCAGCACGGTGCGCCTGGAGTTTCTCGGTGCGATCCACTGCAGCCATTGCGGACGCAGGACCAAGACCAGCTTCAGCCAGGGTTATTGCTACCCCTGCATGACTAAACTGGCCCAGTGCGACCTGTGCATCATGAGCCCTGAGCGCTGCCACTTCGATGCGGGCACCTGCCGCGAGCCGGCCTGGGGCGAACAGTTCTGCATGACCGATCATGTGGTGTACCTGGCCAATTCCTCGGGCGTGAAAGTCGGCATCACCCGCGCCACGCAGCTGCCGACCCGCTGGCTGGACCAGGGCGCCAGCCAGGCGCTGCCGATCCTGCGGGTCGCCACTCGCCAGCAATCGGGCTTTGTCGAAGACCTGTTCCGCAGCCAGGTGGCGGACAAGACCAACTGGCGCGCATTGCTCAAGGGCGACGCCGTGGCGGTGGACCTGCCGCAGATCCGCGATTCGCTGTTCGAGAGCTGCGCCGAAGGTCTGCAAGGCTTGCAGGAACGATTCGGCCTGCAAGCGATCCAGACCATAGCGGACGTCGAGCCGATCGAGATCCGTTATCCGGTGGAGCAATACCCGGCCAAGATCGTCAGTTTCAACCTGGACAAGAACCCGATTGCCGAAGGCACGCTGCTGGGGATCAAGGGCCAATACCTGATTTTCGACACTGGCGTGATCAATATTCGTAAATACACGGCTTACCAGCTCGCCGTGCATCAGTAGAAGGATTTGCCCCATGCGCACCGAACAACCGAAGATGATTTACCTGAAGGACTATCAGGCGCCCGAGTACCTGATCGACGAGACGCACCTGACCTTCGAGTTGTTCGAGGACCACAGCCTGGTCCATGCGCAACTGGTGATGCGCCGTAACCCCGAGCGCGGTGCCGGCCTGCCGCCCCTGGTGCTCGATGGCCAGCAGCTGGAACTGCTCTCGATCAAGCTCGATGACACCGACCTCAATCCGCTGGACTATCAGCTGGACGCCAGCCACCTGACCCTGCAACCCAAGGCCCCGGCCTTCACGGTGGACACCACTGTCAGGATCCACCCGGAAACCAACACCGCCCTGGAAGGCTTGTACAAGTCCGGCAGCATGTTCTGCACCCAGTGCGAGGCCGAAGGTTTCCGCAAGATCACCTATTACCTCGACCGCCCGGATGTGATGAGTACGTTCACCACCACGGTGGTGGCCGAGCAGCACAGCTATCCGGTGTTGCTGTCCAACGGCAACCCGATCGCCAGCGGTCCCGGCGAAGATGGCCGGCACTGGGCGACCTGGGAAGACCCGTTCAAGAAACCCGCCTACCTGTTTGCCCTGGTGGCCGGCGACCTGTGGTGCGTCGAAGACACCTTCACCACCATGACCGAGCGCACCGTGGCGCTGCGCATCTATGTCGAGCCGGAAAACATCGACAAGTGCCAGCACGCCATGACCAGCCTCAAGAAGTCGATGCGCTGGGATGAAGAGGTCTATGGCCGTGAGTATGACCTGGACATCTTCATGATCGTCGCGGTCAACGACTTCAACATGGGCGCCATGGAAAACAAGGGCCTGAACATCTTCAACTCCAGCGCAGTGCTGGCCCGCGCTGAAACCGCCACCGATGCCGCGCACCAGCGGGTCGAAGCGATCGTTGCCCACGAGTATTTCCATAACTGGTCGGGTAACCGCGTGACGTGCCGTGACTGGTTCCAGTTGTCCCTCAAGGAAGGCTTCACTGTGTTCCGCGACGCCGGTTTTTCGGCCGACATGAACTCGGCCACGGTCAAGCGTATCCAGGACGTGGCGTACCTGCGCACTCACCAGTTTGCCGAAGACGCTGGTCCCATGGCCCACCCGGTGCGCCCGGACAGCTTCATCGAGATTTCCAACTTCTACACCCTGACCGTGTACGAAAAGGGGTCGGAAGTGGTCGGCATGATCCACACCCTGCTGGGGGGCGAGGGCTTTCGCAAGGGTAGCGACCTGTACTTCGAGCGCCACGACGGCCAGGCCGTGACCTGCGATGACTTCATCAAGGCCATGGAGGATGCCAACGGCGTCGACCTGAGTCAGTTCAAGCGCTGGTACAGCCAGGCGGGTACGCCACGGCTGGCGGTCAGCGAGTCCTACGACGCTGCTGCCCGAACCTACAGCCTGACCTTCAGCCAGAGCTGCCCACCGACCCCGGACAAAATGGAAAAACTGCCATTTGTGATTCCCGTGGAGCTGGGTTTGCTGGACAGCAAGGGCAATGAAATCCCTCTGCGCCTGGCCGGCGAAGCGGCGGCAACTGGCACGTCCCGGGTGATCTCGGTGACCGAAGCCGAGCAGACCTTCACCTTTGTCGACATCGCCGAAAAGCCGTTGCCTTCGTTGTTGCGCGGCTTCTCGGCCCCGGTGAAGCTGAGCTTCCCGTACGATCGGGACCACTTGATGTTCCTGATGCAGCACGACAGCGACGGCTTCAACCGCTGGGATGCCGGCCAGCAGTTGTCGGTGCAGGTGCTGCAGGAACTGATCGCCCAGCATCAGAAAGGCGAAAATCTGGTGCTGGACCCGCGTCTGGTCAGCGCGTTGCGTAGCGTGCTGTCGGACGAATCCCTGGATCAGGCCATGGTCGCGGAAATGCTCTCGCTGCCAAGCGAGGCCTACCTGACGGAAATCAGCGAAGTGGCCGACGTGGAGGCGATCCATGCCGCGCGGGAATTCGCCCGTCAGCAACTGGCGGACAATCTGTTCGAAGCCCTGTGGCTGCGCTATGAGGCCAACCGTGACCTGTCCAAGCGCACGCCGTACGTGGCCGAGGCCGAGCATTTCGCCCGTCGCGCCTTGCAGAACATCGCGCTGTCGTACCTGATGCTGACCGACAAGCCGGAAGTGCTCAGTGCCACCCTGGAGCAGTTCGACACCGCCGACAATATGACCGAGCGTCTCACGGCCCTGGCGGTGCTGGTCAATTCCCCGTTCGAAGCCGAGAAGGCCAAGGCGCTGGAAGTGTTCGCGGAGAACTTCAAAGGCAACCCGCTGGTCATGGACCAATGGTTCAGCGTCCAGGCCGGCAGCCCGTTGCCGGGCGGCCTGGCGCGGGTCAAGGCCTTGATGGAACATCCGGCGTTCAATATCAAGAACCCGAACAAGGTACGCGCTTTGGTGGGGGCGTTTGCCGGGCAGAACCTGATCAACTTCCACGCGGCTGACGGTTCAGGTTATCGCTTCCTGGCGGATCTGGTGATCCAGCTCAATGGCTTCAACCCGCAGATCGCCGCACGGCAACTGGCGCCACTGACCCGCTGGCGCAAATACGACAGTGCCCGCCAGGCGCTGATGAAAGCCGAGCTGGAGCGCATCCTGGCGTCCGGCGGGCTGTCGGCCGATGTGTTCGAAGTGGTGAGCAAGAGCCTGGCGTGACCTTGGCACCGCGGTCTGCCTGGCAGGCCGCGGTGTTCCCATCGCGAGCAGGCTCGCTCCCACAGGTGATCTTCAGTGAGCATATATCTTGTGTTCAACATTGATCCCTTGTGGGCGCGAGCCTGCTCGCGATGGCGTCAGACCTGTCTACACAACAACCGCCTCGATAGCCTGCCATAACCTCCCCGAATACCCCTTCATTCACCCCCGACCGCACTGCGCCACGGTTAACAAAAGATAACGCGGCGTCGATTGTCAGACCTTTCCAAAGCCCGATAGGATAGGTCAGCTTCCGAAGTGGCTCTAGATTGCAGGTTTCAGGACTATGCTCCAGAACAGTCAATCACGATGAGCCCGCTTACGGCGCCCTGAAGGGTTGAATGACCTAACAATAATAATGGGGGAAAGGTCTATGAATGAGCCTGTCATGGCTGTGGGCCGCTGCCGGCCGCCGGTACTGCGCAGAGTCGCGCTGCTGGTCTCGGCGCTCTCGCTGCTGGGCTCTGCCGTGTTGTCTGCACCGGTGATGGCCGTAGCGGCTTCGACATCCGATGTCATCTATTCCGTCGAGTCGGCCAAGGCCAGCAAAACCCTGATGCTCGATGTGGTCCATGCCGGCAAACGCCTGGTGGCGGTCGGTGATCGCGGGCACATTGTCTATTCGGACGATCAGGGCGGTTCCTGGACTCAGGCCAAGGTGCCGACCCGCCAGTTGCTCACCGCAGTATTTTTCGTCGATGACAAACACGGCTGGGCCGTGGGGCACGACGCGCAGATACTGGCCAGCGAAGACGGTGGCAGCACCTGGACCAAGCAATTCGAAGACCTGACCCGTGAATCGCCGCTGCTGGACGTCTGGTTCAAGGACGCGAGCAACGGTTTTGCCGTGGGCGCCTACGGGGCGCTGTTCGAAACCACCGACGGCGGCAAGCACTGGGAAGAGGTCGGGGATCGTCTCGACAACGAAGACCAGTTCCACCTCAACGCGATAGCTGCGGTGAAAGACGCCGGGCTGTTCATCGTCGGTGAGGCCGGCAGCATGTTCCGCTCCAGCGATTGGGGCCAGACCTGGGAAAAGATCGAAGGCCCATACGAAGGTTCGCTGTTCGGCGTCATCGGCACCGCTCAGCCTTCAACGCTGTTGGCCTACGGCCTGCGCGGCAACCTCTATCGCTCCACCGATTTTGGTAGCACCTGGGAGCAGGTCGAACTCAAGGCCACCCGCGGTGCCCTGGAATTCGGCCTGTCCGGGGCCACGCTCTTGCCAGATGGCTCCATCGTAATTGTCGGCAACGGCGGCAGTGTGGTGCGCAGCAGTGATGACGGCGTGACCTTCAGCGTGTTCAACCGCCCGGATCGGATTTCCGTGGCGGCTGTCACGGCGGCGGGCAACGGCAATCTGATCCTGGCAGGACAGGGTGGCGTTCATGCCACCACCCCCACCGGCGCTGAATTGAGCAAATGAGCCGCAAACATCCGGCGGGCACAATAACAAGAAGGCGGACCCCATGAGCAGTCATCACCAAGACAAGGCGACGTTCCTCGAACGCCTGATTTTCAACAACCGCCCGGCAGTGATCGTCATTTGCCTGTTGGTCAGTATTTTCCTGTTCTGGCAGGCCACGCTGATCCGGCCGTCCACCAGTTTCGAAAAGATGATCCCCCTCGAGCACCCCTTCATCGAGAAGATGCTCGAACACCGCAATGACTTGGCGAACCTGGGCAACACGGTGCGGATTTCCGTGGAGGCCACCAACGGTGACATTTTCTCCAAGGATTACATGGAGACCTTGCGCCAGATTCATGACGAGGTGTTCTACATTTCCGGCGTCGACCGCTCCGGCCTCAAGTCGTTGTGGAGCCCGAGCGTGCGCTGGACCGAAGTGACGGAGGAGGGCTTTGCCGGTGGTGAGGTGATTCCCCAGAGCTATGACGGCTCGGCAGACAGCCTCGACCTGTTACGCAACAACGTGCTCAAGTCCGGCCAGGTCGGACGCCTGGTAGCCAACGATTTCAAATCGAGCATCATCGATATCCCGCTGTTGGAGTCCTATCCGGACCCGCAGGACCAGGGCAAGCTGCTGGCCCTGGATTATCAGAAGTTCTCCCACGAACTCGAAGACAAGATCCGCAACAAGTTTGAAGCCCAGAACCCCAACGTAAAGATCCATATCGTGGGCTTCGCCAAGAAGGTCGGTGACTTGATCGACGGCCTGACCATGGTGGTGATGTTCTTCGGCGTGGCCTTCATTATTACCCTGGTGCTGCTGTACTGGTTCACGAACTGCATGCGCAGCACCATTGCAGTGCTGAGCACGACCCTGGTGGCCGTGGTCTGGCAGTTGGGGCTGATGCACGCCGTCGGTTTCGGGCTCGATCCTTATTCGATGCTGGTGCCGTTTCTGATCTTCGCCATTGGTATCTCCCACGGCGTGCAGAAAATCAACGGTATCGCTTTGCAATCCAGTGAAGCGGACAACGCCCTGACCGCGGCGCGGCGCACATTCCGCCAGTTGTTCCTGCCGGGGATGATCGCAATCCTGGCGGATGCCGTCGGCTTCATCACCTTGCTGATCATCGATATCGGCGTGATCCGGGAACTGGCCTTCGGTGCGTCCATCGGCGTGGCGGTGATTGTGTTCACCAACCTGATCCTGTTGCCGGTGGCGATTTCCTATGTTGGCATCAGCAAGCGTGCCATCGAGCGCAGCAAAAAGGATGCGACGCGGGAGCATCCGTTCTGGCGCCTGCTGTCGAAGTTTGCCAGCGCCAAAGTCGCGCCGGTGTCGATCATCCTGGCCTTGATCGCCTTTGGTGGCGGCCTCTGGTACAGCCAGAACCTGAAGATCGGTGACCTGGACCAGGGCGCGCCGGAGTTGCGTCCAGACTCGCGCTACAACCAGGACAACAACTTCATCATCAGCAACTATTCCACCAGCTCCGATGTCCTGGTGGTGATGGTCAAGACCAAGGCTGAAGGCTGCTCACGCTATGAAGCCATGGCTCCCATCGACGAGCTGATGTGGAAAATGCAGAACACCGAGGGGGTGCAGTCGGCGATCTCCCTGGTCACCGTGTCCAAGCAAATGATCAAGGGCATGAACGAGGGCAACCTGAAATGGGAAACCCTGTCGCGTAACCCAGACGTGTTGAACAACTCCATTGCCCGGGCCGATGGCCTGTACAACAACAACTGTTCCGTGGCCCCGGTGTTGGTTTTCCTCAACGACCACAAGGCCGAGACCCTGGACCGCGCCGTGAAGGTGGTGCAGGAGTTTGCCAAGGAAAATAATCGCGACGGCCTGGAGTTCATCCTCGCCGCCGGCAACGCTGGCATTGAGGCTGCAACCAACGAAGTGATCAAGGAATCGGAACTGACCATCCTGGTCCTGGTGTACATCTGTGTGGCAACCATGTGCATGATCACTTTCCGTTCCTGGGCGGCGACGCTGTGCATCGTGCTGCCGCTGGTGCTGACCTCGGTGTTGGGGAACGCCCTGATGGCCTTCATGGGTATCGGTGTGAAGGTCGCGACGCTGCCAGTGGTGGCGCTTGGCGTGGGGATAGGCGTGGACTACGGCATCTATATCTACAGTCGCCTGGAAAGCTTCCTGCGGGCCGGCTTGCCGTTGCAAGAGGCGTACTACCAGACGCTGAAGTCCACCGGTAAGGCCGTGTTGTTCACAGGCCTGTGCCTGGCTATCGGTGTGTGCACCTGGATCTTCTCGGCCATCAAGTTCCAGGCCGACATGGGGCTGATGCTGACGTTCATGTTGTTGTGGAACATGTTCGGGGCACTGTGGCTGCTGCCGGCGCTGGCGCGGTTCCTGATCAAACCTGAGAAAATGGCAGGGCAGAAGAGTAAGTCGTTGTTTGCCCATTAATACATGTGGCGAGGGAGCTTGCTCCCTCGCCACATGTATTACGCCAGCCTTTGAACAGAGATCAAGGCGCCAACGGCAAGAACTTGCTCTGCGCCAACGGCCTGCCGATCTGTCCTCGATGCACATTCACCACCGCATAAGGGCTTTTCGCCTTGGCCAGCATCGAGTGATAGTGCTCCCGGCGTTGCTCCTTGGTTTTCAGATGCGCGACGCTGAAATCCGCTTTCGGCGTATCGGCCGCTTCGTAGTGAAAATGCGCATACCACAGCGGCCAACCGTCGCGGTCATTGATGGCGTATTCCTGAAGGAAATCCTTGCGCTCGCTTTTCAAGGCTTTGCGTTCGCCGAGCCGGGCAACCTGTATCAGATTCTTTTCGAACAGGTAGCGCAGGTTGCTGTCGGTGGGCGGCAATTTGAAACTCAGTTCGGTGCGCAGGGCGCTGCCCCGAGTGGCCAGGCGGGAAGCTGCGTTTGACAGTTCATCGATCAATGTTTGATCTGCTGGTGTGCGCGGTTTTGTCGAGGCGGTGAAGGCCCTTTCCAGTTCTTCGCAGCGTTTGCGGTAGCGACTCGCCTCATTGTTCATGATCTCCTCGATTTCCTGAGGAAAGCGGCACTGGGTTTTATACCGCTCTGCGCTCAGTAAACTGTTTTCCAATTGATCCAGCAGCTTGCGCGCTTCGCTCTTGATCGTTTTGATCGCTCTGGTGCGCGGTGGTGGCGGAACCGGTCGTTGTACTTCGACGATGTCCCAGACGTCATCGTGCTGTGAATACGTGGCGAGTAACTCGTCATCGACTTCGGAGCGTAACTCGACGACTTCAATCGGCAGGGAGGTGCCGGCGGGTTTCAGATCACCAATCAACACGCCGCCCTTACGGGTTTTGATCACCTTTTTTTGCGGACGCCCGCTCGCCGTTTTGGTGCGTTTTTGCGGACGCTTGCGCGGTTGCGGCGCCGGTTTTAGCTCGGCGGACAATGTCTTGGAGGCGTCGTCATAGAGCTGTTCGATCAGCTTGAACAGCCTGTCGAAATAGGATGGGTCAATGTCGCTGGCATTGAGTGCCTTGATGCCCTGCATGGCATCAAGGGAAGCGCCATAGTTTTCGGTCAGACTTTCCAGCACTTCAAGCCGCTCCGAAGGGGGCAGGTCATATGTTCCCAGGTCGGAGTGGGAGCGCACCTGTTCCAGCAAGAACTTGATGAGGTTATGCAGACTGGCGGGAAGGTCGGAGTCGGGGTTTTTGACCAGCAGGGCCCCGAGTATGGGTAACTGCACGGCCTTGGTGGCCAGCGCCGTTCTTTCTTCCTCGGGACGGTCCTTGGTCAGCCGCTCGAATATCTGCGCGCCTTCGGCATCCAGGTTCAATAGCGCGTCCAGGTGTCGATCTTTGAGTTCCAGCCAATAGATGGAACGATCGTTGATGACGCTCATTGCGTTGAGGTACGCAAAGTAGCCTGCGGGGTTGTCGGCGACAGCCTCCTTCAACGCCGGTCCGTTTTTTATGAATTGGATATTGGCGGCATCCAGGGCCAATAAATCCAACTCGACGACAAGAAAGGCTTTACGGGCATTGTTGACCACGTTTTCCATCAGGGCGCGAAGCATTTCCGGGGGCAATGTCATGTCAAGGCCGGCATATTCGGTTGCTTTGTTCAGCAGCCGCAGATAGTCGTCAGTCTGGTCCTGGAGCAATTCATAAAACTGCGTACGTTTTGCCGCACGTTGCTCCTCGGTAAAGGCGCCTTCCTGAGTTCTGCTCATGACTTCCTGGGCAACTTGCACGGCCTTTAGCTTATCGGCTTCCTGTGCATGATAATTCGCCAGCTCCCGGCTCAGTTCCATCCCCCGCTGGGCCCTGAGCTTGCGCAGTTCGGCCACCCGCTTTGGGGGCATACCCCCGCGCAGACGCAGGCGTAGATCCATGGACCAGTTGCCTTGGGTATCCGATTTCAACACCGGACCATTTTTTGCCGAGTCTCGTGGAGCCTGCGGGTCGACGATCACCGTATTGCCGTCCGGCTCCGGACTGATCCGATAGAGTAGGTCTTCCACCAGTGCGTGCCATTTGTTCTGGATGACGTACAAGCCTGTGTAGGGGCCATATTTGATCGGTTCAGGCATTGAAGTGGGACGTGGCACCTGTAGCCGCTGTAGCCGGTTACGTTGTTCCGCTGTCAGGCGCTGGCGGGCACTGGCGAAACTGAGGTCCAGGTGCCTGCTGGCGCCCTGCAAGTGTTCGCCGGGCAAGCCCACCGGCCCTTCGAGAATGCGAGGCGACGCAGGCGCAGGCCATTGCTCAGGGATGACGCGCGGTGCTGGGGGACGCATCGCCTGTTCCTTCAGCGCATCGGGCAACGGTGCATGGGACAAGGCGCTGATGGCGGGAAACTGGTGCACCAGCATGCCGAGGTTGAGCAGCAGATCGACAGCGGCGAGCTCCCGGGTCACCGGGTCTTCGCTGCTCAGTGCCGGGATATCCTGGCTGGCGCTAGCCATCAGGCTCCACAGCCAGAAGGTGGCCATGACCGGGCCACGCAGCAAGGGCATCAGCAACGTATTGAACAGCAGGCTGCCGCCCTTGAGGAGCATGGCCCAGCGGCTCTCGCTGTTGGAGACTGAATCACGGTCGGCCTGGGAGATCAGGGCGCGGGCATTGCTGCCGTAAAGATACAGCATCAGCTCGCCGTTGCGCAGGAACTGCCGCAGTTCGTCGTTCGCACCGTCGATGGCCAGCGTCGCAGGGGCGGGCTTTTGTGGAAGATTGAATTCGTCGCCTTGGAAAAACCGCACGATGTGCGGCTCCTGGAAGCCGCCATTGGCATAGATCGGCCGTGCGGCATCAGTCATCCAGGTCAGGATGCTTTTTTGCAGGTCCCCTGGGGTGACGACGGCCTTCAGCAGTGCCTCGCGCGTCGGGAACTCTTGCAACGAGGGCGCGTAAAGTGGGCGATACAGCAGGTGCGGTCCGGTTTGGACATCCTCCGGCTCGATAATGAACATATTGTTCACGATGTCGGGGTGGGCCTCGGGTTTGCGCAGGAAGGCCAGGTGGCGGATGACCACCGACTGGCCGCTGACCTGTTGGCTATCTGCGTCGGGATTGAGGAGCGCTTCAACCAGGCCCAGTCCTTGGCGGGTCACACCGTTTTCGTTGTTGAGCATTTGCTGGAAGGCTTCAAGCGGCAACTGTGCCGCGATCTGTTCGGCAAACATCCGCTGGCGTTCCTGGGCTTGAGGTACATCGTCCAACAGCCGTTGTTGCAGGTAGCGGGGATAGGCCGAACCAATGTCGACCTGTTCGATCAGCCCGTTCTTGCGGGTAATGAAGTCCGGCGTCAGCCACCGGGGCAGCGTCAGGCCCAAGCGATGGCTGAGGATCAGGTTTGCACTCGGTCGGGCGATGAGGTTGTTGATGGCCAGCTCGGTCAGGCTCATCGTCCGTTTTTCGATGATCCCTGTGGTCCCGGGATAACCGGCCGCCACGCTGAAGGTCAGTTCTATATCATCAGGCTGGTATTGGCTGGGTTGAGCCTTGTCCGGGTGGCTGTCGTTGGTTTGCCGCATCTGTTTGAGCAGGGCGTCGGCGGTAAAGGCCTTGATGTCTTCAATGTCGCTGAGAAAGGTGCGGCCCTGGTGGCGTTTTTTCGCGCTGGCCAATGTCAGGCTGTAGTGCTGGAATTTGGTTTGATCGACGATGGAAGCTTTTTTCAACCAGTCGGGCAACAGCGGCTCGATCCGTGCCGACGTTTCCGGCGTCAGACGCGGCGCGTCAAGCAGATAACGGGCAGGGTCGCTCAGCTCCTGGTAGAGCGTCGACAGGTCTTGCAGGCCAATCCGCGAAGGCAACTGCACTGCGTTCAGGTCGGCCAGTTGCTGCTCCAGCACCATAGCCGCCTGGGTGTCGAAGACATTGCCACTGATCTCGTTGCGTTGACAGGTGAGCGTGTCGACCACGTACCGGCTGGCGATCAGTGCGCCCCAATGGTGATTGAAGGCTTCCAGGGATGCAAACGACTGCACGGCGCCGCCAGGGCTGCATAGCAGGAGGAGGGTGACGCCCTTTTTGGAGTGGTCCAGGAGAATTTCGCTGCCGGTCAGCACGGTGTTGGAGCCGTCTCGGATGAGCTTGGTTTCCAGGCTGTAAGCGTAGACGGGGGATGGGTTGTTGCGGCGAAAGCGCTGCTCGCGCTCCGGCCAGCGGACGATCTGGTCCAGGGCTTCGCGCGCCTGGTCAGTGAGGCCGGGTTGTCGCAGCCTGCGGATAGACAGCGTGTTCTTCAGTGCATCGCTGAGCCAGCGCCAGCGGCTGAGGTTATTGCTTGTGTCGATTCCGGCGTTCCAATAGCGGGTCAGCGCATCCTCCAGCCCGATCGGTACGGTCCAAGGCAGTTCAAGCAGCAGTTTTTCGATGACCTTGATGTCCAGCTTCCCGTCGTCTGGTGAGAGCTCGCGGGGCGGGGTGTCGGTAAGAAAACAGCGACGCCCACCGCGCTCCGTGAAATCCACGGGCGTGCCGAGGGCCAGGTATTCGAGGACGCGGGGCATGAACGGTTGGAGCGTAAAGCCGCGAGAGGCTGGGTCCGGTGTGGCCAATCGGGTCTTGGACAGGTCGAAGGTCAGCGAGGGGTATTTTTCCTTGATGGCTTGCTCGAGCATGCGTTGCGCGATTTCTTCGAAGGTCGGGCGGCTGGCAAATAGCAGGCTGACCCTTTGCGCCAACGCGGGGAGCGTATTGGCCGGAGCGGGTGCGGTCATATGAAATCCTTTTCATAAATTCATGGCCGCCGGGAGTGACGACGAGGGAAGTATCGACATCCCGCTCCTGCGAGGGCGGTAAATAAATACCACCCTGGCGAATGCGGGTTATGCCTGGCCTCGTCGGGAGGGAAGATCAGGAAGGATCGGCGCCCAGCACCACATTCAGTGCGCTGCGGGCATCGTCAAGCTGCACCAGCGTGGCATGGCGGGCGCCGAGGGCGTCGCGGTTCTCGATGGCGGTGAGGATCGCCTTGTGGCGCGGCATCGCCAGTTCATGCAGGTTGGGCCGTTGGTTGGAGTGCTTGAGGGCTTCGGCGATGGCCACCGACAACATGTTGCACAGGTTGGCGAGCAGGTCGTTGTGGGTGGCATCGGCGATGCGGCTGTGGAAGTCCAGGTCCGGTTGCAGCACCGCCTCGGGGGTCGGTGCCGCCTCCATGCGCTGGTAGGCCTCGCGGATGGCGGCGATGTCGGCATCGTTGGCGAACTGTGCGGCGAGGGCCGCGGCGGCCGGCTCGATGATGCTGCGCACGCTGGTCAGCAGATTGAAGAACTCATTCTGCGGGCTGCTTTGCATCAACCAGTGCAGCACATCGGGGTCGAGCATGTGCCATTCCCGGCGCGCCTTGACCACCGTGCCAACCCGTGGCCGCGAATACACCAGACCCTTGGCTACCAGCACGCGCGTGGCCTCGCGCAACACCGGACGGCTGACGGCATACTCCTCGCACAACAAAGCTTCGGCGGGCAGTTTATCGTCGGGTTTGAACCGTCCGGAAACGATCTGCATGCCCAGTTCCTGGACGATGCGCGCGTGCATGCTTTTGCGGTCGGAGGGTTTACGGTAGTCCATGGGGGGTGGCGCGATCCTGTGCGAAGGGGATGCAGCGCATGATAGCAGGCGCGGCGAGGGCGGGTCGCTAGTGCGATTTTGATGTACACCCGAACCCATTGTGGGAGCGAGCCTTTGTGGGAGCTGAGCTTGCTCGCGATGAGGCCCTGCCAGTCAATATCTCTGTTGTCTGTTACACCGCTATCGCGAGCAAGCTCAGCTCCCACAAAAAGCTTGCTCGCGCAAGGGGATGAGTGGGGTCAGTGGGAGTGACGCGGCACCTCGGCGCCGCGGCAACCGACCAGGAAGTCGAAGTCACAACCCTGGTCCGCTTGCAGCACGTGGTCGATGTACAGCTGACGGTAGCCGCCCACTAACAGGTTCTGCGCTGGTGGCAGGTCGGCCAGGCGGGCGGCCAGTTCGGCGTCGCAAATGTCCAGGTGCAGACGCCCGCTGGCGCAGTCCAGTTCGATCCAGTCACCTTCCTTCACGGCCGCCAGTGGTCCGCCGGCTGCGGCTTCCGGGGCCACATGCAGCACCACGGTGCCGTAGGCGGTGCCGCTCATGCGCGCATCGGAGATACGCACCATGTCGGTCACGCCCTGGGCCAGCAACTTGGCCGGCAAGCCCATGTTGCCCACTTCGGCCATGCCCGGATAACCCTTGGGCCCGCAGTTCTTCATCACCAGAATCGAGCTGGCATCAACATCCAGTTCTGGGTCATTGATCCGCGCCTTGTACTCGTCGAAGTTCTCGAACACCACCGCGCGACCGCGATGCTGCATCAGCTCGGGCGTGGCGGCGGAGGGTTTGAGTACCGCGCCGAGGGGCGCGAGGTTACCGCGCAGCACGCAGATACCGCCGTCGGCCCGGATCGGGTTGTCCAAGGTGCGAATGACTTCGTCCTGGCCATAGATCGGTGCGTCCTTGGTGTTCTCGCCAAGGCTCTTGCCGTTGACGGTCAGCGCGTCGGGGTTAGGGATCAGGTTGGCTTCGCCGAGACGGCGCAGCACGGCGGGCAAACCACCGGCGTAATAGAACTCCTCCATCAGGAAGCGCCCGGACGGCTGCAGGTCGACGATGGTCGGCATGCCTCGACCGATGCGGGTCCAGTCGTCCAGGTCCAGTTGCACGCCGATGCGTCCGGCAATGGCCTTGAGGTGGATCACCGCGTTGGTCGAGCCGCCGATGGCTGCGTTGACCCGGATGGCGTTCTCGAAAGCCTCCTTGGTCAGGATCTTCGACAGCTTCAAGTCTTCACGGACCATTTCCACCGCACGCATGCCGGACATGTGGGCCAGCACATAACGGCGCGCGTCCACCGCCGGAATCGCGGCGTTGTGCGGCAGGGACGTGCCGAGGGCTTCGGCCATGCAGGCCATGGTCGAGGCGGTGCCCATGGTGTTGCAGGTCCCCGCCGAGCGGGACATGCCGCCCTCGGCCGCAAGGAAATCATCGATCGTGATGGTGCCGGCCTTGACCTGTTCGCTCAACTGCCAGACCACCGTGCCCGACCCGATGTCCTGGCCCTTGTGCTTGCCGTTGAGCATCGGTCCGCCGGTAACGACGATGGCCGGCACGTCACAACTGGCGGCACCCATCAGCAAGGCTGGCGTGGTCTTGTCGCAACCGGTGAGCAGCACCACGCCGTCAATCGGATTGCCGCGAATCGCTTCCTCCACATCCATGCTCGCCAGGTTGCGCGTCAGCATGGCAGTCGGGCGCAGGTTCGATTCGCCGTTGGAGAACACCGGAAACTCCACAGGGAAGCCCCCGGCCTCGATCACGCCGCGCTTGACGTGTTCGGCGATCTGCCGGAAGTGCGCGTTGCATGGCGTCAGCTCCGACCAGGTGTTGCAGATGCCGATGATTGGCTTGCCATGAAACTGATGGTCGGCGATGCCCTGATTTTTCATCCAACTGCGGTACATGAAGCCGTTTTTGTCGGCGGTGCCAAACCATTGGGCCGAGCGCAGGGAGGGTTTCTTATCAGACATGATCGATTCTCTTATTGTATGACTATATGGTTTTAGCTTGCGCCTAACATAAGCGCAATTTGCTCTGTTTGGAAGTGTTGTTGGGTAAATAGTATTACTATATAGTCCGATTCAACGGAGGGATTGTCCTGGCGCTCATTGGTCAGAGAAATCCCCCAAGGTTCTATAACAACAACAATCGGAGACCGGTCCCATGAGCCAGGAATTGCGGCTAATTCGCCGCATCACGCTGAAACTGATTCCCTTCCTGATCCTGCTATACCTGATCGCCTACGTGGATCGCTCCGCCGTGGGTTTCGCCAAGCTGCACATGGGCGCCGACATCGGCATCGGCGACGCCGCCTACGGCCTGGGCGCGGGGTTGTTTTTCATTGGCTACTTCTTGCTGGAGATCCCCAGCAACCTGATGCTGGAGCGCTTCGGTGCCAGGCGCTGGTTCGCGCGGATCATGATCACCTGGGGCGCCATCACCATCGGCATGGCGTTCGTGCAAGGGCCTTACAGCTTCTATGTGATGCGCTTTCTGCTCGGCGCGGCGGAAGCCGGATTCTTCCCCGGCGTGCTGTACTACATCACCCAATGGTTCCCGGTCCGCCATCGCGGCAAGATCCTGGGCCTGTTCATTCTGTCTCAGCCCATCGCCATGATGATCACCGGTCCTGTCTCCGGCGGCTTGCTGGGCATGGACGGCATCCTGGGCCTGCACGGCTGGCAGTGGTTGTTCATCGTCATCGGCCTGCCGGCGGTCCTGCTGACCTGGCCGGTGCTGCGTTATCTGCCGGATGGTCCGCAACAGGTCAAGTGGATGGACCAGACCGAAAAGGACTGGCTGACCGCTGAACTGAAAAAAGACCTTGAGGAATACGGCCAGACCCGGCACGGCAATCCGCTGCACGCCTTGAAGGACAAGCGTGTCCTGCTGCTGGCGCTGTTCTATCTGCCGGTGACCCTGAGCATCTACGGGCTGGGCCTGTGGCTGCCCACGTTGATCAAGCAATTTGGCGGCACTGACCTGGTGACCGGTTTCGTGTCCTCGGTGCCCTACATCTTCGGCATCATCGGTTTGCTGATCATTCCTCGCAGTTCCGACCGCTTGAACGATCGCTACGGTCATCTGGCCGTGCTCTATGTGCTGGGCGCCATCGGTCTGTTCCTCAGTGCCTGGCTGACGGTGCCGGTGTTGCAGCTGGCGGCGCTGTGTCTGGTGGCGTTCGCGCTGTTTTCCTGCACCGCGGTGTTCTGGACCTTGCCGGGGCGTTTCTTTGCCGGCGCCAGTGCGGCGGCGGGTATCGCGCTGATCAACTCGGTGGGCAACCTGGGTGGCTACATCGGGCCGTTCGTGATCGGTGCGCTGAAGGAATACACCGGCAACTTGGCGTCGGGGCTGTACTTCCTGTCCTGCGTGATGGTGTTCGGTCTGGTGTTGACCGGCGTGGTGTATCGCCTGCTGGAGCGCAAGCATGTGCTGCCGGCGGAGCAGTTCGCAGCCAGTGCGCGGGGGGCGACGCGGACCTGAGGTGATTGAAATCCCCTGTGGGAGCGAGCCTGCTCGCGATTGCGATCTGTCAGTCGCATCAATGTTGCTGACCCAACGCTATCGCGAGCAGGCTCGCTCCCACAGGGATCAGCGTGTTATTCAAGCTTTGTTTGCAGGGAGAAAAATATGCGTTTAGTTCAGTTCGAATTGAATAACGGCGAACGTCGCGTCGGCGTGGTCGATGGCGAGAAAGTGCGCGAAGTGCAGGGCGCCCGGACTGTGCGCGACCTGGCTCTGGCGGCCATTGAGGCGGGTGTGAAGCTTGAGCAGCAGGTCAACAGCCTGGGCCTGGGAACCGCTCATGATTACCCGCAGTTACTCAGCGAACTGCGCATTCTGCCTCCGCTGGACCACCCGGACCCGGCGCACCTGCTGGTCAGCGGCACCGGCCTGACCCACCTGGGCAGTGCCTCGGCCCGGGACAAGATGCATCAGCAGGCCGGCGACGAAACCGCCATGACCGACACCATGCGCATCTTCAAGTGGGGCGTGGAGGGCGGTAAGCCTGAGAGCGGACAGGCCGGTGTGCAACCGGAGTGGTTCTACAAGGGCGACGGCAGCATTGTGGTCCGTCCGGGCCATCCGTTCCCGCTGCCGCCGTTTGCCGAAGATGCCGGCGAAGAGCCGGAAATCAGCGGGTTGTATGTCATCGGCCACGACGCTAAGCCATACAGACTGGGCTTTGCGGTGGGTAACGAGTTTTCCGATCATGTGATGGAACGCAAGAATTACCTGTACCTGGCCCATTCGAAATTGCGCAGCTGCAGCTTTGGCCCGGAACTTCGCCTGGGTGAACTGCCTCAACATCTTTCCGGGACCAGTCGTATCCTGCGCAACGGCCAAGTGCTGTGGCAGAACGAATTTCTCAGTGGCGAGGCAAACATGTGCCACAGCCTCGAAAACCTTGAGTTCCACCATTTCAAGTACAGTCAGTTCCTGCGTCCGGGTGACGTGCACGTGCATTTTTTCGGCACCGCGACCCTGTCGTTCGCCGACGGCATCCGCACGCAACCGGGGGATGTGTTCGAAATCAGCCAGACCGAATTCGGCGCACCGCTGGTCAACGGCATTGCCCCGGTGGACGCGGTGTTCAACCCGGGTACTATCGGCACACTTTAAAGGAGACTTTCGATGAACCAGATCCTTGGCCACAACTACATTGGTGGCGCGCGTAGCGCGGCCGGCCAGACACGCTTGCAGAGCCTTGACGCCAGCAGCGGCGAAGCCTTGCCCCATGAGTTCGTCCAGGCGACGGCCGAAGAAGTTGACGCTGCCGCCAAGGCTGCGGCTGCCGCTTATCCGGCCTACCGCCGCTTGAGCGCAGTGCGCCGGGCCGAGTTCCTCGAAGCCATTGCCGATGAGCTGGATGGCTTGGGCGATGAGTTCGTGGCCGTGGTCTGCCGGGAAACCGCCTTGCCGGCGGCGCGGATCCAGGGTGAGCGCGGTCGCACCAGCGGTCAGATGCGTCTGTTCGCCAAGGTCCTGCGTCGCGGCGATTTCTACGGCGCGCGCATCGACCGTGCCTTACCGGAACGCACACCGTTGCCGCGCCCGGACTTGCGTCAGTACCGCATCGGCCTGGGGCCGGTTGCGGTGTTTGGCGCCAGTAACTTTCCTCTGGCATTTTCTACAGCCGGTGGCGACACCGCGTCGGCCCTGGCCGCGGGTTGCCCGGTGGTGTTCAAGGCCCACAGCGGCCACATGGCAACGGCCGAATGGGTGGCTGATGCGATTATCCGCGCGGCTGAAAAAACCTCGATGCCCGCCGGCGTATTCAACATGATCTACGGCGGTGGTGTTGGCGAATGGCTGGTCAAGCATCCGGCGATCCAGGCGGTAGGCTTCACCGGTTCCCTCAAGGGCGGCCGGGCCCTGTGCGACATGGCCGCCGCGCGGCCCCAGCCGATCCCGGTATTCGCCGAGATGTCGAGCATCAACCCGGTGATCGTGTTGCCGCAAGCGTTGGAAAAGCGTGCCGACAGCGTCGCCCGCGATTTGACCGCCTCGGTGGTACAGGGCTGTGGTCAGTTCTGCACCAATCCCGGCCTGGTGATCGGCATCCGCTCGCCGCAATTCAGCGCCTTCACCCAACAAGTGGCCGCGCTGATCGGCGATCAGGCCCCGCAAACCATGCTCAATGCCGGCACGCTGCAAAGCTACGGCAAGGGCCTGCAGAAGTTGCTGGCTCACCCGGGCATCGAACATCTGGCCGGACGTGCGCAACAGGGCAACCAGGCCCAGCCGCAGTTGTTCAAGGCTGACGCCAGCTTGTTGATCAACGGTGACGAGGCGCTGCAAGAAGAAGTGTTCGGCCCGACCACGGTGTTTGTCGAAGTGGCGGACCCAGCCGAGCTCATTGCCGCGCTGAACGGCCTGCACGGTCAGTTGACTGCAACCATGATCGGGGAGCCAGCGGATTTCGAGCAGTTCAGCGAATTGACTCCGTTGCTGGAGCAAAAAGTCGGTCGCATCCTGCTCAACGGTTATCCAACCGGCGTCGAGGTCTGCGACTCGATGGTCCATGGCGGGCCTTACCCGGCGACGTCCGATGCCCGTGGGACTTCGGTGGGTACGCTGGCGATCGATCGTTTCCTGCGCCCGGTGTGCTTCCAGAACTACCCCGACAGCCTGTTGCCCGAGCCTTTGAAAAACGCCAATCCGTTGGGCATCCAGCGATTGGTCGATGGGGTGCCGGGGCGCGAGGCGCTCTGATCGCAGTCAGGCAGTTGCATTGAAGTTCAATGGGCTGCCGCTATCGCGAGCGGGCTCGCTCCCACAGTGGATGGGTGGTGAATACAAGATGTGTGTTCGCTGCAAATCCAATTGTGGGAGCGAGCCTGCTCGCGATGGCGATCTGGCAGTTGACCGTGCTTTCGAACCTTTTGGCCCAAGGCCCACTCCCACATTGGGTTATCATGACACTTTCCCAATGACCGACTGATCGCCATGACTGCCTTGACCGACACCCTGCTGCACGCCCTCGAAACCTGCGACATGCTGATCATCGACGGGCTGCACGCATTCGATTTTTCCCTCGACGAACAAGACCAGTTGCACGTCGAGTGCATGAACGGTCGCACCCTTGAGCATTGGCGCTTCACGCCTGCGCAGATGGAGGCCGCGACGTTCGACGAGGTCAAGAAACACTGGATCATCACCAGCGATTCGGGCGACCACCACTTGGAGTGCGTGGAAGCGACCAGCGGCCACGACGATGAGGAAGACACACATGAGGATGCGTAGTTTCTGGCCCTTGTTGATGGCCGGTAGCGTGGGTGCCATGGGCGTCCAGGCAGAGACCGATGAGCGCCATCAACTGTTGGTGGGTTCCTATACCGCCGGCCAGAGCCAGGGCATCTACCGCCTGCAATTCGACAGCCGCAACGGCCAGCTCGATGCCCAGCCGTTGCAAGTGATCAAGACCGACAACCCATCGTGGCTGACCCTTTCCAAGGACATGAGCCGGCTGTTCGTGGTGAATGAAAACGGGCCGGGGCAAAAAGACCCGGTGGGCAAGGTCAGCAGCTACGCCATTGATCCGAAGACCCATGAGCTGAGCCTGATCAGTCAGGTGCAGTCATTGGGCAACGAACCGACTCATTCGAGCCTCAGCGGCGATGGTCGACATTTGCTGGTCAGCAACTACTCGGTGGTGGAAGACCCGGGAGGCACCCTGGCGGTGTTGCCGGTGGGAACCGACGGTAAGCTGTCGCCGGTGGTGCAAGTGAGCAGCCATCAGCCGAGTCGGATCAATCCCGAGCGGCAGATGTCCGCCCATGTGCACTCGGCCGTGTCTTCGCCCGATGGCAAGTACGTGTTCGCCAGCGACCTGGGGGCGGACAAGGTGTTCATCTACCGCTACGACCCCAAGGCCAACCCCGAACTGCCACTGACCGCCGCCGATCCGGCCTTCGTGCAGTTGCCGCCCGGCAGCGGCCCGCGTCATCTGCTGTTCAGCGCCGACGGCAAGCATGCGTGGCTGACCATGGAAATGAGCGCCCAGGTGGCGGTGTTCGATTATCAGGACGGGCGTTTGACCCAGCGGCAACTGGTCGACTTGGCAGCGGGCAAACCACAGCCCGGTAGGGCGGCGGCAGCGCTGCATGCCTCCAAGGATGGCAAGTTCCTGTACGTCAGCAATCGTGGCACCACCAACGAAGTGCTGGTGTTCGCCATCGACCCGACTGCCGGCACGCTGACAGAGCTTCAGCGCCGCTCTGTGGAGGGGGATCATCCGCGGGAATTCAGCCTCGATCCGAGCGGGAAATTCCTGCTGATCGCCAATCAGAAGAGCAACCAGATCGTGGTTCTCGAGCGTGACCCCAAGACCGGCCTGCTGGGTAAAACCGTGCAAAAGCTGGCGATGGATGCGCCGAGCGACTTGAAATTCATGCTCCCTCAGTAAAGCGCAGGCCCCGATTTTCGGGGCCTGCGTCGCTGTATCAACAAGACTGATATTCGCTAGTGTTGCAAAGCATTTCAAAGCGAGATGCCTCGGCGCGTAAGTTTGCTTCACGGCCCAACCGGGCAGGCAAGCCAACTCATCCGAGGACTATCGACATGAATCTGAATCTCTTCTCCGTGATCGCTGCTTCCGCTATCTCCGCCACCGTAGCGCTGCCAGCCAGTGCCAACATTGAAATCAGCGACAAGAAAAATCGCACCCAGAGCTATACCGAAAAATACCTGCAACAGAGCGCCAACTTCTACGCCGCCCTGGACCACAAGACCCAACACTGAACCGCGCTGAAGACTGAAGCCTGCGATCTTTTCATCTTTGAAAAAGAGAAAAAATCGCAGGCTTTGCCTGCTCCTACGAAAAACCCGCTGTAATATCACATGGCCATGTGTTTAAATTTGACGCTAGTAAATTGACTCCTTCTCCAACAAGAGATCGACACTATGGCGATGCGTCTGGCAATGATGCTGCTGTTTCTCTATTCCACCCCCATTGTTTCGGCCGCCCAGCCGACCCCCGGCGAGCCGGACGCTGCTCGTGAGCGATTATTGAGCCTGCTTAGGGACTGATCTGTTTGGATTAGTAATCAATAAAACTGATAGACACTATGCGTATTTGTCGCTATTAAAATCGGTTTAGTTGATTGATTCTGTGGGCACTGAAACATGCCCACGGAGAACCCCATGGCCAGCGCAATCCTATCTTCTGCCAGACACGGCGCGTACATCGCCATCGGCCTGTACGTGGCGATGGTGTTGGTGGTCAGCCTCGGTGCCCAATACCAAGGCTCTGCCGAAACCTCTCTCCAGGCCGCCCGGCCTTCTGTTCATTATGGTTCCCCGGTTGCCCGCGCCGCGCTCGAGCATGGCGCCGCAAAAGGGGCGGTCGGCGCATGAACAGAAGCAAGTTTTGGGTGATCGCATTCCTGGCGTTCATCACCAATGGTTTTTCATTGCTGGGTCTGGGGCAAGCCTCGGCGGGATCTCTGGCGCGGACCATCGAGTGCAACCACAACATCGCGCACAACATCCTGACCGCCAAGGCTTTGGGGGCGTTGGTGGGGAATCCGCCGGTCAAGCCTAGGCTTGCCCTCTTCGGGCCTTTTCAGGTCGATTGTGCAGTGGTGCGCATGTGCAGCGTGGCTGCCTGAAGCAAGCCACAAAAGCTGTTCACCGGGTGGGTGATTGCTTGGCCATGATCGCCACGAACAACTCGGAATCCAGCAAGCCTTGCAGCCAACGCTGTAGGCGAGGGTAGGGCGCTGCGGCAAACCATTCCCGGTCGACATGAGCAAACTGCCGTACGAACGGCATCACCGCCACGTCGGCCAGGCTCTGGTGAGCCGCTGCCAGAAATGCTCGGGTTTCAAGCAACGCTTCCAGCCTGCGCAAGAAGACCTCGCCCTCGGCCCGATAATGTTCCAATGGATACTCGGGATGGCGCTCGGGGTATTTGTAGCGGTTCAGATGAAGCTTGAAGACCTGGTCGTTTTCCTCGATCAACGCGGCCGTCAACGCCTGGCCTTCGAGGTCGCCAAGCAATCTCCAATTATCCGGATCATGCTGCGCCAGGGCCCAGTGCATGATCTCCAGGCTTTCATCAATCACCTTGCCATTGACCTGCAGCACCGGGACCGTGCCCTTGCTGGAAAGCGCCAGCATCTCGGGCGGCTTGGCCTTGAGGCTGACTTCGACAATGTTCAAATCGACCGCGCTGTAGCGCAACGCCATGCGCGCTCGCATCGCGTAGGGACAACGCCGGAACGAGTAGAGCGTGGCGCGGCTCATTTCACCTCCACGGTACTCAAGCCATTCCCTTGACGACGAACCTGGATCTGCACCGGGATCCGCTCATGCATTTCCTGCACGTGGGAAATCACCGCAACCTTGCGTCCCTGGGCTTGCAAACCGTCGAGAGCATCCATGGCCAGTTGCAGCGATTCGGGGTCCAGGCTGCCAAAGCCTTCGTCAATGAACAGCGATTCGATTTTCAGCGTGCTGGACGCCATCGAGGCCAGGCCCAGCGCCAAGGCCAGGGAAACCAGGAAGGTTTCACCGCCGGACAACGAATGCACCGAGCGCAGCTCATCGCCCATCTCTGTGTCCATCACCAGAAGCCCCAACATGCTGCCACCGCGTTTGAGCCGGTAGCGGCGCACCAGTTGTCGTAGCTGCACGTTGGCGTGATGCACCAGCAAATCGAGGTTGTACGCCTGCGCCAGCTTGCGGAAGCGGTCGCCGGTGGCCGAACCGATCAGCGCATCGAGCCGTGCCCAGCGCTGGTACTCGGTATGAGCCTGTTCGATCTGCTGGGCCAGGGCCTGGTTGGCGTTCTGCCTGCGCTGGTCCTCGGCCTGTTCGGCGCGTAGTTCGGCGCAGTGCTGCTCGCTGGCGGTAAATTGGCTTTGAAGTTCGGTGAGGGCCTGGGCCAGTTGTTCAGATTCCAGGTTGCCGTTGTGCTGGGCCTGATGGTGTTGCAGGCGCTGCTCGCGCTCAGTGAGCAACACGCGGGCTTGCTCAATGGCTTTTTCGCTGTTGAGCAGTTGTTGACGCAGTTGGCCGACACTTTGCTCGTCCAGGTCAAGCAAGGCGGCCAGAGAGGCATCATTCAGTTCCGGGTGGCTGGCGCGCCATTGTGCGATGCTGGCGGCCAGGGCCGTGTGTTCAGTGTCCAGCGCTTGGGTCTGTTCCTGGCGGGCCTTGAGTTCGGCGGCCAGTTCCACCCGGTTGTGGCGTAGCGCTTGCAGTTGTTGATTGGCCGCTGTTTCGGCGCTGTGGGCCTGTTCCAGGGCTTGGTCGAGTTGCTGCTGCCACTGTTCGGCGCTGGTGTGTTCGCCCAGCAATTGCTTGAGCCGCTGCTGGCAGGCCTGCTGTTGTTCCGTCAGGGCGCTCAGTTGCCGTTGCGCCAACTCCAACTGTTGGAGGCGGGTTTGCTGGCGATCCTGCTCTTTCTCCAGGGCCTGCTGACGCTGAAGCTGCTCGCTGAGTTCGTCGCGTTGCTGTTCCAGGTGCGCCAGGCGTTGAGCGATCTGCTGGTCAAGCTGCATGAAGGTCGCGGCCGGCTCGGTGCGCAGGGCCTGTAGTGTGTCTGCCGGCAACAGCGTACTGAAGTGGCTCAGTTCCTCGTCCAGGCGCTGGCGATCCCGGGCCAGCTCCTGTTGTTGGTTGTTCAGGTGCAGTGATGCCTGCTGATGCGCAGTTTCAGCCTCGCGCAATTGCTGCGCCAGGCGCGCGGCGTCCTGTTGCAGCGTCAGCAGGGCGGCCTGGCGTTGTTCGTCCTGGCTGATACGCAGGTTGAGCTGACTGCTTTGCTGGTCCAGCCAGGCGTCGCGTTTGGCCGCATCCTGGGCCAGCAGTTGCGCCGAGAGCGGATGGCCTTCAAGGCTGGGCGCCAGACTTTGATGCTGGCTGGCGAGCTGTTCCTGTTGCTGCTTGAGTTCTTTGAGCTGGGCGATGACGCCGCTGTATTGCGCGCGCAGGTCGATGACTTTTTCATGGAGCGACTCGACGGCTTTGCGTGCATTGGCCTCTTCGGTTTCATCAAAACGCCCCAGGCTTTGCAGCAAGGCTTCGGGCTGATGGTAAGGATGCTCGACGCTGCCACACACCGGGCATGGCTGGTCATCCTTGAGCTGTTCACGCAGTTGTTCGACGCTTTCGCTGCGGGCCAGGCGCTGACGCTCCAGCAGTTGGCGGGTGACGCTCAGGGTCTGTTCGGCAATCGCCAGTTCGGCCTTGGCTTCGCTGCCTTCGCGTACCAATCGGTCGCGTTCCTGCAACGCCTGTTGCTGGCGCTGTTCAAGCTCGGCACCTCGCTTGTCCAGCTCTTGCTGGCTGGCCCAGAGCCGCGTCAGATCCTCGAATGCACGCAGTTGCTTGCGATTGTCTTGCAGCAGATTAGCGAGCAACTGGATCTGCTCGGCCACCGCTTGCGGTTCGGCGTCGGCTTCCTTGTAGAGCACTTCGAGGTTTTGCCGGTGGGTTGCCAGGTGCTCGGCGGCGTGGGCGGCATTTTGCTCCAGGGTGGCGAGTTCAACCTGACCCTGGTTCAGGCGATTGCCAATCAGCATCAGCTGTTGGAGGCGATCACGATAGGCCTGCCAGGCGTCGCTCAACGGCGCCAGGTGAGTGCTTTGTTCAAGCTCCCCGGCGATTCGCTGCAAGCGCTCGGCCACCTGTTTTTGCTGCTCAAGCAGCGTGTCGATGGTGCGCTGGCCTTCGCTACAGGCGTGTTGTGCCTGCTCCTGGCGTTCGGCGCTTTGGCGAGCCTCCTTGTCGAGGCGGGCGAGGGTGCCTTGTTCTTCAAAGGCCTGGCGCAGCAAGGGGGCGCTGTCGGTGCTGTGTTGTCGGGCTGCGGTCAGCGCCAGTTGCGCAACGCCCAGGCCTTTCTCCAGCTCGGCCTGGCGTTCATGCAGATCGATCTGCTGCTGGGTGAGCTGCTGAACCTGTACGGCCAGGGGTTCGAGCTGCCGGGTCAGTTCCGTCTGGCGGATGAACTGATGCCGTTGCGGCGCGAGTTGTTCCAGGCGGGTCAGCTTCAGGCGTTCGTCGGCCAGGGCGTCCCAGTCAGTTTGGGCCTGTTGCAGTTGCTCGGCGGCGCTGGCCCGTTGCTCTTGCAACTGGCGCAGTTCCTTAAGCCAGGTGTGTTGCTGCTCCAGTTGCTTGAGTTGCGCCTGTTGGGTCTTGAGCTGTTGCTGGGCTTCGTTGAAGCGCTGGTCCAGTTCGGCGCGGGCCTCTGGGGTCAGTGGTGTGACGCCGGTGGCCTGGTCCTGCAATTGCTTGTGGGACTCTCTGGCTTGCTTGGCCTTGTCGAAGGCGCGCCGGCCCAATCGGGTATACAGGGCGGTATCAGTGAGCTTTTCCAGCAGCTCGCTGCGGTCGTTGTCGTCGGCCTTGAGGAATGCACTGAACTCGCTCTGGGCCAGCAACACGGCACGGGTGAACTGTTCAAAGTTCAAGCCCAGGGCGGCTTCGAGCTGGGCTTTGTATTCGCCTTTCTGACTCGCCAGCAACTGATCGTTGTCCAGATCCCGCAGGCTCTGGCGGCTGGCTTGCAGCTTGCCACCGGCCTTTTCCCGGGCGCGATTGGCTTCCCAGCGCGCCCGGTAGCGACGGCCGTCGATGCCGCGAAAATCCACTTCGGCGTAACCATCGCCGGTACCACGGCGCAACAGCGTACGCGGATCGCCCGTAGCGATTTCGCCGTCGGCGTCCGGCACCTTGGCGTCGCGCCCGGTGTTGCTGAGGCGCGGCACGGCGCCGAACAGCGCCAGGCACAACGCGTCGAGCAGGGTGCTTTTACCGGCGCCCGTGGGGCCGGTGATGGCGAACAGGCCTGCACTGGCAAGCGGTTCGGCGGTGAAGTCTATTTCGAAGGGCCCTGCCAGCGACGCGAGGTTCTTGAGACGGATCGCGAGAATTTTCATGGCTGCTCACCCTCCATCTGCACGTCTTGCAACAGCACGGCAAAATCCTTGAGAGTCTGTTCGTCCACTTCGTTGCCGTAGGTGTCCTGCCAGGCGCGGCTGAACAATTCCTGCGGGCTCAACTGATCCAGTTCCACCAACGCGGCGCCGTCATCGACGTTTGTGCTGCCGCCGTTGCCGGCGTATTCGGCGGCGATCCGCACCAGGCGCACGGCTTTGCCTTGCAGGGCGGTTTCCACTTGATGGCGCAGGTCAGGCTGCGGCTCATCGAGGCGCACCCGCACCTCCAGCCAGGGCTGGCGCTGGACATCGGCCAACAGGTCGATGTCCGGCAGGTCCTTGAGTTGCACCAGAATATCGGCCAGGGGTGCCGGGCCCAGGCGCTGCAGATTGACGGCCCGGGGAATCAGCCGTGGCTCGACTTTGACCAGGGTTTCGCCTTCCAGGGTGATATCGAGAATCTGATGCTGATAACCGATTTCCGAAAATGACAATGGAATCGGCGAGCCGCTGTAGCGGATGCGCTCTTCGCCGTTGACCTTTTGTGGTTTGTGCAAATGGCCGAGGGCGACGTAGCTGATGCTCGGGCCGAACAGGCTGGCGGGCAGGGCCTCGGCGTTGCCAATGATCAGGCTGCGCTCGGAATCCTCGGACACCGAGCCGCCGGCCATGTGGGCGTGGCTGATGGCGATCAGTGCCTGGCCCTTCTTGCGTTTGTCGTTGGCGGCGGCGATCAGCCATTCATGGACCTGACCGATGCCCCGCAGGTAATCGTCACCCAGTTGTGCGCCGGTCACCTCGGCAGGCCGCAGGAATGGCAGGGCCAGGCACCAGGCCTTGACCTTGCCCTTGGCGTCGGGCAACGGCAGCAGCAAGCGCTCGACGTCCAATTGCCCGTCGTCCAGCCACAACACCCGGCCCAGGGCATGGGTGCGCAACCGACGCATCAGCGGCGCCGGTAGTTCGATACGCGAACCGGAGTCGTGGTTGCCGGCGATCATCACAATGGTCAGATTGGCGTTTTGTTCATGGGCACTGACGATGAAGTCGTACAGCCGCTCCTGGGCTTTGACCGGCGGGTTCACCGTGTCGAAGATATCCCCGGCAATCAGCAGCACGTCGGGCTTTTCACTGGTCAACTGACGCAGCAGCCAGTCAAGGAAACAGGCGTGTTCGAAGTCGCGTTCCTGACCGTGCAGGTTTTGCCCAAGGTGCCAGTCGGAGGTGTGGAACAGACGCAAGATGAACTCCAGAAAACAGATGATGGCCGCGGGAAGAGAGGCGGCTAAAAGATGGAGAGTTTACTGGGAAACAGAGGAGAGAAACCGGGCAATTTCTCCAAATGAGTTGGCGCCACTCCTGTGGCGAGCCACAGAAGCGCTATGTCCCGCAAAGGGATCACTTGGGGTAGAGCGGTGGCAAGCCACTGTCGCCGGCCGGGTCCTGGAAGCCTTCCGCAGCGGGAATGGTACGAATGGCTCGCCACAGATCTTCGCCCTGCCAATACTGACCCGTTTCGCTGTAGAGCGCGCCGTTGAGGCCATCCAGGGCGTCGGACAGTGGCACGAAGCGCGCGGCCATGTCGGCCAGGGTTTCCGGTTGCTGGCGAGCCCAGGCGTCCAGCGCCTGGCGTGTAGCGTGGGAGTCGTTGGCCAGGCAGGCACGCTTGAGGTCGTCCAGCAAGGTCCGCGGGCTCGGCCCGGCCTGGGTCGCGCGCAGGATGGCCGGCTGCGAACGGGCGCGCCACCACAGGCCCAAGCCCAGCAGCGTGGTGCAGGCCAGGATGAAAGTGCTCAATTGCCAATACCGCAAGGTGTCGCTGTCGACGATCGTCACAATCTGAGGTGTGCTTGTTGGCGTGTCCACCATCAGGCTCGGATTGTTCGCCACTTGCAGGGTCCGCGCTGGAAGGCTGGTGCGGTCCAGGTGGTCTTCCCGGGTGTTCCACCAAACCACTTCCACCGGCGGCAATTCAATGGTGCCGCTGCGGTTGGGCACCAGGGCCTCGCGGTCTTCACGGCTGCCCACCAAACCGCGCTCGCTGCTGCGACTGCTGAGTACCGGTTGGTCGGGGTAGCGCCGCAGGCCGCTGATTTCAGTGGCTGGCAGGGGCGGTAGCTGGGCGCTGGCCAGACCCTCGGCTTCCAGGGTCAGGCTGCGGGTCAGGGAGTCACCCACCTGGCTGTGGGTTGGTTCCGGGCTCCAGCTCTCGCTCAAGGAAAGGCTGCGCGCCGGCAGCCAGGGCACATCTGCCGGGTAGCTGGCGGGCTTGGGGTTGACGGTCAGGCGCAGTTGCTCGGAGCTGACCCGCATCAACTGGCCGGGCTTGGGCCCCGACGGCGCGGTTCCCTGGGCCACCGGCTCGACCAGGGTGGCGCTGAAGGTCTGGGCCGGGATCATCAGTTCGCCGCTGCGTTGGGGGTAGATGCCGTAGCGCAGTTCGATCACGCCGTGGCGTACGTTGTTGATGACCTTTTCGTAGGTGCGTGATTCGCCCAGTTGCTCGGTACGGGCATCGGGAATGTGCAGCGGTGTCAGGCTGCTGTCGTCGTACAGCGACACCGAATGGTAGATGCGCAAGGTCAGGATCGCCTGTGCCTGCACATAGACGTCGGTCTGGTCGAGGCTGGCCTCGATGAACACCGGGGCCAGTTTGCCCGGCTCATTGCGCGTTTCGCTTTCGATCACTTGCAGGGTGATCGGTTGGCTGGTCACTTCGCCCAATTGCAGGGGCGGAATGACCACGGTGCCACTTTGGCGCGGCAGCAGGGTGACGATCCAGCGGGTGGTGGCGCGATTCTCGCCATCAAGAGTCGTCAGTTGGTTGACCTGGCGGGTGCCGCGCACTTCGAACAGCGCCTGGAGCGGGCTCAGGTCGGGTTTGCCGAACAGTGTGGCGTCATTGGACTCCAGGGTCAGTTCCACGGTCTCCCCGGAATTCAGGCGCCCGCGATCCACACTGGCAGTCAACTGTACGGCCTGGGTTCCAGATGCCCAGAGCAGCAACACGAGGAGGTAGGCGGTGAAGCGGGTCATGGGGTTTTTCCCTGGGCCTGATGGCTTTGCTGTTCATACCAGAATTTACGTCTGAGCAGTTCGCCCGGATTATCCGGGATCTGGCGCAGCCATTGTTCCAGTGCCTGGCGCTGTTCTTCGTCGTTGCGCTGGCCGGCCGCGGGGCGCAGTGGTGGGGTCGTGGTCCGCTCATCAGGCAACTCGCTGCCCGGCACATCCTGGGCACCAGGCGGTTGCGCTGCCTGGGGGCCCTGGGATTGTTCCGGTGTCGCGGTCGCTTCGGAGGAGGGCTGTCCCGGCGCAGAACTTTGTGCCTGGGCATTGGCGTTCGGTGCTTGCTCGGCGGGCCCTGGCTGCTCACTTTCACTGGGCTCAGGTTCGGCAGGTTTTGCCGTCTGCTCTTTGAGCAGGCTCTGCACCAGCGCTTTGTTGGTTTGGGCGGGACGCAGGTCCGGTTGCAATTCCAGGGCTTGCTCGTACGCATCCAGCGCGGCGTCCAGTTCGCCGCTTTTGGCCAGGGCGTTGCCGCGATTGTAGTGGGCGCGGGCGTCGTTGCCCTCGGCAAAGCGGCGAGCGGCTTCGCTGTAGGCACCGGCTTCATACAGGGCCACACCTTGCCATTGGTGGTCCTCGAAGTGGGCGGCGGCCTCGGCCGGACGCTTCTGCTTGAGCAGGTGCTGGCCCTGTTGATCGGGGCGCAGCCACAGGTCCTGGAGTTCGAAGGCATGACCGGTTTGCGGCACCATGAACACCCACGGCAGGCAGAACAGCCAGCCGCGCCGTCCGGCGCAGGCGGCCAGCAACAACAGCGGCAGGAGCAGCCAGTAGCCATGGTCCGCCCAGGTATCCAGGCGCAACGTCTGACCGTCGCTGCGCAAATGGCGAGGGCCGTCCAGCAGCCCCAGGCCACGCAGGTCGCTATCGTCCAGGCGCGCCGGACGATAGCGGCCGTCCAGCTCATTGAGGAAGGACTTGAGGCTCGGGCTGTCCAGGCGCGGTACCAGAATCGCGCCCTGGGCATCCTTGAGGTAACTGCCATCTTCCTGGGTTACCGGGGCGCCTTCGCGTGTTCCGATGCCCAGCATCAGCAATTGCGTGGCAGATCCATCGAGGATCTGGCGGATATGCTCGCGTTCCTGTTCGTTCAACGATGAACCTATCAGCAGGATCCGACCGTGACCAAGTCCGCTCTGATCCAGCAGGGCCATGGCCTTGTTGACCGCCAGGTCGGCGCGATGGCCGTTCTGGGGCATGATCGAGGGGGTGAGTGCTTCCAGGAGGTTGGCGCTGGTGGACAGGTCGTCGGACAGCGGCACCAGCGTATGGGCACTGCCGGAATAGACGATGATTGCGGTCTGGGCGTCGCTGCGGCTATGAAGCAAGTCCAGCACCTTGCGCCGGGCTTGCTCCAGACGCGTGGGCGGGACGTCGGCGGCGAGCATTTGCGGAGTCAGTTCCAGCACCACCACCAGCGGATCGGCGGGTTTTTGGCTGGTCTGTTCGACCCGTGCCCAACTGGGGCCCAGCAGCGCAAGCACCACCAACAGCCAGCCCAGGCCAAGGGCAACCCACGGGAGTTTGCTTTCGCGGCCGTTGCCGCCACTGAGCAGCACGGCATGAAACGCCGGCGGCAGGATCATTTGCCAGCGGCCCACGCGTTTCTGCCGGTGCCACAGGTGCCACAGCAGCCACCCCAACAAAGGCAGCAGCAATAGGAACCAGGGACGCAACCAGTGTGGCCAGAGAGCGATCATCGGCGTTTCCCCAGACGCATGCGCTTGAGTCGCCGGCGCCACTCGGAATGTTCTGCCGGTTGGAACAATGGCTGGGTGAACAGACGCTGCAGAGGGTTGTCCGGCCAGCGTTCCCGGGCTACCAGCAAAACGCTCAGCAGCAGCGCAACGGCCAGGGGCCATTGGTAAAGTGCCTGGGCGGGGCGCGCCTGGGTCGGCTGTTGGGTCACCGGTTCGAGCTGGTCGAGGGTGGTCTTGATCGCCAGCAACTGTTGGCCATCCTGGGCGCGGAAATACTGGCCGCCCGTGGCTTGGGCAATTTCCCTGAGTGTCGCTTCGTCGAGGTCCAGGCTCGGGTTGACCCCGACAAACCCTGCTGTGCCACTTTCTTCCGGATCGGCGCCAATGCCGATCGGGTAGATCTTCACGCCTTCTTCAGCGGCCAGCCGGGCGGCGGTCAGCGGGTCGATTTCCCCGCCGTTGTTGGCGCCATCGGTCACCAGGATCAGCACGCGGCTGTTTGCCGGACGTTGACGCAGGCGCTTGAGCGCCAGGCCGATGGCGTCGCCGATAGCGGTGTTCTTGCCGGCGATGCCGATGCGCGCTTCATCCAGCCAAAGCCGCACGGTGCGACGATCGAAGGTCAGCGGTGCCTGGAGGTAGGCCTGGCTGCCGAACAGGATCAGGCCGACCCGATCACCTTCGCGGCTCTCGAGAAAATCTCCCAGCAGGTGCTGGACCAGCGCGAGGCGACTGATTTCTTCGTCTTGCCAGCGCATATCGGGAAAGTCCATGGACCCCGAGACATCCACCGCCACCAACAGGTCCCGGCCGCTGGCGGCGATGGGCAACGGCTCACCCAACCATTGCGGGCGGGCAGCGGCAATCAGCAACAGCAGCCAGAGCAGGATGAAGGGTGCCTGCTGACGCCAGGTCGGCAGATTGCTTCGGGCCCGGCGCCCCACGAGACCTTCGAGGTCGCCCAGGAAACTGACCCTGAGGGCCGGCTCGCCACTGTCGGCCGCCGGCAGCACCAGGCGCATCAGCCAGGGCAGCGGCAACAGCGCGAAAATCCACGGCCAGGCGAACTCAAACATGTTTGCGAATCCAGATTTCGACGGCTTGGGTCAGGCCGGCAATGGCTTTGTCATCGAGCTTGCATTCGGGTTTATAGGCGCCTTCCACCAGCACCATCCAGCGGGTCAGGCCTGCCGCCGGGCAGCGGTTATCCAGGAAAGCCAGCCATTTACGTCCGTTGAGGGTGTGGCTCTGGCTGTACGGATAGTGGTTGCGACACAGGCGCTTGAGCAGCCCGTTGAGCTGTTGCAGCCAGGCGCCGGCAGGGGCGCCATCGTAGGGTTTGGGCAGTTGGGCGAGTTCCGCCAGCGCGGCCAGGCGCGCCGGGTCCAGGGGTTGCTCGGCGCGCACGGTGGAGCGCTTGGCGGGAAGGAACCGGCGCAATTGCCACAGTCCAAACCCCAGCAACGGCAACACCACCAGCAGCAGCCACCAGCCCGGCGCGGGAGGCCAGAAGCCGATGGGTGGCGGCGTGATCAGTGGCTGCAGTTGATCGAGACTGCTCATCGGCTTTTCCCCGACCGCTTGGGGTTCAGGTATTCGCGTAGCTGTTCGACCATGTCGCCCTGGGTGCTCAGGGGCATGAGCAGAATCCGCAGCTTCTGGGCCAGCAATTCCCAGCGCTCCTGGCGCGCCTCGGCCTGGGCGCGATAGGTCTGGCGCAGTTCGAAATTCAGGGTGTCGAGTTCCAACTGCGCGCCGCGCTGGGCGAAACGCAGCAATCCGGCGGCGGGCAGGGCGTGATCCAGCGGATCCGAAAGCGGCAACAGCAACAGGTCGCAATGGCGTGACAGCAGGCTCAACTGTTGCTCGGCGCTGTCGGACAGCGCGCGCTCATCGCAAATCACGATCACCAGGCTGCCAGGGCGCAATACTTCCCGGGCCCGGCGCAAGGCGTTGCCGAACGAATCGCGGTCCGCTTCGCCCTCGGTATGCAGCGATTGATTGACCCGCACCAGGCGGTTCAGCAGTTGCAGAAGGCTCTGTTTGCTGCGCCGGGGCTTAACCTCGTAATGGGTGTTATCTCCGAACACCAGCCCGCCGACCCGGTCGTTGTGCCCCAGGGCGGCCCAGCCGATCAGGCTGGCGGCCTGGGCCGCGAGCACCGACTTGAACATCAGCCCCGAGCCGAAGAACAGCCGATGGCTTTGCTCGATCATGATGAAGATCGGCCGCTCCCGCTCCTCATGAAACAGCTTGGTGTGGGGCTCCTGAGTACGAGCGGTCACGCGCCAGTCAATGGTGCGTACGTCGTCGCCGGCCTGATAGACCCGCACCTGATCGAAATCCACGCCGCGCCCGCGCAGTTTGGAGTGGTGCAGGCCGATCAGTGGGCTACGTTGGCCCGGCGTCGAGAACAACTGCACTTCACGCACGCGATGGCGCATCTCGATCAGCTCCGAAAGGCTGACGCGGATGCCCGGTACGGGCGCCAGTGGGTTGTTCATGGCTGGCTACTCAAGCGACGGCGACGACGTCGAGAATCCGCTGCACGACGCGGTCCTGGTCAATACCGGCAGCTTCGGCTTCGAACGACAGAATGATGCGATGGCGCAGCACGTCGAACAGCACGGCCTGGATGTCTTCGGGGCTGACGAAGTCGCGGCCGGCGAGCCAGGCGTGGGCACGGGCGCAGCGGTCCAGGGCAATGGAGCCTCGCGGGCTGGCGCCGTAGGCGATCCATTCGGCCATTTCCGGGTCGAACTTGGCCGGCGTACGGGTGGCCATGACCAGTTGCACCAGATATTCCTCCACGGCGTCGGCCATGTACAACCCGAGGATCTCCTTGCGAGCGGAGAAAATAGCCTGCTGGCTCACGCGGCGCTCGGGCTTGGTTTCGCCGTGCAGCGCTTCACCTCGGGCCTGCTGCAGAATACGACGCTCCACCGCGGCATCCGGGAAGCCGATCTTGACGTGCATCAGGAAGCGGTCGAGCTGGGCCTCGGGCAGCGGGTAGGTGCCTTCCTGCTCGATCGGGTTTTGCGTGGCCATCACCAAAAACAGGGGCGACAGCTCGTACGTGCTGCGCCCGACGCTGACCTGGCGCTCGGCCATTGCTTCGAGCAAGGCCGACTGGACCTTGGCCGGGGCACGGTTGATTTCGTCCGCCAGCACCAGGTTGTGGAAGATCGGCCCCTGCTGGAACACGAAACTGCCGGTTTCCGGGCGGTAGATTTCCGTGCCGGTAATGTCGGCGGGCAGCAGGTCGGGGGTGAACTGAATACGATGGAACTGCGCTTCAATGCCCTCGGCCAGCTCTTTGATGGCCTTGGTCTTGGCCAGCCCCGGCGCGCCTTCCACCAGCATGTGGCCGTCAGCGAGCAGGGCGATGAGCAGACGCTCGATGAGTTTTTCCTGGCCGAGGATCTGCGTTGAAAGAAAGGTTCGCAGCGCCAGCAGCGCTTCACGATGTTCCATCGGTGACTGTTCCTGGAAAGGGTGGCCCAGGCGTTCGGATAACGTCGGGGCTGGGGGCGTTACTTTAATGCATGGCGGGGGGTGGCGACTAACGGGATTTTGTTTGGTGTGCGGATTTGTGATCGGTTTGGATTCATTGGGGGATCTGAGGTGAACACCGACTCTATGAACACCCCAGATCGGCTCCCGCAGGGACTGGCGTTCAGATCTATTCCTGTATGCCGGCTAGTGCCGTGTCCTGAAAGTCATTGAGCAACAATTTGATTGCCGGTCTGTCGGCCAGCTCCTGCCAACACCCGTCGTCAACAATCGCGCCGTCGCGCAGGACGATGACCCGATCAAAGCGCTGTAGATGTTCGAAATCATGAGTGACACAAATTAGCCCGCGTTCTGCGAAGGTATCGAACAGCAAGTCCCATAGGGAGTCGGTCAACCCGGGCTCGATTGATGCACTGGGTTCATCGAACAAATTGAATCGCCCAGGCCTGTTGATCAGACGCAGCAGTGACAGACGCTTGGCTTCACCGCCAGAAATATTCGATGCGTGTTCACTGATGCTCCGTTCACAGACAATGTCCTGTAGCTGCAGTCGTCGTATTGCCTGGTCGAGGTGAGGCGACGCTTTAACGCCAAACAGAACGGACCTTTCAAAGAGACCTTCGAGAAAACAGGGCTGCTGAGGGCAGTACCTCAATGCACTCAAGTGGGCGCGAGGATTCAGTTGCGAAACGGGAGTTGCGTCGATGCTCAACTGATTTCGCGTTTCTTGATCAAGACCAGCGAGAACTTCCAACAAGGTGGATTTGCCCGCACCGCTCTGGCCGATGATCGCCACGGATTGACCTTGAGTAAATCTCAGGCTTTGCGTGATCGACAAGCGAACGTCGCCATTTTCGGTCAGTACGCACGGATCCAGAATCAGTGTCGATGCCCCTCGAAAATTGACTTCCGATTGCCGATTGCCATGGTCAAAATTTGGGAGCAAAAGCAGGCTTTGAAGTCGACGCTGATCGGCAAGAAACTGATCCAGCACACGATAGCCCTCCGTTAACGCGGCGATATTGAGTAAGTAACTGCCGGCAATGGAAAAAATGGCCACCAGTTGTCCGACACTGATACTGGGCTGGTTCGACAGTTGATCAACAACCCCCCATCCCAGTAATCCGCCCGTGGAGAGGCTGACGAACAGAATCTTGGCAGCGCTCAAGAAACCACCCGAGGTTGCCGCGGTCACCGCAGTATTGGCATAGCATTTGAAGGCCTCATTCAACGGCTGTGTGGCGGTAGACTCGGCGTTTTCCAGCTTTATTGCTTTGCCTGCATTGAGCGTGTTGTATAGGAGGGCGCTCAATTCATCTTCCTGCTCGTTGACAGCGTCAATGTGCTTCCTGCGCCATCTGATAATTTTGTGGCTGACAATCAGGTAGATAAATCCTAGACCCGTCATGCTCACAAAAACTTCAATGCCACCCATGTAAAAAAAAGCGCCGCCAACGATCAAGAACTCCAGGCACAGCGGCAGTCCGACGGTAACAAAAAACGTCAATAGTTGTTCGTGAGCGGTAATTCCACGCTCGACCGACTTTATGAAGTGACCGATTCGCCATGAATTGAACCGGGCAAATTCCTTGCGCATAAGGTTTGCCAGCCATTCAATAGATGCGGCCATGATAATTTGCTGGACAAGCTTGGATAGGAAATGGATCTGTAGCGGGCTGATAATTGCCTGCACGCACCCAGCGAGCACAAGGCCTGCCGTAAGAGTGAGCATTAGGTTGACGGTTGCATGTTTCTCGCCGTACAGGGTGTCGACGATGGCCCCCAGGAGCAAAGGTGGGGCAAGTGCGATGAGCTTGAGCACCAGGATTGTTGCAATGGTGGATGCCAGAAGAGTCGTATGTTCTTTGCAGGCAGTTCTAATGAGCGTTTGCATAGGATGCATACGACCGTCCGTTATTGTTTTATGGGTGGTTGGTTTCAACTGCTGAGTAATACATGCTGAGGTACAACGAGTTGCCCATTTCTAATGATGTTGAAACGTTCAAGTCCAGGGATGTAAGCCTGGGTAACGATGCTGTTGTTCGGGAAGCGCACTACAGTTCTATGAAATATTTTTTTGTCGGACGCCGATACGGCTTTGTGCAGGGTGTCTAATTGCGCTGGGACAGTTTCGTTGCTGTCGTGTGGTGGGCATTCAAGCTCAGGAAGGTTCAGGCTTCTAACAGGGGCCAAGTCGATTAAATTTTTAAGGGTTTTTGAGTGCGATAATAGCTTGACAGTCTTTCTGTCCATGGAGTCTTCAAAGACATCATATAGACTCTCGGATTGGAATTGTTCAGTCACCGCTCTCTGAATGGCGGTGCAAATGTCCATCGAACAGCCTGAGCCAATAGGTGAGAGAGGCTGGTCTCCAGGGCCGGCTTTGGGAAAGGCGACGGCAAAGTAAACAGATAAGACATCTTTGATAATGATGATCTGCAGTTTATTGGCGGGTTCTAAGGCGGAAGGGTCGTTGAGGAGCGCCTTGTTAAGCAAGCTCGTCGACGGTTGGTATAGGTCCATCTTGGGGCCGATTCCGCATATCGCCATGAAAAAAAGAGATAAGACATGTCGTTCGATTATTTCCTGAATGCCATGCAATAAAGCTTCATTTTCAGTGCAGCCAAAAGCAATGCCTGAGTTGGATGAGTAACGTGCCAAGAATTGCATGGTAGAACGCGTGTCGTTGGAGTTGCTTCGGGCAGCAGCAGGGCAGAGTAGAGCGCTTGGAGCAATCAGGTGTTCTTTTTTATCCAGCGATGTGAGAGTGAAGCAGTCTATTGGTTCGTCGCTGTATGGCAGGCGGGTGAAAAAACCGTCGTATTTAGCTGCTTTCTGACTGGCAATACTGTCGGTGCTGTGCCATGTCGACTCATGATTAGGGGCTAGAAAAGAGCTGGCATGCTCGATGGTTTCTGCCAGCGCACCTATAAGTGCGTCCGGCCCTTTACCCGCACCTGACTCAATAAAATGATTGTCACTATCAAAAAGCTCCGCGGTTGCCACTAGCCTGGAGGGTGTCGTATAGCGGGCCTCGGCTCTAAAACCGAGCGTGTGCAGGGTGGACATGATATTGAATAGAGCTTCGGTAGATGTTAGTTCGCGTTCTGGCATAGAAACCTCTAGGTTTAGGCGCCGAAAGGTGGAAACCTTTCGGCGCCTGTTCACAGGCACTTAATCGATCAATGATTTCAGTTGATCAGAGATGCAAAAAAGTTGGCTTCGGTTGGCAGAAGCCCTTTGGAAAAGCCCATTGCCTGCGGCAGAACATCAAAGGTGTTGATTTCAGAACGCTTCCTACCCATGTCATATACTCCTTTATTGATTATTCAGTGTCGCTTAGCGATCACCTAACTTGCGCGTTTTTGTGCAAGTGCATAATTAATAACACTGGGCTTTTGGATGGGCTAGGATGCAACTTCCGATGCTGGTGTAGGCCTGTTCTTGGCGATCGGTAGGACGTGCCTGAGGGAAGGTGGTTTTTTGTTGAAGTTTGCTTTTCTGGGCTATCTACTCAATGGGTTGAGTGGTTTATTCATCCCGGGATGAAGTGCCGCTAGAGTAATTGAGCAAGATTCAAAGGAGGGGTGTTGCCAGTCGGCTATCCAGTACTGGCAGAACCGGTGGCGAGGGGAGAGATTCCCTCGCCAAAAAGCTGCGCTTGGCTTCATTCTCGTGGACGAACGAATCAACCCTCCCACGCCTCCGGATTCACCAGATTCACCGGTCGCTCTCCCGCCAACGCCATCAGGAGATTATCCACCGCACAGCGCGCCATTGCCTCCCGTGTCTCGTGGGTGGCCGAACCCATGTGCGGCGTTGCCACTACGTTATCCATTTGTAATAACGGTGAGTCCGCACTCAGGGGTTCGCGCTCGAACACATCCAGCCCCGCGCCACGGATCTGTCCGTTGCGCAGGGCGTCGATCAGAGCGGCTTCGTCCACCACCTTGCCTCGGGAGATATTGATGAAGATGCTTTCGGGACGCATCTGCGCGAACGCTTGTGCACCGATCAGCCCTTGGGTTTCTGCCGTCAGAGGCAAAGTCAGACAAATGAAATCCGCCTGTCGCAACAGCGTCTCGAGGTTGCAATAACGGGCCCCGAAACGTTGCTCGACCGCGGGCTTGGGCGAATGGCTGTGGTAGAGCACCGGCATGCCGAAACCGAAATGCCCGCGCTGGGCCAAGGCTTCGCCGATGCGGCCCATGCCTATTATGCCGAGGGTCTTGCCATGGACATCGGTGCCGAAATGTTTGGAGCCGATGCTCTGTTGCCAATGGCCTGAGCGGATCAGGTTGGCCAACTCCACCACGCGCCGAGCCGTTGCCAGGATCAGTGCAAAACCGGTGTCCGCGGTGGTTTCGGTCAGCACGTCCGGGGTATTGGTGAGCAGGATGCGGCGTTCGGTCAGATAGTCGATGTCGTAGTTGTCGACCCCCACCGAGACGCTGGCGATGGCTTGCAGGTTCGGCGCTGAGTCCAGTAGTGGCGCATCCAGTTTCAGGCTGGCCCCCAACAGGCCATGGGCGCCAGGC
Source organism: Pseudomonas sp. N-137 (assembly GCF_034555295.1). Classification (NCBI taxonomy): domain Bacteria; kingdom Pseudomonadati; phylum Pseudomonadota; class Gammaproteobacteria; order Pseudomonadales; family Pseudomonadaceae; genus Pseudomonas; species Pseudomonas sp. N-137. Next base: position 353,417 of record NZ_JAXUDQ010000006.1, read on the forward strand.
AAGGCGTCGCGCAATTGGGCCAGGCCTGGCGCATCGAGGTGCTCGATGAGGGTGACCTGGGCCTGAGCTTGCAGACGGTCCATCAGTTGCGCCGAGAGCGCTTTGTACAACACTACGTGCTTTTTCATGGAGGGCTCGATTCAGGACTGTGCGGACGCCGGGTGTGGCGTCGCGGTTTGAGACACGGCGCGGTCGCTGGCGCCGGGCTTGAGGGCCAGGGTCAGTACCACCGACAACAGCAAGGCGCCACTCATTAGTAGAAAGGACATACCGGGAGAGCCGGTGGTGCCGTTGAGATAGCCCACCAGGTACGAGCCGCCGAACGAACCCAACGCGCCCATGCTGTTGATCAGTGCCATGGCACCGCCGGCGACGTTGGCCGGCAGGATCTCTGGAACGATGGCAAAAAACGGCCCGTACGGCGCGTACATGCAAGCCCCGGCAACCACCAACAAACTGTAGGACCACCAGAAATGCTCAGGCCCCAGCAAATAGGAGGCGTAAAACGCTACGGACGCGATCAGCAGCGGCGGCCAGACGAAACGTTTGCGCTTCTGCGCCTTGTCCGACGCCCAGGACACGACCAGCATGGCGACTACTGCCGCCAGGTATGGCAACGACGACAGCCAACCGGCCTCGACAATGCTCATTTGCAGGCCAGCCTTGAGGATTGACGGCAGCCACAGCACGAACCCGTAGACCCCAATGCTCCAGCAGAAAAATTGCAGTGCCAGGATGATGACTTTGGGTGAGCGGAAGGCTTCGGCATAGTTTTTCACGGCCTTGATACCGACCTGTTCAGCCGCCAGTGCGCTTTCCAGGTCTTGTTTTTCCTGGTTGCTGAGCCACTTGGCCTGGGACGGACGATCATCAGCCAGGCGCCACCAGATAAAGGCCCAGAGCACCGCCGGCAGACCTTCGATGATGAACATCCAGCGCCAGTCGAATTGTTGCACCAGATAGCCGGACACCACGGACATCCACAGCATGGTGACCGGGTTACCAAGGATCAGGAAGGTGTTGGCACGTGAGCGTTCGGCCCGGGTGAACCAGTGGCAGAGATACACCAGCATGGCCGGCATCACCGCAGCTTCGACCACGCCGAGCATGAAGCGGATCACGATTAGCCAGTAAGCATTGGAGACCACGCCCGTCAGGGTCGCCAGCGAGCCCCAGAGGATCAGGCTGACAAAAATCAGCTTCTTCACACTGTGTCTCTGCGCGTAGATCGCCCCCGGTACCTGGAAGAAAAAGTAACCAAGGAAAAACAGTGCGCCCAGCAATGAGGACAGCCCCGGGGTGATCATCAGATCCTCGGCCATGCCCGAGGCGGCGGCGAAGCCGTAGTTGGCCCGGTCCAGGTAAGCCAGGCTGTAGGTGATGAAGACGATGGGCATGATGTACCACCAGCGGCGGGTGGCGAGGTTGAGCGTTTGCATGTCGTTGACTCCTGAGCTTGTTGTTTTTGTTGCAGCAGGTGTGTTTTGTGGTGGTTCTAATCGCGAGCAGGCTCGCTCCCGCATGAGGATGCGTCGACCCTGTGGGAGCGAGCCTGCTGGCGATTGGCATCATTAAATTCAGCCAGTAACTCAATGCGCGTCGGCAATCCCTCCATGTCTCCACGGCTCTGCACTGCGCGGCTACCAATCCAGTTGGCGCGCTGTACGGCTTCGGTGATGGCGCGGCCTTCGAGTAACGCACTGATCAGGCCGACCGCGAAGCCATCGCCGGCGCCCACGGTGTCCACCACCTGGGCCACCGGCACGCCGGCAACTACGCCCTGGCCTAGCTGAGTGCGGAAATAGGCGCCATCCGCGCCGAGCTTGATCGCGACGATTTCGGCACCCAGGTCCAGATAGAACGCGGCGATGTCGGCCGGGTCGTCGAAACCAGTCAGCAAGCGACCTTCGCCGAGCCCCGGCATGACCCAGTGGGCGAGGGCGGCGAGGCGATTGATTTCGTGAATCATCATCGACTCGCTAGCCCACAGGCTCGGCCGCAGGTTGGGATCGAAGGACAGGCTGCGGCCGGCCTCGCGCATCCGCATCATTAATTCAGAGGACATCTCACGGGCCGTGACCGACAAGGCCGGGACGATGCCGGTGGCGTGCAAGTGGCGGGCTTCGAGCTGCGAGGGGGCGATGGTGTCGATCGACAGATGACTGGCCGCCGAGCCGCGACGGAAATATTCGACTTGTGGGTCGCTGCCATCGTCGCTACGGGATTTGAACTGGAACCCGGTGGGGTGGGCTGGATCGACCGTCACGTGGCGACAATCCAGGCCTTCGTTTTCCAGCGTCTGCACCACGAAGCGTCCTAGGGAGTCAGCACCCACCCGGCTCAGCCACGCCACTTTGAAGCCCAGTCGCGACAGACCGATGGCCACGTTACTGTCGGCCCCGGCGACGCGCTTGTGGAACTGCTCGACATTGGCCAGGTCACCGCGCTGGTCGGCCACCAGCATCGCCATGGTTTCGCCGAAAGACAACACATCGAACTCAGGCATGGGCTGGCTCCCGGCATGATTGGCCTAGGCGGGCGAGGGTGGCGACATGTCCCGCAGTCAACTGCAGCAAATCATCGTCTTGCAGCGGATATTCGGCTGCGCGCATTACACCAGCGGGCATGTGTTTGAACAGTTGTTCCCACAGATGCAGGTCTGTCATCGCCGGAGGCACCGCGACCAGTTTGCCGTCGGCGCGCCGGGCCACGGCCTTGCAATGCACATAAGCCACATACCGCCCAAGCTGTCGGGCGGCCACAGCGGCCGATTGGTCCTGCCATTGCCAGTTGCCAATGTCGAAGGTCATACCGATGGGCAGCGCTTGCTCCTCTGTCGCAGCAAAAAAACGCTGTAATGGTTCGATCCGCCCGCCTTGCAGGGTCTGGTCGTTTTCCACCAGCAATCGCACCGGGCTGGCGGCCAGCGCATCCGCCAGGGCTGGCAGATCATGGGAGTCGGTGAAATAGCCGAGAGAGACTTTCAGCCATGCCGAGCCAAACGCCTCGGCACGTCGCAAGGCAAGTGACAGGGCGGGATTGGGCTTGGGCTGGCCGGCGAGCCACAGTTCAAGTGGAGAGGAAAAAATACTTTGCAGTCCTTTGGCCAAGGCACCGGCGGCCAGTTTAGCGGGCTGTTCAGTGGTGAGCAGTTCTTCGCGCCATTCGATCCGTGAAGCGCCAGCGGCAGCCAGCAGATCGATAAAACTGCCTTGGCCCTGTTGCCGTACCAGATCGGCACCGTAGCTGGAAAGGCTGATGGAGACGGGTGGGTTGTGCATTGTTTTTATACCTCTGAAACCGGTTTCAGTTTTGTGCAAAAAAAAGTTGTGCTTGAGAGGGCCCTATCGCGAGCAGGCTCGCTCCCACAGGGGACTCCAGTGCGATGCAGATCCAGTGTGGGAGCGAGCCTGCTCGCGGTAGGGCTTTATCACCGACCATTTCCCCGCGTGGACCCACGCTCGATCAACCGCGCCGCAAAATCCAGGGTTCGCACCGGCCCGTTATCGCCACGCAAGCGCTTGAGCAAACATTCGAACGCGCTGGCGCCGATCTCGGCCGTCGGTTGGGCCAGGGCGGTGATGCCGCTGCCCACCAGCGGGTACCAATCCAGATCATCGAGGGCGATCAGGCCTACATCGTCGAACAAATGGCAACCCAGTTCGCGCAGCACCGTCGTGGCGGCCAGGGCGGCAATGCCATTGGCGCAGAACAATGCTTTGGGGCTATGTCCCGGCGGGGCAAGAAAGTTCTTGATGCGCGTGGTCAACTGATCACAGGTTTCCACAACGGTGCCGGCCAGGGCAGGCCGTCGTTGAATGCCGGCCTTGAAACTCTCGACCCGTTCGATCCGCGAGCTGGTGCCGTCGAATGGTTCGGTCACCAGCAACAGATCGCGGTAGCCCCGCTGTTCGAGATGATCGAGCGCCATCTCGACGGCCGCCGGATTGTCCAGGCCCACCAGGTCGCTTTCCAGTCGATCGACCTTGCGATCGACCAGCACCAGGGGCATTTCACTGCGCAGTTCCAACAATTCATCACGGTGGTGGCCGAGGGTGTTAACAATCAGCCCTTCGATGTTATAGGCGCGCAACAAGGCCAGATGCTGGCGTTCCTGCTCATCGTCGCGGTCGGTGTTACACACCACCAGGCTGTAGCCGTGGCGACGGCAGGCTGTTTCCACGCCGTGCATCACGGCAATTGAATAAGGGTTGCGGATATCGGCCACCAGCATGCCGATCAGGCGTGTGCGTCCGCGCTTGAGGCCGCGGGCCATCTGATTTGGACGGTAGCCCAGTTCGCTGATCGCTTGCTCGATGCGTTGAGCGATGGCCTCGGAAAGCAGGGCGCGATCCTCGCCAATGAAGCGCGAGACGCTGGCCTTGGAGACCCCGGCGCGTTCGGCGACATCAAGCATGGTCACGCGGCTGCGCTGGGCGGCGGAGAAAGGGTTCATCAATTGAAACCTGCTTATTTTTGTTAGTGGCTTTGAAACCGGTTTCAGAAGACCTCAGAACCCAGGGGGTCGTCAAGAGCGACGCGACATAAGAACGACCGACGGTGGTTTACCTCAGCCCAGGAAAGCGCAGGTATCGTGTCCTGACGAGTATCTGGTCCATGACTCGGACGGCAATCTTGTGCCGGCGCAGGAATAAGTTAGGCGGGGTGCCTCCAAGTTCCGTGTGGCGAGCAAGCATGCTCGTCGCAGGGAGTCAGTCGCGCTTCAGGTTCAGAGCTGGCTGATATAGGTGCCCGTCCCCTTGAGGATGTTCTGCAACGTCAGTTCCACCTCCGCCAAATCCGCCGCATCGGTGTCGTGGGTAATCTCCAGCACATCATCCCCGTTCAGCACATCGGCGTCCGACGCGGCAATTTCGATTTTCAGCAGGGTCGGGCTGAGGGTCACTTTGACGCCTTCCAGTGTCGAAGGCTCACCCTCCAGGGCGATTTCCAGTTCGTCTTCGTCGGGGTAGCGGGTCATCAGGAACATTTCGCCCTGGGTGCTGTGGCAGCACAGCATGGCCATGTTGTCTTCTTCCTCGTCGCACGGGTTGGCGATCAGAAGGGCGGTGGTCATTTGCATGGTGATGGCTCCTGGCTCGATGAGCCTTGCTGGGCGCAAATAAAGTGAATTTTGCCAGCCCGAACGACTTTCTGCTGGATTACTGCAGTCACACGCAGAATATGCGCGCAATTTCACAGCGCAAGGTGCCGTTTTGCTCGCCGGGCTGCTACGGTTGTTCGATGCAAACCGGCTGTTTAGCTTGCCGTTGACCGAATATGTCGCAGCGCTGCAAGCAGGCACATTGTCGCACTCGTTAAGCTGCACGGCGGATGTACACCTGCAAAGGGCACCACGAGGGCTTTTTGCAGGTGTCCATTACATGGAAATTACATGGAAAAGGATGTGACCTGCCGGTCTTGTCCAGCTTCACCCACCTGTCGTCCTGTTTCCTCTGCCCGAGAATCAGGAACAGGATGGCCGACAGCCCTGAAAAAGGGCTGCACGCGACGCTTCCATCAATAACAAGCCCAAGCGGAGTACCACAGATGGCGTTCTTCACCGCAGCCAGCAAAGCCGACTTCCAGCACCAACTGCAAGCGGCACTGGCGCAGCACATCAGTGAACAGGCACTGCCACAAGTGGCGCTGTTCGCTGAACAATTCTTCGGCATCATTTCCCTCGATGAACTTACCCAGCGCCGGTTGTCCGACCTCGCCGGCTGCACCCTGTCTGCCTGGCGCCTGCTTGAGCGCTTCGATCATGCGCAGCCGCAGGTCCGCGTCTACAACCCGGATTACGAACGCCACGGTTGGCAGTCGACCCATACGGCAGTGGAAGTGTTGCACCACGACCTGCCATTTCTGGTGGATTCGGTCCGCACCGAACTGAACCGTCGCGGTTACAGCATCCATACCCTGCAAACCACCGTGTTGAGCGTGCGTCGCGGCAACAAGGGCGAGTTGCTGGAGATCCTGCCCAAAGGCACCCAGGGCGATGGCATTCTCCAAGAATCCCTGATGTATCTTGAAATCGACCGCTGCGCCAACGCCGCCGAACTCAACGTCCTGAGCAAGGAACTTGAGCAGGTGCTGGGCGAAGTGCGCGTGGCGGTGGCTGATTTCGAGCCGATGAAAGCCAAGGTCCAGGATATTCTGTCCAGCCTGGACAACAGCGCCTATGCCATCGATGCCGACGAAAAAGGTGAAATCAAGAGTTTCCTGGAATGGCTGGTGGGTAACCACTTCACCTTCCTTGGCTATGAAGAGTTCGTGGTTCGTGATGACCCTGATGGCGGCCATATCGAATACGACGCCGATTCGTTCCTCGGCCTGACCAAACTGTTGCGTGCCGGCCTCACGGTCGATGACCTGCGCATTGAAGACTACGCCGTCAATTACCTGCGTGAACCGACCCCGCTGTCGTTCGCCAAGGCCGCACACCCGAGCCGTGTACACCGTCCGGCTTACCCGGACTACGTATCGATCCGTGAGATCGACGCCGATGGCAAGGTCATCAAGGAATGCCGCTTCATGGGCCTGTACACCTCGTCGGTGTATGGTGAAAGCGTGCGCGTCATCCCGTACATCCGTCGCAAGGTCGAGGAAATCGAACGTCGCTCGGGCTTCCAGGCCAAGGCGCACCTGGGCAAGGAACTGGCTCAGGTGGTCGAAGTGCTGCCTCGCGACGATCTGTTCCAGACCCCGGTGGACGAGCTGTTCAGCACCGTGATGTCCATCGTGCAGATCCAGGAACGCAACAAGATCCGCGTATTCCTGCGCAAAGACCCGTATGGCCGTTTCTGCTACTGCCTGGCCTACGTGCCGCGCGACATCTATTCCACCGAAGTGCGCCAGAAGATCCAGCAAGTGCTGATGGAGCGTCTGAAAGCCTCGGACTGCGAGTTCTGGACCTTCTTCTCCGAATCCGTGCTGGCCCGTGTACAGCTGATCTTGCGGGTAGACCCGAAGAACCGTCTCGACATCGACCCGGTCTTGCTGGAAAAAGAAGTGGTGCAGGCCTGCCGCAGCTGGAAGGACGACTACGCCAGTCTGGTGATCGAAAGCTTCGGCGAAGCCCATGGCACCAACGTGCTGTCCGATTTCCCGAAAGGCTTCCCGGCCGGCTACCGCGAGCGTTTTGCCGCGCACTCGGCCGTGGTCGACATGCAGCACCTGCTGAGCCTGAACGAAAAAAATCCGCTGGTCATGAGCTTCTACCAGCCGCTGGGCCAGGTGTCCGGCCAGCGCGAGCTGCACTGCAAGCTGTATCACGCCGACACGCCGCTGGCGCTGTCCGACGTCCTGCCGATCCTGGAAAACCTCGGCCTGCGCGTGCTGGGCGAGTTCCCGTACCGCCTGCGCCACACCAATGGCCGCGAGTTCTGGATTCATGATTTCGCGTTCACCGCCGCCGAAGGCCTGGACCTGGACATCCAACAGCTCAACGACACCTTGCAGGACGCCTTCGTCCACATCGTGCGTGGCGATGCCGAGAACGATGCATTCAACCGCCTGGTGCTGACCGCCGGCCTGCCATGGCGCGACGTGGCGCTGCTGCGTGCCTACGCCCGTTACCTGAAGCAGATCCGCCTGGGCTTCGACCTGGGTTACATCGCCAGTACCCTGAACAACCACACCGACATCGCTCGTGAACTGACCCGGTTGTTCAAGACCCGCTTCTACCTGGCGCGCAAACTCAGCGGCGACGACCTGGAAGACAAGCAGTTGCGTCTTGAACAGGCGATCCTCACGGCACTGGACGACGTTCAGGTGCTCAACGAAGACCGCATCCTGCGTCGCTACCTGGACCTGATCAAGGCCACCCTGCGGACCAACTTCTACCAGACCGACGCCAACGGCCAGAACAAGTCCTACTTCAGCTTCAAGTTCAACCCGCACCTGATCCCGGAACTGCCGAAACCGGTGCCCAAGTTCGAGATCTTCGTGTATTCGCCTCGGGTCGAAGGCGTGCACCTGCGCTTCGGTAACGTTGCTCGCGGTGGCCTGCGCTGGTCCGACCGTGAAGAAGACTACCGCACCGAAGTGCTGGGTCTGGTCAAGGCCCAGCAAGTGAAGAACTCGGTGATCGTGCCAGTCGGCGCCAAAGGTGGTTTCCTGCCGCGACGTCTGCCGCTGGGCGGTGGCCGGGATGAGATCGCCGCCGAAGGCGTAGCGTGCTACCGCATCTTCATCTCCGGTCTGTTGGACATCACCGACAACCTCAAGGAAGGCGCACTGGTTCCGCCGACCAATGTCGTGCGTCATGACGACGATGACCCGTACCTGGTAGTGGCTGCGGACAAAGGCACTGCAACCTTCTCCGACATCGCCAACGGCATCGCCATCGACTACGGCTTCTGGCTCGGCGATGCGTTCGCTTCTGGCGGTTCTGCCGGCTACGACCACAAGAAAATGGGCATCACCGCCAAAGGCGCGTGGGTCGGCGTACAGCGTCACTTCCGTGAACGCGGTATCAATGTCCAGGAAGACAGCATCACCGTGGTGGGCGTCGGCGACATGGCCGGCGACGTGTTCGGTAACGGCCTGTTGATGTCTGACAAGTTGCAACTGGTGGCAGCCTTCAACCACCTGCACATCTTCATCGACCCGAACCCGGAGCCTGCCAGCAGCTTCGCCGAGCGCCAGCGTCTGTTCGACCTGCCGCGTTCGGCCTGGACCGACTACGACACCAGCATCATGTCCGAAGGCGGCGGTATCTTCTCGCGTAGCGCCAAGAGCATCGCCATCTCGCCACAGATGAAAGAACGCTTCGACATCAAGGCCGACAAACTGACCCCGACCGAGCTGCTCAACGCCTTGCTCAAGGCGCCGGTGGATCTGTTGTGGAACGGTGGTATCGGCACTTACGTCAAGGCCAGCAGCGAAAGCCACGCCGATGTGGGCGACAAGGCCAACGATGCGCTGCGCGTGAACGGCAACGAACTGCGCTGCAAAGTGGTGGGCGAGGGTGGCAACCTGGGCATGACTCAGTTGGGTCGTGTCGAGTTCGGCCTGCATGGCGGCGCCACCAACACCGACTTCATCGACAACGCCGGTGGTGTGGACTGCTCCGACCACGAAGTGAACATCAAGATCCTGCTCAACGAAGTGGTGCAGGCCGGCGACATGACCGAGAAGCAACGTAACCAGTTGCTTGGCAGCATGACCGACGAAGTCGGTGGCCTGGTGTTGGGCAACAACTACAAGCAGACCCAGGCCCTGTCCCTGGCGGCACGCCGCGCATTCGTGCGCATTGCCGAATACAAGCGCCTGATGAACGATCTGGAGGCACGAGGCAAGCTGGATCGCGCCATCGAGTTCCTGCCGGCCGAAGAGCAACTGGCGGAACGCGTCGCGGCGGGCCAAGGCCTGACCCGTGCCGAACTGTCGGTACTGATCTCCTACAGCAAGATCGACCTCAAGGAAGCGCTGCTCAACTCCCAGGTGCCGGATGACGACTACCTGACCCGTGACATGGAGACCGCGTTCCCGCCGACACTGGTGAGCAAGTTCTCCGAAGCCATGCGTCGCCATCGCCTCAAGCGTGAGATCGTCAGCACCCAGATCGCCAACGACCTGGTCAACCACATGGGCATCACCTTCGTTCAACGGCTCAAAGAGTCCACCGGCATGAGCCCGGCGAACGTGGCTGGCGCTTACGTGATCGTGCGGGACATCTTCCATCTCCCGCACTGGTTCCGTCAGATTGAAGCCCTGGATCACCAGGTGTCGGCTGACGTGCAACTGGAGCTGATGGACGAGCTGATGCGCCTGGGTCGTCGTGCGACGCGCTGGTTCCTGCGCAGCCGCCGCAACGAGCAGAACGCTGCCCGTGATGTTGCTCACTTCGGTCCGCACCTGGCGGCGCTGGGCCTCAAGCTCGACGAACTGCTGGAAGGCCCGACCCGCGAAGGCTGGCAGACCCGCTACCAGGCCTACGTAGCAGCCGGCGTGCCGGAACTGCTGGCGCGCATGGTTGCAGGCACTACGCACCTGTACACCTTGCTGCCGATCATCGAAGCGTCCGATGTCACTGGCCAGAACGCCGCCGATGTGGCCAAGGCCTACTTCGCCGTGGGCAGTGCCCTGGACATCACCTGGTACTTGCAACAGATCAGCGCGCTGCCGGTGGAAAACAACTGGCAGGCCCTGGCCCGTGAAGCGTTCCGCGATGACGTCGACTGGCAGCAACGGGCGATCACCATTTCGGTCCTGCAGCAGGGCGACGGCACCCAGGAGGTGGAAACACGCCTGGCGCTGTGGCTGGAGCAGCATCACGACATGGTCGAGCGCTGGCGCGCCATGCTGGTGGACATCCGTGCCGCCAGTGGCACGGACTACGCCATGTACGCGGTCGCCAACCGCGAACTGCTGGACCTGGCGTTGAGTGGTCAACCGGTCCTGCCGGCCAACTGATCCGGCGTTGAATGAAAAAGCCCCGCATTGAGAGATGCGGGGCTTTTTTGCGTTTGTAATACGCGATTGGTTGGAGCGCAGAGCCCCTGTGGGAGCGAGCCTGCTCGCGATGGCGTTTGACCCGCGACATTGATGTTGACTGACACCCAGCTATCGCGAGCAGGCTCGCTCCCACAGGGGGCTCAAAGGTGTTAGTTCTTCAGCGGAATCAACACCGCCTCATCCTTGCCCATCACCATGAACACCAACAGTTTCGCCGGCTCGGTCGAGCTGGCGTTTTTCGAAACCAGATGCTCGGAACCCGCGGCTTCGTACCAGAACTCCCCGGCCTTGTAGGTGGTCGCCGGCTCGCCTTTGACCTGGGAGGTGATGGCGCCTTCCAGCACATAGGCCATGGCCGTTCCTTCATGTTTGTGGGCGACGGACGACTGGCCGGGGGCGTAGTCGACGGTCAGCATCATGGCTTTTTTACCAGGCAGGTTCTTCAGCATCTTCTCCTGCAGCACGTTGACCTTTTCCGAGGGTGCGGTTTCGTGGGCATAGACCGGGGCCAGAGGCAGCAGGCTGAGGGTGGCGATCAGGCAGAGGGTTTTCATGGCAATGACCTTCGTGGGTTTGAGTGAGTTCGCGCTGTGGCAGCGATGGATTCACCCTAAGCCCCACGGAGGGGCAAACAAACGTCCAATCTTTCGGAAGGCGGGTAGACCAATGCCGCGATCCACCCCAAGACAAAGGTCAGCGGTTGAAGTCCACGCTTCGAGCCAGACGGTTGTCGATCAGGCCGATGAACCCTTGCACTTCAGGGCAGTTGAAATGGGCTTGCATCGCCGCTTCCGATTGCCAGCGGGCGCTGACGGTCCAGCGGTCACCGTCGTCCGGGCAACGGTCGACCATGTAGGCATCGCACCCCGGTTGTGCACGCAGGGTTTCGACGATTTGCTGCAACTGGCGGCCCAGTTCTTCCGAGCGCCCGGCGGCGGCTTGGACCTGTACGGTATTGATCACCTGGCGAGTCATGGTTCTGGCTCCTGAATCAAGTCGGACGGGATTGGCTCGACAATCAACGAGACCCCTGCAGGATAGGCCTGTATTTACGAGGCTAAAACAGCCAATGGGCGGATAAATGTCCAGTCCAATGGCTCAGGCGACCTGCTGCAAAATGTCCCGCAAACGGTCCAGGGCGGTGTCGATGTCGAGGATTTCGATGGCGCCAAAACCGAAGAACAGACCCGGCCGCACCGGGGCGTCGTTGAAAAAGCCATCGAGGCGGTACAGCCCGACTTCGGCTTTTTTCGCCAGTTCGATCACCAGTGCCAGATCGATGGGCACCTTGCACAGCACGGCCAGGTGGAAGCCTGCGGTGGTGGGAACCGCCTCGAACCAGGGCGACAGGTCCCCAGCCATGCGCGCCAGAATTCGCTCGCGGCGGCCGGCATACAGCGTGTGGCAGCGGCGGATGTGCTTGAGCAGGCAGCCCTCGGCGATGAACTTGGCCAGTGCCCACTGGGGCAGGGTGGAGGTGTGTTGATCGGTGAGGCGCTTGGCCAGGATCACCGCTTCGAGGATCGCCGGTGGCAGGATCGCGTAACCGAGGCGCAGCTCCGGCAACAGCGTTTTCGAGAAGGTGCCGACGTAGGCCACGATCCCGCGGTCGTCCATGCTTTGCAGTGAGTCGGCCGGCCGGCCTTCGTAACGAAATTCGCTGTCGTAATCATCCTCGATGATGATTGCCCCCAACTCGTAGGCCCGCGCCAGCAAGGCCTCGCGGCGGGCCTGGCTCATGGGCATGCCCAAGGGAAACTGGTGGGACGGCGTCACATAAATCAGGCTCGTGCCGTCGGGAATGAGGTCCACCCGCATGCCCTGGTCATCCACCGGTATACCGACCACCGTGGCGCCGTGGGAGCCAAACAGCAGGCGTGCTGGTGGATAGCCCGGATCCTCCATGGCCACCAGGCTGCCCGACCGGGTCAAGACCCGCGAGATGAGATCCAGTGCCTGTTGTGCACCGTTGCACACCACCACGTCATCGTCCTGACAATTGACCCCGCGGGAAAAAGCAATATGCCGGGCAATGGCATTGCGCAGCGCCGGCAAACCCTCGGGCTGGCTGTAGAAGCCCTTGGCGCTGGCGATCTGGCGCAAGGCGTGGGCGGTACAACGTCGCCAGTCGTCCAGGGGAAACTGGCCTTTGCCGGTGGCGCCGCCGATGAAGTCATAACGCAGCGCACCTTCAAGGGTGGGATGGCGCATCAGGTCCGGCATGTTGCGCCAGGTCTCGACGACATCGGCGCCGGCCAGCTCGCGGTGGCTTTGTTTGCGCACGATTGGGGCCGGGCGCGCATTGACATAGGTGCCCTTGCCAATGATGCCGGTGAGAAAGTTTTCGTAGGTCAGTTGGGCGTAGGTGTCGGACACGGTCTTGCGCGAGACGCCCAGTTGTTCAGCGAGCAAGCGGCTGGGCGGCAGTTGCGTGCCGGCGGCCAGGCGACCACTTTCGATGGCACTGCGCAGTTGTTGATACAACTGGCCCGCCAGGTCTTTGCGGCCGTTGATGACAACATGAAGTTCCATACCCGCGCGCTCCTGGGCGATTGTGTGGCGCTAGCCCGCAAAGGCGCAAGATTAACCGCATTGTGCGTATGCATAGAAGTTGCGTGGAGAAAATCGCGCTGATTGGTCTGCTATGAACTGGTCCGGTTTTTTTCGACACATTGGATCTGTCGCGCAGCGTGCTCACGGCCTACCGTGGAGATACCGATCAGCACGGAATTGCGCCATGAGCCAGCGTCTGGATTACTACAGTGCGTCCCCAGGGGCGATGAAAGCCATGATTGGCCTTGAGGCGCTAAGCAGTCGCCTGAGTATAGAGCCGGGATTGCTGCATCTGATCAAGATCCGTGCCTCGCAGCTTAACGGCTGTGCGTTTTGCACCGACATGCATTCGGTGGATGCGCGTCGCCTGGGTGAGAGCGAGCGGCGCCTGTTCGCCGTGGCGGTGTGGCGCGACAGTGGCTTTTTCACCCCCCGCGAACGCGCCGCCCTGGCCTGGACCGAGGCGGTAACGCTGTTGGCCGAAAGCCAGGTGCCGGATGAGGTCTTTGCCCAGGCCCGCGCCGTGTTCAGCGAGGAGGAACTGGTCGACCTCACGCTGGCGATCAGCACCATCAACAGCTGGAACCGGCTGGCGGTGAGTTTCCGCCAGAGTCCCGGTTCCTGATGGTTGATCGATCTGCCTGCTCCCGTCAGGCCGTGAAGTCGCTGGCATGCAGCTCCTTGACCCCCACCAGTTCGAATTCGAACTCGGCGCTGGCGTCGGCATTTACACTGCCGTAGAGGATGCCATCGGCAAAGCGCAGTTGACCGGTGGCATCGGCGCTAAAGGCATTGCTGCCAATGAACGTGAAGGTGTCGATCTCGGCGGTCAGCGGATTGGCGTCCAACCCGGTGAAGTCCAGTTGGTCGAACTCGGTGCTCTTGAAGCCGCTGATGACATCGCGTAGCGCCCCGATGCCCATGTCCGACAGTGCTTCGAATGCATATGTGTCTGCACCCGTACCGCCGCTCAGGCTGTCAGTGCCTGCGCCGCCGATCAACCGGTCATCGCCCGAGCCACCCACCAGCGTATCGTTGCCCGCCCCACCGTTGAGCACGTTGGCGCCGCTGTTACCCGTCAGGTTGTCGGCGTAGGCACTGCCGGTCAGGTTCTCGACATACTTGAAGGTGTCAAGGCCCGAACCCACGGTGTTCTGTTGCGCGGAGGTGGACAGGGTGGCCGTGACACCGGCCATGGCCCGTTCGAACGAGACCGTGTCATTGCCATCACGGCCGTCCAGCACGTTGTTGCCGGCCCCGGCAAACAGTATGTTGTCCAACGCATTACCGGTGCCATTGGCGGCGTCGGGGGTATCGATGTACAGGTTTTCGACGTTGTTGTTGAGGGTATAGGCCGTCAAGCTGCTGTGCACGCTGTCGATCCCGCCAGACACCGGGTTGCTGTTGGTCTCGATCACGGTATCGCCGGTGTTGTCGACATAGTAAGTGTCGTTGCCATCGCCCCCGCTCATGCTGTCGGCCCCGGCGGCGCCATCAAGCACGTTGTTGGCGGCGTTACCGGTGATGAAATTGCGCCGCTCATTGCCGGTGCCGTTGATGTCCGATACGCCGGTGAGCACCAGATTCTCCAGGTTATCGCCCAACGTCCAACTGACCGAGGCCTGCACCGTGTCGATCTGTGCGGTCGAGGTGTTGCTTTCCACCACGCTGTCGAACGCGTTGTCGACCACATAGATGTCGTTGCCGTCGCCGCCGGTCAAGCTGTCGGCGCCCAGGTCTCCGTCCAGAGTGTCGTTGCCCGAGCTGCCCACCAGCGTATCTGCCTGGTCGGTACCGGAAATCATCCCGCCTTCGTTCTGGGCATCGTCGAATATGTCCTGCACGCTGTTGTTGTCATCAGGATTGCCCTGGAAACCCAGGTCATCGGCGATGTAATCGGCCAGGCGCTGGCCGACGATTTCCGCCGATTCCTCGTGCAAGTGCCAGACGTCGTCGGGATACACCAGTGGGTCGACTTCGTAGCGCAAGGGCAGATCGGTGTAGTCCACGGCCAGTTTCACGTCCGCGCGCTCGGCGGCGATGGCCTCCTGGGTGGCGCGGACATAACCGACACCTTCGACAATGTCGGCGATCTTCTCTTCCGAATAGCCACGGGCACGCGCCGCGTCCTGTTGGTAGTGCCCGGTCTCCATCAGGTACACGTTGAAACTGCCGAACTGGGCGTGCAGGTAATCAAACACGGCCAGCGTCGCGGCCTTGTAGGCCGCCGCCGCAGCTTCCTTGTCGGAGGCGCGGGCGATTTCCTGGGCCGCTTCCTCGCCTTGGCCCCAAACAATGCCCATGGTGACGTTGTCGATGGCCCTGAGCTCGGCAAGCTGATCCTGCAACAACGCCACGGCGCGCAACAGCGCAGGCCCCGGTTGGTTGGTGTCGGTCAGCCACCAGCACAACTTGAGCTCCTCGGCGCCCAGGGTCGACAGGCCATTGACCGTACTGCCGCCCACCGCGATGTCGATGCCATTGCCGTCGGCATCCTCGAACTGACTGCGTACGTCATAGGGGGTGTACTTGCTCAGGTCATTGACCAGCATCGATGTACCGGACTGATCGTCGTCCTCGGTCATGCGCAGCAGGCGCGCATTGGACTGGCCGAGGGTCGGCAGGTAGAGGATGTCCTGCTGGGCGCGCTCGCCGAACACGAAGTCATCGGCGGTCAGGGTGTTGAGGTAGTTACCGCTGAGGGCGATTTCGAAGCGATTGCCGTCGGCGTCCGCTTCGCTGGATTTGATGTAGGTCTTGTCGCCGGCCGAGTTGAGGGTCATGTACAGCGTGCCGTTGCTGCCATTGCCGAGGCCGAGATAGCCCAGGCCGGAGACATCGATCTTGTCGACGCCCACGGTGAAGTCATAGATCGTGTCCGTGGCCGTGACCCCGCCGGTGTCGTAGTCGCGGTAGCTGTCGAGCACGTTGGTGTAGCGGAAGGTGTCGGCACCGTCGCCACCGTACAACGAGTCGCGACCGGCGCCACCATCGACAATGTCCGCGCCAGTGCCGGCCCTGATCGTGTCGTTGCCGCCCAGGCCGAGGATCAAGTCCGCGCCCGCGGTGCCAGTGAGGGATTCGGCGTTGTTGGTTCCGGTGATGGTATTGTCCGGCGCATCGGCCACTGCCAGGGCGAAGCTGTCGCTCACCGAGGCACCTGACGGATCGGTGGCCTTGACCAGTACGTTGTAGTTGCCTGCCGCCGTGCTGGTGGGTGTGCCAGCGAAAGTCAGATTGCTGGCATTGAAGCTCAGCCAGGCGGGCAGGGCGCTGCCATCGGCCAAGGTGGCGGTGTAGGTCAGCACATCCTGATTGGCGTCGCTGAAGCTGTCGGAGGTCACGGTGTAGGTGAACGGCGTACTTTCGGTGGCGTTCTGGTCGAGCAGGGGGATAACCACCACGGGCGCCACATTGCTGGGGGTGTTCTCGTCGGCGAAGACGAAATGACTGGCGGTCAGGCTGCTGACCAGGTTACCCGCCAGCGACACTTCGAAACGGTTGCCGTTGGCATCGACCGTGAGGTCTTTGAGGTAGGTGCGGTTGGTCGAGCTGCTGTAGGTCACCTGCAGTGTGCCGCCCTGGCCATTGCCCAGTCCGGTGTAGCCGAGGGCCGATACATCGATCTTGTCGGCGGCCACGTCGAAATCGAGGATCTGGTCACTGGCGCTGGTGGAACTGGTGCGGTAGCTGTCGAGTTTGGAGGTATAGCGAAACACGTCGGCACCCGCGCCGCCGGTGAGTTTGTCCACGCCAGTGCCGCCCACCAGAATGTCGTTGCCAGCCCCGCCATTGAGGGTGTCGTTACCGGCGCCGCCATACAGTTGTTCGTTGGCCGCGGTACCGGTCAACGTGTCGTTGTTCGGCGTGCCATTGATCACGATGGGCGCGGCGGGCACGTCCTGCACCGCCAGGGTGAAGCTGTCGCTGACGGTGGCGTTGCTGCCGTCGGTCGCCGTGACCTGTATGGAATACGTGCCTGATGCTGTATCGGTTGGCGTGCCGCTGAATGTGCGGCTGGCGGCATCGAACACCAGCCAGCCGGGCAGGGCGCTGCCGTTGGCGAGGGTGGCGGTATAGCTGAGGCTGTCGTTGTCCGGGTCGGTAAAACTGGTGGCCGGCACCACGTAGCTGAACGGCGTGTTTTCGGTCGCATTCTGATCCAGCAACGGCGTGGCCAACACCGGTGCCTGATTGGTGGGCGAGGCGGTGGCGAAGACAAAATTGGCGCTGGTCAATGTGTCGAGGTAGTTACCCTCCAGCGCCACTTCGAAGCGGTTGCCATTGGCGTCGGCGGTCAGGGATTTGATGTAGGTCTTGGTCCCGGCGCTGTTGAGTACCACGTACACGGTGTCGTTCTTGCCGTCACCAAGGCCGGTGAAGCCCATGGCCGACAGATCGATCTTGTCGGCGCTGACATCGAAATCGGTGATCACATCGCCCAGGTTGACGCCGCCGGTGTTGTAGTTGCGGTAGCTGTCCAGACGGTTGGAAAACACAAAGGTATCGGCCCCGGTGCCACCGGTGAGGGTGTCCATGCCGGCCCCGCCGTCGAGCTTGTCGTCGCCCGCGCCACCACTGAGGCTGTCGTTGCCCGCCAGACCCAGCAGGGTGTCGGCCGAGTCACTGCCGATCAGCGAGTCACTGCCGCTGGTGCCGGTGACCACCCGATTGAAGATGAAGTTGCTGGCGGTCAGGGTACTGGTCAGGTTGCCCGACAGAATCAGCTCGAAGCGATTGCCGCTGGCGTCGGCATCGTAATCCTTGATGTAGGTGCGGTCGCTGCTGGCGCTGTAGCTGATCTGCAATGTGCCGCCACGGCCATTGCCCAGGCCGGTGAAGCCCAGGCCCGCGAGGTCAATCTTGTCCTGGGTAACGTCGAAATCAGTGATGGTGTCGTCGAAGCTGGTGGTGGCGTTGCGGTAACTGTCGGACTGGCTGGCGAAGCGAAACGTATCGGCGCCGGTGCCGCCAGTCAGTCTGTCGATGCCCGCGCCACCCACCAGGATGTCGTCACCCGCGCCGCCATTGATGGTGTCATTGCCGGCACCGCCGTAGAAAATCTCGTTGGCGGCGCTGCCCAGCAAGGTGTCGTTGCCGGCGGTACCTTGCACGGTGGTCACCGGTACCGTGGCGCTGACATAGCTGCCGTCGCCATAGACCAGCGTTGCGCCCTTACTGGTGTGACTGATGGTGTTGGCGATGATCGCATTGCGGTCGGTGCCGTCTTCGTTGCGTTCGGCAACGCCGTAGGTCGACAGGTCGCTGCCGCTGATGATGTTGCCCTGGATCAGGTTGTCGCTGCCGTTGAAGTAGCGACCGGACACGCCCAGGGTGTCGTCGTAGGACTGGATGATGATTTCCGGTACCGGATTGCCCAGGGAGTTGTTGTTGAGGGTGTTGTCGATGACTTCAACGTGGTTGCTGCCGTAGATGCGGATCCCGGCGCTGGCGTTGTCGTGGATGTCGACGCCGCTGACGGTGACGTCGCTGGACAGCTTGATCAGTACGCCTTCGCCGCCGTTGCCATACACCTCGCCGCCGGTGATGGTGATGTTGCTGGGGGAGGGGATGTCCTCGCTGCCGCGCTGCACCACGATACCGTTGCCGCCGTTGTTGTAGGCAACGTTATTGGTGAGGGTGAAGTCGTGGGTGCTGGTGACAACGTTGAAACCATGGCGGTCATTGTCGTAGGCGACGTTGTTTTCAAAGGTGCTGTCACTGAGGAAGTCAGCAACAAAACCGTCCAGGCCGTTGCCGTGGGACACGCTGTTCTTGATGACCATGTTGACGGTCTGCTCGTGGGGGTCGAAGCCGTACCCGGAGCAATCCTTGATCTCGACGCTGTCGAGGGTGACGTTGGAGTCGTAGCCTTCTTCGCCGGGAATGTAGCCGTTGAACCAGCCGTCGATCTTGCCTGTGGTGTTGTCGCGATTGCCGTCGATGGTGAGATGGCTGACGCCGAAATCGTGGGTTTCTTCACCGTAGGCCGAGCGGATGATGCCGGTGATCTTGGTGTCGGAGCCGTCGGCCACCTTGACGGTGGTTTCGCCCATGCCGTCGCCGTACAAATAGACGTTGCTCTTGAGCATCAGGCAACCGTCGGAGGGTTCCTCGCCGGCCGAAACGATGTAAGTCCCGGTCGGCATGTACACCTGCCCGCCGCCTGCGGCAGCCGCCGCATCAATGGCACTTTGTATTGCCGCCGTGTCGTCGGTGATGCCATCTCCTTTGGCGCCAAAATTTTGTACGTTGAAAATCATGAGCTTATCTCCGTATCGGGCTGGAACCACGGTAGAAGCCAATATTCCATCGGCGGCCACCGTGTTATGACCCGCAGGAGCGCAAAAGTTGTGACCGCATATCGGCTGAGCGTCAAAAAAACGAACGGACTGATCAACGGTCGGAACGACTTCAGCAACAGATAACGTTCTGTTGACGCTTTTTGGGTTGCACAACCCTTGTGGGAGCGAGCCTGCTCGCGATAGCGGTGTGTCAGTCGATGGGATGCAAGCCGAACCGACGCTATCGCGAGCAGGCTCGCTCCCACAGGTGCGGTATCGGATTTCCTTGATTGGCATCAACCCCCAATCCGAAGCCGCGGGATAACCTCGACTAAACCATCGCCCGATGATTCAGGGGCGACCGAGGAGCCCATGAGCTATCCGCTATTCCTGACATTGCACCTGTTTGCCGCGCTGGTTTTCATTGGCACGGTGTTCTTCGAGGTGCTGTTCCTGGAGAGCATCCGCAAACAGCTGCCCGCCAAAGTCATGGTGCTGCTGGAACAGGGCATCAGCCGGCGTGCCCGGCAGTTGATGCCCTGGGTGTTGCTGACGCTGTTCGGTGCCGGCGCTGCCATGGTCTGGCTGCGGTACTGGCCGACGCTTTCCGCGCCATGGGAGTCTTCTTTCGGGTTGCTGCTGGGCCTGAAAATAGCCTTGGCGGGCAGCGTACTCGGGCATTTCCTCTGGGCCATGTGGCTGTTCAGAAGCGCCCGCATGAACGCCCGTTACGTGCAGATCATCCATACCAGCGTGTTCATTCATCTGCTGGCAATCGTGCTGTTGGCCAAGGGGATGTTTTACCTGACCTGGTGAGCGGTTGCGGGGCGTATGCAGGGCGCTTGATACAGGTCAAGGCGACCCATCGGGACAAGTCCGACACTGTGCCTGCGCAGCCATTCGGAGATTGTCATGTTCGACCTGTTCCACACCCCCGGCGATCGAGCCCCGCGCCGTACCCCGGCGGTGGCTGATGTCGATTGCCCGGTCGGTACGCGCAAATTCCATACGGGGGTTGGCTCGCTCGATCTGCTTCGGGAGTTGCGCGACAGCCGCCATAAACGGCGGCCGCTGTCCCTGGCGGTGCATCTGCCTTCGCGCTTGCGTTTGTCATCGTGTTCGCCCCTGGCGAGCGTGTGCCGGTGTGGCGAGATCGAGGGCTATCTGCAACACCTGACCTATGAAATCGGACTGGTCGGTTGTCACTTGGGCGCAGGGCGTCGGGTCGAGGCGTTCTGCCTGACTGGCGGTACGCCGGTGATCGCCCATTTGCAGCGGCTGATGGATGACCTGCGCAAACGTTTCGAGTTCTGTGAATACGACAGCGCCGAACACAGCATCGAGGTCGACCTGCATCACACCGACTGGTCCACCATGGGGCTGATTCGCGACCAGGGATTCACCCACGTCAGCATCGGAGTACCGGACATTGGCCTGGACAGCGATTTGTCCGTGGATTGCTATCAGAACCCGGCACCGATTCATTCGCTGATCGATGCCGCGCGAACCTTCGGTTTCCGTTCCATCAACATCGATCTCGGTTATGGCCATGCCTGGCAAACGCCCCACAGCTTCGCGCGCAAACTGGGCACGCTGATCGAACTGGAGCCCGACCGGCTGCATGTGTTCGACTACGCCCATGCGCCGTATCGCTATCGTTCGAAAAAACACCAAGCGGCGGATGCCTTCAGCAGCCAGGCCGATACAGACACCATGCGCCAAATCTGCTGCGAGCAACTGACCGGGGCGGGGTATCACTACATCGGGCTGGGGCAGTTCGTCAGGGCGGACGATGACCTGGCCGTCGCCCAAGAGCACGGGCGCCTGCACCGCAATTGTCAGGGTTTCACTCGGCGCGGTTGCTGTGACCACTTGGGTTTCGGCCTGTCGGCCATCACCCAGATCGAACACTTGTACGTGCAGAACACCGATGACCTGCTGGAGTACTGCCAGCAGCTGGACGCCGGGCAGTTGCCTGTGTCTCGCGGCTGGCGCTGTGAGGCGCAGGACCTGCTCAGGGCCGCGGTGACCGAGCAACTTGCCTGCGACCTGGAGCTGGATATCCCGGCCATGGAAGCGCGTTTCGGCGTGGTGTTGCGCGATTATTTCGCGTCCATCTGGCCGCAGCTGGAGGTATTGCGCAGCCAGGGTTTGATCGAATTGACCAGCCGTTTTATCGGTATCTTGCCCGCCGGGCGCCTGAGTGTGGATGCGATCTGCAATCTGTTCGATCCAGTTCCCGACGACGCAGGCACTTTGACCGGCCCCTTTGACAGGTTGACCCCATCATGAATGCTGTATCCGCTTTCAATCGCGCCCTGGTCGAGAAGTACGACCGTCCGGGGCCGCGCTACACCTCCTATCCGACGGCCCCGCAGTTCCATCAGGCCTTTGCCATGGATGAGTACCGCCAGGCCGCCGAGCTGAGCAACCAGGCCCCGGTGCCCAAACCCTTGTCGGTCTACATCCATATTCCGTTCTGCCAGAGCCTTTGCTACTACTGCGCGTGCAACAAAATCATTACTCGCAAGACTCATCGCGCCGCTGAATACCTGACTTACCTCAAGCGTGAGATCGGCCTGCAGGGGGCGTTGTTCGACCGCTCGCGCAAACTGACGCAACTGCACCTGGGCGGTGGCACGCCGACCTATCTGACCCATGAGCAACTGGCCGATCTGATGGAGTGCCTGCACCAGGCGTTCGACATGGACGACAGTGACGCCCATGAGTTTTCCATCGAGGTCGATCCGCGGACCATCGATGCCCAACAGATCCAGGGGCTGCGCCAGCTGGGGTTCAATCGCCTGAGCTTCGGCGTCCAGGATTTCGATGCCCAGGTGCAAGCCGCAGTCAATCGGGTGCAGAGCGAGGCCCAGGTCGTCGAGTTGGTGGAGGCGGCCCGGCTGGCGCGTTTCAAGTCCGTCAGTGTCGATCTGATCTACGGCTTGCCGCTGCAAACCATCGCCAGTTTCGATGTGACCCTGAGCAAGATCATCGCCCTGCGTCCCGACCGGATCGCCGCCTACAGCTATGCGCATCTGCCGCAACGGGTGCGGGCGCAACGGATGATCCGACCCGAAGACATGCCGCCGCCGGAGCGCAAGCTGGAGTTGCTGGAACTGACCATCAATCGTCTGACCGAAGCCGGTTATGTCTACATCGGCATGGACCATTTCGCCTTGCCGGAGGACGAGTTGGTGCGCGCTCGGGTCCAGGGCACGCTGCAACGCAACTTCCAGGGGTATTCCACCCATGCCGATTGCGATTTGATCGGCCTGGGTGTGTCTTCGATCGGTAAGGTCGGTGACAGCTATGGTCAGAACGTCAAGGAGCTTTCTCAGTACTACGCTCGCCTGGATCAAGGCCTGCTGCCGGTGCAGCGCGGCTATCGCCTGAGCGACGATGACCGGTTGCGCCGCGAGGTCATCAGCGAGTTGATGTGCCATGGACGGATCGATTTCACCCGGGTCCAGATCAGTCACGGTGTGGGTTTCAACGAGTACTTTGCCGATGCCCTGGTCCGGCTTGAGGAACTGGTGCGCGACGGACTGCTGGAGATCCACCCCGACTCGCTGGTGCTGCTGCCCCAGGGGCAATTGATGATGCGCAACGTGGCCATGGCTTTCGACGCGTACTTGGGCGTCGACCAGACGGTCCAGTATTCGCGTACGGTTTGACGTTATGACGAGAGCTGGCCGTTCCCGCTGGCTGCGCAGCCAGCGGGGATAACCCCCTCGCCACAGGCCGTGCGCCAGGCAGGTTGCCCTTCAACCTCCAGGCTGCAGCACCCTGCCCAGAAAGGCCGCCGTTCGACTTTCCTGGCATTTCGCGACCTTCGCCGGAGCCCCGCATACCACGACTTTCCCGCCCTGGTTCCCAGCGCCCGGGCCGATGTCGATGACCCAATCACTCTGCGCCACCACGCGCATATCATGCTCCACCACAACCACGCTGTGGCCTTCATCCACCAGGCGATTTAATTGCACCAGCAAGCGATCCACGTCCTGGGGATGTAAGCCGTTGGTTGGCTCATCCAGCACGTACAAAGTGGCGCCCCGGGCTTTGCGTTGCAGCTCGGTGGCCAGTTTGATGCGCTGGGCCTCGCCGCCGGACAGTTCCGTGGCCGGTTGACCCAGGCGCAGATAACCCAGCCCGATATCCTGCAGCACTTGCAGTGAGCGCTTTGCCGACGCCTGCTCGGCAAACACCTCAAGCGCCTGGTTCACGGTCAGTTGCAACACCTGAGCGATATTCAGCCCCTGCCAGTTCACTTCAAGGGTCTGGGGGTTGTAGCGATCCCCGTGGCACGTGGGGCAGGGTGCATACACGCTGGGCATGAACAACAGCTCGACGCTGACGAAGCCCTCGCCCTCGCAGGTTTCGCAACGGCCTTTGGCGACATTGAAGGAGAACTGTCCCGCATCGAAACCCAGTTCCTGCGCCTGAGGCGTGGCGGCGAACAATTTACGTACGTGATCGAACAGCCCGGTGTAGGTGGCGAGGTTGGAGCGCGGGGTGCGGCCGATGGGTTTCTGGTCCACCTGGACCAGCCGCTTGACCGACTCGAGTCCGGCGGTGACGTGGCCACCGCTGGTTTGCAGCGGTTCATCTTCCAGGCTTTGTTCGTCGGCTTCGGCGTTGTGGCTGGCCTGGCCCAGATGGCCACCCACCAGGTCCAGCAGGGCCTGGCTGACGAGGCTGGATTTACCCGAGCCGGAAATGCCGGTCACGGCGCTGAAGCAACCCAAGGGAAAGGCGGCGCTGAGGTTATCCAGATTGTTGCGGGTGATGCCTTCCAGGCGTAGCCAATCCTTGGGTGTTCGAGGCGTACGCCCCGCAGCGCTGTCCTGGGCAAACAGGTAGGCGCGGGTGCGTGACTCCGGCACCTGCCGCAGGCCCGCGGGTGGACCGCTGTAGAGGATTTTTCCGCCTTGTTCCCCCGCGTCGGGGCCGACGTCGATGAGCCAGTCGGCGCGGCGCATGGTGTCCAGGTCGTGTTCGACCACAAACACCGAATTACCCGAGGCCTTGAGGCGTTGCAGGGCCTGGAACAGCGCTTCGCTGTCGGCCGGGTGCAGGCCGGCAGAGGGTTCATCCAGCACATAGATCACGCCGAACAGCTGGGAGTTGAGCTGGGTTGCCAGGCGCAGGCGTTGCAGCTCGCCGGAAGACAGCGTCGGTGTGCTGCGCTCCAGGGCCAGGTAGCCGAGGCCCAGGTCGATCAAGGTGACGATGCGCTCCAGCAATTCAGTGGCGATGCGTTGGGCGGCCAGGCGTTTTTCCAGGGACAGATTGTGGGTGTGGCGTGCATCAGGCCCGCCGGCATGGGGATTCTCACCCCGAGCGGCGCGTTGCTCGCGGGCCTCGCGGGTTTGCTGGTGGGTGAGGGTTGTTCCCGGTTCCTCGGCTTGCGCCAGATAATCGGGGGCGGCAACGCCCTTGAGCACCTCGGCCAGTTCCAGCAACGGCAGGTGGGACAGTTCGGCGATGTCCAGGCCGGCAAAGGTCACCGTCAGTGCCTGGCGCTTGAGGCGTTTACCTTCGCACACCGGGCAAGGGCTGGCGCGCATGTATTGCGCCACGCGTTTGCGCATCTGGGCGCTTTGGGAGTGCATGAACGTGTGCAGCAGGTAGCGTCGGGCGCCGCTGAACGTGCCTTGATAGCTGGGCTCGAGTTTGCGCTTGAGGGCTGCGCGGGTCTGGGCCGGGGTGAGCCCGGCGTACACCGGGACAGTGGGGGTCTCTTCGGTGAAGAGAATCCAGTCACGCTGTTTTTTGGGCAGGTCGCGCCAAGGAACGTCGACGTCATAACCCAGGGTTACCAGGATGTCTCGCAGGTTCTGGCCCTGCCATGCCATGGGCCAGGCCGCCACGGCGCGTTCGCGGATGGTCAACGAAGGGTCCGGCACCATGGACGCTTCGGTCACTTCATAGACCCGGCCCAGGCCGTGGCACTGCTGGCAGGCACCCTGAGGCGTGTTGGGCGAGAAATCCTCGGCGTACAGCATCGGTTGGTCGGCCGGGTAGCTACCCGCTCGGGAGTAGAGCATGCGGATCAGGCTCGACAAGGTGGTGACGCTGCCCACCGAGGATCGCGCGCTGGGCGTGCCGCGCTGCTGTTGCAAGGCCACCGCTGGCGGCAGACCTTCGATACTGTCCACGTCCGGCACGCCCACCTGGTCGATCAGGCGCCGGGCATAAGGCGCGACTGACTCGAAATAACGGCGCTGGGCTTCGGCATAAAGCGTGGAAAAGGCCAGCGACGACTTGCCCGACCCCGACACGCCAGTGAATACCACCAGGGCATCGCGAGGGATGTCGACGTCGACATTCTTGAGGTTGTGCTCGCGGGCGCCACGCACCCGGACGAAACCGGTGTCTTCAGGCAATGGCGAAGCGGAGGCGGGACCGGAGCGTGGGGGCATGGAGCGTTCCTTGTTTGCGTCTGTTCAACGCGTGGAGGCTTTCTGGCGAAACGGCGTCACTCGGAGAGTGGAACCTGAGTCACAGCACTGATATTTATGCGACCGGGTTCGTCGATTCTCGTGCAATAAAAATTTTCTCCGAAGCGAAGAGATGAGAAAAGCTTCGCAATTGTCATGGAAACGGACCCCGGATGCCTCGATCAAAGCTGTTCACTGCTCTGTTTGTTGCGCTGCTGTGGATGATAACCAGCGTGGCCCGCAGTGATAACCAGCGGCGTGTTCGCCATTTTCGCGTTCAGGATGGCGCCCCAGGCGTACCGTGTTTCCAATCTGCCGCGCCGATCAATCTTCCCCGGCCGCACCCGGCATCCCACCAGATGACCCGCAGCAAAGGCGCTTGCTGCGCGATCAGGATCGCTTGTGTCGGGTCGCTTTCAACGAAGTGCGTGCACCCCAACTGTACGCATGCCCGGGCTTTGTAGAGGGCAACCTGTTCTGGGCTGTCGTTGCACGAGCGGGTATCTCTCATGATCAGCGGTGTCCCGCTATGGCCGTGCTGGCTTAGCCAGGCTTGAGTACGAACGCGATCCATCTCCGGGCGCCCGGTGATAATCGCCTTCACCCGCCCCAGAGGTGGCAGTTGCTTGAAGGGCTCGAGGCGGTCGCGTTCGCCAAGCGCCGCACTCAAGTCCGCCGCATAACGTTGGAGCGGGATATCTGGAAGCAGTATTCCGTCGAGGTCGATGGCGTACACGTCGTAATCATGGTCATGGGCCATCCTGCCGGTACGCCCGCCACCGGTGTCGATCCAGCGATCGCGATAGGCGCAGGTAAGGGCTTGGCGCTCCCAAGGGAACTGCAAGAAATACCCTCGCCCGTCCAGCCCGTAATCGGGGCGTATACCGCTTAGGTCGTCAAAGCCGACAGTGAAAACCCTCACGATCAATCCCCTGCGCTGCAAGAATGCCAGGCAGTCCTTCAGGGTGTGCCCGGTGCCAGCGATGTCTTCACAGAGCAACACCTTGCTGCCTGGAGGAGGAAGGGGGATCGACGAGTCCCAAATCACGCTCCGATCGACCCGGTAATAGCGCAAAAAGGCCGGTTCAACGCCCGTGGCATGCGAGACCATCAGCGCTAAGGGGCCTCCACCTCGCAATATACCGATGATGCTACTGAACGCTTCTTCGAGAAGCGTAGGCTGTATCGACGCGACCAAGCGATCCATCTGCTCATACGAGATAGGCAGCACGGGTTTGAGCACGTGCGATTTCTGGACAGACACTGTTTTATCCGGTGATGAAAGCGAGTGTTCGGTGGGTGCTTGATGGCCCTACGGAGCCGTCACAGGGCTATGGGGTTGGCACAGGGTTCGATGTCCAGTCGTTTGACTCACCACCGTCGGCGTCTATTAAGGAAAGTCTGAAGGACAGATCGCGATACTCGCCCTTTGCTTTCAACCAACGGCAGCAGAGAACGGACGGCATCGCTGCGCAGGTAAAGCGAAGCCCAGGCCGCAATGCCCAACATCCCACTGATGATCTGCGAGGCGGAGCCCAATTCACCCAGGCGCAAATGGGTGCAAATGGCACCACCCAGGAATCCTGTCACCAGTATTGCGCCCAACACGGCGGTTCTCGGAATCATGTAGAGCACGGTGCAAACCAGGATGATGCTGCCAATGACAGAGGAGAGGTGATCGGGGAATCCGGTCAGCTCCATGTTTTTTGCGAGGACTTGGGGCGCGAAAATATTCACACCGGCGTCGGCAAGTAATGCCAACACCACCAGAGCGCCCAGGACTCTGCCCGTCCAGTGCGCGACGCTGGTTTTTTTCTGCATATCTGAAATCATGATTATGACCGTGGTAAAACTCATTGGGTGGGTTGACGCACACGCGTTAATTCAAGCAAGGCCCGGTTCTCCCGCAGGGTTCGGCGCAGCCCTCGGCGAGTGGCCGGCTCGAACACAGTCACCGGCGCCTGCTGACGCTCAAAGCTCGTAAGTGGTCCATATAGCCTCCACGGCCCGCTCACCGATCACGACGCACGGAGCCATCGTATTGCCGCTCGTGACATGCGGCATGATGGAGGCATCGGCAATGCGCAGGCCCTGGACTCCATAGACTCGCAGTTGACCATCGACCACGGACATCGCGTCCTGGCCCATTTTTGCCGTACCGCATTGGTGCCAGTAAGTAACGGCAGCGTTGCGAGCGTAATGTTCGAGCGATTGGGTGTTGAGTTTTCCAGGCAGGCTTTCACGTTTGACCAAGCCCTTGAAGGGCGCCTGCGCGCCCAGTTCCTGGACAAATCGGATGTTTTCCAGCGCGTTGCGCCGGTCGGTCGGATGCGACAGCGTGTTGGGTTCAATGATGGGGGCATCGGTCACATTCGGGCCGCTGAGCTTGACCCGGCCGCGACTTTCCGGATGGGCAAGGCCAGCGAACATTGTCCAGCCATGTGCGGGAACGCCGAGTGAGGCGTTCTCTGCGCTGGGCACTGGAAATTCAACTTGGCAGTGGAACATATCGGGGAGATGCAAAGCGCTTTCGCTGCTCCAGTAGAGCGTCGCCTCCGAGCCGCCGTAACCCACCGGCTGTGGAGCCGCGTATTCGAAAATAACGGCAAAGGACACGTGGTCCTGATGATT
Source organism: Pseudomonas sp. N-137 (assembly GCF_034555295.1). NCBI lineage: Bacteria > Pseudomonadati > Pseudomonadota > Gammaproteobacteria > Pseudomonadales > Pseudomonadaceae > Pseudomonas > Pseudomonas sp. N-137. The sequence continues at coordinate 381,789 of NZ_JAXUDQ010000006.1, forward strand.
GGCGCCAACGCCGGGGAGATGCTGGACGAGCGGAATACCATGGCGCTGCAGTTCCTCCTCCGGCCCCACGCCTGATTGCATCAGGACCTTGGGGGTGTTGACCGCCCCCAACGAAAGAATGACTTCGTGATCGGCGTAAAAGCACTCGATCTGCCCATCTTTTATGGTTTGTACGCCGATGGCGCGTTGGTCCCTGAAGAGCACGCGACTGACAAGCGTATCAGTCAGGACCGTGAGGTTGGGCTGACCACAGCGTGGAGCGACGTAGGCGCGGTAAATGGAATTACGCCGGCCGTCCTTGACGATGAGGTCGTTCAAGGCTGCACCTCCGCGGCCTTCCATCATGGCGCCGTTCGGGTTCTCGAAAGCCGGTATACCCATGCCGGCAGCCGCACTGATCATGGCGTTTGCAATCGGTTGGGCGTCTCGCACAGGCGCGACATGAACCGGTCCGCCCTTGCCGCGACGCACCGGATCGCAGGTGCCCTGATAGTCTTCCACGCGTTGATAAATTTTCAGGACCGACGCGTAGTTCCACGCCGGGTCGCCACTGAGTGCGGCGAAGTCTTCCCAGTCGTTTTTATGGCCGCGGGCCCACAGCATGACATTGACGCTGGACCCGCCCCCCAAGCCGCGGCCCATATTCAATGGGATTTTCCGGTCGTTGAGATGAGGGTTCGCGGCGCCCACGAAGTTCCAGTCGCGCTCGGTGCCCAGGTTCAGCGGCCAATTCCCCGGTTCCAGCACGTGGGGGTGGTCATCGCTGCCTCCCGCCTCGATGAGCAACACTTCCACCTCGGGATTCTCGGCCAGTCGTCCGGCCACGACGGAGCCGGCGGTTCCCGCGCCACAGACGATGAAATCGAAATGGTGTTTATTCCGTGCGCAATTCATAGGCATGAGCGAGGTTCCTTGGTCGGGGTGGTATCGCTCGCCAGGTTCAAGCGTAGATCGAGGTGCAAAATCATTGCTGGGGAGAACATGCGGTGAATCTCGCTAGGGTATTGATAGGGGAAGCCGGGCACGATGACGGGTCAATCGACTGCCGTTTTGTTTGCTGGGCAATGAGTGACGGCAGGGGGGCAAAAGGTTCCAACGGATGTTTGCCGGCGGCTGGGTAGCAGGAGGCGAAGCTCAATCTCGCCAGATGTGATGACTGCTGCGAGGGAAGTGCGTTGCGTCCGAGCTTCCGCCAACCTGTCCTGAGACCGGTTGCAATCCATCCTGACGCAGCACTTCCCTCGATCCCGGCGCAGAAGAGGCCTGAAATTATTGGCTCTTCTGAACAGCCTGGATGATGACTTTTGCAACATCTGCCGGGCGTGACTGTTGCGGCACGTGGCTGGCGTCGATTTCGGTGACCTTGGCACCGATCTTCTTGGCGAAAGCTCGCTGCAGATCAGGCTGGATCATCCGGTCTTCCTTGGCCACGACGTACCAGGATGGCTTGCCTTTCCAGGCGGCGGCGCTGGTTTTGTCATCGAATGCCGAGGCGCGGATCGGCCCTTGCGTCGCGGCCATTACCGCGGTTTGCTCTGCGGAAAGATCCTGGGCAAAACCGGTGGCCATGCCCTCGGCAGTCATGTACAAGAAACCGTTTTTGTCGGCGGCGATGTCTTTCACGCCGGACGGAGCAGGGTAGTCCTTGCCCAGGTCTTTACTGGCTTGACCGGCATCCGGAGCGAACGCGGCGACGTACACCAGGCTGCGTACTTTCTTGTCGGTGCCAGCCTCGCTGATGACGGTACCGCCCCAGGAGTGGCCGACCAATACGACATCGTTCTCCTGGTTGTTCAGCACACGTTGCGTGGCGGCGACATCGTCAGCCAGCGAGGTCAGCGGGTTTTGTACCACGGTGACCTTGATGCCTTCCGCCTGCAGCAGCGGGACGACCTTGCCCCAATCGGATCCGTCGGCGAAAGCGCCATGGACGATGACGACAGAAGGTTGCTGCGCCGCGGCATGGACCGCGCCGCCGAACAATGAACAGGTCATGGCGAGTGTGAGGGCAAGGGCCTTGGGTTTGAACATGATGCGATCTCCTGTATGGGGTGAGCGCAGTTTCAGCAATACTCGGCGGCTGAGGTATCGGTCATTTATCCGAGGCCGTGAATAATGTTCAATCGAATGCCCGGAGGAAACGACATGTCGGCAGGTGGCGCGGCTGCGCGGGGACCGGTGGCTCACTTGGACCAGCCGCCTGATTGCGTCGAGCCCGGCACTCGGAGGAGTTCATTTCCTCAACTTGATTTCAATCAAGGGCCGCGCAGGGGAGTGGGTCCTACCATGATCGCCAAGATCCTGTCCTTAAGCCCTGGCGTCCATGACCCCTCCCTTTGTGATGCTGCACCCATCCCGCTTCTGGCTCCATGGGCTGCTCGTTCTCCTGCTGTTGATCGCAAGCCTCGCCCAGGCCAAGGACTACGGTGATATCCAGCAACAGCGCATCCACCAGGTCCTGAGCCCGGTCGATTCGATCTCCGAGCCCGACGGCCCCTTCAAGGTTCGCAAACTGTCCGCTGCCGGCAAGGTCGTCGGCTATGTGTTCCAGAGCTTGGATGTGGTGGACATTCCCGCTTATTCAGGCAAGCCCATCAACGTCCAGGTGATCCTCGATCCGGCCGGTGTGATCCTCGATGCTTTTGTGCTTGAGCACCACGAACCGATCCTGCTGATCGGCATTGCCGAAGAAAAACTCCACGCGTTCAGTGCCCGCTACAGCGGCATCAAGGTCAATCAACGGGTGGTGGTGGGGCATTCCAGCGACCCCAACGCGGTGACGGTGGATGCAATTGCCGGCGCCACCGTGACGGCGATGGTGGTCAATGAAGTCATCATGCGCGCCGCTCACGATGTCGCGGTTTCCCTGGAGCTGGTCAAGGGGGACGCGGGGTTGGCGGTGGCGCCGGCACGCGTGCGCGATGACCTCTACGAACCCGCCGACTGGAAAACCTTGACCGGCAACGGCGCGGTGCGTCGCCTGCACCTGACGCGCGGCCAGGCCGATGCTTCCTTCAAGGGGACCGAGGCCGAGGGTGTTGAAGCCGCCAGCGCCGAGCAAGCAGACGACACCTTCATCGACCTGTATGTCACCCACCTGAACCCGCCCACCATCGGTCGCAACCTGCTGGGCGAGGCGCAATACCGCACGTTGATGGCCGAACTCAAACCCGGCGAGCAGGCCATCGCCGTGATGGGCAGCGGTCGCTATTCCTTCAAGGGCTCGGGGTATGTGCGCGGCGGCATTTTCGATCGGGTACAGGTGCGTCAGTTCGGCGACGCCATCAGCTTTCGCGACCTGGACTTCCAGCGTCTGGACGACGTGGCGCCGACGGACATGCCGGAGTTCGACGAAATGGCGATTTTCATCGTCCGCGCCTCCCACCGTTTCGACCCGGGTTCGCCCTGGAGCCTGGAGCTGCTGGTGCGTCGTCAGACCGGACCTGTCAGTGGCATCTTCAGCAGCTTTGAACTGGCTTATCAATTGCCCGAGCCCTATCTGGAAAGGCCATTGCCAACGGCTGAACAACTGGCAGCTGCCGAAGAAGCCAGCCGACCGATGTGGTTGACCCTCTGGTACCAGAAAAGCCTCGAGATCAGCGTACTGGGCGTGGCCCTGCTGGTGCTCACGGCGATCCTGTTCCTGCAGGATGCGCTGGCCCGGCGCCCGAAGCTGTTGCACTGGGTCCGCTGTGGCTACCTGATGTTCACCGTGGTGTTTCTCGGTGGTTATGCATTGGCCCAGCTGTCGGTGGTCAATGTGCTGACCTTCGTTCATGCCCTGTTCGAAGGCTTTCGCTGGGAACTGTTCCTCACCGATCCGCTGATTTTCATCCTTTGGGTGTTCACCGCCGCCAGCATTCTGTTGTGGGGGCGCGGGGTGTTCTGCGGGTGGCTGTGTCCGTTCGGTGCGTTGCAAGAGTTGCTCAACGAGCTGGCGCGCAAGTTGAAAGTGCCGCAGTACGAGCTGCCGTTCGCCGTCCACGAGCGACTCTGGGCAATCAAATACATCATTTTGCTGGTGCTGTTCGGCGTCTCGCTGGAGTCGATGTCCAGCGCCGAACGGTTGGCCGAAGTGGAGCCCTTCAAGACCGCCATCACCCTCAGGTTCGACCGTCAGTGGTGGTTCGTGGCGTATGCGCTGGGTCTGCTGGTGGTCAACCTGTTCACCCGCAAAGTCTATTGCCGCTACATCTGCCCGTTGGGGGCCGCCCTGGCGATGCCGACCCGGCTGCGATTGTTCGACTGGCTCAAGCGCCGCAAGGAATGTGGCAACCCCTGCCAGCTGTGCGCCAAGGAATGCGAGATCCAGGCGATTCACCCCGATGGCCGGATCAACGCCAACGAATGTCACTACTGCCTCGATTGCCAGATGACCTGGCACAACGAAAACAAATGCCCGCCACTGATCAACAAGCGCAAAAAGCGCAGCAAGGCGAGCGCGACCGAGACGCAACTGATTCCCGTGGTGCAGGTGACCCCGGCGCCTTAAGACACCCGAATGTCCTGTCCCTTGACCCTTTCATTCTTCATGGAGCACACAGCATGAGCGATAAAAAAACCGAAACCAGCGGCGCGGTCGAAGAACCCAGGGGCGTCAGCCGTCGAGGATTTCTAGGGACCAGTGCGGTGACCGGCGCCGTACTGGCCGGCGCCACGGCGCTGGGCGGCGCGGTGTTCACCCGTGAGTCCTGGGCTGCGGCGGCCAAGGAAGCCAAGTCCAAAGTCCACGTCGGCCCCGGCGAGCTGGACGACTATTACGGTTTCTGGAGCGGTGGCCATCAGGGCGAGGTGAGGGTGTTGGGCGTACCGTCCATGCGCGAGCTGATGCGTATTCCGGTGTTCAACGTCGACTCGGCCACCGGTTGGGGGCTGACCAACGAAAGCAAGCGCATCCTGGGTGACAGCGCCAAGTACCAGAACGGCGACTGCCATCACCCACACATCTCCATGACCGATGGCAAATACGACGGCAAATACCTGTTCATCAACGATAAGGCCAATTCCCGGGTCGCGCGCATTCGCCTGGATATCATGAAGTGCGACAAGATTCTCACCGTGCCCAACGTCCAGGCGATCCATGGCCTGCGCCTGCAAAAGGTGCCGTACACCAAGTACGTGTTCGCCAACGCCGAATTCGTCATCCCGCACCCCAATGACGGTCGCACGTTCGACCTGCAAGACAAGAACAGCTACACGATGTTCAACGCCATCGACGCCGAAAAAATGGAAATGGCCTTCCAGGTGATCGTCGACGGCAACCTGGACAACTCCGACGCCGACTACACCGGCAAGTACGCCGCTAGCACCTGCTACAACTCCGAGAAGGCCTACGACCTGGGCGGCATGATGCGCAACGAGCGTGACTGGGTGGTGGTATTCAACATCCCGCGCATCGAAGCGGCGATCAAGGCCGGCAAGTTCATCACTCTGGACGGCTCCAAGGTGCCGGTGGTCGATGGTCGTAAAACCGATGGCAAGGACAGCGCGTTCACCCGCTACATCCCGGTGCCGAAGAATCCCCACGGGCTCAATACCTCGTCCGACGGCAAATACTTCATCGCCAACGGCAAGCTGTCGCCCACCGTCTCGATGATCGCCATCGACCGGCTGGATGATCTATTCGACGACCGCTACAAAGACCCGCGCGAGGTGATCGTCGCTGAGCCGGAACTGGGCCTGGGGCCGTTGCATACCACCTTCGACGGGCGCGGCAATGCCTACACCACCTTGTTCATCGACAGTCAGGTGGTGAAGTGGAACATGGACGAGGCCATCCGTGCCTACAAGGGCGAGAAGGTCAACTACATCAAGCAAAAGCTCGATGTGCAGTACCAACCCGGCCACAACCACGCGTCCCTGACCGAAACCAGCGAGGCGGACGGCAAATGGCTGGTGGTCTTGTGCAAGTTCTCCAAGGACCGCTTCCTGCCCACCGGTCCGCTGCACCCGGAAAACGACCAGTTGATCGACATTTCCGGCGAAGAGATGAAGCTGGTACACGATGGCCCGGCCTTTGCCGAACCCCATGACTGCATCCTTGCCCGGCGTGACCAGATCAAGACCCAGAAGATCTGGAGCCGCACCGATCCGTTCTTCGCTGAAACCGTGGCCTTGGCCAAGAAGGATGGCATCAACTTAGAGACCGACAACAAGGTCATCCGTGACGGTAACAAGGTGCGGGTCTACATGACTTCGATGGCGCCGGCCTATGGCCTGACGGAGTTCACCGTCAAGCAAGGCAACGAGGTGACGGTGACGATCACCAACATCGACCAGATCGAAGACGTCTCCCACGGCTTTGTCATGACCAACCACGGCGTGAGCATGGAGATCAGCCCGCAACAGACCTCGTCCATCACCTTCATCGCCGACAAGGCCGGTTTGCATTGGTACTACTGCAGCTGGTTCTGCCACGCCCTGCACATGGAAATGGTCGGGCGCATGCTGGTTGAAAAGGCCTGAGCAGGTTCAACGAGGAGACGGGTTCAATGACCGGTAACCAGCAACAGCCTGCGGGCTACGCTCGCGCACCGGTCATTGCCCTGGTGCTCCTGCTACTGTCGGGCGGCGCGCTTGCCGCGCCGCAGCCGATCACCGACTTGCCATTGCAGGCCGACGGTGAACGGCAATGGCGCCTGCCTGCGGGGCAATACCGCGGCTCGTTCAGCATCGACCAACCCATGACCCTCACGTGCGCGCCGGATGCGGTATTCCAGGGGCAGGGTGAGGGCAATGGGTTGATCATTCGCGCCCCGAACGTCCAGGTCCAGGGCTGTACCTTCCTGGACTGGGGCCACGACCTCACGGCCATGAATGCCGCGGTGTTCATCCAGCCTGTCGCCCAGGGGGCGATGGTCCGTGCCAACCGCATGCAGGGCCAGGGTTTCGGTATCTGGGTCGATGGCGCGCGGGATGTCAGCCTGATCGACAACCGCATCCAGGGCGATCCCGGGCTGCGCTCCCAGGACCGGGGGAACGGCATTCACTTGTACGCGGTACACGGTGCCCGGGTCATCGGCAACCACGTACGCGAAACTCGCGACGGCATCTATATCGACACCTCCAACGGCAACCTGCTCGAGGGCAACATCCTCGAGGACCTGCGCTACGGCGTGCATTACATGTTCGCCAACGATAACCGTCTGTTGGGCAACGTCACCCGGCGCACCCGCACCGGTTATGCCTTGATGCAAAGCCGTCAACTGATGGTCATCGGCAACCGCTCCGAACAGGACCAGAACTACGGGATCCTGATGAACTACATCACCTATTCCACCCTGCGCGACAACGTGGTCACCGATGTTCGCGACGGGTCCACCGGCGACACCATGATCACCGGTGCCGAGGGCAAGGCCCTGTTCATTTACAACTCATTGTTCAACCGCATCGAAGGCAATCATTTCGAGCGCAGCGCGGTGGGCATCCACCTGACCGCCGGTTCGGAGGACAACCGCATCGCCGGCAACGTGTTCGCCGGCAACCAGCGCCAGGTCAAATACGTGGCCACGCGGTTGCAGGAGTGGTCGGTGGACGGGCGCGGCAATTACTGGAGTGATTACCTGGGTTGGGATCGCAACGGCGACGGACTGGGGGACGTGGCCTATGAACCCAACGACAACGTCGATCGCCTGCTGTGGCTGTACCCCCAGGTACGGCTGTTGATGAACAGTCCGGGTATCGAGCTGCTGCGCTGGGTACAGCGGGCGTTCCCGGTCATGAAATCCCCCGGGGTGATGGACAGCCATCCATTGATGCACGCGCCGCTCCAGCCCCCGCCACGCAACAGTGCTCAGGAGGACGCGTCTTGAACGTCGTCGAGATCGAAGGCGTCAGTCAGCGCTACGGCAATGCCACTGTGCTGCGCGGGCTGAACCTGAACCTGGCCCAGGGCGAAGTGCTCGGGCTGTTCGGGCACAACGGTGCGGGCAAGACCACGACCATGAAGCTGATACTCGGTCTGCTGCGCGCCAGTGAGGGTCAGGTGCGGGTATTTGGCCGCGAGCCGAGTGATCCGGGCGTGCGCAGAATGCTCGGTTACCTGCCGGAGAACGTGATGTTCTATCCGCAGTTGAGCGGGCTGGAAACCCTGCGCCATTTCGCCCGGCTCAAGGGCGCGGCGCCAGAACAGGTCGAGCGCTTGCTGGAGGAGGTCGGGCTGGCGCAAGCGGCCTGGCGGCGTGTGCGCACGTACTCCAAGGGCATGCGCCAACGCCTCGGGCTGGCCCAGGCCTTGCTCGGCCAGCCGCGGCTGCTGTTGCTGGACGAACCCACCGTCGGCCTGGACCCCATCGCCACCCAGGACCTCTATCAACTGCTCGATCGGCTGCGCTGGCAGGGCACCAGCATCATTCTTTGTTCGCACGTCTTGCCTGGCGTGGAAGCTCACATCAACCGCGCCGCGATTCTCACCCAAGGTCGCCTGTTGGCCCTGGGCAGCCTGGACCGGTTGCGCGAAGACGCGGGGCTGCCGACGCTGATCCGCGCCTCGGGCCTGTCGCGGGCCGACTGGCTTCGCCAGCATTGGCGCAGCGAAGGGCACCTCACCCAAGGGTGGGGCGCGCAAGGGCTGCAGGTGTCCGCGCCGGATGGCAGCAAACTCAAGTTGCTGCGCCAGTTACTGGCCCAGGATGACCCGACGGATGTCGAGATCAAACCGCCGTCCCTGGAAGATTTGTACCGCCATTACATGGTTCGCGCGGCGACCGAGGAGGCCGGCTCATGAACCCGATCTGGAACATGGCCCGCAAGGAGTTCAGTGACGGCTTGCGCAACCGCTGGTTGTTGGCGATCAGTCTGTTGTTCGCCGTGCTGGCCATCGGCATCGCCTGGCTTGGCGCGGCGGCGTCCGGCCAGTTGGGGTTTACCTCGGTGCCGGCAACGGTGGCGAGCCTGGCCAGCCTGGCAACGTTCCTGATGCCGTTGATCGCCTTGTTGCTGGCCTATGACGCGATCGTCGGCGAGGACGAGAGCGGCACCTTGCTGCTGTTGCTGACGTATCCGTTGGGGCGCGGGCAGTTGCTGCTGGGCAAGTTTGTCGGTCACGGCCTGATCCTGGCGCTGGCGACCCTGATCGGCTTTGGTTGCGCGATGTTCGCCATAGCCCTGCTGGTGGACGATATCGAGCTGAGCCTGCTGCTCTGGGCCTTTGGCCGCTTCATCGTCTCCAGCACGCTGTTGGGTTGGGTTTTTTTGGGGCTGGCCTATGTGCTGAGCAGCCTGTCGGCGGAGAAATCCACCGCCGCCGGGCTGGCGCTGGGGGTGTGGTTTTTCTTCGTGCTGGTGTTTGACCTGGCGTTGCTGGCACTGCTGGTGCTGAGCGAGGGCCGGTTCAGTCCGGACCTGCTGCCGTGGCTGTTGCTGTTCAACCCCACCGATGTGTATCGGCTGATCAACCTGTCGGGGTTCGACGCCGGTTCCAGCGGCGCGGCAGTGCTGACCTTGGGCAGCGACCTGCCGGTGCCCGGGCCTTGGCTCTGGCTGTGCCTGTGGTTGTGGATGGCTGTGCCGTTGTGGCTGGCCTATCGATTGTTCAACCGCCGGTGTCCGTGATTTCTGATCTTGATAGAGGGAGCATGTAACGATGAACAGGGTGTATTCGAGGACAGGCCGAGTTCTCGCAGGAGTGTTGGTGTGCCTGGTGCTGGTGGCATGCGGCAAGCCTGAGTCGACACCGGCCTCAAAGGCGGCGCTGGCGTTCCATCCCAGTGACGAGTGCCATGTCTGCGGCATGGTCATCACGGATTTTCCCGGACCCAAGGGCGCCGCAGCGACCGCCAGCGGCGTGAAAAAATTCTGCTCGCCGGCCGAGATGCTCAGCTGGTGGCTGCAGCCGGAGAACCATCGGGCCGACGTCCAGTTGTACGTCCACGACATGGGGCGCAGCCACTGGAACACCCCGGATGATGAGCACCTGATCGATGCCCGGACCGCCTATTTCGTCGTCGGCTCCAAGCTCAAGGGCGCCATGGGCGTCGTCCTGGCCACGTTCGCCGACGCCCAGGCGGCGGAAAAACTCGCCCGCGAGACCGGCGGCCAGGTGCTGCGTCTGCAAGACATCGACCAGAAGCTGCTGGGACAGGCCACCGCTATGTCGCCGATGAGTCATTGAACAAGCAACCTGCTCCCGCTGAGGCGAGCAGGTTTGCCCTGATCGCCCGTTCAGTGAGACGTACCTTCGGCAAATTCGATCTTGTTGCCCACGTTGTATTTGCCCGACGGTTTGTTCATGGGCAGGCGTTTGATTTCCTTGAGGGTGTTGCTGTCGTAGACGATCAGCGCGCCGTCGGTGTCCCAGATGCTCAACAGCAGGTAGCGGCCGTCGTGGGTAAATTCGACGTGGGCGGCGGTTTTGCCGGGCATGGGGCGCAAGGTGTGGGCGATTTCCAGGGTCTGTTTGTCGATCAGGTGGATGGCATCGTTGCCGGCGGCGAAGAACACGTCGGTCCAGGCATAGCGGGAGTTGGCATGGCTGCGCAGGAAGAAACCCGGCCCGAGGGTAGGGATCTGCCTGATGACTTTCCAGGTGTTGATGTCGATCACCGACACCAGTCCTTTGCTGATGTTGGGGGTCGCGAACACCCAGCGGCCATCGCGCTTCCAATAGGTGCCCGAGCCCAGGTGCGGCATGCCCGGCAGGCTGATGTCGCTGACCACCTGGCCACTGTCGAGGTCGATCACCTGTCCACCCTGGGCCTTGCGCGAGGTGGCGAGCAGCTGGCGATAGTCGGGGGAGAAGGAAAAGTCATCCAGATGATCCTGGACCTCGATGCGCCTGGGCACGAAGTCCGGGTTCGGGTCGGTGGACAGTTCCCAAACCTCGTTCACATCCTTCAGTGCGACGATGAAGCTGTTGCGCGGCGCAGCGGTATAGACCGCGCTGACCCGCGAAGCCTGACCATCACTGCCCAGCGTCGCGATCGTCTTGACCAGTGACAAGTCCCGGGCATCCAGTACCGCCAGGTTGCCGGGCAGCGAGTTGCCCACCAGAACCCAGCGACCGTCCTTGCTCACCGCCAGGTTGCGGGTGTTGAGCCCGGCCCGCACCTCGGCGATCAGCTTGAGGTTGTGCAGGTCATACAGACTGATCCAGCCATCGCGCGACGCCAGATAGACAAAACGCCCGTCCGGGGAAAACTTCGGTCCGCCATGCACCGCAAAGTGCGAGGCGAAGCGCGCGAGCACCTCGAAGCGATCCCCGTCGACCACCGCGACGTGATGATTGCCGGCTTCCACCACTACGAACAGGTTCAGCGGGTCGGCCCGGTGTTGCGGCTGGTCGGGCAATGTGGCGACGTCCACCAACACCCGATGACTTTGGCGAATATCCTCTTCATTCCAATTGGGCGCGACGCTGGGCGGACGCTGGAGATAAAGCGCCAGGGCGTCGATTTGTGCAGGCTCCAGCAGCGTACCGAAGGCCGCCATCTGACTGGCGGGGCGGCCATTTTCGATCACCTGGCGAATTTCGCCGGGCTTGATCCGGCCCAGGCTCTGGGGCAGTAACGCCGGCCCGGCGCCGCCGATGCGGTTCACGCCGTGGCATTGTTGGCAGAGCTGCTGGTAATTGCGCTCGGCCTGTTCCAGGTCGGCACCGGTGGTAACGGCGCCATGGCTCGTACCGATCCACAGCATCGCAAGCCCGATGCGCTTCATAGCGCCACCTTCAAAGCCTGGGGGATGGGATGAACGCGCGCCGGATGCTGCATCGGCTGCTGGGCAAACAAGCCGACCACCTTACCGATCACCGTCAATGTCGGCAGGCCTTCAACGCAATCTCGTGCCATGGCCGGCAGTTGTTGCAGGGTGCCACGTAGCACCTGCTGGTCGGGACGAGTGCCGTTGCTGATCAATGCCGCCGGAGTCTCGGCGGCCAGGCCTGCGGCCATCAACCGTGCGGCAATGCTGCCCAGGTTCGACAAGCCCATGTAGAACACCAGGGTCTGGCTGTCATCCGCCAGGCTTTGCCACGGCAGGTTCAAATCGCCTTCGCGCTGTAAGTGGCCGGTGATGAAACGGCAGGAATTGACCAGGTCGCGATGGGTCAGCGGAATGCCGGCGTAGGCGCTGCAACCGGATGCGGCAGTGATACCGGGCACCACCTGACAATCGATACCACGGGCCAGCAAGTATTCCAGCTCTTCGGCACCGCGACCGAAGATGAACGGGTCGCCGCCCTTGAGCCGGACCACCCGCTGGCCCTGATCTGCGAGGTCGGCCAGCAATTGGTTGATCTGGGCCTGGGGCAGGCTGTGGCAGCCGGCGGCCTTGCCGACGTAATGCCGGGCACACGTCAGCGGGATCAGGCCCAGCAATTGCGCACTGATCAGGCGGTCATAGACCACTGCGTCGGCCTGCATCAACAGGCTCCAGGCGCGTAACGTCAGCAAACCAGGGTCACCGGGACCGGCGCCGATCAACGCGACTTCCCCCGGTCTGAAGGACGATTGCAGGGCAGCGGGCAGAACGATAGAGGCAGACATGGGACTTCCTTGGTTCATCATCAGGTTCGCCGTCGGGTTATCGGGCGCAGGGCAATGCAACGCTGGGAATCAAAGTGCTGGGGAGCGTGTGCAAGCCGATTTCGTCATCGCTGAGGTGGCAGCCGGGGTCCTGGCCCCACAGGTCGCCGTCGGCCCAGGCGCGTGTGCGGGTGTTGCCATTGCAGATGGCCAGCCAACGACACTGTCCGCAGCGGCCACCCACGGTGCGCGGATGCTCGCGCAGTTTTTGCAGCAGAGCGTCGGGACGTTCCAGCCAGAGTGTGCGAAAGGGCGTCCGGCGCACGTTACCCACCGAGTGCTGCCACCAGTAAGTGTCGGGGTGTACCTCACCGGTGTTGTCGATATTGGCAATGCCGCTGCCCGAGGCGTTACCGCCCCAAGCCTTGAGCATGCGTTCCAGTTCGGCGTAGTGATGGGGCAGGCGTGAGGCTACCCATTGCAGCAACAGCACCGCATCGGCGTCGTTGTTGCCGCTGACGAAGTCCGTGTCGCGTCCGTGCAGGATGTCGCTCCAGGCCCGCTCGAAGATCAGGAGCATGGCCTCGCGGCTCATCTGTTGCCGGGCGTCGAGCTGACGACTGCGCTTGCCGCGACCGCTGTAGTTGAGGTGCGACAGGTAGAATTTCTGCACGTCGTATTCGCTCATCAGATCCAGCAGTCGCGGTAGCTGGGTGTGGTTCTGCTGGGTCAGGGTGGTGCGCAACCCGACCCGAATCCCGCGTTCGCGACACAACCTGATGGCCGCCATGGAACTGGCGAAACTGCCTTTGAGCTGGCGGAAGGCGTCGTGCGTCGCTTCCAGGCCATCGATGCTGATGCCCACATAATCGAAGTTCGCCGCCTCGATCTGCTCGATGTTGCTCGGGTCGATCAGCGTACCGTTGGTGGAAAGCGCCAGGAAGAATCCCTTGCGCCGGGCATAGGCACTGAGCTGGAACAGATCCTCGCGCAGCAGCGGCTCGCCGCCGGACAGGATCAATACCCGTACGCCCGCGTCATGCAGGTCGTCGATGACCTTGAGCGCCGCGGCCGTGTCCAGCTCATCACGAAACACGCTGTCGGCCGAGGTGGCGTAGCAGTGTTTGCAAGTCAGGTTGCAGCGCCTGAGCAGATTCCAGATCACCACCGGCGCTCGTGTACTGCCCGGTGGTGCAACACGCGGCGCGGGACATTGACCGGCCAGGGCACGCAGGTAATGGCTGATCCTCAACATAAGTCACTCCTTCCTTGTGGGGGCTAGGTTTGCCCGCCCTGAAGCCGATGCGGTCCCTCAGAAACCGAGGCGGCTGTTTCGCGAGCAAGCTTTGCTCCCACCGGCGACAGGCGCAGGCCGGTTTTTTTCAGGATGCGGCTGCTCACCAGCATGTCGTCGGCGCTACAGGCCTCACCCAGCAGATAGCGCAGGTGCTCGCGATAGCTGTCGATTTCCTCGCGACTGCGGCCATGGACCATGGCAAACAGGTTGTAGCGCCAACCGGCCCGGCGCGGGCGGCGGTAGCAGTGGCTGACAAAAGGCTGCGCACCCAGCAGCGCGCCCAGGCGCGGCACATCGGCGTCGGCGACATCCCAGACAGTCATGCCGTTGTGGCGATAACCCAGGCGATAGTGATTGGGCACCGCGGCGATGCGGCGGATCGCGCCTTCGGCCTGCAAACGCTTGAGCAGGTCGAGGGTCGATTCCACGCTCAGCCCCAGTTGCTCGGCCAGCCAGGCCCAGGGATCTTCGAGCAAGGGCAGGCCGTCCTGGGTCAGTTCCACCAGCCGCAGGGCCAGTGGCGTTTCATCCAGGCGAGGCAGCGTCTGCGGCAACGGCTCAGACCGGGAAATACAGGCCGACATGGTAAGTCTCCTCCTTGGGCAGGTTCAGCGGCTCCAGGCCGGTCAGGCGTTCGATACGCAACAAGGTGTCGCTGATCGCCTGTTCACTGGGGCAGGCAAGCACGAACCACATGTTCCAGGCGTGCTCGCGACGGTAGTTGTGGGCCACTTCTGGCATGGCCGCGAGCAGCTCGGCGATGGTGTCGAAACGCGGTTCGGGCACCGCCAGCGCCGCCAGGGTGAACGCGCCGCCCAGGCGGTCGATGTCGAACATCGGGCCGAAGCGGGTAAGCACGCCGTCGTTGAGCAACTCGTGCAGCCGGTCGAGCAGTTCGGTACTGCTGCTGTCCAGTTCATCAGCCAAGGCTTGCCAGGGCTGGCGTACCAGCGGCAAACCCAGTTGCAGACGATTGATCAGGCGTCGGTCCAGGTCATCCATCGATCGCCACTCCGGCCGGTATTGCGTAGCGTCCGCCACACTGCTTGAACAGGTGGGTGCTGAACAGCAACTGGTGCGGCAGATCACTCAACCAGTGCTCCTCCAACAGTGCCTGGACCTGGGCCTCGACACGGTCGCGCTGGCGACCGTGGATCATGCAGAACAGGTTGTATTGCCACTGGGGCAAGCGTCGTGGTCGTTGATAGCAAAGGCTGATGCCCGGCGCCTGGCCAAGGCGGCGACCGACTTCATCGACCAATGCATCCGGCACGTCCAGCACCAGCATGGCGTTGGCGGCAAAGCCCAATGCGCGGTGATTGACCACCAGGCCGACGCGGCGGAACAGACCCTGTTCCTGCCAGTGCCGCACCTGGTCGAGAACCTGTTGTTCACTGGCGTCGACCTGCTCGGCCAGGGCCTGGAAGGGCCGTGATGTCAGGGGCAGACCGGTCTCCAGCAGACGGCGCAGTTGCAGTGACTGTTGCTCACTCAGGGTCGTGTTCATGGGATAGCCTCCAGGGCAAAGCCCAGGTCGATGCGGTAAGCGGTCAGCATGGGCAGGTCCAGCGGCGTGAGGCCGGTGTCGTTTTCCAGTTCCTGGAGAATGTTGTCCAGGTGGGCACGATCAGGCCCGGTCAGCACGAACCAGAGGTTGTAGCGATGCTCCCGTGCGTAGTTGTGATTGACTTCCGGGTACTGACTGACGCGCGCTGCGACCTGGTGCAATCGGTCCACGGGCACCGCCAGGGCGGCGAGGGTGCTGGCCCCGGCTCGGCTGTGTTCGAACACCGGGCCGACCCGTGACAGGGTGCCCGCCAGTTGCAGGTGCTGCAGACAATCGAGCACCTGGGCTTCGCTGCAACCCAGGGCATCGGCCATTGCCCGATAGGGTTCGGCGCACAACGGCAGGCCATGCTGGAACTGATCGATCAGGCGACGGGCGAGTGGGCTTGGTGTCATGGTCAGTACCCCGGTTTGTGCGCACGGCTGCTGAAGAAGATGCCGCTGGGGCTCAGGGCAGGCAGGCTGCTCAGGCGTTCGAGCCGATACGGATCCCAGACCTGCACCTCACCGCCATCGCGAGCGGACAGCCACAGCTGGTCGCCCCGAGCGGTGAATTCCATGTGCAGCACCCCAGGCCCTGGTCGCAGGTCGGCGATGATGGCGTGAGTTTGGGTATCGATGACCTGCACCCGGTCATTGTCCGGGTAGGCGAAGTTGACCCACAGCTGTCGGCCATCGGGACGCGCGGTGACAAACACCGGTTGGCCGGCCACGGCGATGGCGTCGACCGGTTGCCAGGTGCGGGCGTCCAGCACCAGCACCTGATGATGGCCAACGGCGGGCACAAAGGCTTGTTGATCGGCCAGGGCCCAGCCTTCCAGGTGGGGCATCTTGTATACCGGGAGCCGCGCCTCGCCGCGCCCGTAATGGTCCAGCACCCGTTTCACGCCGCGCTCCGGGTGCCAGAGGTCAAGTTGCGCCATGCCGTCCTCACCAAACAGTCCGGCCATGTAATAACGCCCGTCCGGCGTAATCAGTGCGTCATAGGGTTGCCGACCGATGGCGGTGAAGCGTTCGATGCGTGGTGTCTGGCCCTGGCTGAAATCGGCGGTCCAGATTTCGCCGGTGTCGAACAGGCTGAATACGAAGCTCTGCCCCGGCGCGTCCACCAGGCCGACCACCCGCGAACGTTTTTGGCCGTCGGGCAATGGTGTGGCTGGAATGTCCGCGACCGGTTCCAGTGTCTGCGCGTCGAATACCTTGACGCCGCCGGGTTCGTAGTTGGAGACGGCGATCAGCTTGCCATCCTGGCTGATCGCGCCACCGATGCTGTTGCCGCCCTGAATGATGCGGTGGTCGATGCGTGCGCTCAGCAAGTCGACCTTGCTTAAGCCGCCATCGCGGCCAAATACATAGGCA
Source organism: Pseudomonas sp. N-137 (assembly GCF_034555295.1). NCBI lineage: Bacteria > Pseudomonadati > Pseudomonadota > Gammaproteobacteria > Pseudomonadales > Pseudomonadaceae > Pseudomonas > Pseudomonas sp. N-137. The sequence continues at coordinate 398,472 of NZ_JAXUDQ010000006.1, forward strand.
TAACGTTGGTCGCGGGAAAACACCACCGAGGCGTGCGACAGATCCCCCAGCCCTTCGACGCGGGCGAGGGCGGTGCGGGTGGCGCTTTCGATGATTTGCAGGCTGCCGGTGGCGCGCTCCACCACCACGCCCAAGTCGCCGGTGCCGCGCAGCGGTGGCTGGGCACAAGCCGAGAGCAACAGCACGCAGGCGGTGAGAGACAGCAGAGATCGGATCATGGGGCGGGAGTTCCTTGAAGGAGCCGGTCCACCAACCAGCGAATATCGTCGGGACCGAGCAATGGCTCCCAACCGGGCATGGCGCTGCCGGGCCGTCCCTGGGTGACGGTGGCGATGAGGCTGTCGCGGTTTTTTCCGGCCAGGGCATCACGGGTCAGAGGTGGGCCGAGGCCTCCGGTCAGGTGCAGGCCGTGGCAGGCGCCGCAGTCCTGGACCAGCAGGTGTTGCAGTTGGGCCTGGCGCTGGTGGTCGGGAGCGGCCAGCACCGGGGTACAGAAGACGAAGAGGAGGGTGGTCATCCGGGTTGCATAGCGGTGTCGGTCCATGACGTACTCCTGTTTGAGAAATAAAGCCGAGAGCGGCCCCTGTGGTGGGGGATTTATTTGGGAGCAAGCCTTGCTCCCCCATAAATCCCCTCGCCACAGGGAGATGCTCTTAATCAACGTTACTTAAGGGTCAAGACCCACGCCGCGAGGATCTTGGCTTCTTCATCGGTCACCGGATTGGCTGGCATCGGCATTGGTCCCCAGTTTCCTTGCGTGCCTTCCTTGATGTGCTTGGCCAACAGCTCTTGTGCTCCGGCGACGCCGGCATTTTTTGCCGCCACCTCCTTGAGCGCCGGCCCTACCAACTTGGTGTCAATGGAGTGGCAGGCGCCACAGGGTTTGCTCTTGAACAGTGTCGGGCCGTCCTGGGCCAGCGCCGGTTGCAGGCTGAATGCGGCACTCAAGGTCAGGGCAAGCAGAATAGGCTTCATGGTTTTTCCTCTTATTGATGGGGCTCAATAGATGTCGTGTTGGGTGTTGTAAACGTTGAATTTTCCGGTAGGGGTGATCAGGCGTTTGTCCTTGATCACGCTCTTGAGCTTGAGGGTCTTGTCATCGATCACCACCAGCGCCGACTCGTCTTCCTGACCGCTCCAGACCGAGAACCAGACTTCATCGCCGGCCTTGTTGTATTCCGGTTGCACCACGCGCATCGCACCTTTCTTGATACCGGCGTACTCGGCAATCGGCAGCACTGTGTAGCCGGCGTCGAGCTTGTCGATGTCGAACACCGCCACCGATTGGCTGAGCTTGGTGTCGGGGCTGAGGGTGGTGTCGACGTACAGGTGACGGGACTTGGGGTGGGTCTTGATGAACAGCGAACCGCCACCCTGGCCCTGGAGCGAGTCCACCTGTTTCCAGGCATATTGCGGATGCTTGACCGGGTCGGTGCCGATCAGTGAGACGCCGGCATCACCCAGGTGACTGGTAGCCCAGACCGGGCCGTAGAGCGGATGGTTGAAGTTGGCGCCGCGTCCCGGGTGCGGGGTTTTACCGACATCCACCAGGGCGGTGAGCTTGCGCTCCTTGGAGTCGATGACTGCCACCTGGTTGGAGTTGTTCGCCGCCGTCATGAAATAGCGATGGCTGCTGTCCCAGCCACCGTCATGCAGGAACGGTGCGGCGTCGATGCTGGTGATGGTGAGGTTCTTGATGTCCTGGTAGTTGACCAGCATCACCTTGCCGGTTTCCTTGACGTTGACGATGAACTCCGGCCACTCATGTGACGCGATGATCGCCGCGACCCGCGGTTCGGGGTGATATTGCTGGGTATCGACGGTCATGCCGCGCGTCGAGACGATCTGCCTGGGCTCCAGGGTCTCGCCGTCCATGATGGTGAACTGCGGCGGCCAATACGAGCCGGCAATGGTGTACTTGTCTTCGTAGCCCTTGAACTTGGAGGTTTCCACCGAGCGGGCCTCGATCCCGACTTTGATCTCGGCCACCTTGGTCGGCTCTTGCGGCCACAGGTCGATCATGTCGATCTTGGCGTCCCGGCCGATCACCAGCAGGTAACGCCCGGACGCCGAGATACGCGAAATGTGCACCGCGTAACCGGTGTCGATCAGCTTGACGATCTTTTTGCTGTCGCCGTCGACCAGGGCAATCTTGCCGTCATCGCGCAGGGTGACTGAAAACAGGTTTTGCAGGTTGAGTGAATTGAGTTGCCGGGTGGGCCGGTCTTCAGGTTTGACCAGCACCTTCCAGGTCTTGAGGGTTTCGGCCATGCCCCATTCCGGTGGGGTAGGCGGGGTGTGTTGGATGAACTTGGCCATTACCGTGATCTGGTCTTTGGTCAGGGCGTTGGAGGTGCCCCAGTTGGGCATGCCGGCGGCTGAACCGTAGGTAATCAGCGCCTCCAGGTAGGCCTGGCCGCGGCCCTGGGTGATGTCGGGTGTCAGCGGTTTACCGGTGGCGCCCTTGCGCAGCACACCATGGCAGCCGGCGCAGCGCTGGAAGTAGATTTGCTTGGCCGCGTCGAAGTCGGCCTGGCTCAGATCCGGCGCGCCTTCGGTCTTGACCATGCGGGCGTCTTGCGGCGCAGCGGGTGGGTTGGCGAAGGCATTGAGTGCAGCCAGCGCCGTACACAGCGCCCCGACCCCCATGACCCACGATTTTTTGTGGCTGATCAGCATTCCATTTCTCCTCAGGCATGACCCGCGCGGCCCTGCAATTGACGTTCGGCGCGCAGATTCTTGGTGCGCTGCAAGGCTATGCCCAGGCCGGTGGTTACCCGCTTGACGGCGATCAAGTTTGCCGGCCACAGCCCTTGCCAGGTTGTCGCAGGGGCCCGTAGCGTGGCTGGCAATCGTGTTATCTGATCAGGTCATGCCATGAACGCTATCCACACCCTTGAACACCCGGCCGAACCTTTCTACCAACCCCAGGACAACGAGCTGGCGTTGTTCGAACAGGCCTGGCGGCACGGCATGCCGGTGCTGGTCAAAGGCCCCACCGGTTGCGGCAAGACCCGTTTTGTCCAGCACATGGCTCACCGTCTGAAATTGCCGCTGTACACCGTGGCCTGCCACGATGACCTGAGCGCAGCCGACTTGGTGGGTCGTCACCTGATCGGCGCCCAGGGCACTTGGTGGCAGGATGGGCCTCTGACCCGAGCGGTGCGCGAGGGGGGCATCTGTTATCTGGACGAGGTGGTGGAGGCACGCCAGGACACCGCAGTGGTGTTGCATCCCTTGGCCGATGATCGCCGGCAGCTGTACCTGGAACGCACCGGCGAGGTTCTCCAGGCACCGCCGTCGTTCATGCTGGTGGTGTCGTACAACCCCGGTTACCAGAACTTGCTCAAGGGCATGAAGCCCAGCACCCGCCAGCGTTTCGTGGCGATGCGCTTTGGCTATCCCACGGTTGCCGATGAAGAGCGCATCGTTGCCCGCGAGGCCGGAGTGGATATGGCTCTGGCGGCCCAGGTGGTGCGGTTGGGGCAGGCGCTGCGTCGGCTAGATCAGCATGATCTGGAGGAGGTGGCCTCCACGCGTCTGCTGATTTTCGCCGCGCGCATGATCGGAGCCGGCATGGACCCGCGCCAAGCCTGTCTGGCCTGTCTGGCCGAGCCGTTGAGCGACGATCCGCAAACCGTTGCCGCATTGATGGATGTGGTCGATGTCCACTTCGGCTGAAGCCGCTGCGCTGTCCACCCGGCGATTGCCAGGGGATCTGGCAATGTGGTTTTTCATCCTCGCCGAACTGACGGTGTTTGCCTTGCTGATCCTGGCATTCGCCGTCGCCCAGGCATTGAACCCGCCGTTGTTCAGCGAAGGCCGGCAGTTGCTGGATCGCTCCACCGGCCTGGCGATGACCCTCAGCCTGCTGAGCGCCGGGTTATTCGCAGCCTTGGCCCAGGAGCAAGTCCGACAGGACCGGCCACGCCAGGCGGCGCTGCTGTTGTGGCTGGCCTTGTTGGTTGCCGGCGGCTACGTGGCGCTCAAGCTCATCGAGTACGCCCACTTGTTGGCCAACGGTCTCGGCCTGGAGCACAACACCTTCTTCACCTTGTACTGGATCCTCACGGCGTTTCACTTTCTCCATGTGTTGCTGGGCATGGTGATCCTTGCCTGGCTGGCCGAGGGTTGCCGGCGGCGGCGTTACGGGGCGCAGCAGTGCAGCGGGCTGGAATCCGGCGTGCTGTATTGGCACATGGTGGACCTGGTCTGGGTGTTGCTGTTTCCGGTTGTCTACATTCTCGGTTGAGCGGAGGTGCTCATGTCGGTTTCCCGTGTCTTGATCGTCTGCTGGATGACACTGGCCGTGCTGAGCATCGGCACCGTTGCCCTAGGCCAGGTCGCTGCCACCGGGCTGGTGTCCATCGCCATCCTCGCGGTGGCGGTGACCAAGGCCTGGTTGATCGCCGACGGCTTCATGGAGCTGCGCCATGCGCCGCGATTGTGGCGCTGGCTGGTGTTGAGCTGGGCGGCGCTGCTCGCGATTGTGATCTCGTTCGCGCTCTGAATCCCGACGTACTCCCTGTGGCGAGGGAGCTTGCTCCCGCTGGGCTGCGCAGCAGCCCCTACAGCAACAACTCAATCCATCTGACACTCCGCGTCAGCAGGTTTTAGGGTCGCTTCGCAACCCAGCGGGAGCAAGCTCCCTCGCCACAACAGCTCACCTGGCTTCCTGGCTGTGCTGGAACAACCCACTAAAACCATCGGAGATTCTTGATCGCCATCAAGCGGGTTCTGGACCCTCGCTTCCTAGAATGGACACGCCAAGCAATGAGGAAGTGACCATGTCAGATACCTTTACCAAAGGCATGGCCAGGAATATTTATTTCGGGGGAAGCGTGTTCTTTTTCCTGATATTCCTGGCCCTGACCTACCACTCGGAACAGACCTTTCCAGAGCGCAGCAACCAGGCGCAATTGAGCGAATCGGTGATACGCGGCAAGGGCGTCTGGGAGCGCAACAACTGCATCGGCTGCCATACGCTGCTGGGCGAGGGCGCGTATTTCGCGCCGGAGCTGGGCAATGTGGTCAACCGGCGCGGTGGCGAGGAAGCCTTCACGCCGTTCCTGCAGGCCTGGATGAAAATGCAGCCGCTGAACGTTCCCGGCCGTCGCGCCATGCCGCAGTTCAACCTCAGCGAACAGGAAGTCGACGACATCGCCGAGTTCCTCAAGTGGAGTTCGAAAATCAATACCAATGGCTGGCCGCCAAACAAGGAGGGCTGAGAGATGAGCATGGCTAATCCGCATCTGAAATTCGCCTCGCAGGCCGTCGCCAAACCTTACTTCGTGTTTGCCCTGATGTTGTTCCTGGGGCAGGTACTGTTCGGTTTGATCATGGGGCTGCAATACGTGGTCGGCGACTTCCTGTTCCCGCTGATTCCCTTCAACGTGGCCCGCATGGTCCACACCAACCTGCTGATCGTCTGGCTGCTGTTTGGCTTCATGGGCGCGGCGTACTACCTGATACCCGAGGAAGCCGATCGGGAGCTGCACAGTCCGAAGCTGGCGATCGTGCTGTTCTGGGTGTTCGCCGCCGCCGGGGTACTGACGATCCTGGGCTACCTCTCGGTGCCCTATGCCACGCTGGCGAAAGTTACCGGCAACGATTTGCTGCCGACCATGGGCCGTGAGTTCCTGGAGCAACCGACAATCACCAAGATGGGCATCGTGGTGGTCTGCCTGGGTTTCCTCTACAACATCGGCATGACCATGCTTAAGGGCCGCAAGACCACGGTCAGCATGGTGATGATGACCGGCCTGATCGGCCTGGCGGTGTTCTTCCTGTTCTCCTTCTACAACCCGGAAAACCTCGTCCGCGACAAGTATTACTGGTGGTGGGTGGTGCATCTTTGGGTTGAAGGCGTCTGGGAACTGATCATGGGTTCGATGCTCGCCTTTGTGCTGATCAAGGTCACTGGCGTGGACCGCGAAGTGGTCGAGAAGTGGCTCTACGTGATCATCGCCATGGCCCTGATTACCGGGATCATCGGCACCGGTCACCACTTCTTCTGGATCGGCGCACCCGAGGTCTGGTTGTGGGTCGGATCGATCTTCTCCGCGCTGGAACCGCTGCCGTTCCTGGCGATGGTGATCTTCGCCTTCAGCATGGTGAAGAACCGTCGCCGGCAACACCCCAACCGCGCCGCCACCTTGTGGGCCAAAGGCACCACGGTCACCGCGTTCTTCGGCGCCGGCGTCTGGGGGTTCCTGCACACCTTGGCACCGGTGAACTTCTACACCCACGGTTCGCAACTGACTGCGGCCCACGGTCACCTGGCTTTCTACGGTGCCTACGCGATGATCGTCATGACGCTGATCAGCTACGCCATGCCGCGTCTGCGCGGGTTGGGTGAAGCGGCGGATGAGCGCTCGCAGCGCCTGGAGATCTGGGGCTTCTGGCTGATGACGCTGTCGATGGTGATGATCACCTTGTTCCTCACCGCCGCCGGTGTCGTCCAGGTGTGGCTGCAACGCTGGATGGCGGACGGCAGTGCCTTGCCGTTCATGGCGACGATGGACCATTTGAAGCCGCTGTTCTGGGCGCGTCTGGTCAGCGGCGTCGGGTTCCTGGCTGGTTTGCTCTGCTACCTGTTCAGCTTCCGCCAACGTGGCCGCGCCGCTTTGCGCGCACCGGCGGCGGTGGTGCCGTCTTGAAAGGCCACCACTGAGGCCGTGGCGAGGGAGCTTGCTCCCGCTGGGCTGCGCAGCAGACCCTTTTTTATGGGCGCTTCGCACCCAAGCGGGAGCAAGCTCCCTCGCCACAAAAGCGATGCGAGCCAGTCCCTCCACCGCAACGCGTCGATAGGAGAATAACCATGGCATTCACCCTTGAACTGGAAGAGTGGGTCGGCAGCGTCTGGCACCGTTTCATCACCCGACGAGCCAGTGTGGATTTTCCCGAAGCGCGGGTGGAGTTGATCCCCCGGCAGCGCGCTCTGCATGTACTGTTGCGCGCCACCGGTGGTGCTTCTCACCTGGGTGTGGAGGCCGTCAGCGACCGCGACCTGCTGCTGCGCCGCAACCTGTTGCAGCAGATCGCCGGCACCTGCAAGCAAGTGCCATTGGCCTGGTGCGATGGCGACAACCTGCGTTTGCCGGCGAGCCTGGCGGCGTTTCCCGATGCCGGGTTGAACGAAGAACTGTACCGCTGGCTGGCGTTGCTGGCCGCGCAAGCGGGGCCGATGAAACATTGGGGACGTGACAACCAACGCTGGACCCTGGCACTGCTGGGGCGTTACCCGGCGCTGCGTGGCCGATATCGGCGGCTGGTGGATGCGCATCTGTCGTTGCGTCCCGACCCACAATCATTGCCCCCGGCCGAGGCGGCCCTGGAGCGCGCGCTGTGTCAGGCCTTGCGCGAACCGGGCAGCGTCGAGCATTTTCCGCGCAGTGAGCGGGCCGCCTGGCCGCTGCCGCTGTGGCTGTATCCGCCCCAGCATCTGGGCAATCCCCAGGCGGCCAACCTCGAGGAGTCCGAGCAATACCTGGCGACGCCGCCGGGTGAGCAGCAGGGCGGTCGCAAGCGCGCCGAGCGCATCGACGACACCACCCGGGACGGTGGGTTGCTGATCGTGCGCCTGGAGAACCTGTTCAGTTGGACCGAACACGTGGACCTGGATCGCTGGGCGGACGACAGCGAAGACCCGGACGCGGCGCGAGTCGCCGAGGACCTGGACCAATTGACCCTGTCGCGCACCCGCTTGCGCAAGGGCGGCGGTTTGAAGTTGCACCTGGACTTGCCGCCGGCCGATGTGGATGACATTCCCCTGGGCGCGGGCATCCTGTTGCCGGAATGGGACTACCGCAAGCAACGCCTCCAGGACGATTTCGTCAGTGTGCAGACTTTCATTCCCCGGGACTGCGAACCTCAGCCGCTGCCGAACCGCCTGCGCGCCTCGGCCCAGCGTTTGCGACGCCAGTTCGAGCACCTGCGCAACGATCGACAATGGCTGCGCCAGCAAACCCAGGGTTCGGAGCTGGACCTGCAAGCTTGGCTGGACTTCCACGTCGAGCGTCAGCACGGCCAATGCAGCGAACGCGGCTTGTTCATGGAACAACGCCAGACCCGCCGCGACCTGGCTTGCCTGCTGTTGGCCGATCTGTCGATGTCCACCGATGCCCACCTCAACGACGAACACCGGGTGATCGACGTGATCCGCGACAGCCTGCTGCTGTTCGGTGAAACCCTGTCGGTGCTGGGGGATGATTTTGCCTTGTACGGGTTCTCTTCACTGCGCCGACAACAGGTGCGGATGCACGAGATTAAGGCGTTCAACCAAGGCTATGACGACCACACCCGCGGTCGGATCCAGGGCCTCAGGCCCGGTTACTACACGCGCATGGGCGCCGCCATTCGCCAGGCCACCCAACGGCTGGAAGGGTGCAAGCGGCGACGCAAGTTGCTGTTGCTGGTGAGCGATGGCAAACCTAACGACCTGGATCTCTATGAAGGGCGCTATGGCGTGGAGGACACCCGCCAGGCGGTGCTGGAGGCTCGGCGTCAGGGGCTGACGCCGTTTTGCATCACCATCGATCGTGAAGCCGGGGATTACCTGCCGTACATGTTCGGCGCCAATGGCTACACCTTGATCCGTCAGCCGGAGCAACTGCCGCTGCGTTTGCCGCAGTTGTACCGGCAGTTGACTCAGGATTGAGGGTTCAGGCGATGTCGCGGGGTAACCAGAAAAACATGACGACGCAGAATATCGTCAGGCCGACACAGAACCAGGTGAAGCGTCGCAGGCGGCGCTCGCCAGCCAGCCCTGCCTCGGCCGGTAGCGGCATGCCGCACTGGCGACATTCGCTTTGATTGGCGGGGTTGGCGTGTTGGCAATACAGGCAGGTGGGTTGCGCGCTCATTCGAAATGTTCCAGGCGCAGGCGGTCGAGAATGGCGATCTGGCGACCGTCCTGGGTGATGATTTTTTCATCGATCAGCCGGCGGATGATCCGCGAGAAGGTTTCTGGCTGGATCGACAGGTGTCCGGCGATCAGTTGCTTGGCCATGGGCAGCTCGAACTGGCTGTCCACGGTTTGCAAGCGTACCAGTTGTGTCAGCAGGTAGCGCACCACGCGGTGGGTGGCGTTTTTCAGCGACAGGGTTTCAATCTCGTTGACCCGTTGGTGCAGGCGCACACAGAGCTTGCCGAGCAGGGCGAAGGTCAACCGGCTGTTACTTTGCAAAAGACGCATGTACGTGGCATTGGACAGGCGATACAGCTGGGTTGGCCCAACGGCCTCTGCGCAAGCGACGTAGTTCGGCGTGTCCATCAGCATCATGGCTTCAGCGAAGGTCTGGCGCTCGCCGATCACCTCGAAGACTTTTTCCTGGCCGTCCGGCGTCAACCGGTAGATTTTCACCGCGCCGGAGATCACGAAGTAAAACGCCTGCGCCGGTTCGCCTTGGCGGAACAGCGGTTCGCCCCTGTCGACATTCAGCAATTGGCTGGTACTCATCAGTTCGTCGAGCTGTTCTTCGTTCAACGGTTCGAACAGGTGATGACTGCGCAGAATCTGGTGATGAACACGGTGAAGCACCATGGCATGAGTCCTTGTATGGCAGGGAAATGAATCGGATTCAGACGAGGCTAAGGGACAGGCCGCTGGCCAGACCAACGACGCAAGAGAGCAGGACGAACCAGGCGAGCGGCAGCGCGACGTATTTCATGGATAACCCCGGCAAAAAAAAGTCTGTGCCCTGCCAGAGCAAGAGACGGGCCATGCCCGCAACCGTTGATTTGCGGGGCCGTACGGTGAGATGGGTATAAATGACCCTGTACTGTTAGGGTGATAATCACCATGACAGGGTTATATTTACCCGGTTGATGGCCATTTGTGGGAGCGAGCCTGCTCACGATGGCGGCTTATCAGTCAGCGGAGATATCGAGCTGACCGGCCTCATCGCCAGCAGGCTCGCCCCTTCAGGGGATAAACAGACGGTTTATTGAGTGGGGCGGTGCACCCTCGAACAGTTTCGGCAAGCCCCTTGCAAGTACCTGGGTGAGGCGGGCTGGCTTGATCTGAGACAAGGCCCGCCGGTGCCGATAGCTGATCATTCGAACCCTGATTGTTGACCCCTCACCGCTGGCCCGTCCCGCGCTGAGGTAAAGGAGTGGTGTATGCAAGTGCTTGACCGTCGCAAGGCCATGGCCATCCTGCCGTTGTGGCGGCTGGCGTTTCGGCCGTTCTTCCTGGCCGGGTGTGTGCTTGCATTGTTGGCCATACCGTTGTGGCTGGCGGCGTTTACTGGAAGGCTGTCGGCCTGGCAACCGGCCGGCGGCTGGTTGGCCTGGCACCGTCATGAACTGCTGTTCGGCTTCGGCCTGGCAATCATCGCCGGGTTCTTGTTGACGGCGGTGCAGACCTGGACAGGTACTCCGGGGCTCAGTGGCAAACGTCTGACGGCGCTGGCGCTGTTATGGCTGGGCGCGCGACTGGCCTGGCTGGTGGATGCGCCCTGGCCATTGCTGACGGTGCTGGAGCTGGGTTTCGCCCTGGCGGTTGCGGCGTTGATGGGCATTACGTTGTGGCGCGTACGGCAGAAGCGCAATTACCCGATTGTGCTGGTCTTGTTGCTGTTGGCCGTCGCTGATGGGTTATCCGTGTACGGTCTGGTGCAACATGACGAAGGTTTGCAGCGCCAAAGTGTGCTCACGGGCCTGTGGCTGGTAGCGGCGATGATGGGGCTGATCGGCGGGCGGGTGATTCCTTTCTTTACCCAGCGCGGTCTGGGCCGGGTAGAGGGCGTTGCCCCCTGGCCGTGGCTCGATCGTCTGTTACTGGCGGGGTCGGCACTGGTGGCGCTGCTGTATGCCTTCGGCCCGGCGCTGTCGACCAGCCTCTGGGTCGGCCTGTTGTTCGCCGCGCTGGCGGTGGGGCACGGGGTGCGACTGGTGCGTTGGCATGATCGGGATTTGTGGCGAGTGCCGCTGCTGTGGTCGCTGCACCTGGCCTACGCCTGGCTGGCGCTGGCTTGCCTGGGCATGGCGCTGTGGCATTTCGGCGTCGCGCTGAACCCGAGCCTGGCGGTGCACAGCTTGTCCATCGGCGCCATGGCCGGGTTGATCCTGGCGATGATCGCCCGCGTCAGTCTGGGCCATACCGGGCGAGCCCTGGAACCGCCGGCCGGCATGACCCTGGCGTTCGTCCTGCTGAACCTGGCATGCCTGAGCCGAGTGCTGCTGGTGCTGCTGTTCCCGTTGGCCGCGCTGTGGCTGGCGGGGCTGTGCTGGACCCTGGCATTCGGACTCTACGCCTGGCGTTATGGGCCGATGCTGTTGCAGGCCCGCGTGGATGGGCATCCAGGATGAGCCGAGGGGGTCGATGATGTATGGGGTTTTGCTGGTCACTCATCTATTGGCGGCTATCGCTTTTATCGGCACGTTGTTTTTCGAGGTTTTTATCTGGCATGCCGCCCGCAGGCCTTTGGCCCAAGGCGTCAAGGACGCCGCCGACCCGGCTATCGCCAAGCGTTCGCGGCAGGTGTTGCACGGGGTGGTGCTGGTGCTTTACAGCGCCGGCATCGCGCTGGCCTGGCAGCATCGCGGTGCATTGAGCCAACCGTTGAGCAACAGCTTCGGCCTGTTGCTGAGCCTGAAGATCCTCCTGGCCTTGAGCATCATCGGCCATTATTTGTGGCTGGCGTACTGGCTCAAGAGCGGGCGGCTGACCCCGGACCGCGCCTGCTGGCTGCGTCGCAGTATCCTGGGACACATGGTGCTGATTGTGGTGTTGGCCAAGGCGATGTTCTATTGGCAGTTTTGAGCAGGAATGAGAGCCACAAACGGCTGTGGGAGCAAAGCTTGCTCGTGATGGCGCAATGTCAGTCGGTATCAATGTTGACTGATCCAGCGCTATCGCGAGCAAGCTTTGCTCCCACAGGGGTAATGGCAATGTTTGAGAGTCAGCGAACGGGTTTCATCGCATTGACGAACAACACATTGTTTTCCAGATGGATGTGCTGCATCAGGTCATCACGAAACTCCACCAGCCCGCGATACAGGGCGCGCCAGGTGTTGCAGGCATCGGAGGGCGGGGTGATCTGGTCGGTCAGGGCAAGCATGGTTTCCAGCGCTTCACCGTGCTGGTCGTGTTCGTAGCGCAGTACCTGGATGGGGGCCGAGGCCCGATCACCCAGGCCCTGTTGCAGCATCGGGAACAGCACCTGCTCCTCCTTGAGCATGTGGCCTTCGAGTTCCTGATACATGTCCTGCAAGTGATCGGCCAGGCCGACGGGGCAACTGGCCCGGGCGCCATGGACCATCTCGACGCGGCGGGCCAGACGGATCAATTCCGGCAGCTGTTCGCGGTGACGGGCGTGGTAGCGTTCCAGGATGTGGGCGATCAACAGCGCCTGGGGTTCGTCGCGCCAGTCATGGCCCAGTTCCCCAGCGGCTTGCAGGGTGCGCAGGGCATCGGCGATCAGCAGTGGGTTCAGGCCCTTGCCCAGCGCTGCTTCGCGCAAGGATTTTTGCCCGCCACAACAGAAGTCGAGGTTGTAGTGATGGAAGGTACGGGTGGCACCGGGAATGTCGCAGGCCAATTGGCCGAGGCTTTGTTCCAGCAGATCGAGGCTCATCATGTTTCCTTGGGTTGAATCCCGGGAGGGACAGATGAGCGAACTTTGCAGCCGACGTGCCAGAATTAACTGTCTGAAAATTAACGGATAAATATTTACCAGGGTGATTCTCACCCTGGCTGCAAGGGGTCAAACGAACCCTGGAGGGTAATCACTACCATGCTGCGTGAAAGCCTGGCCGCCGACCTGATCGTCGAGTTGCCCAATGCCGTTCGATTGCAACGCCTGGTACAGACCCTGCGCGAATACTTCAACAGTGGCGCCGTAGGCTTGTTGCGCCTGGACGATGACAGCCTCAGGCCCGTCGCCACTGTAGGCCTGGTGCATGAAGCGCTCGGCCGTCGGTTCGTGATCGCCCAGCATCCGCGTCTGGCGGCGATCATGGCGTCGCGCGAACCTACCTGGTTCGAGCCCGACAGCCGCTTGCCCGACCCTTATGACGGCTTGCTCGATAACCACGTCGGCGAGCCGCTGCCGGTGCACGACTGCATGGGCGTGAGCCTGTACGTGGAAGGGCGGCTCTGGGGCGCGATCACCCTGGATGCCTTGCACGCCGGCACCTTCGACAGCCGCGCAAGGGAAGAACTCAAACGGTGCACCTTGCAGATCGAAGCGGCGGTGCGGGTGACCCGGCTCGAGCAGGAAAACCGCAGCCTGCGCGCCTCGCGCAGTGATCTGCCGGATGTCCGTCGGCCGGCCGAGGAGGGCGAGATCCTTGGGCGCAGCGAGGTGCTGGATCAACTGCTCAACGAGCTGGACGTATTGGCCGACTCCGAACTGCCGGTGCTGTTGCTGGGAGAAACCGGTGTCGGCAAGGAGTTGTTTGCGCGTCGTTTGCATCGCTTGTCCCGGCGCAGTCACAAGCCGCTGGTGCAGGTCAATTGCGCAGCCTTGCCCGAGTCCCTGGCCGAAAGCGAACTGTTCGGCCACGTCAAAGGGGCATTCTCCGGCGCTACGACTGACCGCGCGGGGCGTTTCGACGCGGCCAATGGCGGCACGCTGTTTCTCGACGAGGTGGGTGAATTGCCGTTGAGTGTGCAGGCCAAGTTGCTGCGCACCCTGCAAAACGGCGAGATCCAGCGCCTGGGTGCTGACAAGCCGCTGCACGTCGATGTGCGGATCATCGCCGCCACCAACCGCCACCTGCCGGACAGCATTCGCGATGGGCTATTTCGCGCCGACCTGTATCACCGGCTCTCGGTCTACCCGGTGCCGATCCCGCCGTTGCGCGAACGCGGTAGCGATGTGCTGATGCTAGCCGGGCATTTCCTCGAGTTGAACCGCACGCGCCTGGGCTTGCGCGGCTTGCGCCTGTCACCGGCCGCTGAACAGGCGCTGCTGGCGTACTCCTGGCCGGGCAATGTGCGGGAGCTGGAGCACGTGATCAGTCGCGCGGCGTTGAAGCAACTCAGCCGCGGGGCCAGTCGCAGCCTGATCATGACCCTGGAGCCGCAGGTGCTGGACCTGGACGTCAGTGCCAGCGGATCCACGACCCACGCGACACTTGAACAGTCTCTAGAGGTCGCCGATGTACCATTCCAGCCGCTGAATGAAGCTGTCGACACTTGCCAGCGCCAGGCGATCCTCAAGGCCCTGGAGCATTGCGGGCAGAACTGGGCCGGTGCGGCGCGGCTGCTGGAGGTCGACCCGAGCAACCTGCATAAACTGGCGCGGCGGTTGGGGCTCAAGTAGCCGGCGACCTATTAGACCGAGTCGTCTTCATCGCGAGCAGGCTCGCTCCCACAGGGAACTCCATAGGCCCAATGTGGGAGCGAGCCTGCTCGCGATGGCATCGGCACGTTCAACACAAGATCCGCCATTGACAACGATCAAGGCCTGCCCACGCGACAGAACCCACACTGGAGCAAATCCATCGTGGAGATCATCGTCATGCCCCTTTCCCTGGCCAAAATGCGTCGTCAGTACACCCTGGACGGGTTGGATGAAGCCCAGGCACCGGACGATCCGATGGTTCTGTTCGGGTTATGGATGCAACAAGCCCGCGACACCGAAAGCCCGCCGGTGGAAGCCAACAGCATGACCCTGGCGACCGTGGACGAGCAGGGCCGGCCGCACTGTCGGGTGCTGCTGCTCAAGGGGTTCAGCGATGAAGGTTTCACATTTTTCGGCAACTACGACAGTGGCAAGGGACGGGACCTGGCGATCAATCCGTGGGCGGCCATGACGTTTTTCTGGCCGGGGCTGGAACGGCAAGTGCGGGTTGAAGGGCAGGTCCACAAGCTCGATTCCGGGCTATCGGATGCCTATTTCATTTCCCGCCCCCTGGCCAGTCGTCTTGGTGCCTGGGCCTCGCCGCAAAGCCGTGAGCTGGAGGATCGGGCCGCCCTTGAGGCGTTGCTGACGCAGACCGAACGACGGTTTATCAATCAGCCAGTGCCGCGTCCCGAACACTGGGGCGGCTACTGCCTGAGGCCTGAACGGCTGGAGTTCTGGCAAGGCCGCGCCGACCGTCTGCACGATCGCCTCGACTACCGCCTGCAAGAAGGCGCCTGGCAGCGTAGCCGACTGGCACCGTAAACGCCGAGGGAGGTACCTCTATCGGGGAATAGGCCCGGCCCCGATTGCGGTTCAGGCTGGGCCATCTTTTTTTAAAGGACGGCTGACCATGGCCCATCTGACGCAACGCCACTTTCAACCGCTGAATATTGCGGTGCTGACCATCAGCGATACCCGTAGCTCCGAAACCGATACCTCCGGGAAAACCCTCGCCGATCTGCTGCAAACCGCCGGGCATGTGCTGATCGACCGTGGGCTGGTGAAGGACGATATCTACCAGATCCGCGCCCAGGTCTCGCAGTGGATCGCCGACCCTGAAGTGCAAGTGGTGCTGATGACCGGCGGCACCGGTTTTACCCCCCGCGATAACACTCCCCAGGCGGTGCTGCCGCTGCTGGACAAGCAGGTGGACGGGTTCGGCGAACTGTTCCGGCAGGTGTCACTGGCAGAGATCGGCATGTCCAGCCTGCAATCAAGGGCATTGGCGGGTATGAGCAACGGCGTATTGGTGTGCTGCCTGCCGGGTTCGCCGGGCGCGTGTCGCACCGGTTGGGAACAGATCCTGGTCGGTCAACTGGACAGCCGCACCGGCCCGTGCAACTTCACTCCCCACCTCAAGCCGCAGCCCGGCGTTGTCGTTGAGCCTTGCGGGACGCGCTCATGAGCAGCGGCGCGTGTGGCAGCGTCTGTGAGAGCGGCGCGCTGATGCCGGTGGATGAAGCCATCCGCTACCTGCTGGATCAGGCACCGCTGCCGCCTCCGGTGCAACGGGTGGCGCTGGACCAGGCCCTGGGTCGGGTGCTGGCGACAGACATCCGCAGCCCCATGAACTTGCCTGCGTGGGACAACAGCGCCATGGACGGTTATGCCCTGCGGGCCGCTGACCTGCCAGCCGCCGGAGGTTATCTGACCCTGGCCGGGCGCATTGCCGCCGGACAGGCATCCAATAATCCGCTGCAGCCCGGGCAGGCGGTACGGATTTTCACGGGCGCGCCGCTGCCGCCGGGGGCAGACACCGTGGTGCCCCAGGAAAGCTGTCAGGTAGCAGGTGAGCGGGTCTGGTTGCCACCGGTCAATGACGGCGACCATGTGCGCAAGGAAGGCGAGGAAGTGCGCCGAGGAGACCTGTTGCTTCGTGCCGGCAAGCGCTTGCGGGCCCAGGAGCTGGGGTTGCTGGCCGGTGCCGGGATTGCGCGAATGGAGGTCTATCGGCCGTTGCAGGTCGGTCTGCTCAGCAGCGGCGATGAACTGCGCGAACCGGGCGAAGCATTGGCGCCGGGGCAGATCTACAACAGCAATCGCCATAGCCTCGCGGCACTGCTGCGCGGCTGGGGCATGGAGGTGCATGACTACGGCGCCATGCCCGACAAGCTGCTCGCCAGTCGCCAGGCCTTGAGCCTGGCGGCGGCCGAGTGTGATGTGCTGCTGACCTCCGGCGGCGTTTCGGTGGGCGAGGAGGATCATCTCAAACAAGCCATCGAAGCGCTGGGCAGCGTTGACCTGTGGCGCCTGGCAATCCAGCCGGGCAAACCGCTGGCCTTTGGCGAAGTGGCCGGCAAACCCTGGATCGGTTTGCCAGGTAACCCATCGGCGGCGCTGATTACCGCGTTGATCGTCGTGCGCCCGTTCCTGTTCCGGGCCCAAGGCATGGACGAAGTAATACCGGTCCCGTTGCAGTTGCCGGCCGGGTTTGACTGGCCAAAGCCCAACCGGCGGCGGCAGTACCTGCGGGCGAAACTGGTCCCCGGTGCCGATGGTTCGCTGTGTGTCGAGCTGCATCCCCAGCAAAGTTCGGCCATGTTGGCTGCCGCATGCTGGGCCGACGGTCTGGCCGTGGTCGAGTGCCAGGCGCACGTGCGCATGCTCGACAAGGTGATGTACTTGCCGTTCGCGAGCCTGATGCATTAACGGCAATTGATTGTCGTCAAGGTCGCCGCCGATGAGCTGACTAGACTGGCGGCGCTCCGAGTTTTCTCATGAGGATGCCCCATGCAACTGGTTTGCCCGGCAGGGAATCTGCCTGCCCTCAAAGCGGCGGTGCGCCAAGGCGCCGATGCCGTCTATGTCGGCTTTCGCGATGACACCAACGCCCGGCATTTCGCCGGGCTGAACATGGACGACAAACAGTTCGACGCGGCGGTCGCGCACATCCGCCAGCACCAACGCAAACTCTATGTGGCGGTCAACACCTACCCACAACCCAAGGGCTGGGAGCGTTGGCAGCGCGCGGTGGATCGCGCCGCCGATCTGGGCGTCGACGCCCTGATCGCCGCCGACCCCGGGGTGCTCGGCTACGCCAGCCAGCGCCACCCACAACTGGCCCTGCATCTTTCGGTACAAGGTTCGGCGACCCATGCCGCGGCGCTGGCTTTTTACGCCGAGCGCTACGGCATTCGGCGTGCGGTGCTGCCACGGGTGCTGTCCCTGGCCCAGGTGCGGCAGGTAGCAGCAGCGAGCCCAGTGCCGATCGAAGTCTTCGGTTTCGGCAGCCTGTGCATCATGGCCGAGGGCCGTTGTCACTTGTCCTCTTACATCACCGGTGAGTCGCCGAACCTGTGCGGCGTGTGCTCACCGGCCAAGGCAGTGCGCTGGAGCGAAGACGCCGACGGCCTGAGCGCACGCTTGAGCGAGGTGCTGATCGATCGCTACACCCCTGACGAGCCGGCCGGTTACCCGACCCTGTGCAAGGGCCGCTTCCTGGTCGGCGGCAAGCGCTTCCATGCCCTGGAAGAACCCACCAGCCTCGACACCCTGGACCTGCTGCCGGAGCTGGCGGCCATCGGCGTCGAGGCAGTGAAGATTGAGGGCCGCCAGCGCAGCCCGGCCTACGTTGAACAAGTGACCCGGGTCTGGCGCGCCGCACTGGATGCCCACCGGGCTGCGCCGCAACGATTCCGGGTGCGGGAAGAATGGCGCCAGGTGTTGGCCGGTTTGTCGGAAGGCAGCCAGACCACCCTGGGCGCTTACCATCGATCATGGCAATGAGGGAGGCCAGATGAAACTCAGCCTGGGACCGGTCCTGTTTTACTGGGACAAAGCGCAACTGGGGAATTTCTACGCCGAGATGTCGGCCTTGCCGCTGGATGTGATTTACCTGGGGGAAACCGTGTGCTCAAAGCGCCGGGCATTCTCCCTGGATCAATGGCTGGGCCTGGGGCGCGAACTGCAAGCGTGCAGCCAGGCACAGATTGTGTTGTCGAGCCTGACGCTGATCGAAGCGGCCTCGGAGCTGTCATCCTTGCGTCGGCTGTGTGACAACGGCCAATTGTTGGTGGAAGCCAATGACATGGGCGCGGTGCAGTTTCTCGCTGAACGCAAGTTGCCTTTCGTGGGTGGCCCGGCGTTGAACCTGTACAACGGCCATGCCCTGGGGCAATTGCTCGACAGCGGCATGATTCGCTGGGTACCACCTGTGGAATGCTCGGCGGCGCTGATCGGCGATGTGCTGGAGCAGGTGCGGGAAATGGAACGCGAGGTCCCCGAGGTGGAGATTTTTGCCTACGGCCACTTGCCCCTGGCTTATTCGGCACGCTGCTTCACCGCCCGGGCCGAAAACCGGCCCAAGGACGACTGTCAGTTCTGTTGCATCAACTATCCCGACGGCCTGGCGTTGAGCAGTCAGGAGGGCCAGCAACTGTTCACCCTCAATGGCATTCAGACGATGTCCGGTGAGGTGACCAATCTGTTGGCCGATTACCCCGCGCTGATGGCCAGTGGCGCCGACGTGCTGCGTCTGAGCCCGCGCGCCCAGGGCATGGCCGAGGTGGTCAGGTCCTTCGACAACGTTCGCCAGGGCGAGGCACCACCGCTGTTTGTGGCCGGTTGCAACGGCTATTGGCACGGTCATGCCGGTATGTTGAAAGTTGAGGAGGCGGGCCTGTGCTGAGTCGAAAAAAATGGTTGCTCAAAGGCGCTGACCGGGTGCTGCCGCTGGTGGGCAAGGTGCCGTTTGTCGTACAGCGCCTGGCGTTGCAGCAGGCGCTCAACCGTTGCCTGGCCGAGCCGCTGCGCGATGGCGGGTTCGAGGTGTTGCGCGGGCGTTGGCTATGCCTGCGGGTGCCGGACCTGAAGTTGTGCTGGTACCTGACGCTGTCGCGGGATGGACTGCGCATTGCCGAACAAGCCGAAGCCCAGGTCAGCATCAGCGGCAACTGGCGTGAATTTCTCTTGCTCGCCAGTCGGCAGGAAGATCCCGACACGTTGTTCTTCCGGCGACGCCTGGTGATTGAGGGCGACACCGAATTGGGGCTGGCGCTGAAGAACCTGATCGACAGCCTCGACCCGGAGGTCTTGCCGCCCTGGTTATGGCGCAATCTGGAACGGGCGGGCAAGGGATTGGCGGCGGCCTGATGAAAGCTCCAGGCTCACTGCCCCTGGTGTACTCCTGTTCCGGTTGTTCCAACGTGGCGCAACTGGCCAACACCGTCGCCCTGCGCCTGGACCGCGCCGGCCTGGCCGAGATGTCCTGCATCGTCGGGGTCGGCGGGCATGTGCCGGCACTGGTCAACAAAGCGCGCTCGGGGCGGCGGATCATCGCGCTGGACGGTTGTCCGTTGCAGTGCGTCCAGGCGTGTTTGCAGCAGCATGATCTGGAAGCGGATGTGCATGTGATTTTGAGCCAGTTGGGCTGGCGCAAGCGTTTCGGCGTCGATTGCACGCAAGAGGAGGGGGACGCGTTGTTTGAGCGGTTGATACCGATGATCGTTGAAAATGACACAGCAGATAGTGAGTCTGGCTGAGCCTGTGGCGAGGGGATTTATCCCCGCTGGACTGCGAAGCAGTCCCAATGCGCTGTGTCAGACAGTTTGAATAGGGGCCGCTTCGCGCCCCAGCGGGGATAAATCCCCTCGCCACAAGGGAATTGGGGCTGCGCGGGTTATTGCTGGTAAGCGTCCAGCTCATCTTCGGCCAGGATGCGAATGTTGCGCCGCTCCATGGCAATCAGGCCACCGTCTACCAGGCGATGGAGAATGCGCGAAAAAGTCTCTGGCTGGATTCCCAGCTTGGAGGCCACCAGGCGTTTGGACACCTGTAGCACCACCTGGCCGTCGCGCGGGTCGCGTTCCTGAAGCAGAAAGTTGATGACCCGCCGGCTGGCGCTGGCCAGGGTCAGGTTGTCGATGTCCTTGAGGCGCTGGTGCAAATGGATACTCATGCTCGCCAGGATCGCCAGGCAGACCTTCGGCTGGTCTTCCAGGGCCTTGCGGTAATGAGTGCCTTCGATACTCACCAGTACGCTGTCCTTGAGCGCCGACGCACTGACCGGGTAGCACCGGGCCTGGCTGAACAGCAGAGCCTCGGCGAAGGTCTGCCCGGGCTGGATGATTTCCACCAGGTTTTCCTGGCCTTCACCGGTGACCCGGAACAGCTTGATCTGACCGCTGACCAGCAGGAAAAACCGCTTGGCCGGGTCGCCCTGGTGCATGAGCGTGCTGTTGCACTCCAGGCGTTTGAGCACGGCCAGGTTGCACACGTCTTCGAAGACCCGCTCCGGTAACTGGCTGAACAGGTGATGACGACGCAACAGTAAAACGATGGAAGGATGAGTCAGCATGGCGTACCTCCGCGTGCCGTCATGGTAGAACCCCACGCGCCCCCGGCCTATGCCTCCGCAGGCCTACCTCGGAAGAGGGAGGTGCGTCCCCGCTCAAACACAAACCCTGTGGGAGCGAGCCTGCTCGCGATAGCGGAGGGTCAGCTTGCAGGGATGTTGAATGTGCCGCCGTCATCGCGAGCAGGCTCGCTCCCACAGTTTTTTCGAGTCGTGCGCAGGCGCTGTATTCGCCTGAAACACCCTGTGGAAGCAAAGCTTGCTCGCGATAGCGGAGGGTCAGCTTGCAGGAATGTTGAATGTGCCGCCGTCATCGCGAGCAAGCTTTGCTCCTACAGGAGGTGTGGTTTGCCGGGCTAGCCCACTCCGCGCAGATGCTCCATGGCCCACACGGCGGCTTCGACCCGTGAGCGCAACCCCAGTTTGTGCAGCAGGTTCTTCACATGGACCTTGACCGTGCCTTCGGTGATGCCCAGCTTGTGGCCGATGACTTTGTTGCTGCAGCCGCCGGCGATGGTCTTGAGTACCTGGCGCTCGCGTTCGGTCAGTTCCACGTCGGCCTGGCGGGGAGGGGAGCGCAAGGCCTGGGCCATGACGCGGGTCAGGCCGGGGCTGATCACCAGCGCGCCGTTGAGGGCATCGCGGATGTACTGCACCAGCAACTCCGGCTCCATGTCCTTGAGCAGGTAACCGTTGGCATCCAGGCGCAGGGCATCGCGAATGTCGTCCTCGGCGTCGGATACGGTGAACAGCAATACCTTGCCGGTGTAATGCATGGCCCGCAGCCGGCGCAGGGTTTCGATGCCGTTCATTTGCGGCATGTTGTTGTCCAGCAGGACCAGGTCAGGTTTGAGCGGTTCGATCAGTGTCAGGGCTTCTTCGCCGTGGCTGGCTTCGCCGACGATGTGCAAGTCGTCTTCGAGTTCGAGCATTTGGCGGATCCCTCGACGCATCATTGGATGGTCGTCGACCAGCAGGAGGGTGTGACGCAGGGGGGCGTTCATGTTGCGAGACCTTCGCTGTGTTGGCCCAGGAATTCCGGTTGGAAATGCACCTGGATACGGGTGCCCTGGGGCGTTCGGGAGATAATTTGCAGTTGGCCGCGCAAGCTGCGGGCCCGTTCGTTCATGATGTTCAGGCCGTGGTGTTCGCGCTGGTCCACTTCGCCACTGAAGCCCCGGCCATCGTCTTCGACCGACAGTCGCACGGTTTCGCCTTCCTGGCGCAGTTCGAGCCAGGCGTTCTCTGCGTGGGCGTGGCGCAGGCAGTTGGAGAGCGCCTCGCGGGTGATCTGCAGGATATGGATCTGCTCACTGGCCGACAGCTCGAAGGCCAGGGTGTCGACGAACAGATGCACCCGGAAATCGCCCCGGCGGGAGAATTCTTCAGCGGTGTCCTTGAGTTCCTGGACCAGCCCGTCGTCGTGGATCTGCAAGCGGAACGTGGTGAGCAGCTCGCGCAACTGCCGGTAGGCATTGTTCAGGCCTTCGCGCAGTTCGGCGGTGACGGTTTCCAGGGTTTGCACCGGTTCGCCGCGACGCATCAGGGTTTGCATACGGCTGACTTGCAGCTTCATGTACGACAAGGCCTGGGCCAGGGAGTCATGCAGTTCGCGGGCGATGATCGTGCGCTCATCGAGCAACAGCAGGCGATGGTCCTGTTCGCGCTGGCGCTTGAGAGACAGCGAGGTGCCGATCAGGTTTGCCAGGGCCTGGATCAGTGCGGTTTCCCAGGGTTGCGCCGCGTGACCGTCGACAAAATGCGCCTTGAGTTCACCCAGTTCCGTGCCCTGGTTACTGATGCTGAACGTCTGCGGCCGGGCGCTGTGGTGTTTCTGGCAGGTGGCGCAATCGCTGCTGGCGCAGACCTCGCGGCTGTTGGCGCCATGCAGCGACAGCAGTTGCCGGGCGGGCGCCTGCAACTGGCCTTGCAGACACAGCGACAGGCGCAGGCCCGGCAGTCGCTGCTGGAACCGGCTGATCAGTTCATCCAGCCCTTCGGCATTGGCCTGCCGCGTGGCCAGGCTGCGGCTGCTCTGGTACAGCAGCTCCAGGGCGGCATTGGCCTGTTGCAGGTTCAGGGTCTTTTGCTGGACCTGATTCTCCAGGGTGCGATGGGATTGCTCGATGGTCTCGGCCATGGTGTTGAAGCTGGTCGCCAGTTGGCCCAGTTCATCCTCTGACTGATGGTTGACCCGCACCTGGAATTCGCCACGGCGAAAGCGCTGGGTGGCGTCCACCAGTTCCTGCAAGGGCGTGACCACACCGTACTGCAATTCATACAGACCGATCAGCAGGATGATCATGGTGGTGAACAGCGCCATGCCCTGGATCGTCTGTTGCCAGGCTTGCTTGTGCTCGCTCTGGCGTTGCAACAGGGTGACGAACTGGTCCAGTTGCGCAACGAAGGAAGCGGCACTGGCCTGGAAGAACGCCGAATCGCCGCGTTCGATGGCCGGGCGCAAGGTCTGGTTCCAACGCTGCATGAGGCTCTGATAACTCTGATGCAGGGAGGTCGCCGGTCCGTCTTCCAGCACGGCGCGCAAGGACGGGCTTTCGAGACGTCGTTGCAGGCTGTCGATGATCGCCGGGACATCGTCGCTGGCCCCGGCTGCCAGTTTCCAGCTCAGGTGATAGGTCTCCATACGCACGGAACCGGCGGTGTTGATGGCGGCCGCGTCGCCCTGGCTGAACCAGGCAATCAGACCTGCGCTCAAGGAACTGGCCAGGGCGAGGATGGCGATCAGGATCACCGCCAGCCCGGCGCGAGCGGGCAGGGAACTGCGCAGCCACCGCATCATCGAGACTGGCCCTGGAGGAAATTCTGCAAACCGAACATGGGGACGCCCTGGCGTTGGGGGGGTATAGCAGCCGATCCCGGGCGCACTACCTCTAAAGAGTTGTCGGCCGCTACGTTTCGATAAAAGCCACGGCCGAAATGTTCAAAGCCTTGATAAATAAAGGTTCTTATCAACTTCAGGCTCTACCCCCTAAGAGGTAGACGGCCCCAGCATAGGCCAGTACCGCCGGGACGCACGTTGACCCAGGTCAAGTTTTTACGGGGTAGGCATCACTAGGCTGCGCTCATCGAACTGACGGGGAGTGCATCGAGATGCGAGCGCAAGTGCAACAAGGGTTGGTACTGGGGATGAGTACCCTGGCCTTCACCGTGTGCTTCATGGTCTGGATGATGTTTGCCGTGCTCGGTGTTCCGATCAAGGAAATGCTGGCGCTCAACGAAACCCAATTCGGTCTGCTGGCCGCCACGCCGGTGCTGACCGGTTCCCTGGTGCGCTTGCCCCTGGGCCTGCTGACCGACCGCTTCGGCGGGCGCATCGTGTTCTTCCTGCTGATGCTCTCCTGTGTGCTGCCGTTGTACCTGATCACCCTGGCCACGGCTTTCTGGCAGTTCCTGGTGCTGGGCCTGTTTGTCGGGCTGGCCGGTGGATCGTTCTCGGTGGGCATCGCTTATGTGGCCAAGTGGTTCGACAAGCAGAATCAAGGCTTCGCCATGGGTGTGTTCGGCGCGGGCAACGCCGGCGCCGCGCTGACCAAATTCCTCGCTCCTGCCTTGATCGCCTTCGGTTCCTGGCACCTGGTGCCGAAGGTGTTCAGCGCCATTCTGTTCATCACCGCGCTGCTGTTCTGGTTTCTCACAACCGAGAAGAAGGAGCACAGCGGCACCGGCGGCGCCACGTTGCGCGAGCAACTGAAAACCCTGAAAGAACCAGCGGTGTGGCGCTACTGCCAGTACTACTCGATCGTGTTCGGCGGCTATGTAGCCCTGGCCCTGTGGATGACCAAGTACTACGTGCAGGAATACGGCTTCAGCCTGCAAAGCGCGGCGCTGCTGGCGGCCTGCTTCTCCCTGCCCGGTGGCGTATTGCGGGCCGTCGGTGGCTGGATGTCCGACCGCTGGGGCGCCCAGAGCGTGACCTGGTGGGTGTTGTGGGTCAGCTGGATCTGCCTGTTCCTGCTCTCGTACCCACAGACCCAACTGCAAGTGCAGACCGTCAACGGCACGGTGGATTTTCACATCGGCCTCAACGCCACGCTGTTCACCGTGCTGCTGTTCGTGATGGGCATCGCCTTCGCGTTCGGCAAGGCCTCGGTCTTCAAGTACATCGCCAACGACTACCCGAAAAACATGGGCGCGGTGTCCGGCATCGTCGGCCTGGCCGGCGGCCTGGGCGGGTTCGTGTTGCCGATCATGTTCGGCGCCCTGGTGGACCTCACCGGCGTGCGCTCGTCCTGCTTCATGTTGATGTACGGCGTGGTCTGGGTCTCCCTGACCTGGATGTACTTCAGCGAAGTTCGCAAGCGCCCGCTGCTGGGTAAACAGCCGCCGGCCAGCCAATCCCCGTTTTCCAGCATTGCCCAAGGAGAAGAACATGTCCGTTCTGCAAACGCCTGAAAAGGGCCCGGTCATTCATGACTGGCGTCCGGAAGACCCCGCGTTCTGGGGCAAGAGTGGCAAACAGACTGCCCGGCGTAACCTGTGGATTTCCATCCCGGCGCTGCTGTTGGCCTTCGCGGTGTGGATGGTCTGGAGCACGGTGATCGTGCGCCTGAACGCCATCGGTTTCAGTTTCAGCACCGACCAGTTGTTCTGGCTCGCGGCGTTGCCGGGCCTGTCCGGCGCGACCTTGCGCATCTTCTATTCGTTCATGGTGCCGATCTTCGGCGGTCGTCGCTGGACGGCCCTGAGCACTGCGTCGCTGCTGTTGCCGGCGCTGTGGATGGGCTTTGCCGTGCAGGATCCGGCCACGCCTTACAGCGTGTTCGTGCTGATTGCGCTGCTCTGCGGCTTTGGCGGCGGTAACTTCGCCTCGAGCATGTCCAACATCAGCTTCTTTTACCCCAAGTCCCAGCAGGGCACGGCCCTGGGCCTGAACGCCGGGCTGGGCAACCTGGGCGTGTCGGTGATGCAGTTCAGCGTGCCGCTGGTGATTTCCTTCGGCGTGTTCGGCTTCATGGGCGGCCAGCCGCAGGTACTGGCTGACGGCAGCTCGCTGTGGCTGCAAAACGCCGGTTTTATCTGGGTGCCGTTCATCCTCGCCGTGACCGTGATTGCCTGGTTCGGCATGAACGACCTGTCCAGCGCCCGCGCTTCGTTCAGTGAGCAGGCAGTGATTTTCAAGCGCAAGCACAACTGGCTGATGTGCTGGTTGTACCTGGCGACCTTCGGCTCGTTCATCGGCTTCTCCGCCGCGTTTCCGCTGCTGATCAAAACCTCGTTCCCGGAAGTCATCGCCCTGAAGTTCGCCTTCCTCGGTCCGCTGGTCGGTGCCCTGGTGCGGCCACTGGGTGGCTGGCTGGCGGACAAGCTCGGCGGCGCGAAGGTTACGTTGTGGAACTTCGTGCTGATGATCGCGATGGTGTTCGGGGTCCTTCATTTCCTGCCCCAAGGCGGCCAGGGCGGCAGCTTCTACGGCTTCCTGGGGATGTTCATGTTGCTGTTCGTCACCACTGGCGTGGGCAACGGGTCGACCTTCCGCATGATCCCGGTGATCTTCCGCACCCTGCATGAAAAAGCCAGCCGCGGCCAAAAGCCCGAGCTACGCGAACAAGCGCTCAAGAACGCCGGCAAGGAATCGGCCGCAGTGCTGGGTTTCAGCTCGGCCATGGGCGCCTTCGGCGCGTTCTTCATCCCCAAATCATTCGGCACTTCGATGGCCCTGACCGGCGGCCCGGAGATGGCCTTCTACATGTTCGTCGGCTTTTACCTGAGCTGCATCGTGGTGACCTGGTGGTGGTATGCCCGCAAGGGCGCCGCAACACCGTGCTAAGCCGAACCTAAACCTGCGTGGGCGGGGCGCAGACCCCGCGGAGCAAGCCTGAGAGGAACACACTGTGAGTCATTTACTGGATCAACTGCGGTTTTTCAACCGCAAGCAAGGCGAGTTTTCCGAGGGGCACGGCGAGACCCGCAAGGAGTCCCGCGACTGGGAGAACGTCTACCGCTCCCGCTGGCAGTACGACAAGATCGTGCGCTCCACCCATGGGGTGAACTGCACCGGCTCGTGCTCGTGGAAAATCTACGTCAAGAACGGCCTGATCACCTGGGAAACCCAGCAGACCGACTACCCGCGCACCCGTAACGACCTGCCCAACCACGAGCCGCGTGGCTGCCCTCGTGGCGCCAGCTACAGCTGGTACATCTACAGCGCCAACCGGCTCAAGTACCCGAAGATCCGCAAGCCATTGCTCAAGCTGTGGCGCGAAGCCCGGCAGACCCTGCCGCCCGTGGAAGCGTGGGCCAGCATTGTCGAAAACAAGGCCAAGGCCGACTCGTATAAAAGCAAGCGCGGCATGGGTGGTTTCATCCGTTCCAACTGGGAAGAAGTCAACGAGATCATCGCCGCCGCCAACGTCTACACCGTCAAGCAATACGGCCCGGATCGGGTGGTTGGCTTCTCGCCGATCCCGGCGATGTCGATGGTCAGCTACGCCGCGGGTTCGCGTTACCTGTCGCTGATCGGTGGCGTGTGCCTGAGCTTCTACGACTGGTACTGCGACCTGCCGCCAGCCTCGCCGATGGTCTGGGGCGAGCAGACCGACGTGCCGGAATCGGCCGACTGGTACAACTCCAACTACATCATTGCCTGGGGCTCCAACGTCCCGCAGACCCGTACCCCCGACGCGCACTTTTTCACCGAGGTGCGTTACAAGGGCACCAAGACCGTGGCGATCACCCCGGACTATTCGGAAGTCGCCAAGCTCACCGACCTGTGGCTCAACCCTAAGCAGGGCACCGACGCGGCACTTGCCCAGGCTTTCAACCATGTGATCTTCAAAGAGTTTCACCTGGACAAGCCCAGCGCCTACTTCACCGAGTACGCCAAGCGCTACACCGACCTGCCGGTGCTGGTGATGCTCAAGCCGATGCTCGGCGTGGCGCCGGGCTCCGGCTACCAGCCTGATCGCTTCCTGCGCGCCAGCGACCTGACCAACAACCTCGGCCAGGACAATAACCCGGAGTGGAAAACCATCGCCCTGGATGCCAGCGGTGAACTGGTTTCTCCCCAAGGCTCCATCGGCTATCGCTGGGGCGAAGAGGGCAAATGGAACATCCTGGCCCGTGAAGGCGGCGAGGGCCGTGAGATCGACCTCAAGCTCAGCCTGATTGGCGATGACGTGGCTGAAGTGGCCTTCCCGTATTTTGCCGGTGAAGCCCAGGAGTACTTCCAGCATGTGGCCGGTGACGCGGTGCAGTACCGCCGGGTGCCGGTGCACAACGTGGTGCTGGCCGACGGCAGCGTGGTGAAAGTCGCCACGGTGTTTGACCTGTCGGCGGCCAACCTGGCCATCGACCGTGGCCTGGGCGGCGCCAACGTCGCCAAGGACTACGACGACGCCTCGGTGCCCGGCACCCCGGCCTGGCAGGAGCAGATCACCGGTGTGAGCCGCGAGAAAGCGATCCAGATCGCCCGCGAATTCGCCGACAACGCCGACAAGACCCGTGGCCGTTCGATGATCATCGTCGGCGCGGCGATGAACCACTGGTACCACATGGACATGAACTACCGTGGGCTGATCAACATGCTCATGCTGTGTGGTTGTGTCGGCCAGACCGGCGGCGGTTGGGCCCACTATGTCGGCCAGGAAAAACTCCGTCCGCAATGTGGCTGGCTGCCCCTGGCCTTCGGCCTGGACTGGAACCGTCCGCCACGGCAGATGAACGGCACCAGCTTCTTCTACGGCCACAGCTCGCAATGGCGCCACGAGAAGATGAGCATGCACGACGTGCTGTCGCCTCTGGCGGATAAATCGCAGTTCCCTGAGCATGCCCTGGACTACAACATCCGCGCCGAACGCGCCGGCTGGTTGCCCAGCGCGCCACAATTGAACACCAACCCGCTGAACATTTGCCGCGATGCTGCTGCCGCCGGCATGGACCCGAAAGACTACGTGGTCAAGTCCTGGCAGGACGGCAGCCTGCGGTTTGCCTGCGAACAACCCGACAGCCCGGAAAACTTCCCGCGCAACATGTTCATCTGGCGCTCCAACCTGCTGGGCTCCTCGGGCAAAGGCCACGAGTACATGCTCAAGTACCTGCTGGGCACCAAGAACGGCGTGATGAACGAAGACATCGGCTTTGGTGGCGAATCCAAGCCGACCGAGGCTGAATGGGTCGACAACGGTGCCATCGGCAAACTGGACCTGGTGACCACCCTGGACTTCCGCATGTCCTCGACCTGCGTGTATTCCGACATCGTCTTGCCGACCGCGACCTGGTACGAAAAAGACGACATGAACACCTCGGACATGCACCCGTTCATTCACCCGCTGTCAGCGGCTATCGACCCGGCCTGGGAGTCGCGTTCGGACTGGGAAATCTACAAGGGCATCGCCAAGGCGTTCTCCGCCATGTCGGTCGGGCACCTGGGTGTCGAGAAAGACCTGGTCACCGTGCCGTTGATGCATGACAGCGTCGGTGAACTGGCCCAGCCGTTTGGCGGCACTGACTGGAAAAGTGCCGGCGTGGCGCCGCAACCGGGCAAGAACGCACCGAACCTGCAAGTGGTGGAGCGCGATTACCCCAACATCTACAAGCAGTTCACCTCCCTGGGCCCGATGCTGGAGAAGCTCGGCAATGGCGGCAAGGGCATCAACTGGAACACCGACGATGAAGTGAAATTCCTCGGTGAGCTCAATCACCATGAAGTCGACGCCGGTATCAGCCAGGGTCGGCCGAAGATCGACAGCGCCATTGATGCGGCCGAGGTGATTCTGTCCCTGGCCCCGGAAACCAATGGCCAAGTGGCCGTCAAGGCCTGGGCGGCTCTGTCGAAATTCACCGGCATCGATCACAGCCACCTGGCGCTGTCCAAGGCCCACGAGGCGATTCGGTTCCGCGACATCCAGGCGCAGCCGCGCAAGATCATTTCCAGCCCGACCTGGTCTGGCCTGGAAGACGATCACGTCAGCTACAACGCCGGCTACACCAACGTTCACGAAGCGATTCCATGGCGCACCATCACCGGCCGCCAGCAGTTTTACCAGGATCACCCGTGGATGCAGGCGTTCGGCGAGCAACTGATGAGTTATCGGCCGCCGGTCAACACCCGCACCATCGAAGGCGTGAAGGGCAAGCGCAGCAATGGCGAGACCGAAATCGTCCTGAACTGGATCACCCCGCACCAGAAGTGGGGCATCCACAGCACCTACAGCGACAACTTGCTGATGCTCACCTTGAGCCGCGGCGGGCCGATCGTCTGGCTTTCGGAAATCGACGCCAAGCGCGCCGGTATCGAGGACAACGACTGGATTGAATGCTTCAACGTCAACGGTGCGCTGACCGCCCGTGCGGTGGTCAGCCAGCGGGTCAAGGAAGGCATGGTGATGATGTACCACGCCCAGGAACGGATCGTGAACGTGCCCGGCTCGGAAACCACCAAGACCCGTGGCGGCCACCACAACTCGGTGACCCGCGTGGTGCTCAAGCCCACTCATATGATCGGTGGCTACGCGCAACAGGCCTACGGTTTCAACTATTACGGCACGGTCGGTTGCAACCGCGACGAGTTCGTCGTGGTGCGCAAGATGTCCAAGGTCGATTGGCTCGACGGTTCCAGTGGCGATGATCTGCCGCGTCCACTGCCAACCGATATCGAGGAGAACTGAGATGAAAATTCGCTCACAAATCGGCATGGTCCTGAACCTGGACAAATGCATCGGCTGTCACACCTGCTCGATTACCTGCAAGAACGTCTGGACCAGCCGCGAAGGCATGGAATACGCCTGGTTCAACAACGTCGAATCCAAGCCTGGCATCGGTTACCCCAAAGAGTGGGAAAACCAGGACAAGTGGAAGGGCGGCTGGATCCGTAACGCCGACGGTTCGATCAACCCACGCATCGGCGGCAAGTTCCGCGTGCTGGCGAACATCTTCGCCAACCCGGACTTGCCGAGCCTGGACGATTACTACGAACCGTTCGACTTCGACTACCAGCACCTGCACACCGCGCCTTTGGGCGAGCATCAGCCCACCGCACGGCCGCGCTCTCTGGTGTCCGGCAAGCGCATGGAGAAAATCGAGTGGGGCCCTAACTGGGAGGAGATCCTTGGCACCGAGTTTGCCAAGCGGCGCAAGGACAAGAACTTCGACCAGATCCAGGCGGACATTTACGGCGAGTACGAAAACACCTTCATGATGTACCTGCCGCGCCTGTGCGAGCACTGCCTGAACCCGGCGTGCGCGGCGTCCTGCCCGAGCGGGGCGATCTACAAGCGCGAGGAGGACGGCATCGTCCTGATTGACCAGGAGAAATGCCGCGGCTGGCGCATGTGCATCAGCGGCTGCCCGTACAAGAAAATCTATTTCAACTGGAAGAGCGGCAAATCGGAGAAATGCATTTTCTGCTACCCGCGCATCGAAGCCGGGATGCCGACGGTTTGCGCTGAAACCTGCGTCGGCCGCATCCGCTACCTCGGGGTGTTGCTGTACGACGCCGACCGCATCAGCGAAGTGGCGAGCACCGCCAACGAGCACGATCTGTATGAGAAGCAACTGGAGATCTTCCTCGACCCGAACGACCCGGCGGTGATTCGCCAGGCCCTGGCCGACGGCGTGCCGCAGTCGGTGATCGACTCGGCGCAACGCTCGCCGGTCTACAAAATGGCCGTGGACTGGAAACTCGCGCTGCCGTTGCACCCGGAATACCGCACCTTGCCAATGGTCTGGTACGTGCCGCCACTGTCGCCGATCCAGAACGCTGCGGCGGCCGGCACCGTGGGCATGAACGGGGTGATCCCGGACGTCGACAGCCTGCGCATTCCGCTGCGCTACCTGGCCAACATGCTCACCGCTGGCGATGAAAAACCGGTCAAGCGCGCCCTCAAGCGCCTGCTGGCGATGCGTGCCTACAAGCGTTCCGAACAGGTGGACGGCGTGCAGGACCTGCAAGTGCTGGCCGATGTCGGCCTGAGCGTGAACCAGGTGGAAGAGATGTACCGCTATCTGGCCATCGCCAACTACGAAGACCGTTTTGTCGTACCAAGCGCCCACCGCGAAGACGCCATGAGCGATGCGTTCGCCGAACGCTCCGGTTGTGGTTTCAGTTTCGGCAGCGGTTGCAGCGGCAGTTCCGACACCAACATGTTCGGCGCCAAGAAGGCCAACCGCCGCGACGTCATCAAAACCGTGCAGTTGTGGGAGGAATGAACATGCGCATTCTCAAGGTGATTTCGTTGCTGCTCGATTATCCGACCGAAACCCTGGTGGCCGGTCGCGACGAGCTGGAGCAGGCGATTGTGCAGGCACGGGAAATCAGCCCGAAGCAGCGCGCTGCGCTGTTCGAACTGCTGGAACTGATCTGTGGCCAGGACCTGATGGACGGCCAGGAGCACTACGGCGCGCTGTTCGGCCGTGGGCGCTCGCTGTCGCTGCTGCTGTTCGAACACGTCCATGGCGAGTCCCGCGACCGGGGCCAGGCCATGGTGGACATGATGGCCCAGTACGAAGAGGCCGGTTTTGCCATCGGCGTGAAGGAACTGCCCGATTACATCCCGCTGTACCTGGAGTTTCTCTCCACCCGCGAAGACATCGAGGCCCGCGAAGGACTGGCCGATGTGGCGCATCTGCTGGCCTTGCTGGCGGCGCGCCTGGAAGAGCGCGAGAGCGCCTACGCCAGTTGTTTCCGGGCCTTGCTGCAAATCGCCGGGGCCGAGCCCCAGGTGGCCGTGGCCGAGTTGCGTGAGCAGGTCAAGGCCGAGCCACGCGACGACTCCCTCGAAGCCCTGGACAGGATCTGGGAAGAGGAAGCGGTGGATTTCATGAAGGCCGAGCAGCAGGACCGTTGCAGTTCGCTGCCGAGTGCGCCGGGCAAGGCCCGGG
Organism: Pseudomonas sp. N-137; assembly: GCF_034555295.1. Classification (NCBI taxonomy): domain Bacteria; kingdom Pseudomonadati; phylum Pseudomonadota; class Gammaproteobacteria; order Pseudomonadales; family Pseudomonadaceae; genus Pseudomonas; species Pseudomonas sp. N-137. Next base: position 430,959 of record NZ_JAXUDQ010000006.1, read on the forward strand.
ACGAAAGCGCGGTGCCGTTGCATTGGGTGGATTTTCAGCATGAAGGACGGGCCGCTGCGCCCGCCGGGGAGGTGGGCAATGTCTAAATGGGATCTGTTGATGTTCGGGGTCTACCCCTATGTCGCCTTGGCGATTTGCCTGATCGGCAGTTGGGCGCGGTTTGACCTGTCCCAGTACACCTGGAAGGCCGGCTCCAGCCAGATGCTGAGCAACCGTGGCATGCGCGTGGCGAGCAATCTGTTCCATGTCGGTGTGTTGTTCGTCCTGGCCGGCCACTTTGTCGGCCTGCTGACGCCGGCGGCGATCTATCACCATGTGTTGAGCACTGAGAACAAACAGTTGCTGGCGATGGTGTCCGGCGGGTTCTTTGGGGTGCTGGGTCTGATCGGTCTGGTGATGCTGCTCAACCGGCGGCTGAGCGACCCGCGAGTGCGCGCCACGTCCAGCACGTCGGACATCCTGGTGTTGGTGGTGCTGCTGGTGCAACTGGTGTTGGGGTTGATGACCATTGTGGCGTCCACCGCCCATATGGACGGTTCGGTGATGGTGATGCTGGCCGACTGGGCACAGAACACCGTGCTGTTGCGTCCGGTGGAGGCGGCCGCGGCCATTGCGCCGGTGGGCTTGGTCTACAAGCTTCATGTGATACTGGGCCTGACCCTGTTCGTGCTGTTCCCGTTCACCCGTCTCGTCCATATCGTCAGTGCGCCGGTCTGGTACCTGGGGCGTCGTTATCAAATCGTGCGGCAGAAGTTCTAAGGAGACGATCATGGCTAGTGGATGCGGATGTGGCGGCGGTAACGGGGGCAGCGGCGGCTGCGGTTCTTCAGCGAAAGCAGCGCCAGTGACCCCGCCGCTCAGCGATATCGAGCCGGCGGGCGCGGTGCAGTTCGAACCGGCCCAGTCCGGGCCGGTGCCAGGTGATGAAGCCCCGGCACAATTGATTGCCAGCAGTGAGCAGGAGTGGCCGATCATCAGCGTCAACGGGGTGTCGATCACCCCCCAGGCGATGGCCCAGGAGCTGCAGTATCACCCGGCTGAGAGCCGCGAGGATGCGGTCTACCAGGCGGCCCGGGCGTTGGTGATCCGGGAGTTGCTTCAGCAACGCATCGCCGAGCTGGGGCTGGCGTTGCAGGTGGGCGCCGGTGAAAACGAAGAGGAGGCGGCCACGCGGCTGTTGCTCGAGCGTGAGGTGCAGGTGCCGCAATGTGATGAGGCGACCTGCCTGCGCTACTACGAAAGCAATCGGGCGCGCTTTCACAGCGCCCCCTTGCTGGCGGTGCGGCACATTCTGCTCGAATGCGCACCGGACGACGCCGAAGCGCGCGACCAGGCTCACGGCCAGGCCGAAACCCTGCTGCAACGCCTGGACGAGTTCCCCGGCAGCTTTGCCGAACTGGCGTTGAACCACTCGGCCTGCCCGTCCAAGGCACAGGGCGGCTCGCTGGGGCAGATCAGCAAGGGCCAGACCGTGCCCGAACTGGAGCGCCAGTTGTTTGCCTTGCCGGCGGGCCTGGTGGGCAAACCGCTGGAAAGTCGCTACGGCTGGCATGTGATCAGCATCGATCAGCGTGTCGAAGGCCAACCGTTGCCTTATGAGGCGGTGGCGACGGCGATTCGCACCCAGCTGCAACAAGGCGTGTGGCAGAAGGCGCTGGTGCAGTACCTGCAAACCCTGATCGGTGCAGCGGACATTCGCGGCATTCATCTTCAGGGCGCCGACTCGCCGCTGGTGCAGTGAGCACCGGCTCAATCAGGGGACAGACATGAACGCCGTGTTGCAGGACGGATTTGGGCGCCAGATCGACTATCTGCGGATGTCGGTGACCGATCGTTGTGATTTTCGCTGTGTGTATTGCATGGCGAAAAACATGACCTTCCTGCCGCGCCAGCAGGTGTTGACCCTGGAGGAACTGCACCGATTGGCGCGGTTGTTCGTGGGGCTGGGGGTCAAGAAAATCCGCCTGACCGGTGGCGAACCGCTGATCCGTCCGGGCATCGTCGGGTTGTGTCGCGACATCGCGGCATTGCCCGGCCTACGGGAACTGGTGATGACCAGCAACGGTTCGCAGCTGGGGCGACTGGCCCGGCCGCTGGTCGATGCCGGAGTCAAGCGCATGAACATCAGCCTGGACAGCCTGGATGGCGAGCGCTTTCGGGCGATCACCCGCAACGGCGATCTGGATCAGGTGCTGGCGGGCATTGAAGCGGCGAAGGGCGCAGGGTTCGAGCGGATCAAGCTCAACTGCGTGGTGATGAAAGGGCGCAACTTCGATGAAGTCCCGGCGCTGGTGCAGTACGCCATCGAGCAACGCATCGACATCAGCTTCATCGAGGAAATGCCCTTGGGTGAGGTTGGGCGTGCCCGGGGCGAGTCGTTCTGTTCCAGCGATGAGGTGCGGGCAGTCATTGCCAATCATCACCGCTTGCTCGACAGCACCGAAAACAGCGGCGGCCCGGCGCGTTATGTGCGCCTGGAGCAGCACGCGCAGACCCGGATCGGTTTCATTTCCCCCAATACCCACAACTTTTGCGCCAGTTGCAACCGGGTGCGCATGACCGTTGAAGGGCGGTTGCTGCTGTGCCTGGGACAGGAAGATTCTCTGGACCTGCGCAGTTTGTTGCGGCGCTATCCGCTGGACGACCAACCGCTGATCCAGGCGGTACAACAGGCGCTGCGCGGCAAACCCCTGCGTCACGATTTCAACCCTGGCGGGGAAGTGCAGATTGTGCGGTTCATGAACATGAGTGGTGGGTGAGCCTCAGCGCAGATGTTGAATGGACCGCCGTTATCGCGAGCAGGCTCGCTCCCACAGGGATTTGTGGTGTACGCAGAAAGAGCAGACACCTGAAAACCCATGTGGGAGCGAGCCTGCTCGCGATGGGTTATACCGGTCGACATCTCAAGCGGCTGATCCACCCTCGATTCTTGATATCGATCAATTGCAACCCTCACTTTTGGTCGTACTCTCCACTGCATATTGTGTTTGAAGATTGTTAATTATCTATATGTAGTGTCTGGAGCCAAAATGCAGAGCACGTTGATCTCAGTAGGCTGTAACCGCTTGCACAAGCGCGATGGCAGTGTGGTTGCCTTCGACGCGGACAAGATCCGCCAGGCGCTGATCGCCGCCGGCAAGGCCACCGGCGAATACGCTGAGGGGGAGGCTGAAGGGTTGCTGGAAGCGGTGCTGACGCGATTGGAAGGACAGACGCGCTTGAGCGTCGAGCAGATCCAGGACCGTGTCGAGCGAGTACTGATGGACGCCGGTTTCTTTCTGGCCATGCGTGCCTATATCGTCTACCGCGAGCAACATGGACGCCTGCGCCGGGATCGTCGCACCCTGGTGGAAGTTGCCACCTCGATGAACGAATACCTGGACCGCGAAGACTGGCGCGTACAGGCCAATGCCAACCAGGGTTACTCCCTCGGTGGGCTGATCCTCAACGTATCGGGCAAGGTCACCGCCAACTATTGGCTCGACGAGGTCTACAGCCAGGCCATCGGCCAAGCGCACCGCGAGGCCGACCTGCATATCCACGACCTCGACATGCTCGCCGGCTACTGCGCCGGCTGGTCGCTGCGCACGCTGTTGCACGAAGGCCTCAATGGGGTGCCGGGACGGGTCGAAGCCGGGCCGCCCAAACATTTGAGCAGCGCCTTGGGGCAGATGGTGAATTTCCTCGGCACGCTGCAAAACGAATGGGCCGGTGCCCAGGCGTTCAGCTCGTTCGACACCTACCTGGCGCCGTATGTACGCAAGGACAGACTCAGCTACGACGAGGTCCGCCAGTCGTTGCAGGAGTTCATCTACAACCTCAACGTCCCGTCACGCTGGGGCACGCAAACACCTTTTACCAACCTTACGTTCGACTGGGTCTGCCCGGAGGATTTGCGCGAACAGATTCCGGTGATCGGTGGCGAGGAGATGCCGTTCGCCTACGGTGATCTGCAAGTGGAAATGGAATTGATCAATCGCGCCTACATCGAGGTGATGCAGGCCGGTGATGCAAAGGGCCGGGTGTTCACTTTCCCGATCCCGACCTACAACATCACCCATGACTTCCCGTGGGACAGCGAGAACGCCGACCGCTTGTTCGAGATGACCGCCCGCTACGGTCTGCCGTATTTCCAGAACTTCCTCAACTCGGACATGCAACCCAACCAGGTGCGCTCGATGTGCTGCCGCCTGCAACTGGATGTGCGCGAGTTGCTCAAGCGCGGAGGAGGCCTGTTCGGCTCGGCGGAACAGACCGGCTCACTAGGTGTGGTGACGATCAACTGCGCACGCCTGGGCTACCTGTACAAAGGCGATACCAGCGCATTGCTGCAACGCATCGATACGCTGATGGAACTGGCGAAGGAGAGCCTGGAGGTCAAGCGCAAGGTCATCCAGCACCACATGGACGCCGGGCTGTACCCGTACACCAAGCGCTACCTGGGCACCCTGCGTAATCACTTCTCCACCATCGGCGTTAACGGCCTGCACGAAATGCTGCGCAATTTCACCGATGACCAGCAAGGCCTGCATACCGAGCAAGGCCGGGCATTCGCCCTGAAACTGCTGGATCACGTGCGCGCCACGCTGCTGCGCTTTCAGGAAGAAACCGGCCACCTCTACAACCTGGAAGCCACCCCTGCCGAGGGCACCACCTACCGTTTCGCCAAGGAAGACCTCAAGCGTTACCCCGATATCTTGCAGGCCGGCAGCCCGATCGCCCCGTATTACACCAACTCGTCGCAGTTGCCGGTGGGCTTCACCGACGATCCGTTCGAAGCCTTGGAGCTGCAAGACGAACTGCAATGCAAATACACCGGCGGCACCGTGCTGCACCTGTACATGGCCGAGCAGATTTCCTCCACACAGGCCTGCAAGCAGCTGGTGCGCAAGGCCCTGGGACGCTTCCGGCTGCCGTACCTGACCATCACGCCGACGTTTTCCATCTGCCCGGTTCACGGCTACCTGGCCGGGGAACATGAGTTTTGCCCCAAATGCGACGAGGCCTTGCTGTTGCAACAGCAGTTGGCAGGCAGCGTTCACTGATCCGATCCATCGACCGCAAGGAGCTTCATCCATGAACGCATCACAATCTCTTCCGCAGGCACAGCGTCAACGTTGCGAAGTCTGGACCCGCGTGATGGGTTATCACCGTCCGGTGGCGGCCTTCAACCCAGGCAAACAGTCCGAGCATCGCGAACGGGTTCACTTCACTGAAAGCGCGGCCGGGCGTCCATGAGTCGAGCGCTACGGGTTGGGGGCATGGTGCCCCTGACCACCCTCGATTATCCGGGCCAACTGGCTTGCGTACTGTTTTGCCAGGGCTGCGCCTGGCGTTGTCGTTATTGCCACAACCCGCAACTGATCCCGCCGCGCGGCAGCGAAGAGGTGGATTGGTGTCGGGTGTTGGCATTTTTGCAACGTCGCCAGGATCTGCTTGACGCCGTGGTGTTCAGCGGTGGTGAGCCGACCCTGCAGGACGGCCTGGCGCCAGCCATGGAGCAAGTGCGGCAGATGGGTTTTCGCATCGGCCTGCACAGCGCCGGCATCAAACCGGCGGCCTTCGCCAAAGTGGTCGGGCAAGCCGACTGGGTTGGCTTCGACATCAAGGCCTTGCCCGAAGACGCCCTGGACGTGACTCGGGTTCATGGCAGCGGTGCCGCCAACTGGCGCAGCCTCGACTATCTGCTGGCCAGCGGCGTGGATTATGAATGCCGGACCACCGTGCATTGGCATTTGTTCGATCCCGAACGGTTGTTGACCCTGGCTCGCCGCCTGAGCGAGCAGGGCGTCACGCGTTTCGCTGTGCAACTGGTGCGCACGGCCCGGATGCTCGACCCCCATCTTTCCAGTGTTTCGGCACAGGCCTTGCAGCCGGAGTTGTGGGCCGCCATGCGCGAGTTGTTTCCCTCGTTCGTTTTACGCAGTTGACCGTCCCCGGGGATGAACGACCGACAGCGGTTCGGGATCGCCGGGCCGCTCTTTTTTATGGCTTTTTTTATGGTTTTCAAATGCGCTGCCAATCGGCAGGTAGTTGAACAGGGAGCATTTGATATGACCAGACTCACCACTGCCCACCGTATCGTGATCGGTTTTGCCATCGCGCCACTGGCGTTGATCGCCCTGGCGTTATACGCCTTGAACGACCTGGCCACGCTGCGCGACCAGGCGGTGCAAATCGTCAGACAGGATTGGCCGAAGATCGACCCGATCATGGTGATCGCCACGGGTGTGCGCGATAACGCCAGGAACACCCGGGACCTGTTGATCGACAAGAACAACGCGCAGGTCCAGCAATCGATCGACATGACCCGGCAACGTATTACCCAGGCCTTTACCACGCTGGAGCCGCTGTTCGATCAGCCGGAAGGCAAAGCGGCGTATGCGGCACTGAAGAAGCACCGTGAGGCGTATGTGGCCGCGTTCGTTCAGGTGCAGGCGTTGATTCGCCAGGGTGCGATGGACGACGCGATGACACAACTCAAGCAGGGCGTGATGCCGGCCGAGCTTGAGGTCTACAAAAGCCTGGAAGGGCTGATGGCGATGCAGGGCCGGTTGTTTGTCGAGCGTGAACAGCTGGCCCAGGCGCGCTACAGCGACGCGCGGCGCAACATGCTGACACTGGTGCTGGCCTGCCTGGCCCTGGTCAGTACCGTTGCGGTCCTGGTGACCCGCAGCGTGACCCGTCCGCTGGGTGGCGAGCCCGATGATGCGGCGCGGGTGCTGAGCCAGATTGCCCAAGGCGACTTGACGATCCGCGTGCCGCTGGACGCCGGGAGTGCAAACGACAGCGTAATGAGCAACATGCATGACATGCAGCAGAGCCTCAACAGCATGGTCCGGCACATTGCGGCTTCGGTGGATCGGGTGGCCAGTTCCTCCGAAGAGCTGAGTGCGGTGAGCAGTCAGACCAACAGCACCCTGGAACTGCAAGGCCAGGAAATCGAACAGGCCGCGGCGGCCGTGAACCAGATGACGGCGGCGGTGGACGAAGTGGCGCGCAATGCGGTGAGTACCAGCGAAGCCTCGCGGATATCCGAGCAAACCGCCCAGCGCGGTCGTGAGCAGGTTCAGGAGACCGTTGCTTCGATCAGCGCATTGGCGCTTGGGGTGACGGACTCCTCGGGACGCATCCAGCAGTTGGCAGGCAGGGTCGAGCACATCAGTTCGGTGCTGGACGTGATCCGCGGCATTGCCGATCAAACCAATCTGCTGGCCTTGAACGCCGCCATTGAAGCAGCCCGCGCTGGCGATGCCGGGCGTGGTTTTGCCGTGGTGGCCGACGAAGTCCGGGCACTGGCCCATCGCACCCAGGATTCGACTCGGGAAATCGAGGAGATGATCGGCAACATCCGCCAGGACAGCGAGCACGCCGTGACCGCCATGCAAAGCAACAGCGAACTGGTGCAGACCACTTTGCAAGTGGCCCGCCGCTCCGGCGATGCCCTGGATGAAATCGCCCGTTCGATCTCGCAGATCAACGAGCGCAATCTGATGATCGCCAGCGCCACCGAAGAACAGGCGCTGGTAGCCCGAGAAGTGGACCGTAACCTGGTGGGTATTCGCAACCTGTCCGAACAGGTATTGCTCGGGGCCCGGCATACTGATACTGCCGGTCAGGACCTGGCGCAGATGGCCGGCTCACTGCATGAGACCGTGGCGCGGTTCAAGGTCTAGGCCAGCCCCGCGTCAGATGTTGTGAACCACACAAATCCGCCGTGATAGCAAAGCTTGCTCGCGAGGCGTCTGCACAGCCAACACCGCTCAAACTGACCCACCGCGATCGCGAGCAAGCTTTGCTCCCACAGGGTTTTGCGTCGTTCCAAGGTATCGTGAACGCCAGCGATCCGCTGTGGGAGCAACGCTTGCACTGCGTGTTCACCATCCCCAGAACTGCAACCACCAGCCATAACCCACCAGGCCATTGGCCAATACCAGGCAGGCCATTGCGAGGGGCCGGCGGGTTGCATGTTCCAGGCGCTTGTAGCCCAGCCACAGACTCCAGGCGATTGCCGCGACCAGCAGCGCGGCCCGAGCCGGTTGTACCCAGTCGAGCAACAACCCTTCATAGCGCAGCAGTTTGACGGTGGTGGCCGACAAGCCGAGGAACAACCCTGCACCGCCGAGGGGCGTCAGGGTGATGGCCAAGGGCCAATACTGTGCAGGATCGCCCGAGAGTCTTGCCGCCAGGCGCATCAACAGCAGCAGCGACGTGCCCAACAGCAAGGCACTCATGCCCAGATAAGCGACGATGCAAAAGCCATCGAGCCAACTGAAGCTGTCATTGAGCTGCGGATAGTGGGTCAGCAACCACCAAGGGGCGTTGTCTTGCAATGGCCAGAACAGCTCATGGGCGACCAGCCATTGGGCCAGGCTCTGCTTCATGGCAATGAACCAGGGGCTGACGGTCCACTGAAAAGCCCCCATGGCCAGGCCAATGACGCCGAACAACAACAAGCGCGCGTCCCAAGGCGAAAGGGTGGTTGCGCTCGAGTGAAGGATTTCCTCGTTACTGGAACGGGCTATCAGGTGTACCGCATCGCGCTGGCCGCTGCAGCGACCACAGGCGTGGCAATCGGCGGCACCGCGCATCCGGCGAATGTCCAGCAATGGCGCGCAGTTGGGAGGCGGTCGGCGCGGCGCGGGGTTTTCCAGCCAGCGTTGCTCGTCCACCTGGAAGTGCACCGGTGCCAGGCGAGCAAGCAGGGCGAAGACGCCACTGACTGGACACAGGTAGCGGCACCACACTCGCTTGCCTCGGGCGAACAGCAGGCCAACGATCACCGCTGCGACCGTCGAGCCCCCCAGGATCAACAGCGCCGCCTGGGCATAGTCATAGACGCTGATCAACTGCCCATAGATCGTGGTCAGGCAGAACGCCAGGGTCGGCCAGCCGGCCCAGCGCACCCCGCGTGGCACGCCCAGGCCTTTGCCATACTGGCTGGCCCATTCACTCAAGGCACCTTCAGGACACAGCACGCCACACCAGAGTCGACCGAACAGCACAATCGACAGCAACACGAAAGGCCACCAGATGCCCCAGAACATAAACTGCGCCAGCAGCGTGAGGTTGTCCAACAGCCGAGCCTGGCTGCTGGGCAATGGCAACAGCGCCGGCACCACCAGCAGCACCGCATAGAACAGCACCACCGCCCATTGCACGGCGCGAATGGTTGCGCCGTGGCGCCGCATGCCGTCGCCCAGACGTTTCAGCCAGAGGTTCAAGTCGGACATGGCAGCGTTTGCGCTTTGCGTGGCCGCAGCCAGCCGGCAACCCCCAGCCAGTAGCCGAGCCACACCAACAAGGTCATGGCACTGGGACTGGCTCGATAGCCGGTGAAATCCGCCAGGAAACCGCCCAGGCCATGGCCGTCATCCAATATCGCGCTGCTGTCCCAGAGCGCGTCGCCGATGCCTTGGTAGACCACTTCGGGCCAGTCCATCGCCAGCAACTGACCGCTGATCCGCTCAATGCCGCTGACCAGCAGCGCTGCCCCCAATAACAACAGAATGGTTTCGCTGATGGCAAAGAAACGCGGCCATGAGATGAACCGTCGACTGCCGTGCAGCAAGACGATGGTCAGCAGCGCCAGCAGCAGGCCGGCCACCGCGCCCACGGCGAACAAGCCCAGTGGCGCCCCTTGCAGACGCGCCCCGGCGCCATACAGGAAGACCACGGTTTCACTGCCTTCGCGGCTGACGGCCAGCAGCGCCAACACCATCAGCCCCCATCCACCTTGGCGGCTGAAACGATGGTCGGCGTGACGCGTCAGATTCTGTTTCAACGTCCCGGCGTTTCGGTGCATCCAACCGACCATTTGCACGATCAGCAGACTGGCGACCAGCGCCAACGCCGCCTGGAACCATTCATTGGCCGCGCCGCTCATGGCTTCGCCGACTAACAGAATCAGACCGGCCAAGATGCCCGACAACAGCAAACCCAGCGCCACGCCAGCCCACACGAACTGCAACAAGCGACCGGCCTGTTGCTGCCGGCTGACCCAGGCCTGGAGTATGCCGATTACCAACAGCGCCTCGACGCTTTCGCGCCAGACAATAAACATGGATTGAGTCATGCAAACACCTCCTGTTCGCCGACTACTGGGCGAGGATGCCGCCCTCGGGCAGTTGCGGGTTGAATTCATCGAAAAACGGATAGTGCCCGGGGCGCAGCGGGTGAATGACGACAAACGTGGTAACGCCGGGCGACAGGACCTTTTCCACCCGCAGGGGCGTGCTCTCGAATTCCGCCGGACCCTGGCCGACGTTTTTCAGCACGATCTTGAAGCGCTGCCCGGCCGGTACTTCCAGCAGCGGCGGGGTGAAATGGCCGTCGCGCATGCTCAACTCGTAAGTAAGCAGTTGGGCATGGGCGACTGAAGGCAACAGCAAGCCGGCCAGCACCCAGCCGGCCAGTTGTCGCGCTGTTCGGCTCGTTGAACGACGCATCTTCAATACCCGCCTTTTTTGCCAATCCCGGCGTAGACGAATTCGTAATGCAGTTCACAGCGCTCGAACCACGGTGCCACGCCGGTTTCCTTGTCGGTATGACGGCCGAGGGAGCCATGGCCGCCGGGCGGCAGGACAGTGAAGGTCAATTGGTATTTGCCGGGGCCCAGCAGCTTGACGTTGTCGCCATAGTGCGGCCCGTCATTGGCCACCATGGCGTGGAAGTCGCCCTTGAGCGGGGTGTCGTTGCCTTGTTTTTTCAGTTGGAACGACACGTTGAGGTAGGGCACGAAGCTGCCTTCCTGGAAACCTTGCTGGTTGTCGGCCGTGGCCCTGATATCGGCCTCCAGGTGAACGTCAGACTCGGCGGTTGGGCGCATCATGCCGGCCGGGGCCATTTCGATCGGTTGCAGGTACACCGCGCCGACCTCCAGGCCCGGGCACATTTGCGGTTCGCCAATGGGGTATTCCTTGGCCTGGGACAGAGGGGCGAGAAACAGCAGGGCGAGAGACAGCGGAGCGAGGGTACGCATGGGAAGACTTCCTGAGGACTAAGGGATGGCCGAGTCTAGGAAGCTTTGCTGCGAATAATAATGATTCTTGTCAATTTTCGAGGCATTTAACCCGCCAGGAACGCCGATACCGTCATGCCGGTGGTTCTTGATCGATATCAAGGGCACTTTGGCCCTGACACGCTAGGGTACAGGCACACCCATCGGCTATACGGGGGCGTCATGGCAAAGCCTTTTCCAATCAGTCCGAAACATCCCGAGCGCATTTGCTGGGGCTGCGACCGTTATTGCCCGGCCAGTGCCCTGGCGTGTGGCAACGGTGCGGATCGAACCATGCACCCGGCCGAAATGATCGGGGAGGATTGGTACCTGCATGGTGATTGGGGGGTGGAGTTGGTGGACATTAGCGCCAAGGTCATCGATCCAAGCACCACTCACCCGAAGGAATGAAGTGAACCTGTGGCGAGGGGATTTATCCCCGCTGGGCTGCGCAGCGGCCTTAAGATTTGCGGTCGCTGCGCAACCGAGCGGGGATAAATCCCCTCGCCACATTAACGCCCATTTTCCCGGACAGGGGATCACAACTTCGGCAACTGCCCGATCCGCCCCATCATCTCGGTCACGATCTGCAGGTCCAGAAGAAACTGCTCGACCGTCTTGAACTCGTTGTCGTTATGCCCGGTGTACTTGACGTCGGGCATGGCCAGGCCGAACTGCACGCCGTTGGGCAAGTCATGAACCGAGGTGGCGCCAGCGGAGGTGCCGTACTTGTGCTCCATGCCGAGGTTTTCGCTGGCCACGGCCAACAGTGCCTTGACCCATTCACCGTCCGGGTTGCGATACATCGGCTCATCGATTGAATAATCGAACGCCACGGCGACCTCCGTCTTCTTGCTCCAGGCGGCCAGTTTGTCGGTGATTTCAGCCTTGATCGCTTCCGTCGGCTTGCCCACCGGCACGCGCAGATTGACGGCCAGCTTGAAGGCTTTGTCATCCATGCCGACATACGTCAGGGAAGCGGTCAGCGGCCCCATGAAGGCGTCGGAAAAGCCAATCCCCAGTTTGCTTCCCAGGTAGTCCAGGCCCCAGTTGTCGGCGGCATAGCGGGCGGCATCGGTGATGTGGTTGTGCTTGAGCGCAACCTTGCCCTCGAGGCTGTTGATGAAGTCCAGCATCCTCGCCACCGGGTTGACCCCGGACTCTGGTTCTGAGGAATGGGCGGAGACGCCTGTGAAGGTCAGTTTGACGTCCTTACCGACGACCGCGGTGGTCACCTGGAAGTCGCCGCCATTGCCCTTGGCATACGCGGAAGCGGCTTTTTGCAGCGTCGCGGCCAGTTCAGCAGGCTGATCGCCCACGAAGGTAGCGACCGATGTGGACGGAATCTGATTGGTGGCCAGGCCACCGGTCATCGCCGTGATCTCAGCGCCTTTGCCCTGGGCCGCACGCCGGGCGAAGTTGGCCATGACGGTGCCATAGCCTTTTTCGGCAATCACCACCGGGTAGCCGCCATCCAGCGCCAGGTTGTAGTTGGGGGTTGGGTTGCGCTCGAAGTAATAGGGGATGGCGTCGCCGGTGGTTTCCTCGGTGGTGTCTACCAGCAGTTTGAAATTCCTCGCCAGCGGCAGGTTTTCTTCCTTGATGATCTTCATGGCGTACAGCGCCACGACAATGCCGTTCTTATCATCTTCGGTGCCCCGCCCGTACATGCGGTCGCCCACCAGGGTGACCTTGAACGGATCCAGACGAGTGCCGTCTTTCAATACCCAGTTTTCCGGGGTCACCGGCACGACGTCGGCATGGGCGTGAATGCCCACGACTTCGTCGCCACTGCCATGCAGTGAAATCTCGTAGACGCGGTTGTCGATGTTGCGAAAGTCCAGGTTGAAGGCTAGGGCAAGGCGCTTGATCTTGTCCGCGATCTTGAGGAACTCGGGGTTCTCGTGCTGGGCAACACCGTCCTTGCGAAAGGTCGGGATCGCCACCAGTTCGCGCAGGGTTTCGGTAGCGGCGTTGCCGTATTTCACCCGTGCATAGAGGCCGAGCAGACGATGAATTTCGTTCTGCTGCTCAGCCGTAAGGGGTTTGTTGTCGAGGAACGTGCTGATGGCCGGGCCGAGCTTGGCGGTTTCGGCCAACTCACTCCTGGCCACATTTCCCAGGAACTGCCTGAAGTCGGTGACGGAGGTGTCAGCGAGGGTTTTGACGAGGGACGAACTCTGTTGCGCAGTGATGTTGGCCAAGGCGGGTGGGGTGATCGACGCCAGGCTGGACAGCAGCAGGGTGCTCACGGCCAGGTGCTTGAGGGATAAGTTCATTGGTAGAGGCATTCCTTTGCAGACGGTGGGAAAGAAGTGACTGATTGATGGAACACTCACTTACAACCTAGCACCGAGAAGGACCTGCCGGGAGTTTTGTAATCAACATTAATGCATGCCGATCCATTGCTATCGCGAGCAGGCTCGCTCCCACAAGGGATTAGGGGTGGTCACACGATCTTGTGTCCACTTTGCAATCCCTGTGGGAGCGAGCCTGCTCGCGATAGCTTAATGCGGCGCGCGAGGGATCGTCTTGAGCAGGTCTTCCGGGCTGATGTGACCGACGATGGGCTCCGCGCTGCTGCCCGGCAGCGGCAGGTCGAGGATGTGCCCCTTGATCTTGCCGACCACATGCATCTCGCAGGGTTTGCAGTCGAACTTCAGCGTCAGCACCTCGTCACCATGGATCAACTGCATCGGCGCAACCTTGGTGCGCACGCCGGTGACGCCCTTGGCCTGCTTGGGACAGAGGTTGAACGAGAAACGCAGACAGTGCTTGGTGATCATCACCGGCACTTCACCGGTTTCTTCGTGGGCTTCGAACGCCGCATCGATCAGTTTCACACCGTGGCGATGATAAAAATCCCGGGCCTTCTGGTTGTAGACGTTGGCCAGGAACGACAGGTGCGACTCCGGGTACACCGGCGGAGGATTGGTCTCGGCCTTGCGCCCCCCTCGGGGATGGGCCTCGACACGGGCGGTGGTCAGGGCTTCGATGACTTCGCGGCGCACTGCCTTGAGCTGCGAGTTGGGAATGAAATACGCCTGGGGCGCATCCAGCTCGATGGCGGTGGCGTGGTACTCGGTGGTGCCCAGTTGGCCGAGCAGGTCGTGCAGTTGCTCCAGCGCCTGCTCCGGCTTGTTCGCCAGGCCGAATGGCCCGTCCAGGCTGACGCTGGCGCTGACGCCTTCCTCGCTGGTAGCAGTCAGCTCCAGGCGCTCTTCACGCAGGCGTGCGACCCAGGCAACGCCCACCCGGCGCTCGGCGGAGGTCTTGAGCAGCGCTTGCTGCCAGTTGTGGTCCAGGTTACGACTCAGCGGGTGGTTGGGGCGTAATGTGTGCAACCCTGCCGGCATTTCGTTGGGCTCGACGCGGTAGCGGTAACGCTTCTGGCCGTCTTCCTCGAATTCGCCCTTGGGCTCGGCGATGTTGGCGCGAAAACCCACCACTTCACGCTTGACCAGCACGTTGAGGCCATCGCCGTTGGACAGCGGATCAAAGGTCACGACTTGCAGGTCGCGCTTGCCGACTTTTTCCACCACGCCCACCGGCACGCCGGTAAAGGTCGGGGAATCGAAGGCGCCGATGTCGATCTTGCGCTCGCTGACGAAGTAGTCGGTGCTGCCGCGGTGGAACGTCTTCTCCGGGTCGGGCAGGAAGAAGTGCGCGGTGCGACCGCTGGAGGCGCGGGCCAGGTCCGAACGGTCTTCGAGGACATCGTCCAGGCGCTGGCGGTAGTAGGCGGTGATGTTCTTCACATAGCCCATGTCCTTGTAGCGTCCTTCGATCTTGAACGAACGCACACCGGCTTCGACCAGGGCGCGGATGTTGGCGCTCTGGTTGTTGTCCTTCATCGACAGCAGGTGCTTCTCATAGGCAACCACCCGGCCCTGATCATCCTTGAGGGTGTAGGGCAGGCGACAGGCCTGGGAGCAATCACCACGGTTGGCGCTGCGGCCGTTCTGGGCGTGGGAGATATTGCATTGGCCGGAAAACGCCACGCACAGCGCGCCGTGGATAAAGAACTCGATGGCCGCGTCGGTTTCGTCGGCGATGGCGCGGATTTCCTGCAGGTTCAACTCCCGCGCCAGTACCAGTTGGGAGAAACCGGCCTGATCAAGGAACTTTGCCCGTGCCAGGGTACGGATGTCGGTCTGGGTGCTGGCGTGCAGTTCGATCGGCGGGATGTCCAGTTCCATCACCCCTAGATCCTGGACGATCAAGGCATCGACACCCGCATCGTACAACTGGTGGATCAACTGGCGGGCCGGCTCCAGTTCGTTGTCATGCAGGATGGTGTTGATCGTGGTGAACACCCGGGCGTGGTAGCGATGGGCGAACTCCACCAACCGGGCGATATCACTCACCTCGTTACAGGCGTTGTGACGCGCGCCGAAACTCGGGCCACCGATGTACACGGCGTCAGCGCCATGCAGGATGGCCTCGCGGGCGATGGTCACGTCGCGGGCGGGGCTGAGCAATTCCAGATGATGTTTGGGCAAGGACATTTGTTTTTAGTCAGGCTGATCACGGTCGAAGCGCGCATTGTAGCCGCCAGGCGCCCGGCCGGCACCTGTGGACTTGGATTTGCGCGATATGACCGATATGCGGCTTCGCCCCGTGGGTCATCCCGGCGAAGCATCAGGGCTGCACCAGCGGTTTCTCCCGGTGTTTTTTGCCAGATACAAGAACGCATCAGCGGCCTTGATCAGCATGGCCGGGGTCACGTCCTCGGTGCTTGGCCGGCAGGTGGTGATGCCCGCGCTGGCGGTGACCAGGCCCAAGGGATGGTCGCCGTGTTCGATGTTCAGCGCCCTGATGGACTCCAGAATCTCTTGTGCGATCGTGGCGGCCCCCGCGCTGTGGGTGTCGGGCAGCAAAATGGTGAATTCTTCACCCCCGTAGCGCACCGCCAGGTCGCCGGGCCGTTTGATCGCTTGCTGGATCGCCCCCGCGATCGCGCGCAGACAGTCGTCCCCGGCAGCATGGCCGTATTTGTCGTTGTAGCGTTTGAAGTAATCGACATCAAGCATGATCAAGGCCAAGGAGGCGTGCTGACGCCTGGCCCGGCGAATCTCATCGGCCAATGCAATGTCCAGCCGTCTGCGGTTGCCCAAACCGGTCAGGCTGTCGGTCAGTGCCATGTCCCGCATGGTTTGGTGGGCGCTGCGAATCTGTTTCTCCATGGTCATTCTGTAGCGCAACTGGCTCAACACGATCAGCCCGAAGCCGACGAGTATCACGATCAGGAATATCAGTACGAAGCCGGTCTTGAGCAGATCGTGACGCCAGGGGGTGATGATCGATTCGCGAGACAATCCGGCCTCGACCACCAGCGGATAAGTGGTCAAGGCTCGGTAGCCATAAATGCGTTCAGTGCCGTCGACGACGGCCCTGGCCTCGGCGACGCCCTGATTGGAGTTGGGCAAGTGGTCACGGAAGATCACGCTATTGACCAGGCTCTTGCCGACCACCGAGGCGACGAAGGGCCGCCGGACCAGAATCGTGCCATCTCGCAGGGCCAGGACCAGAGCTCCCTTGTCGTCGATCTTGAAGTCGCCGTAGTAGTCCACGAAATAGCTGACCTTGACCGTTCCCAGCAACACACCGGCGAACGAGCCGTCAGGATTGTTCAAGCGGCGGGAGATGGGGATGATCAGGTCATTGGTGGATCGGCTCCTGATCACTTCGCCGATCCGCACGCTTCGGTCCTCGTGGGTGCGGTGATACTGGAAGTAGTCGCGGTCGGCATTGTTTGCCGAGTCTGGCGTTGTTTGCTTGTCTGTCACTATCCACTGCCCGTCGGGGCCGTAGATAAACAAACCGTGCAACTGCGGCATGATGGCCGACTGTTGCACCAGCAGTTTATGGATGCGCGGGATGTCGATGTTCTGCAGGCCATCGCCTTCAACTCGCTCGCTGAGTGCTGCGGTCACCACGTCCACTTGCCGGATGGTGTCTTCGGCGTGCTGGGCCGTCGCTCGCGCCAGGTTTGTCACCGAATCGCGGGCCGAGGCAAAGGCAGAGCGATAGTCACGCCATGTTCTCCAGCCTTCAACGGCCAGGAACACCATCACCACCACCAGCATGAAAGTGATGGTGAGCCGCAGGGCAGCTCCGGCCCGCGCTACCTGAGGGGGAAAGGATTCGTCAGCACTTTCTTTCTTTAGCTGCGGCCGTTCACGTCCGAGCATTAACATTTCCTTCTACAGCAGCGCGACTGCGCATTATTAGGGCGCAGGCTACCTTATCCGATAACAGGACGTTAGCTGAAGGATTCGAGGCAGGCACAGATCGCCAAAGCACGGGTGGATATAAAAGGCCATAACTCGCAAATTCACTCAAAAAAGCTGTACAAACCATACTTCATGTACAACTATTGAGCGACCTTCGGCAATCCAGTGATGTTTTTTCAATGGCAAGGTCGTTTGCGTTCAAGAAAAGCCTGAGCCGGTTCATGGCCTGCGTTTTGGTGCTTTACGCCAGCCAAGCTCTGTGCGACTGGCGCACGGTACTGCCTGACGCCCGTCTGGTGGGGCAAGCCGATTATTCCTGGTACGGGTTCGATCTCTACCAGGCCAGGTTATGGAGTGCGACCTTGCAACCCAGCCTGGAAACGCCGCTGGCACTTGAGCTGAATTACCGCCGCACGATCAGCAAGCAAACCTTGGTGCAAGCGAGCATCGAGGAGATGCGCCGAATCGCGGGTAAATCCCTGGACCCAGTACAGCTCGACAGCTGGAGCGATGACATGCGGCGGTCCTTCGTCGACGTCAGGCCAGGCAGTCAAATCACCGGGCTTTACCTGCCCGGCAAGGGTTGCCGCTTTTATGTCGACGGGCGCTTGACCCATGAAGTCGCCGACTCATCGTTCGCTCGAAGTTTCTTCGCCATCTGGCTCGATCCCCGCACCCGGCATCCGGAGTTGCGGCAACAGCTGCTGGGGCTCAATAACGCGCGCGTAGGGGGGCAAACACCATGACTCGGCTAATGGTTGGACTGCTTTTAATGATGAGTTTGACCAGTTGCGGGAACGTGAATGTCGATCGTTATGCCGACCAGCAACCGCAGCTGGATCTGGTGCGCTTCTTCAGTCAGCCAATCAAGGCCTGGGGCATCTATCAAAAACGTTCCGGCGAGGTCATCAAGCGTTTCGAGGTTGAGATATTGAGTCACCGTGAAGGTGAACAGCTGATTCTCGATGAGCGCTTTCTCTACAGTGATGGCAGCCGACAACGGCGCGTATGGACGCTGACCCCCGATGGCCCGGGGCTCTGGCGCGGTCGCGCCGACGATGTGATCGGCGAGGCGCGGGGAGAGGTGGCCGGCAACGCGCTGCGCTGGCGCTATCGATTGAACCTGCCAGTAGACGGATCGACTTACGAAGTGACTTTTGACGACTGGATGTACTTGATGGACGAAGACACGATGATCAACCGCTCGAGCATGAGCAAGTTTGGCGTCGAGTTGGGCCAGGTCACGCTGTTTTTCCGTCGTCAGGGCGGGGGCGCGCCATGAACCTGCAAACCCTGATCGAGCTGGCCATCGAAGGCCGGGTACACGAGCTGGAGTTATGGTCGCTGGAGGGCGGTATCTACGTGTTGCGTGCGCGACTGGACCGCGGGTTTCGTACGTTGCTCGACGACTCCGGACGAACATTGCATTTGCGATCCACCACCCATTTGCGTGAGTTGCTGCGTGACGCGCCGCGGTTACCCTGCATGTTGGTACAGCATGTCGTTCACGACGAAATGTGTGGCCAGCGCGAGGGGCCGATAGAGCCTTTGCGTGTGCCACTTTTTCTGGATGAACCTTGGTAATAATGTTCGCCTGGCGCGGGTTCTGACCTCAGTGGGGATCAGCCAGGCGCAACGCCAACGGCAGCCAGAGTGCCCACAGGGGCGCCAACACCAGAGCGGTTCCCACGATGCCAAGCGGCAGCGCAACGCCGGCCAGTGGAGCGCCTGCGCAATAGGCCAGCGGACCGCCGACCATGCCCACCAACGCACCGCGCCAAACAGGCTGTATGGCCCAGGCCAGGCTGTGCCGCAAGCTTGTGGCAAACACCAGCCAGAGCAGCGCAAGCCAGAGGGGCAGGGCGGTCTGAGCGAATCCGAACAGACCCAGCACACCCAGGCTCCAGTCCAGCACCATGCCGCACAGCCCCACGCGCATCACTGCACGCAACTCGGCCCGGGGCTGTGGACAGAAGCTCAGGTGAGCCAGCAATCCTGCCGCCACAGCCAGGAGCCACCAGGCATTCTGTGCGCCCAGTACACAACCCCACCAGCCCAACTGGACCCAGAGTGCGTTGACGATCAGGCCCGCGCGACTCATCAAGCCTCCCGCCGCTCCAGCAAAGAGAGCTGACGCGCCCCGGGAGCGGCAAAGAGCAGTTGCGCGACGCCGATGGCACGCTCCTGGAATCCGCCTTCGCAGTAACACAGGTAGAACTCCCACAGGCGTTGGAAGGTTTCGTCGTAACCCAGCTCCAGCAGCGCTTGGCGTGATTGCCGGAAGTTCTCGTGCCAGTGCTTCAGCGTGCGGGCGTAGTGCGCGCCGAAGTCTTCCAGGTGCAGCAGGTTGAGCGGTGTTTGACGGCTGGCGGTGTTTAGCAGAACGGACAACGATGGCAGCGCGCCGCCGGGAAAAATATGCCGCTGGATGAAGTCCACCGAGCGGCGTGCCTGCTCATAACGCTGGTCGCGAATGGTGATGGCTTGCAGCAACATCAGGCCGTCATCCTTGAGCAGAGCGCAGCAGCGTCGGAAGTATTCGGGTAAATAGCGATGACCGACAGCTTCGATCATTTCGATCGAGACCAGCTTGTCGTAGCGCCCCTCCAGATCGCGATAGTCCTTGCACAGCACCTCAATGCGCTGCTGCAGACCCAGTGCCTCAACGCGCCGGCAGGTATGGGCGTACTGCTCGTGCGACAACGTTGTGGTGGTCACCTTGCAGCCATATTGGCTGGCAGCATAAATCGCCAGGCTGCCCCAGCCGGTGCCGATTTCCAGTAGGTGGTCGCCGGGGCGCAGGTCGAGCTTGCGACAGATGCGTTCGAGCTTGTTGAGCTGGGCTTCTTCCAGGCTTTGTTCGGGGCTTTCGAACATGGCGGCCGAGTACATCATGGTGGGATCGAGCAAACGCTCGAACAAGTCATTGCCCAAGTCGTAATGGGCAATGATGTTGCGCCGAGAGCCGCGCCGGCTGTTACGGTTGAGCCAGTGCAGCCAACGCAGCACCGGGCGGCCGAGGCGAGCCAGACCACTGTCCATCGCATCGAGCACGTCCAGGTTGGCGACGAACACGCGGGTCACCGCCGTCAGGTCGTTGCTGCGCCAGTACCCCTGGATATAGGCCTCACCGGCGCCGATCGAACCGTTACTGGCGAGCATGCCCCAGACGGCGTCGTCAAGAATTTCGACTTCGGCCTGCAGAGCACTGGCCGGATCGCCGAAGTTTAGCGATTCCCCATCGAGCAGCAGGCGCAAGTGGCCTTGGCGCAGGTGTCGTAATTGGCCGAGAACGACTTGCTTGAAGACGCCGCCGTTGAACAGGCGAAAGCTGCCGGCCTTAGTAACGCTCAGGGTGGGTTCGGGCATGGTCGGGGTCCTTGTGGGCGGTTTCGCCGACGCTCAGGCCGTTTTGGCTGGCCTGATGGTCGTGCAGGGGCGTGCGTTTGAAGAGCAGGCGCAGAGCCTGCCAGTAAATGGCGCTCAAGGTGCGCAGGCTCATCCACGGGAAGGCCAGGAAGTGGCGACGCACAGCCGCGGCATCGAGAGGTTGGCGCTTGAGCGCAAGGTCGGCCTCGAACACCTTGCTGCCATCGCGCCAGTTCTCCATATGCACCCGGATATGTGAGTCCGCGATCAGAAAGCGCATGCGGTAGTCCATGTCCCGAGGCAGGAACGGTGATACATGGAACGCCTTGGCCACCCGGAACGTATGGGGTTCACCGGGGCTTACCGGCAACACATAGTGATAGCGCTCGCGCCATGGGGTGTTGCGGACCTCACAGAGAATGGCCGCCAGACGCCCATCGGTTTCGTGGCAGAAATAGAAACTCACCGGATTGAAAGACAACCCCCAACTGCGCGGTTGGGTCAGCAGCTGGATTGCGCCCTGGGGCGCGGTGCCCAGGGCCTGGGCAAGCAATTCGCGCACCGCGTCGAGCAAGGGGACGCCCAGACGTGTGCGAGCGGGCAGGTAATCGCGCTCGCGCCAGCACAGCGGTGCCAAGGGCCACCCCCGCAGCAGGCGGGACAGACCCAGCACCTGGCTTTGTTCGGCGAGGTCCAGATAAAGCATGCCGATGGGGTATCGGAATCCATGGGCGCGGGGTGAATAGCGGCGATGGTCGATCCAGCCGCGGCACAGGCTGCTATTCAAAGGTATTCTCCAAAATGCCCGGCCACATCCAGCCCACTGACCACACCGTCTTCGTGGAAACCATTGGCCCAATAGGCGCCGCAGAAATAACTGTGCTGACGCCCTTGCAGATCACCCTGGCGAGCCTGGGCGGCGACGCCGGCGAGGCTGTATTGCGGATGCGCATACTCGAAGCGAGCCAGGACCTTGGCCGGATCCACCACGTCACTCTGATTGAGGCTCACGCAGAAGGTCACCGGGGCGTCCAGACCCTGGAGGATGTTCATGTTGTAGGTCAGCGCAGCAGGCGCTCGCACCGAACCACCCAGTCGGTAATTCCAACTCGCCCAGGCCTGGCGGCGCTGCGGCAAGACACCGGTGTCGGTATGCAGCAGTACTTCGTTGCTGGCGTAGGCCAGGGCACCGAGCACCTCACGCTCTGCTTTGCTTGGCGTTTCAAGCAGCGCCAGGGCCTGGTCGCTGTGGCAGGCAAACACCACTTTGTCGAAACGCTCAAGTCCCGCCGCGCTGAGTATGTTCACGCCTGTCGCGTCGCGGCTCACGCGCTGCACCGGGCAGTTGAGCCGGATATGCTGGCGAAAGTGCGCGCATAACGGGTCGATATAACCCCGCGAGCCGCCCTCGATCACTCGCCATTGTGGGCGTCGGTTGACCGATAGCAGGCCGTGGTTATGGCAGAAGCGCACGAAGAACTGCAGCGGAAACTCCAGCATTCTGGCAGGTGACATCGACCAGATCGCCGAGCCCATGGGCACGATGTAATGGTCGATGAAACGTTGTCCATAATTGTGGACATGCAGGTAATCGCCCAGCCGGGTGGTGCTGTCGATGCGCTGCGCCTTCAAGTCGGCCGTGGCCTGCCGGTTGAATCTGAGGATGTCCTGCAACATGCCCCAGAAGCTCGGCGACAGCAGGTTGCGTCGTCGGGCGAAAAGGCTGCGCAGGGTATGCCCCTTGTACTCCTGGCCGGTGGCCGGGTCATGCACCGAAAAGCTCATTTCAGTGGCACGGGAAGTCACGCCCAACTGGTCCAGCAAGCGGATGAAGTTCGGATAGGTCCAGTCGTTGTAGACAATGAAACCGGTGTCTACGCCATAACGCTGGCCTTGCCATTCCACGTCCACGGTGTGGGTGTGGCCGCCGATCCGGTCGTCGGCTTCGAACAGGGTGATCTGGTGCTGGCGAGCCAGCAGGTACGCGCATGTCAGCCCCGATATGCCGCTGCCGATGATTGCGATGCGCATGTTTCAAGACTCCTGTGAAGAGCGTGCCAGGCGCCGGCCAAGGGCCAGGCGCCAACGGGCGGGCAAGCGTCCGAGCAGGCGCAGGACGAAGGTGAAGGACCATGGGAAAGCGATGTCCAGCGGTCGCGCGGGCAGGCGCTGGGCGATATGCTGCGCCGCGCGTTGTGCCGACCAGCGCATGGGCATCGGAAAGTCATTGCGGCGGGTCAGCGGGGTGTCGACGAAACCGGGGCTTACCAAGGTGACATCGATGCCCTCGGCGGCCAGATCGATGCGCAACGATTCGAACAAATAGCGCAACGCCGCCTTGGACGCGCCATACGCGCCGGCACGCGGCAAGGCCAGCCAGGTCACCGCGCTGCACACCCCCACCAGGTGCGGGCGCTGGCCTCGGCGCAGCAAGGGCAGGGCGGCTTCCAGGCAGTGGCTGGTACCCAGCAGGTTGGTGGTCAGTACCCGTTCGACCAGTCGCGTGTCGAAGTGCCCCGGCTCCAGGTATTCGCAGGTTCCGGCATTGAGAATCACCAGGTCCAGCGCCCCCCATCGAGCGTCGATGGTCCGGCAGATATCGGCCACTTGCGCTGGATCGGTCAGGTCGCCCGGCAGCACCAGGACCTGATCCTCATAGCGAGTCGCTAACGCTTGAAGGGGCGCGACTTGGCGCGCACTCAGCGCCAGACGGTGTCCTTGCTCAAGAAGCTGCGAGGCCAATGCTGCACCGATACCGCTGCTGGCGCCGGTCAACCAGATACGACTCATGCCAGCCTCCGCTTCAGCCAGCCGATCACCGAGCCAAACAGTGGTAGGTGCTCGTAGAGCAGGGCACCCGCGTCGAAGAAGTCCTGGTGCAGGTAGACCCGTTCGTTCCAGCGCAAATAACTGCAGCCTTGCAGGGAGATAAGTGCGCCGCCGGCCAGACGTGGGTGGCTGTAATGCAGCGTCCAGCGTAGATAGCCCTCGCCGGGGCCGACCTCATCAAAGCCATGAAAGTCGTAGCGCACCTGATCGACGTTGGCATACATCTGCGCGAAGTAGTTGCGCAGTGCAGGTAGGCCTTCGATCCGATGCAATGGGTCCTGGAACTTAATGTCAGCGCTGTAGAGGGTATCGAGCTCGGCCAGGTGACTGGCGTCCAACTCGGCGAAGGCGCGGGCAAAACGCTGGAGGTAGGCAGACATGTCAGGCTCCGAATTATTGTACAGGTAGTTATTCCTGTACAAGTTTTCGAAGCCTACTGCACGACTTGTACGTTTTAAAGTGTTTTGTATAGGTATTTGTAAATTTGTATAGCTTTTCTGCTGAGCGAGCCCGGTCATGACCGGGCTCGGCTGTTTCAGTGAAACGGCTGAATGTCAGTCAGGTGCGTTGCAGAAACCACGAATCACCTCGCAGGCCTGGCGCAAAGACGCATCGTCCAGGGCATAGGCGATACGGCAGTTTTTTCCTTGCCAGCAACGATAAAAACCCTCGTTTCGCAAATTCCCGGCTGCCGACAGAATCGCTTCGACACCTCCTGTCGATCGTCGCAAACGCAGAACAAGAAAAAATCCAAACCCGAGGCGGCGCCATGCCGGCCTGAACCATCCCACTGCCGGAAGTGCACAGACATGCCCGTTGAGACCCTACAGATAGATACGCTTGTTATAGGCGCCGGCCAGGCCGGCGTGGCCATGAGTGAACATTTGAGCCGCCAGGGAGTGCCTCATCTTGTGGTGGAGCGCAACCGCATTGCCGAGGCCTGGCGCACTGCGCGTTGGGATTCGCTGGTGGCCAACGGCCCGGCCTGGCACGACCGCTTTCCGGGGCTGCAATTCCAGGGGCTCGACCCTGATGCCTTCGCCACCAAGGATCAAGTGGCCGATTACTTCGAAGCCTATGCCAATACATTCAAGGCGCCGATCCGTACCGGCGTTGAGGTCAGGAAGGTCCAGCGTAATGTCGGCCGCCCAGGCTTCAGCATTGAGACCAGCGAGGGCCCGATTGAGGCCATCCACGTGGTGGTCGCCACCGGGCCCTTCCAACGGCCGGTGATTCCGTCTATCGCCGCGGATGTGGCGCAAGTCACCCAGATGCACTCCGCCCAATACCGCAATCCCCGGCAGTTGGCCGAGGGCGCCGTGCTGGTAGTCGGGGCGGGCTCGTCGGGGGTGCAGATCGCCGATGAGTTACAGCGCGCCGGCAAACAGGTCTACCTCTCGGTGGGCGCCCATGATCGCCCGCCACGGGCCTATCGCAACCGGGATTTCTGCTGGTGGCTGGGTGTGCTCGGCGAGTGGGATGCGGAGGCCGTCCAGCCGGGCAGGGAGCATGTGACCATCGCCGTGAGCGGTGCCCGCGGTGGCCATACGGTGGACTTTCGCAGGCTGGCCCATGAGGGCATCACCCTGGTGGGCCTGACGAAGTCGTTCAACGCTAGCGTCGTGACGTTTGAGCCCAACCTTGCCGAAAACATCGCCCGTGGCGATGAAAACTACCTGGCGCTGCTGGATGCCGCCGATGCCTACATTGCCCGCAACGGCCTGGACCTGCCGCCGGAGCCTGAAGCGCGCCGGCTATTGCCTGACCCGCACTGCCTGACCCATCCGATCCTGGAACTGGATCTGGTGGACGCTGGGGTGACCACCGTGATCTGGGCCACTGGCTACTCGGTGGATTACAGCTGGCTGAAGGTCGACGCGCTGGACGCTAACGGCAAGCCACGGCACCAGCGGGGTGTTTCCAGCGAACCGGGTGTGTATTTCGTGGGCCTGCCCTGGCTGTCACGGCGCGGGTCGGCGTTCATCTGGGGCGTGTGGCACGACGCCCGGCATATCGCTGACCACATCGTGAAACAGCATACCTATCTCAACTATCGAGACGCTTCGCAGCGCCAGAACGAGGACGTTCAAGCCACGGCGCTCGATAGCGATTCGAACAGTTCGAAAACCAGCCTCATGGGAGTCCGTTGATGCCTACCCACACTCGCATCCGCATGTTCAACACCAAAGACACCTATCCCAACCAGACGCTGGACAACGACTTGTGCCAGGCCGTGCGCGCCGGCAACACCGTCTACGTGCGCGGTCAGGTTGGCACTGATTTCAACGGCCAGTTGGTAGGTCTGGGCGATCCGCGTGCCCAGGCTGAACAGGCCATGCGCAACGTCAAGCAATTGCTGGAAGAGGCCGGCAGCGACCTGAGCCACATCGTCAAGACCACCACTTACCTGATCGACCCGCGCTATCGCGAGCCGGTGTACCAGGAGGTGGGCAAATGGCTCAAAGGGGTGTTCCCGATTTCCACCGGGCTGGTGGTCAGCGCCCTCGGCCAACCGCAATGGCTGATGGAAATCGATGTGATCGCAGTGATCCCCGAATAAGGAGAGTGGAGCATGACTTTTTCCATTGTCGGGCGTTGCGCCGAGACGGGCCAGTTGGGCATCGCCATCAGTTCCTCGAGCATTGCCGTCGGCGCCCGTTGCCCCTGGTTACGGGCCGGTGTCGGCGCGGTGTCGAGCCAGAACATCACGCTGCCGGCCCTGGGTCCGCAGATCCTCGACGAACTGGCCGGTGGCCTGGCCGCCCAAGAGGCTGTCGAGCGCGCCCTGGCGCGCAATGGCTACAGCCAGTACCGCCAGGTGGCGGTGGTGGATGCCCACGGGCGCACGGCGATTTTCAGCGGCAGCCACGCCTTGGGCACCCATCGCGCGCTGGCCGGTGAGCAATGCGTGGCGGCCGGCAATCTGTTGACCAGTGTGGGCGTGATCGACGCCATGGTTGCCGCATTCGAGCACAGCGAAGGTTGTCTTGCCGCGCGCCTGTTGAGTGCGTTGCAGGCCGGGCAGAGCGCAGGTGGTGAAGCCGGAGCGGTGCATTCTGCGGCGCTGTCGGTGGTGGATGAACTCACCTGGCCGATCGTCGATTTGCGTGTCGACTGGGCCGAGGAAAACCCCATTGCTGAGCTGGAAAAACTGTGGCTGGCCTATCAGCCGCAACTGCAGGACTACCTGACCCGCGCCCTCGATCCGACCCTGGCCCCCAGCTACGGAGTGCCGGGTGATGAGTGAGCTGCGCAGCCGCGCACTGCTCGCCAGCCTGGTGGGCTTTGCCACGGTCAGTCGCGAGTCGAACTTGGCGCTGATCGAGTTCGTGCGTGGCTACCTCCACGATCTGGGCGTGAGTTGCGAACTGATCTACAACCCCGAGCGGACCAAGGCCAACCTGCTGGCGAGCATCGGCCCAGCGGTGCCCGGTGGGGTCGTGCTGTCCGGTCATACCGATGTAGTGCCGGTGGACGGACAGCACTGGACGGTCGATCCGTTTTGCCTGAGCGAGGCCGGCGGCAAGCTGTACGGCCGGGGCACCGCCGACATGAAAGGCTATTTGGCTTCAGTGCTGGCAGCGGTGCCGATGTTCCTCGCCAGCCCGCTTCGCCGGCCCGTGCATCTGGCGTTCTCCTATGACGAAGAGGTCGGTTGCTTGGGCGTGCGCAGCCTGCTGCAAGTGCTGGCGCAACGTATTCCCCAGCCTGCGTTGTGTCTGATCGGCGAGCCCACCCAACTCCAACCGGTGTTGGGCCACAAGGGCAAGTTGGCGATGCGTTGCCATGTCAAAGGGGCAGCCTGTCATTCGGCCTATGCGCCCTACGGGGTGAACGCCATCGAACAGGCAGCGCGCCTGATCAGTCGGTTGGGGGAGATCGGCGCGAATCTGGCCGAACCTTCACAGCACGATGCGCGCTTCGATCCGGCGTACTCCACGGTGCAGGTGGGCGTGATCCAGGGCGGTACCGCGTTGAACATCGTCCCGGCCGATTGCCGCTTCGATTTCGAAGTGCGCGCCTTGCCGGATTTCGCCCCACAGGTCGTCGTCGAGCAATTGCGCGATTACGCCGAGCAGGCGCTGCTGCCGGCGATGCGGGCCGTGCAAGGCGACACCGCGATCCGGTTTGAACCACTGTCTGCCTACCCGGGCCTGGCAACCCGACCTGACAGCGCCGCCGCGCGTCTGGTGGCCGAGCTGTGCGGCAGTGATGCCTTCAGCACCGTGGCATTCGGCACCGAAGGCGGCCTGTTTGATCAGGCCGGAATCCCGGCGGTGGTCTGCGGCCCCGGCAGCATGGATCAGGGGCACAAAGCCGATGAATACGTGAGCGTTGAACAGATGGCGGCCTGCGACCGATTGATGGATCACCTGGCGAGTCATCTCAGCGACCCCAACGACTTCTGAGACAAGGAAATTGCGGTGAACGATTTCAATGATTGGAAAAGCCGGGCCGCGCAACTGCGCCTGAGGGATGACGCCCTGATTGACGGCTTGCCTCATGAGGCAGTCGATGGCACACGGTTGCAGGTCATCAACCCCGCCACCGGACAACGGTTGGCGAACGTGGTGACTTGCGGTGAACAAGACGTCGATCTTGCTGTGCTCAGCGCCCGCAAGGCCTTCGAACAGGGGCCGTGGGCACGCATGGCACCGGTCGAACGCAAAGCGGTGCTGCTGCGTCTGTCGCAATTGATGTTGGCCCACCGCGAGGAGCTGGCGCTGCTGGACTCGCTGAGCATGGGCAAACCGGTCATGGATGCCTGGAATATCGACGTGCCCGGCGCAGCTCATGTGTTCGCCTGGTACGGCGAAAGCCTCGACAAACTCTACGACCAGGTCGCGCCTTCGGCGGCGAATGTCCTGGCTACCATCACGCGGGTGCCGCTGGGTGTGATTGCGGCGGTGGTGCCGTGGAATTTTCCGCTGGACATGGCCGCCTGGAAGCTCGCCCCGGCACTGGCCGCGGGCAACAGCGTGGTGCTCAAGCCCGCCGAGCAGTCGCCGTTTTCGGCCTTTCGCCTGGCCGAACTGGCCCTGGAGGCAGGGTTGCCGCCAGGGGTGCTCAACGTCGTGCCGGGCCTGGGTGAGCAGGCGGGGCGGGCGCTGGGTTTGCACCCGGATGTCGATGCACTGGTGTTCACCGGCTCTACCGAGGTCGGCAAGTACTTCATGCAGTACTCGGCGCAATCGAACCTCAAGCAGGTTTGGCTGGAGTGCGGTGGCAAGAGCCCGAACCTGGTGTTCGCCGATTGCCAGGACCTGGACCTGGCGGCGCAAAAGGCCGCGTTCGGGATTTTCTTCAACCAGGGAGAGGTGTGCTCAGCCAACTCACGGTTGCTTGTGCAACGTTCGATCCACGATGAATTCGTCGAGCGCTTGATCGACCAGGCACAGCGCTGGCAGCCAGGCAATCCACTGGACCCATCAAGCCGCGCCGGAGCCATCGTCGACACCCGCCAGACCGCGCGAATCATGCGGTACATCGAACAGGCTCAAGCCGAAGGCGCGCGGCTGGTCTGCGGCGGTCGCCAACTGAACTTCGAGGGTTCCAGCAACTTCATCGAGCCAACGATTTTTACCCAGGTGACCCCCGCGATGCAGCTGGCGCGCGAAGAGGTGTTCGGGCCAGTGCTGGCGATCAGCGCATTCGAGGATGAGGAGCAAGCGATCGCCATGGCCAATGAACATATCTATGGGTTGGCGGCATCGCTATGGACCGATGACCTGAACCGCGCCCATCGCGTGGCGCGCCGACTGAATGCCGGCACCGTCTCGGTGAACACCGTGGATGCGCTGGACGTCACGGTGCCCTTTGGGGGTGGCAAGCAGTCGGGGTTCGGTCGCGACCTGTCACTGCATTCGTTCGACAAGTACACGCAACTCAAGACGACGTGGATTGAGCTGCGTAGCTGACGGCCGCTCCACAGGCTTCCCCCTTAATCGATTTGTTCTCCCTAAAACAAGAAAACGGAGCAACCGATGGACAGTTCCTCAAGCGTGCAGTTACAAACCGCTCTCCCATCGCGCAGTGGCCCGCGTCGACGCCTGGGCCTGAGTGCCCTGTTGGCGGTGGCCGTGGGCCTGGTCGTTTCCCAGGGCGTCATGGTGCTGATGCTGCAAGGCGCCGGGATCGCCGGCATGGGTTTTATCATACCGCTGGCCTTGGCCTGGCTGCTGGCCTTGAGTTACGCCTGTTCGTTTTCCGAATTGGCGCTGATGATTCCTCGCGCCGGTAGCTTGAGCAGTTACACCGAAGTCGCCATCGGCCAGTTCCCGGCGATTCTGGCGACTTTCTCCGGCTACGTGGTGGTGGCGATGTTTGCCCTGTCGGCAGAGTTGTTGCTGATGGAGTTCATCATCGAAAAGGTCTACCCGCATTCGATGCCACCGCTGAGCGTCGCCCTTGGCGTGCTGTGCCTGTTCACCGTGCTCAATCTGTTCAACATCGATATTTTTTCGCGGCTGCAGACCGTGTTGGCGCTGGTGATGACGGTCTTGCTGCTGGTCATGGGCCTCGGCGCGCTGACAAGCGAAGGCGTCAGCAACGTATCGACGCTGGTAGCGACTGCTGGCTGGAACCCGATGGGGCTGGGGGTGATTGCCCTGACGGCACTGGCCGTGTGGGGTTTTGTCGGGGCTGAGTTCGTCTGCCCGCTGGTGGAGGAGACGCGGCGCCCCGAGCGCAATATCCCGGCATCGATGATGATCGGTCTGACCGTGATCTTCGTCATCATTTGCCTGTACTGCCTGGGGGCCTTGCTCACCGTTCCGCAGGCCGAGCTAGCCAGTAACGGTCTGCCGCATTATCTGTTCGCCACCACCGTGTTCGGCGAGGCGGGGCAGGTGTTCCTGGTGTCTGCCGCCATCACCGCTACGTGCAGCACACTCAACAGTTCCCTTGCAGCTATTCCGCGGATGTTGCTGGGCATGGCCCGCAGTGGCCAGGCGTTCGGGGTATTCAAGTTGCAGGGCAAGCGCAGCGGGGCGCCATGGGTGGCGGTGCTGTTCGTGGCATTGGTCACCGGCCTGCCGCTGTTGCTGATGCACGACAACCCCGACGCGATCAACCTTCTGCTGCTGGCTGCCGCGTTGGCCTGGTTGCTGGCTTACGTCATTACCCACATCAACGTGATCGCTTTGCGCCGGCGTTACCCGCACGTGCACCGGCCATTCCGCACCCCGTTCTACCCCTTGCCGCAGTTGTTCGGCATCGCCGGCATGCTCTTTGCCATCTGGCATGTTTCCCCCAGCCCCGAAATGACCGTTCCGATCTTCACCAGCGCCGGTGCGGTGCTGGGCATCGTCTCGCTGATTGCGGTGGTGTGGGTCAAGTGCGTGATGGGTAAACCGCTGTTCAAGCCTGAGCCGCTGGCACCCGCCCAAGGCATCGATACCGACAAGATCAACAAGCAAGGAGACCTGCAATGAACGCACCATCGAACCCACCCCGCAGCACCCGCGAGTATCAGGCGCTGGACGCGGCGCACCATATCCATGCGTTCCTCGATCAGAAGGCCCTCAATGCCGAAGGGCCCCGGGTGATCGTGCGCGGCGAAGGCCTGGCGTTGTGGGACAACGACGGCAAGCGCTATCTGGATGGTATGTCGGGCCTGTGGTGCACCAACCTGGGTTATGGGCGCCAGGACCTGGCCGCCGCGGCGAGCCGTCAGCTGGAGCAGTTGCCGTACTACAACATGTTCTTCCACACCACCCATCCCGCGGTGGTGGAACTGTCGGAACTGCTGTTCAGCCTGCTGCCGGGGCACTACAGCCACGCGATCTACACCAACTCCGGCTCCGAGGCCAACGAGGTGCTGATTCGCACGGTGCGTCGCTACTGGCAGATCCTCGGCAAGCCACAGAAGAAAATCATGATTGGCCGCTGGAATGGCTACCACGGTTCGACTCTGGGCGCCTCGGCCCTGGGAGGCATGAAGTTCATGCACGAAATGGGCGGGGTGATCCCGGATGTGGCGCACATTGATGAACCGTACTGGTTTGCTCACGAAGGCGACCTGACGCCGGCAGAATTCGGTCTGCGCGCCGCGCGCCAACTGGAGGAGAAGATTCTCGAACTGGGCGCCGACAATGTCGCCGCGTTCGTGGCCGAACCTTTCCAGGGTGCCGGCGGCATGATCTTCCCGCCCGAGAGTTACTGGCCTGAAATCCAGCGTATTTGCCGCCAGTACGACGTGCTGTTGTGCGCTGACGAAGTGATCGGCGGTTTCGGCCGTACCGGTGAGTGGTTCGCCCATGAATATTTCGGTTTCGAACCCGACACCCTGTCCATCGCCAAGGGCCTGACCAGTGGCTACATCCCCATGGGCGGCCTGATTCTCTCCAAGCGCATGGCTGAGGTGCTGGTGGAGCAGGGCGGGGTGTTCGCCCATGGCCTGACCTACTCCGGGCACCCGGTGGCAGCAGCCGTGGCGTTTGCCAATCTCAAGGCGCTGCGCGACGAAGGCATTGTCACTCAGGTCAAGGAGGACACCGGGCCGTACTTGCAGCGTTGCCTGCGGGAAGCCTTCGAGGGTCACCCGCTGATTGGCCAGATCCAGGGCGCCGGGATGGTGGCGGCGCTGCAACTGGCCGAGGACAAGGACAGTCGCAAGCGCTTTGCCAATGAGAACGAGATGGCCTGGCAATGCCGCACTTTTGGTTTTGAGGAAGGTTTGATCATCCGCTCCACCCTGGGCCGGATGATCATGGCCCCGGCGCTGGTGGCCAGCCATGCCGACATCAACGAACTGGTCGACAAGACCCGTATTGCTGTAGATCGCACCGCCCGCGCTTACGGTCGCCTCTGAGTCCCGTCGCCGGCTCGTGCGGGCGAGCCGGCCTTTCGAGGAACCGCTTCATGTCCAGATCCTTGCGTTGCAATATCGCGTGTGCCCTGGTGCTGCTGAGTAGCAGCGTCCTGGCCGCGCCGCAGAGCCTCACCGTGATCTCCTTTGGTGGCGCCACCAAGCAGGCCCAGGACAAGGCCTACTTCCAACCCTTCAACGCCAGCGGTGCAGGAAGCATTGTCGCCGGCGAATACAATGGCGAGTTATCGAAGATCAAGGCCATGGTCGCGGCCGGCCACACCAGTTGGGATGTGGTCGAAGTCGAAAGCCCCGAGCTGTTGCGCGGTTGTGAGGAGGGCCTGTTCGAAAGACTCGATCTGAGCGCCTTGGGTGATCCGGCGAATTTTGTGCCGGGAACACTCACCGAATGTGGCGTGGCCACGTATGTCTGGTCGATGGTCCTGGCCTATGACCAGAGCAAGTTGGCCAAGGCCCCCAAGTCCTGGGCGGATTTCTGGAACGTCACCGAATACCCGGGCAAGCGCGGGTTGCGCAAGGGGGCCAAGTACACCCTGGAAATTGCCTTGCTGGCCGACGGGGTCGAGGCGCAGGAGTTGTACAAGGTGCTCAACACCCCCGAAGGCGTGTCGCGGGCGTTCGCCAAGCTGGACCAGATCAAGTCGAACATCCAGTGGTGGGAGGCCGGTGCGCAACCGGCGCAGTGGCTGGTGGCGGGGGACGTGGCGATGAGCGCCGCCTACAACGGTCGTATCGCTTCGGCGCAAAAGGAAGGCATGAAGCTGAGCATCGTCTGGCCGCAAAGTCTGTATGACCCGGAGTACTGGGCGGTGGTCAAGGGCACGCCGAACAAGGTCCTGGCCGAGCAATTCATTGCCTTTGCCAGCCAGCCGCAGGCGCAGAAGGTGTTCTCGGAAAACATCCCTTATGGGCCGGTGCATCGCAAGGCGCTGGCGTTGTTGCCTGGAGCGGTCCAGGAGCAGTTGCCTACCGCCGAGGCCAACCTGGCCGAAGCCCGGGCCGTGGATGCCGAGTTCTGGGTTGACCATGGTGAGGAGCTGGAGCAGCGCTTCAACGCCTGGGCAGCCCGCTAGCCACAACGTTCATGCACCTTCAATGGCTGGCTCAGGCCAGCCATTGTTTGAACTGCTCTTTGCAGTAATCCACAAACAACTGGGCAGGTTTGGTCAGGTGCGCGCGCTTGAGCCATCCCGCCACCAGGGCCGAACCGGTGACGTCCTCGGCGATGTTGACGCACACCACTTGCTGCCCATCGTAGGTGCAGGTGGAATGTGGCCGGGTTACCAGCAGCGCAAATCCGAACGATTGCCCGACCATGCCACGCACCATTTCGATCGAGGGTGAGCTGAAAACAATGTTCGGTGTCAGGCCCAACTCCTCGAAAATGCTCACGAAATAGGTCCGGCTGGGTTGCACGTCCAACAGAATCATCGGCTCCAGCGCCAGATCGCGCAGGGACACCTGAGCCTGGCTGGCAAAGCGGTGCTCCGCTGGCAGCAGTGCGTAGGGTCGTTGCGGCGCCATCAGCGCCTCGGTCTCGATGGTGCCGTCGAGGTCGTGCTCATAAAAAATCGCCAGATCGAAACGACCCCCCGTCAAACCTTGCACCAGTTCCTGTTGCTCACCGTCCTGCAGACGGATCTCCACGCCGGGGTAACGCTGGCGAAAACCGGCGATCAATCGTGGCAAGTACAGTGGCGCGACAGTCTCGAAGCAGCCGATGTCGATCTGACCGCTGACCACGTCGTTGTCGGCCAGCGCGTTCTGCTCGAACTCTCGCGCCATGCGCAGCAGTTCCTGGGCTTTGCGATAGAAGCGAGCACCGCTGGGGGTTAGCGACACACCCTGGGCGTGGTGACGGATGAGCAGCTGCACGCCGAAACTGTCTTCCAGCCCTTTGACGGCGGTCGCAATCGAGGGCTGGGCGATGTACAGCTTGCGGGAGGCTTCGGCGACGCTGCCACATTCGACGGTGGTGACGAAGTACTTCAGCTGACGCAAGGAATAGGACGCCACGGCACACCTCGATCCGGATGATTTTTGCCTACCTTACCTTGTGCACAGAGGGCAGTGGGCGGGCATTGCGACGGATTTTACTGGGCAGTGACGATATTCAGGCTGGCTTGGGGATGAGCGCCTGAAAAAAACGCCTGCCCAAGCATCATCGGCAGGCGTCTGGGAAAGACCGGCGCAGAAAGGAGGGACTGGCCGGGGTCGGAAACGGACTCAGGCCACCGGGATCAACGGGTCGGCGGCGGCCAGGGCGGTCGCGCGATCAGCCGCGGGCGGATAGATCCACACGGTGTTGATCTGGGTCTTAAGCTCCTTGGCTTCCTGCCCGACCAACTTGAGCTGGCGATCCCAACCCTCGGTATACACCGCGCCCCAGGCACCCAGGTCCAGACAGGTCACGTACTTGGGTTGGCTATAGGCCATCGGCGCGACGCCCAACAAGTCGGCCGCGACGTTGTTGCCGGCATAGCGGCCCAGGGCTATGGCGTGCTGGCAGGACATGGCCGCGTAGTTACCCAGGGTGTCGGTGGCGGCATAGGCCACGTCGCCGGTGGCAAATATGTCGTTCTGGCCCAGGACTTTCAGGTTGGCATCGACGTGCAGGCGACCCTGGCGATCGCGAGTGCCGGGTATCTGTTGGGTCAACGGACTGGCGCGGAACCCCACGGTCCAGATCACAGTATGGGACTCGATACGCTGGCCGCTCGACAGGGTGACGCCACCGGCATCCACCGATTCGACCGAGTCGTTGACGATCCACTCGATACCCAGATGCTCGGACGCTTGGACAATGGACGGACGAATGCCGTCGCCCAACGCTACGCCGATCTGCGACCCGCGATCCACCACGATGACCCGGATGTTAGCGTCTTCACCCAGGACCGCGCGCAGGCGCGCGGGCATTTCGGTGGCGGTTTCGATCCCGGTAAAGCCGCCGCCGGCCACCACCACGGTGTTGCGGGCCGGTCTGTCCGGAAGATTTTTCAGGGACTTGATATGGGCTTCGAGGCGGGTTGCCTGTTCGATTTCATCAACGTCGAAAGCATGTTCGATCATGCCTTCAAGGTCTGGGCGGACCAGTTGGCTGCCCGCCGCGAGCACCAGACGGTCGTAGCCCAGGCTGCCCTCGGTGCCGAACACATCCACGTAGGCGACCTGTTTGTTGTCGACATCGATACGGCTCGCCGAACCTTGTACGAATTTCACGCCCACCGCGTCGAACAGGCCACCGAGCGGGGCGGCCATGGTGTGGACGTCCGGCTCATAGAAACGAGGACGGATGCGCAGCTCAG
Source organism: Pseudomonas sp. N-137 (assembly GCF_034555295.1). NCBI lineage: Bacteria > Pseudomonadati > Pseudomonadota > Gammaproteobacteria > Pseudomonadales > Pseudomonadaceae > Pseudomonas > Pseudomonas sp. N-137. The sequence continues at coordinate 466,527 of NZ_JAXUDQ010000006.1, forward strand.
CCTGGGGGGCCAGGACGCTGATCTGCACGTCATTACGATCGTGTTGGTCCAGCAGCCGGGCGGCGCTCAATGCGCTCCAGACCCCGCCGAAACCTGCGCCAACAACCAGAATATGTTGTTTCATGATGAGCTCCCGAAGACAAAATCGATACGTTGAATTGTTTAACTGTTTCAGCGTGACCGTGTCGCGAACTACTCCAAAAGCGCCTGGCTGCAATGAGTTGCCATCGAGCACATTCAATTTCAGTTCGCTGTAGGGAAGCTTATTGGCAGGGCCTGTGTTTAACACTTCTACATAAGGTCATCCGGCCTATGCCTGGGTAGGGGGGATCTATACAAAGGTATGAGGTCGCGACGATGGCGCGGCATCAGGAAGGCCGGCCAACTACCGACTCGATGCAGGCGATCAATTGAGCGCAGTCGAAGGGCTTCGGGAAAAACGCCACCGGCTCGGGCGCACCGGCGCTGACACGGGGTGGCACGCCAGGGTATCCGCTAATGAAAATGATCGGGATATGAATGCCCAGGGTCGACAGTCGATCGTACAGCTGAATACCGGTCATGCCAGGCATTTGAATATCCGATATCAGGCACGCTGTGTTTTCAAGTTCACAGGAAGATAAAAAGTCCAAGGCGCCCGCGTATGTTGTAACCCGATATCCGTGGGAACGTAACAAGCCATCCAGTGCAATTCGAACTGACTCGTCATCATCAACAATTGAAATAGTTGCGGTATTGGACATGTCGATACCCGGAGGTGATATCAGGTAGCCATAAAGGCGCCTGTATCACTGCAAGATACGCCGTCCAATAGTCCCGCCAAGTATACGTGTGTATGAACTTTCTACTGCTCGCCACGCCATTCCAGCACCTGGGCCATGCGGACCAGATCGGCAAACGAGCCTGCGCACATTTTGCGCATGGCTTGGCCGCGGTGAATCTTGACCGTGATTTCGCTCAAGCCCAGTTCCCCAGCGATCTGCTTGTTCATCAGGCCTGACGCCGCCAGCGCCATGACCTGTTGCTCGCGCGGGGTCAATGTGGCGTAACGGCCAAGCACTTGCTGATGGCTGCGTTCGGCGTCGCGCCGCTGGCAGTCCTGTTGATGGGCGGCGGTCACGGCGTCGATCAGGTCTTGTTCGCGAAACGGCTTGGCGAGGAAATCCACGGCACCGGCCTTCATCGCCCGCACGGTCATGGCGATATCACCGTGACCGGTCATGAACACGATGGGCAGATGGACGTTGGCCGCGGCCAGCGCCCGTTGGCACTCCAGGCCGCTGATGCCTTGCAGCCGTACATCCAGAACCAGGCAACTGGGCAGGTCGGGCCTGGAATGGTTCATGAACTGTGCGACCGAATCGAACAGATGCACCTGCAGGCCGATGGAGCGCAGGAGACTGCCGAGGGCTTGGCGCAGCGGTGCGTCGTCGTCAACGATATAGACGATGGGCTCGTTGCCGAGGACCGGTTTCGTGGGCTGCATGGCGTTCATTTCCCGCTCCCCGACAGAGCGGTGCCCGTGAGCCGCGGTAGCGCGAACCTGAACGAGGTGCCTTGGCCGGCCTCGCTGGTCGCCCAGATCCTGCCGTCATGGAAGTCGATGATGGACCGGCAGATGGAAAGGCCCATGCCCAGGCCGTTTTCCTTGGTGGTAAAAAACGCATTGAACAAGGACGGCAGGACCTCGGGGGCAATGCCGGTTCCGTGGTCAGTCACCTCCAGCAGAACTTCGTCATCACCCATCCAGGTGCGTATGTGCAGGGTTCGTTCGTGTGCCTTGACTGCGTCCATGGCGTGGCAGGCATTGATGATCAGGTTGATGATCACTTGCTGCAGTTGCACCCGGTCTGCGCTGACCTGGCTGTCGGTCGCTGCCAGCTCCACCTTCGCCCGGACTTTATGATGAGCCAGTTGCTGCTGGACCAGGTTCAGGGTCTCGCGGACGATGTCGTCCAGCGGCTCGGGCTGGCGCACCGGGTCGCATTTGCGCGACAGCGCTCTGATACCGCTGATGACCTCGCTGGCGCGACAGCCGTTGGCGACGATTCGGTCGAGGCAATCCAGGGCTTCCCCGAGATCGGGCTCCGGACGTTTGAGCCAGCGGCGGCAGGCCTCGCCACTGCTGGTGATGGCCGTCAGTGGCTGATTGACCTCGTGGGCGATGGACGCGGCCATTTCCCCCAGGGAGGTCAAGCGCGTGACGTGGGCCAATTGGCTCTGGGCGCGGAACAATGCGTCTTCGGCCTGCTTGCTGGCGGTGACGTCCATGAGCGCACCCAAGTACTGGAAACGGCCATGCTGGACGAGCAGGGGGCTGGCGATCATGTGGATGTGCTTGATGCGCCCATCAGGCATCAGCAGGCGCAGCTTGACCTCGATCTGCGGTTCACCAGCGGCGGCCTGTTGGAAAACCCCGCGTGCCAACTCCAGGTCTTCAGGGTGAGTGCGCGCCAGCATCATCGACACCGTCGGTGTCTTGTTGGGCGAGTACTCGAAAATCCGTGCCGACTCCTGCGACCAGGTCAACGCTTGGCGATCGCCGCGAAAGCCCACGCTGCCGGTCTGGCTCAGGCGCTGAGCGCCGATCAGGTAAGCCTCGTTGTGCCGCAGGCTGTCGGAAGCCTGCTTGCTGCGCAGCGCCAGGAACGCAATGGCGGACAATGCGGTCAGGCAGCGAAAGAAACCGGTGGTCGATTCCCAGCGGTGATAGCCGCCGTTGTACAAGAACATCGCGGTGAGCAAGCCCATGCACATCAGCGCGACGGTGATCACCAGATTGATGGAGAACAGGTTGGCCGCCATCAACAACAAGGTGATGTACAGCAGGGTCGGCGCCAGGTCGGAATGGGTCTCGGAGTTGATGATGACAATCCCGCAAGCCACCACCAGGCCTACCAGCCAGCCGAGGGCGTTGACCAGCGGATGGGTACTGATTCCCATCGACAGTCGCGGCCCCTTCTGGCATGGGGCGTATCGCAGGCTGTCATAGACGTTCTTGAGCATCGCGGAGGGTAGGGGCACGCTGGCAGACCTTTTGTTTTTACGTGGTCTCGCTCTGGGATGTCGGGGGACAGAGCATCGGTTCGTATCTTAGAAGCGCCGCTTGGGCTGAGGTAGGACATAAAACCCTGAAATTCCGCCAGGCCGTGCCAATACTTTATTTGTGGCGAGGGGATTTATCCCCGCTGGGCTGCGCAGCGGCCCCCAAACCAGGCAACTCGGTGTGCCAGGAAGATTGAGTTCACTGCTTTAGGGCTGCTGCGCAGCCCAACGGGGATAAATCCCCTCGCCACTAAGGCAGTGTTCGCCACAGGGCTTGGTATATACCGAAGTATCGATGAAGCCGCCCAAAGGGTGGGTGGAGTGTCCCCACGTACAACAGACACTGGCTTGCCTCGGGGATTACGCTTTCAACACCTCGTCGCCGTAGGCCTTGATGGAGGGCGCAGGCGATGATCTTGTCCACTCCTGACTCAATGGCCTGGCGCCTGGGGCGACGACGATGATGAACAGAAATGACCTGCGTCGTGCTGACATCAATTTGCTGGTGGTCTTCGAAACCATGATGCACGAGCGAAACGTGACCCGCGTCAGCGAAAAGCTGTTCCTCGGCCAGCCAACGATCAGCAGTGCCCTGGCACGCCTGCGGTTGATGTTCGATGATCCCTTGTTCATCCGTTCGGGGCGGTTGATGGAACCGACCTCCCGGGCGCGGGAAATCTTCTCCAATCTGTCACCGGCGCTGGACGGCATCGCCGCAGCCTTGAGCCGCTGCCAGGCGTTCGAGCCAGCCACCAGCGAGGCGACCTTCCATATCGGCCTTTGCGATGACGTCGAGTACGCACTGCTGCCGGAGTTGTTGCGGCGCCTGCGGATCGAGGCACCGGGCACCACCTTGGTGGTGCGCCGGGCCGATCAATGGCAGGTGTCCCAGCTGTTGGCCAGCGGCGAGATATCCCTGGGCATCAGCCCGACCCTGGAGCTGCCGGCCAATGCCCGGCGCAAGACGCTGCGGCCGATTCGACCGATGCTGCTGCGCGCCGATTCGCAGCCCGGCGAACTGACCCTGGATGAATTCTGCCGTCGGCCCCATGCCATCGTGTCGTCCATGGGCAATGTCATCGATGATTCGGACCGGGCGTTATGCCTGATGGGCCGACAGCGCCGGGTGGTGTTGACCGTGCCGCAGTTCAGCGCCTTGCCCATGCTGTTGGCCGGGAGCGACATGATTGCTATCGTGCCGGATTACGTTGCCCTGGCGATGGCCGTGGTGGCTGGTATGCGGGCTCAAGCGGCCCCGATCTGTTTGCCCCAGCACGAGCTTTCCATGGTCTGGCGCGGTGCTTCGCACAATGATCCGGGGGAGCGTTGGCTGCGCTCCCGTTGCAGCGCACTCCTGGCTGAGCAGGGCGACTCGCAGGCGCGATCCTGGAAAGTGGCCTGACAGGCCAGTAGCGCAAGTTTCGCGCTTAACGGGAAAACCGGCTGCGATACTCGCGGGGGGAAATCGACAGGTGACGCTGAAATGTGTGACGCATTCGTTCCTCGTCACCGAAACCGCAGGCGCGGGCGATCTGGTCGATGTTGCGCTGAGAGTCTTCCAGCATTCGCCGCGCCGCCTCAAGGCGGAACATCTCGATGGCTTTGGCCGGGGTGCGGCCGGTCTGGCGTTTGTAGACCCGGGCAAAATTGCGCGGGCTCATCCTGGCCTCGCGGGCCAGTCGCTCGACGGTGAGGTTGTTGTCGTCCAGATGTGCGCAAATCCACACGTGCAGTTCATCGAAGCCGGCGCTCTCCTGCATCTGCAATTGCAACAGTTGGCTGAACTGCGCCTGACCGCCGGGGCGTTTGAGAAACACCACCAGCTCACGGGCCACCTGCAGGGCCACGTCGCGACCGCAATCGGCTTCGACCAATGCCAGGGCCATGTCGATGCCCGCGCTGACACCGGCCGAGGTCCAGACGTTGTCCTGCTGGATGAAGATCGCATCAAGATCCACCTCAACCGACGGGAAACCACTCTTGAGCATCTCGCACATGGCCCAATGGGTGGCGGCCCGGCGTCCGTCCAGCAAGCCGGCCTGGGCCATGAGGAAAGTGCCGCTGCACACCGATGCGGTGCGCCTGGCCTGGACCGAGGCAATGCGCAGCCATTGCACCAGATCGACACAGTCGATCATCGCCTGCCGAATGTCCGGTGCGCCGGGGACAATCAGCGTATCGATGAGCGTCCCGTCGAGCTCCCGCAGGGCACGGGTATCCACGACCAGGCCTTCGGCGCTTTGCATCAATCCGCCTGCCAGACTGGCGGTGTGCATGGCGTAGCCGGGCAGGCCGCGTTCGGTCATGGCCTTGGTGGCGGCCCAGAACACTGTTTGGGCGCCGGTCAGGTCCAGCAAGCCCATTTGCGGATAGGCCAGGAATACCAGGGTGCGCGGTTGGGAAATGGACTCGGCGGCGAGGCCGACATCCAGGGTCATCTCGTTCATGATCGTTTCGCGCGGGGTGTTTGTCAGGGCCGGTGAAAGAGTCTATCCGTTTTCGGCACAATTGAACGAATGGCCTACCCAGCGGAATGGAACTTGCCTGAGCTTTGATCCATAAGCCCTGGAATCATCAAAGGTCGGGTCAATGAACAATGACAACATGGCGCAACCAGCGGTCTCGTCGGAGGGACTGCCGATGCTGCCGATCAATCGGTTCCGCACCACAGACATCGACGAGCACGCCCGGAACATGGGCGGTTGGCAGGTTTGCTACGACCAGTTGACCCCCGGGCGCTTCGACGGCGAGTTGATCGAGTTCCGCTCGGAGTGGATGCAACTGGTGCGCGACCGCTCTAATCAGGCTCTGACCAAGCAAGGCACGGCCTGGGAGGGCGCCATCACCTTCAGCGTGCCGCTGAGTGCGGACGGGCCGGTCTTTTGTTCCGGGCACCCGATTGTCGAGCCCAGCCTGTTGGTCGCCCGTGGGCATAACCTGCCCGAGCTGCGCACGCCCCAACATCTGGATCTGCTCGGTGTCGCCATCGACGAGCAGGCGTTGGAGCATGTGCTGGAACGTCAAGGCAGCCGCTTTCGAATTACCGATCTTCCCAAGTGTTACCGTCTCGGCAACTCGACGCTGCCCGCCGAGCTTGCGGCGTTATTCGATGAGCTTGAAGGGGGCGAGCAGGGGCGTGACTCGTTGCTGGGTTACGAGTCGATTCGTCGTGGCCTGCGTGACACGGTGATGCTGCACATACTGGAACTGGTGGCACCGGACGAGGCGCCGCCGCTCAGCCCCACGGCGCGCAAGCGCATGGTCGACCGCGCCCGGGAGTACGCCTTGGCCCATGTCGATGAGCCGCTGTCGATCCTCGACCTGTGCAACCACATCGGGGCCAGCCGACGCAAACTGCAGTATTGCTTCCAGGAAACCCTGGGTATCAATCCGGTGGCCTATTTACGAGCGTTGCGCCTCAATGCCGTGCGCCGTGAACTGCGCAACGGGGATCAGGCCCTGGGCGTCCAGGAGGTGGCGGCACGCTGGGGCTTCTGGCACTTGAGCCGCTTTTCCAGCGATTATCGGGTGCTGTTCGGCGAGACACCTTCCCAAACCCTGCGTCGCACGCATCTGTGCTGAAAACGGATAACGGCTGACCGGCCGGCTCCCTAGGATGACCCCAACACCACAGGGTTGGAGGGGCATTCGATGAATCAAAATAAAAAAGCAAACGCCTGGCGCTGTACTTGGTTGACCTTGGGGCTGATCGGTATGGGGGGCGCTGCCCATGGCACCGAAAACGGTGCGCCGACCACGGCGGTCGGGGTCTATGATTTCGGCGCGGGCATGATGCCGCCGGCCACGCCCTTTGGCACCGTCGGCCTGCGCACCGCGTTCTATTCGGCCAACGTGCAGAAGGACCGCCACGGCAAGTCCGTGGACAACAATTTCTCTCTGGATGTGCTGTCCATCGGCGTCGCCTATATGCGCATGACCGATTACACCGTGCTGGGCGCCAAATATGGCTTCGGCGCCGTGGTGCCGTTCTTCCAGATGGACGCTTCGGTACAGGTGCAGACGCCTATCGGTCCGCTGGACCTTGCGGCCGATCCGTTTCGCATGGCCGACATCCAGTTGTTGCCGCTGATCCTGCAGTGGACCCTATCGCCCAACCTGTTCGTCAACACCCAGTTCCAGATCCAGGCACCGACTGGCGACTATGACAAGAACCGGCTGATTTCACCGGGGCTCAACCACTGGACCTTTTCGCCGATCCTCAACGCCACTTACATCTCCGACAGCGGCTTCGAAGTGTCTTCCAGTTTCGAAGTCGACATCAACACACGCAACCCGGCCACTGACTACAAGAGCGGCGTCGAGTACCGCCACGAATTCGCGGTGGGCCAGCACGTCGGGCCCTGGACCGTGGGCGTGGGCGGGTATTACTACCGCCAGTTCAGCGATGACGATGCGCCAGGGCTGCAATCGGGCAATCGCGCCCGGGTGATGGCCGTCGGGCCGGCGGTGAGCTACTTCAAGCCCGGTATGCCGCCGGTATGGCTGCACGTCTACAAGGAGTTCGACGCGCGTAACCGTGCCGAGGGCTACACCACGGCACTGCGCATTTCTCACAGTTTCTAAAGGGGCTCCCATGAACCAATCAAGTTCCATTTCAACGGCCGCAGCCCCGTCACGCCAGGCCACGGGTCGGCGTGAAGGGCTGGTGCTGATGCTCGGCAGCAGCCTGACCATCATGGGCTCGGTGATGGTCGCACCCATCTTGCCCCGTTTGGGCGCCGAATTCGGTCCCATGGAGCCGCGAGCCGATCTGCTGGTGCCGCTGGCGATCACCGGGCCGGCCCTGACCATTGCCCTGTGCGCGCCGTTGGCCGGTTGGCTGGCGGACCGGGTCGGGCGCAAGGCGCTGCTGGTGATTGCCACGTTGCTCTACGCAGTGCTCGGCGCGCTGCCGGCGATGCTCGATAACCTGCCGGCGATTGTCGGCACCCGGCTGCTGTTCGGCTGCGCCGAGGCGGCGGTGATGACCTGTTGCGCGGCCCTCATTGCTGACTACTGGCACGGCGAAGAGCGCTTGCGCTACGTCAACCGGCAAGTGGTGACCATCGGCCTGGTGGGAGCGCTGTTTTTTGTGGTGGGTGGGGCGCTCGGGGAGCATTCGTGGCGCTCGCCGTTCCTTTTGTACCTGCTGCCATTGTTGCTGGTGCCCGCCATGATGAAGGTGCTGTGGGAGCCGTCGATGGCCAAGCGACCAAGGGCCGAGCAGCAAGCGGACGAATCGGGTCCGGCCAAGGTCGCGGTACGGTCGCTGGTGATCGGTTACCTGATGATTCTGGGCGGCATGGTGCTGACCTTCGTCGTGCCGATCCAGGCACCGACGCTGTTGGTCAGCCTGGGCATCGCCTCCAGCACACTGATCGGCATGGCGGCAGGCTTGAGCCTGCTGGCGACCCTGGGCGGTTCGTTGATGTGGCCCTTGCTGCGCCGTCGCTTCGGCATTGCCGGTTGCAACGCGCTGTTGCTGAGTCTGATAGGGCTTGGGCTCTGGCTGCTGATGCGCGCCCAGAGCTACAACGCCGTGCTGGTGGCGGTCTTCATTCAGGGCCTGGGTTCCGGATTGCTGGTGCCCAACGTGATGGCTCCCGTGATGAATGCCTTGACTGCCAGCACCCGCGGCCGTGGCCTGGGTGGGTTCACCTCGTTTCTGTATATCGGCCAGTTCGTTAGTCCGCTGGTGGTGGCCTCTGTGGGCGCCTTCGCCAGCGATCTGCGCCAGTCGATCCAATGGCTGGCAGTCGCCAGTTTTGCCGCCGCGCTGCTGTGGATCGCTGTCGGTCTGCGTACTCGAGGCCATGGTCAGGCGACCACTCTCGGCTCCCGTCAATCGTCATGAAACAAGGAATCTGAAGCATGGGCATGCAAGACATCCATCACTTGATGGACAACGAAGACGCCAGCGCACTGGCCGAGTGGGTCAGGCGCGGCGAGATCCGCCCCGGCGAACTGCTGGAGGCGGCCATCGAACGTCTTGAACGGGTCGAACCGCAGCTCAATGCGGTGGCCGAGCGGTTATACGATTCGGCGCGGGAAGCGGCCGACACGCCTGAGGTCGGGCAAGGTCTGTTGGCGGGCGTGCCGACGTTGATCAAGGACCTGTTTTCGCCCGTTGCGGGGGCGGCAATGACCAACGGTTCACGCTCATTGGGCGATTTTCGCGCGGATTTCGAATCCGAAGTCGTCACCCGCTTGCGCCGTGCGGGGTGTCAGGTAATGGGCACCAGCACTTCACCGGAGTTTGGCACGTCGTACTCCACCGAATCTTCGCGGTTTGGCGCCACCCGAAACCCTTGGAGCACCCGGCATAGCGCCGGTGGTTCCAGCGGTGGCGCGGCAGCGCTGGTGGCGGCCCGGGTCGTGCCGTTCGCCCACGGCAACGATGGCGGCGGGTCGTTGCGCGTGCCGGCGTCATGCTGTGGCGTCTTCGGGTTCAAGCCAAGCCGCGGCCTGCTGCCGTCCGGGCCGATGATCGGCGAGGGGTGGGCGGGGATGGGCACGCCCCATGCGATCACCTTGTCGGTGCGCGACAGCGCCGCGCTGTTGGACGCCACCGCCGGAATGGACCTGGGAGCGCCCTATGCCGCGCCGGTCCAGACGTTGCCCTATGTGACGGCGTTGCAGCGCGATCCGCAACCGTTGCGCATTGCCCTGGTGGAGCAACTCGGTCCCTGGCCAACATCGCCACAGAGCCTGCAGGCCGTAGGCGAGGCGGCGCGGTTGTGTGAGTCCCTCGGCCACCGTGTCGAACCGGTAAACCTACCGGTGGTATTACCGGAGTTTCTCGATCAGGTCTTCACCATCATCGGCGCAAGCACTCGCCATTACGTTGACCTGCTGGGCCAGATGCGCGGGTTCGCGGTACAGGCCGAGGAGCTGGAGGTGCGCACCCGGATCATCCTGCGGGACAAGGGCAACGTCAGCGGCGCCCAGTACGCGGCTGCAGTGGAGTGGATTCATACCCTGGGTCGACAACTGGCGACGTTCATGCACGATTACGACCTGATCCTCACCCCGGTCCTGACCCGTGAACCGGTACCGATTGGCGAGCTGGACGTTGAGGACGTGTGCATGAGCCTCGATCAACTGCTGGAGCGTTACCACAGCTACTCGCCATTCACCGCGCTATTCAATGCCAGCGGTCAGCCGGCGATGTCCGTGCCGTTGTCCTGGAGCAGCAACGGCCTGCCGATGGGCGCGCACTTCGCCGGTCGCTTTGGCGAAGAAAGCACCCTGCTGGCCCTGGCCGCGCAATTGGAACGCGCCCAGCCGTGGCGTGGCCGGGTGCCTGCGGTGAACGCCTGTCGTCGTTGAAGACGGCGATGTCTCAATAAAGTGAAGCGGGCCGGTTCCAAGCACGGCACATCCAGCGTCGATGGAATGCCGATCTCGATGCCTGATCAGGCCCGCTTCCCACCACTCAGCCGTGCCCCTCCCTAAAACGCTGATCAAAATCCTCCGCTAACTGCGCCAGAGTGATGCTGCCCAAACGCTTGAGCAGCAACGCCTGAGCCTCATCGAACGCATCCGTCAGCGCCGCATTCACCGCTTGTTCCACCAGGCACTGCGGGTGATCGGTGGACAGGCCGATGGCAAAAATCGACGTGCTACCCAAGGCCTGATGGATGTCGAGCAGGGTCATCTCTGCCAGGGATTTGCTCAACGTCCAGCCGCCGCGATGGCCTTTCTCTGACGTGACATAGCCCTGTTCCTTGAGCAGCGCCATGGTCCGGCGCACCACCACTGGGTTGGTGCCGAGCATCTGCGCGATGGTGTCGGAGGTGGCGGATTGCTGGTGACGGTCCATGTGGATGAGTACATGAAGCATGCGGGACAGGCGCGTGTCGTTTCTCATGGTAACGGCGTTGTTCTGTGGTTGAGACGGGGTGGAGTATCGCCTGTAATTGCAAAAGTTACGAGATCGTTGACAGGCGCTTTTCAAGGAACTTACGATGTGTCGAGACTTTAGCGGTCCTTCGAAAACCACCCTTGGAGAAAGATCATGGGCTACGACGTCATCATTACAGGCGGCAGCTACGCGGGTATGTCGGCAGGACTTCAACTGGCACGGGCTCGGCGAAAGGTGCTGGTGATCGATGGGGGGCAACGCCGTAACCGGTTCGCCGCGACTTCCCATGGGTTTCTTGGCCAGGATGGCCGCGCACCCGCTGACATCGCCGAGGATGCCCGCGCCCAGCTCATGGCTTATCCGACGGTGGAGTGGGTGTCGGACACCGTGGTCCAGGCGCGCAAGGAGGAGGGCGGCTTCACCCTGGAAACTGCCCGTGGGCAACATTTCCAAGCCCAACGCCTGCTGCTGGCCACCGGAGTGGTCGATGATTTGCCGGCGGTGCAAGGCCTGGCTGAGCGCTGGGGCAAAAGCGTTTTCCACTGTCCTTACTGCCACGGCTATGAGTTGGACCAAGGGCCGATAGGCGTGCTGGCGACGTCGCCAATGTCGCTGCACCACGCCTTGATGCTTCCCGACTGGGGGCCGACGACGTTCTTCACCAATGGCGTATTCGAGCCCGACCCGGAGCAGCGGGCCAGCCTGGAACTACGTGGGGTGACGCTGGTAGCCGAACCGGTCGAACGCATTGAAGGCGAGCGGGCCAATGTGGTCCTGGAAGGGGGGCGCGTAGTTGCCATCGATGGTCTGTTCGTCTTGCCCCGTACCCGCGTGGGCAGCTCGTTGGCCGCATCTCTGGGGTGTGAGTTCGAGGACGGCCCGCTCGGTGCCTTCATCCAGACTGACATGACCCGCGAAACCAGCGTGCCGGGAGTGTTTGCCTGTGGTGATGCGGCCATGCCGTTCGGCTCGGTGGCACTGTCGGTGGGCGATGGTGTGCGGGCGGGATCGGGCGTGCACCGATCGTTGATCTTCGGCGCACACTGAAAACCCGCTTCCCGCGCTGCCCCCTAAACCTGTACCGCCCCGGTCGCCACGGCGAAGGCGAGCATCACCAGGCTGACGCCCCAGGCCCAGAAAAAGGTGTAGGCCATGTGTTTGCGCAACTCGACGCCGGACAACGCCAGGGCCAGATACACGCTGGGCACCACCGGGCTGATGGAGAAACCGGTGTTTTCACCGATCAGCATGGCCCGGGCCACCGCTTCCAGGGGAACGCCCGCGGCGGCGGCCACATCCCTGATCACCGGCAACAGGGCAAAGTAGTAGGCGTCCGGCGAAAAGATCATCCCCAGGGGAACGCCAAAGAATCCGACGATCACATGCAGGTACTGAGCGGATCCGCCAGGCAGAAAGTCGATCAGCGCCAAGGCCATGCCGTCGGACATTTTTGCCCCGGACAGCACCCCCAGCAACACGGCGGCGGCCATCATCACCAGCACCATTTGCAGGGCATCGGATGCGTGGGCCTTGAGACGTTCGGCCTGGGTATCCAGGGAAGGGAAGTTCAGCGGCAGGGCAATGCCCAATCCCACCATGAAACAGGCATAGAGCGGAAAGATACCGGTGAACAGGCAAGCCAGGATCGCGCCGGTCAGGGCCACGTTCAGCCAGTACCGCAGGTTGCGGGGCGAGAGGCCGAACTCGCGACCTTCGGTGGACAGACTGTCCAGATCGACGCTGGCGGCCGCTCCCAGTGACATTGGCCGGCGACGCTGGGCTCGCGAGCCCAGCACGGTGGCCACCAGCAACATGCAGACCAGCCCCACCAACTGCACCGGCAGTAAACCTAGCCAAAGCTCCGTGGCGTCCAGCCCGGAAACTGCGGCAGCCCGAGCGGTGGTGCCACCCCAAGGCACCATGTTGATGACCCCGGCGGTGGTGCCCACCAGGCACAACAGCATGGCCGGGCTCATGTTCAGGCGCTTGTACAACGGCAACAGCGCCGGAATGGTCAGTAAAAATGTCGCGGCGCCCACCCCGTCCAGATGCACCACTGACGTCACCAGCACCGTGACCAGCGCCACAGCCAGCGGCTTGCCACCGGTACTGCGGATCAGCAGGTTGACCAGCGGGTCGAACAGCCCGCGATCACGCATGATCCCGAAGAACAGAATGGCAAACAGAAACAGCGCGGCGGTGGGCGCCACGGTGATCAGCCCGGCCTTGATGAACTCGCCGATCTGTCCGGGGTTGAAACCGGCCAGCAGGCAAGCGGCGACGGGGAGGGTGGTGAAGGCGACGACGGGGCTGATCCTGCGCAGCAATATCAGCCCGATGATGACCAGCATCATCAAAAAACCCAACGTTGTAATCATGGTGCAGCCTCTCTTTTTATTGTTGTCGACGGTACGGGCGCGTGAATCCTTCAGCCCTGTGGTTGGGGCAGGCGCAGGGACAGCAGCAGATAACTCAAACTCTTGCCGTGGCGGTCCAGGCCGCAACTGAGGTTTACGCCGCCTTCCAGGGCGTCTTCGAGGACGAAATTCAGCGCATGCAGGTTCGGCAGTTCATAGCGATGCACCTTGGCAGGCCGGCGCGTGGCGAATTGTTCGGCGACTCGTTCGCAAGTCAGTTCGCGCAGCAACCATGGGTAGTGCGCCGGATCGAGGGGGAATACCGCAATGCTGAGGATGTTGCCTTTGTCTCCGGCACGAGCGTGGGCGAAGTCGGCGAGGGTGACCAGGTTCATCAGTACCACTCCAGGGTCGTGTGGATTTCGCTGCGCGGCAGCAGGAAGCTGCGGGTGGTGACGGCTTCAGCGAGGTGCCGGCGCACGCCGCCACCGCCGGCCGGACCGTTGGTGTAAAGCGACTCCACCTCAGCCAACAGGATCTGGACTGTTGCCTGGTCGGTATGGGTCAGGCCGACGCGCACACGCACATCATCAAGGGCCGGCGCCAGGGCCAGTCGTTGTTGCAGATAGCGGCCACCGTGATCATTGAACAGACTGGCGACACCCGACAAATCGATCCAGGGCTGTACGCCTGGCGCCAATCGGTCAAAACGTTGCAGCAGAATTTCCCGGGCCAGGGCGGCACGGGCCACGGCACCGGGGCCGGCATAGGAAATTTCCGCCTCGCCGAACCAGAGCCCACGCACACCGGCCAGGCCCTTGAGCGTATCGGGGCGCGGATGGCCCAGCAGGCCGCTGATCTCAACGCGGTCTTCACCCAGGTCCCGGACGCGGGCCTGCCCCAGGTCCAGCACCACGTCCGGGGTCAGGTAGCGGCGCGGATCATGCACCTCGTAAAGCAATTGTTCCTTGACCGTTTGCTCGCTGACGCGGCCCCCGCAGCCCTGGGTTTTGCCGATGATCAAACGTCCATCCTCATGGATTTCGGCAATGGGGCAACCGAGGTTCGCCGGGTCCGGGATCTCTTTGATCCCAGGGTGGGCAAAGTACCCGCCGGTGACCTGGGTGCAGCACTCCAGCAAATGCCCGGTCGCGGTGGCGATGGCCATTTTCTGCCAATCGTCGGCGGCCCAACCCAGCCCGTGGCGAATCGCGCCCACCGCCAGCGAAGGGTCGGCCACTCGCCCGCACAGCACGATACCGGCACCTTCTTGCAGCGCCGTATGAATGCCGTCGGCACCGGTGTAGACGTTGACCGAAACCACGTCTGCCGGGTCCACGGGCAGCCATTGCTTGAAGCGCGGTGTGGTTTCTTCCAGCAGGTCATCGCCCAGTACGCAGGCAATTTTCAAACTCGGATAGCGTCCTGCCAGTGTTGCTCGCAGGCGCTGCGCGGCGGCTCTGGGATTGGCTGCCCCCCCATTGGTAATGATGGGGATGCCGGCGTCGATACACACATCCAGCATCGGCTCGAGGAAATCGAACAGGCGAGAGGCGTATCCGGCTTGAGGATCGAGGCCCCTGCGCAGTTGCGCTTCGGCCAGCGTCCGTTCGGCCAGCAACTCCAGCATGATGTAGCGCTGGCCGTTTCGTTGCGCCAGGTCCTGGGCCAGGCGCAAGGCGGCGTCCGGGCGATCATTGGCAAAACCGGCGCCGCATCCGACGAGAATTTTTTTTGTCATGTCCGTTTCCACTGATGGGATGGCCCATAGTGGCGGCCATGGATTGTTCTGTGAATTTTAAAGGTAGAATCAATTGATCCATTATCTTTATAAGTACGGCCATGAACGTTTCTTTCCGACAGCTTCGTGCCTTTATCCTGATCGCTGAAACCTCAAGCTTCACGCGCACCGCTGAACAGCTTCACCTGTCCCAGCCAGCGCTGAGCTACAGCATCCGCAAACTGGAGGAGACCATGGGTCTGCAGTTGCTGGCGCGTAACACCCGCAGTGTCGAACTGACGCTGGCCGGTGAACACTTTCTGCCCCAGGCCAGGCGCATGCTCAGGGACATGGACGATGCCGTACGGGACGCCCGCGACACCCTCAGCCTGAGTCGTGGCTCCCTTCGCCTGGCGGCACTGCCCACGGCCGCCGCTTCGTTCCTGCCTGTGGTCATCGCTTCGTTCCAGCGCAAACACCCGGGTGTAAGGGTGAGCGTACTGGATGGTCGGGCCGGGGAGATCATGGGGTGGGTGCAGCGCGGTGAGGTGGACGCGGGCATTACCTCGTTACCCGACGACCTGTCCGGGCTGAGCTTCGTGCGCCTGTTGGATGACAATCTGGTGTTGCTGACCCACAAGGATCATCAGCGCGACAGTCTGGACGACTGGAAACGCAGGCCCTACATTGCCCTGACTCCCGACACGAGCATCCGGCCCTTGGCCGACGCAGCGTTGCGCTACCTGAATGTCGAGCCTGAGCCGGCTTGGGAGGTGGCGCACATGAGTACCGCCACTGCGCTTGTACGCGAAGGGTTGGGATTTTCCCTGCTGCCGGCCAGTTGCACGGCGGTGTTCAATATTGGCGAGCAATGCGAGGTGATTGCCATCGACCAGCCCGGCAAGCGTTCGATCGGCCTGTTGCAACGCAAGCCAGTGGCCCAGTCGCCGTCGTTGAGCCAGTTCATGCAGCATTTGCGGCAGACGCTGCGTCAGCAATGACAGTTCCATGGTCATCGCGAGCAGGCTCGCTCCCACAGTGTGTAGAACCCTTGTGGGAGCGAGCCTGCTCGCGATAGCGGGATTGCCGCCAGTGCCAAGCGATCTGATCAAACGCTATTGGGTGCCAAACATCGCGGTCCAATAAATCCCCGCATCGCTCTTCGGATCCACCGCATAGCCGGCGCCCAGTTCCTTGAACTGCGGGTTCATCAGATTGGCGCAATGACCGGGGCTTGCCAGCCAGCCGTCCACCACTTTGAGGGCCGTATCCTGTCCGGCGGCGATGTTCTCACCGATCAATTGGCCGAGGTAACCGGCCAACTCGGCGCGGTCGCCCGGCATACGGCTGTCGCGATCCTTGTGGTCAAAGAAGTTGTTGTTGGCCATGGCCCGAGTGTGGTTCACGGCGGCCAGGGCCAACGTAGCGTTCCAGGCCAGCGGCGTCGTCGCCGTGAAGGCTTCGGTGCCGCAGCGGCGCGGTTGGGCACGCGCACTGTTGATCAGCTTCAGTAGCTTCTGACCTTCGGCTTGCCAGTCTCCCAGACGCGCCGACAATAGCGGGCGCGCCAACACGATGCGCCATTCGCGATCCAGGCGACTGACGCCGATGTCGACGAACTGTGGATCCAGCACCACCTGGCAGAAGCTTTCCTGCACGGCCTTCATCGCGGCTTGCGCGTCCCGTGGCCCGGACAGGCTGATGGCCTGTACGTTGACCATCGGGTAGGCCGTGCGGGCCAACGCCTGCTGCAGGTCACCAATGCCGTTGGCCGACAGGATCAGCCGCGAATCCATGGCCAGCGGCGGTAGCTCCAGAGAGGCCTGATCCGCACAACTTTGCGACTGACTGCGATAAAGGTTGATGGACTCGACCAGTTGCGTCTCTTCGGTGGCCAGGACACTGGTGGCGAAGGCCAGCCCCAGCGACAGCCCGATAAGACGCATGACGGATGAAATGGCACGCATGTAAATCTCCCTTGAGCGGACGGCGCCTATGATGCGCAATTTTTGCCCGGCTGGGGCAACGGTATTCACGCTCTCTTGAAATCCCTTGCAACGGCACCGTTGGGTACCGTTTGGGACAATCCTCAAGTAGTGGGATCAATTTTCAGGCAAATAAGTCCATCTCCGTCGATTCAAGGGCAAAACTTGCGAATTATCAGCTCATCCAGTTCCCGCCATCGACGTTATAAGTCTGTGCTACCACATATTCGCTCTCCGCCGAGGCCAGGAATATCGCCATCCCCACCAGATCCTGCGCGGTGCCCATCCGGCCATAGGGCACTTGCGCGCCGACCTGACGCTTTTTCTCTCCCAGGGGCAGGTTTTCATGATGGGCGAACAGCGCATCCACACCATCCCAGTGCTCACCCTCCACCACACCAGGGGCAATGGCGTTGACGTTGATTCGATGCTTGATCAAATCAAGGCCGGCCGACTGGGTCAGGCTGATCACCGCAGCCTTGGTGGCGCAATACACCGCCACCAGAGCTTCTCCACGTCGGCCGGCCTGGCTGGCCATGTTGATGATTTTGCCGCCATGCCCCTGGCGGATCATCTGCCGGGCGGCGGCCTGCAGCGTGAACAGTGTGCCGGCGACATTGATGCAAAACAGCCGTTCGTAGCTTTGGCGCGTAATCTCCACGATAGGCGCCAGGTCGAACAGCGCTGCGTTATTGACGAGGATATCGAGCTTGCCCGTCCGGGCCACGACCGCCTCGATGGCCTGGTCAATCGAAGCTTGTTCAGTGACGTCCATTTTGACCGCGTAGGCGCTGTCGCCCAGTTCGGCGGCGGTGGCTTGGGCGCTTCCAAGATCGATATCGGCAATCGCCACAGTAGCCCCTTCGTTGATATAGGCCTGGGCGAACGTTCTGCCAATACCACGGGCAGCACCGGTGACCAGCGCGCTTTTTCCTTCCAGTCGTTTCATGGGTTGTCCTGTCTCGAATGACAAAATAAACAGCAGGGGAGCGCGGCTCACCATCAATGACGTGCCGATTACAGCAGCGCCATTGGCGCCGGACAAACGCGGGAGGGATCATCGGCTGGTACTTTTTTAACGCCGTGACGTGTCCCTTGGCCGGGTTAAAAAAGTATCGGTGGACGATCAGGTCAGGGCTGGTGAACCGACGCGCGCCGAGCGTAAGGTGCTGCCTACAGCGATAGAGACGCGCGACATGCCTGATCACCCAACGCCCCTGTTCGAGCAGCCACCCGCCGAACTTGAAGTCATCCTGCCTGAGCCCGAGCA
Organism: Pseudomonas sp. N-137; assembly: GCF_034555295.1. Classification (NCBI taxonomy): domain Bacteria; kingdom Pseudomonadati; phylum Pseudomonadota; class Gammaproteobacteria; order Pseudomonadales; family Pseudomonadaceae; genus Pseudomonas; species Pseudomonas sp. N-137. Next base: position 484,768 of record NZ_JAXUDQ010000006.1, read on the forward strand.
CAGTTTTCGCTGGTATGAGCACGACTATCCGTATCCGCTGGCGCGCTGGAACCACCATCCCGAATTCGAGATCCATCTCATTCGTCGGGGCAGCGGTAAATTGCTGGCGGGCGATTATATTGGTCCATTCGGCCCCGGCCACGTGGCGATGATCGGCCCGGGCTTGCCCCACGATTGGATGGGCGACCTGGCCCCGGGCGAGTACTTGGCTGGAAGGGACGTGGTGCTGCAATTCGATGGCGCAACGCTGTTGAGCCTGCGCCGGACGCTACCTGAACTCGGGGATTTACAGCCGCTGTTCGAAAGGGCACGACGAGGTCTGGTCTTCAGCGACGACACCGCGGTGAACGCCGCAAGGCTGTTGGAGAGCATCGGCCCGGCCCAGGGACTCGGGCGGCTGGCATTGTTTCTCCAACTGCTCAACACACTCAATCTCGCCCCGCAGGAGCAGGCCCAATGCCTGGCCAGCCCTTGTTATGCACCCAGCCTGGATGCCCGCAGTTCCGAACGCATCCACAAGGCCTTCGAGTACCTGCAGACTGAACTCACGGGTGACCTGCGCCTGTCGGTGATTGCTCGGCAACTGGGCATGAGCGAGCCCGGTTTTTCGCGTTTCTTCAAACGCATCACCGGACACGGTTTCATTGACCTGATGCGCAAGCTCCGAGTCCAGCGAGCCTGCCGGTTGCTGTTGCACAGTGAAATGCCGGTGACCGATATCTGTTTTGAGGTGGGTTACAACAACCTGTCCAACTTCAATCGGCACTTTCGCATTGAGATGCACCAGACGCCCAGCGAGTATCGATCAGCTAGACCCTGAACTGCTTCAGCAACCCGTTCAATTGCTCACTCAGCGACTTGAGACGGGTACTCGCCAGGCTCGATTGTTCAGCCGCCAGGGCGGTGCTGTGGGAGAGGCCGGCGGCCTGGGTCACGTTCTGATTGATGTCTTCCACCACATGGGCCTGTTGCAGCGTGGCGCTGGCGATGGAGGCGTTCAGGCTGTTGAGATTGCGCAGGGCCTGACCGATGGCGTTGAGGCTGGCGCCGGCCAGCCCGGCTTGTTCAATGGTCAATTGCGAAGCACGGCTGCTGTCGCTGATGACTTTCACCGCCGCTTCGGAGTGGTTCTGCAAGCGTTCGATCATCGCCTGGATCTCGGCGGTGGACTTCTGCGTGCGCTGGGCCAGCAGCCGCACTTCATCGGCCACCACGGCAAAGCCCCGACCTTGTTCACCGGCGCGGGCCGCTTCGATCGCGGCGTTGAGGGCCAGCAGGTTGGTCTGCTCGGCAATGGAGCGGATCACCTCCAGCACACTGCCGATCTGGGTGCTTTCGCTGGCCAGGGTACGAATCACCTCGACCGCCTGATCAATGGTCTGGGACAGTCGGTCAATCTGCTGCAAGCTGCCATCGATATTCACCTGGCCCTGCTGGGCCTGGGATTCGGCGTCGCGCATTTCGCTGGCGGCGTGTTCGGCATTCTTGGCGACGTCTTGCACGCCGTAGGTCACTTCGTTGATCGCAGTCGCCACCAGTTCCATCTGTTGCGATTGTTGCTGGCTGCGCTCCTGGGCTTGGGCGGCGTCGTTACCCAGGTCGTTGGACGATTGCCCCAGGGCCCTGGCCGAGTCCTGCAACTGGCTGACTACTTCGCGCAGTTTGGCGGTAAAGGCATTGAAATGCCGGGCCAGTTGCGTCACTTCATCCTGGCCGTGGGTGTCGAGGGTGCGGGTCAGGTCGCTTTCACCGCTGGCAATGTTGGCCATGGCATTGACCGTTTCCTGCAACGGCCGAACGATGCTGCGCACGATCAGGGTCAGGAGCAGGCCCATGAGCAGGGTGATCGCCAGGCCGATCAGCGAAGCCTTGATCACTTGAGAGCGGAATTCGGCCTCCACGTCATCGACATACACGCCTGAACCGATGATCCAGCCCCACGGCTCGAACAGTTTGACGTAAGAGGTTTTCGCCACCGGCGCCTCGGCGCCCGGTTTCGGCCAGAGGTAATCCACCATCCCGGCGCCCTTGGCCTTGGCAATGGCGACCATCTCGTTGAACAGCGCAAAACCATTCGGGTCGCGAATCGCCGAGAGGTTCTGACCTTCGAGTTTCGGGTTGGTCGGGTGCATGACCATCACAGGCGTCAGGTCATTGATCCAGAAGTAATCACTCTGGTCATAGCGCAAGCCGCGCACCGCGCTAAGGGCCTGCTTCTGCGCAACCTCGCGAGTCAGGGTGCCAGCCGTTTCCAGACCATGGTAGTAGCTCAGCACGCCGCTGGCAGTCTGGACCACATGCTGGGTTTTCTGCACCTTGGCCTGATACAGGTCGGTGTGGATCTGCTTAAGCATGAACGCGCCTAACGTGAACAACATCACGATGGACACGACCAAGATGAGCCACAAGCGTCGGCTGATCGACACACTGCGCAAGCTATTCATACGCTGTCACTCCGGTTTCTTATTCTTGTCATCTGCGACCGCCTGAGTCTGGCGTCAGGCGGGTATGCCTTTGTGTCCTGAGTCATAACGCGGCAGCGTTATCAGGGCTTGTCTGATAGGATTTCGGCCCCGCGGCGCAAAACCTGAGCCTGTTCCGGTTTTTTCATTGGTTTTTTTGAGAAATCGCAGTCACCGTGCGCCTGCTGTTTACACCTGCATAACGCTTAAATTTTGATGAGACGTGCGCAAGCATAGTCTTTTGGGGGATGAATGGATTTGTGGACCGCCTTTCAGGCACTGATTCTTGGCGTGGTAGAAGGCTTGACGGAGTTCCTGCCGATCTCCAGTACGGGGCACCAGATCATTGTCGCGGACTTGCTCGAGTTCGGCGGCGAGCGCGCGATGGCGTTCAACATCATCATCCAGCTCGGGGCGATCCTGGCGGTGGTGTGGGAGTTTCGGCGCAAGATCTTCGACGTGGTACTGGGTTTGCGCACCCAGCCCAGCGCTCGTCGGTTTACGGCCAACCTGCTGATTGCCTTCATGCCCGCTGTGGTATTGGGCGTGTTGTTTGCAGACCTGATCCATGAATACCTGTTCAACCCGATCACGGTGGCCATGGCGTTGGTGCTGGGCGGTTTCGTGATGCTCTGGGCCGAGAAGCGCCAGCACACAGTGCGCGCCGAAACGGTAGACGACATCACCTGGAAGGATGCACTGAAAGTCGGCTTCGCCCAGTGCCTTGCGATGATTCCCGGCACCTCCCGCTCAGGTTCGACCATCATCGGTGGCTTGCTGTTCGGGCTGTCGCGCAAGACCGCGACCGAGTTTTCATTCTTCCTGGCGATGCCAACCATGGTCGGCGCGGCGGTCTACTCCGGCTATAAATATCGCGAGCTGTTTGTGCCGGCGGATTTTCCGGTGTTCGCCATCGGCTTCGTCACGGCGTTCATTTTCGCCATGATCGCGGTCAGGGGCTTGTTGCTGTTCATCGCCAGCCACAGTTACGCCGTATTTGCCTGGTACCGGATCGCTTTCGGCCTGTTGATCCTGGCCACCTGGCAATTCGGTTGGGTGGACTGGACGGCGGCCCAGCCATGAGCCGTCCAGGCCGTGAGCCGGGCCCAGCCGTGCAGAGTTTGCGGCTCAAGCTCGTGGTATTTGCGCTGGTGTGCGCCTTGCCGCTGCTCGGGTCACTTTTGCTCGGGTTGCGCGCGGTGTCCTGGGTGCCGCTGACGGCCTACGGGCTCGTCAGCGTGGTGGCGTTTCTGTTGTACTGGAGCGACAAGCGCAAGGCCCGCGCTGACGCCTGGCGCACCCCGGAAAACGTATTGCACGCCGTGGAGCTGGCCGGGGGCTGGCCCGGGGCGTTGTTGGCTCAGCAAGTGTTTCGCCACAAGACTCGCAAGGTGTCGTTTCAGGTGGTGTTCTGGTTCATCGTGTTGCTGCACCAGGTGTTCTGGATCGACCAGTTATTCCTGGGCAGTCATCTGCTGATGCTTTTCTGAGCTTCACGACAGCAGCAAACCCACCTGGGTGCGCTTGGGCAGCTTGCTCACCACCAGTTGGTGGGAGCGCTGCAGCAGGCCACGCAGTTCATCGGCGCCCAGCGGGTAGGGCGTCTGCATGATGACCCACTGAGCCCGCGCCAGATAGGGCGCCGGGTGGATCCCCGGGCGGTCGCAATGCCCCAGGAACAGATCCTTGTCCACCTTGAACGCCAGTGATTCGCCCCGCAGGTTCTGCAGGGCGAACATCTTGTTGCCGGCAATGGAAAATACCCGCACGCCGCCCCATTTGTAGTCCTCCCTGGCGCCCGGCAAACCCAGGCAGAACTGCGCGACATCCTCTTCGCTCAAGCTCATATTTTTCTATCTCCACAGCCATCGAATGCTTCTACCAAGTGGTCGATCCACGCGCGCACCGCTGGCAACATGCCGCGTCGATGCGGATAGACTGCCTGCAGCCAGCCGTCCGGCAGCGACCACTCGGGCAACAATTCCACCAGTGTGCCGTCCTGCAGTTCCTCCTCGCAATACATGCTCGGCAACAAGGTGAAACCCAGGCCGGCGAGGGCGCAGGCGCGGCGCACAATGAAGTCGTCGATGCCCAGCCGGGCTTCCAGGGCCAGTTCGACGGGCTCTGCGTTGGCCTTGAGCAGGCGCAGATGGACCAGGCGATCGGCGTCCAGCGCCCCGAGTATCGGCAGTTTCTTGAGATCCTCCGGGGTATTGATCTGCCGTCCTGCGACGAACGCTGGGCTGGCGACCATGATCAGCCGCGCCTGACGCAGCCGTCGCGTCATCAGCAGCGGGTCTTCGTCCCCCAGATCGCGCACGCGCAATGCCACGTCGATGCCTTCGCTTACTAGGTCAACCCGCCGATTGACCAGCATCATTTCCAGCTGCACTTGAGGGAATTTTTCCAGGAAGCTGGCGATCACCCCGCCCAGCATCTGATGAGCCAAACCCACCGGACTGGAAACCCGCAGGCGCCCGCGCGGCTCAGTGGACATGCTCGCCACGGCTTCATCGGCCATCTCGGCTTCCAGCAGCATGGCTTGGCAATGGCGCAGATAACGCTCGCCAACGGCCGTGAGCTTCAACTGGCGGGTGGTACGTTGCAGCAGTCGGGCGCCAAGGCGCTCTTCCAGTTCAGCGATACGCCGTGACAGCCGCGACTTGGGAATACCCAACAGGCGTCCGGCCGCGGCGAAACCACCGGCTTCGACCACTTTGGCGAAGTAGTACAGATCATTGAGGTCTTGCATATCGAGTTCTATTGTCCTGTCAGTGGAACGAACTATCGCATTAATACTGACTTATCGGCTATTGGCTTCATCGATAGGATTGTTCTCAATTGATCGCTTGGTCGCGATCCTCACTTGGAGAGCACTCATATGAAACTGTTGCACATCGACTCGAGCATCCTGGGCGACAATTCCGCGTCCCGCCAACTGAGCCGTGACGTGGTTGAGGCCTGGAAAGCTGCCGAAGCGGACGTCGTCGTGACCTACCGCGACCTGGCGGCCGATGCCATCAGCCATTTTTCCGCCCAGACCCTGATCGCCGCCGGCACCAGCGCTGAACTGCGCGACGCTGCCCAGAAGCACGAGACTGACCTCAGTGCCTCGACCATGGCCGAATTCCTGGCGGCGGACGCGGTGGTCATCGCAGCGCCGATGTATAACTTCACCATTCCGACTCAACTCAAGGCCTGGATCGACCGTATCGCCGTGGCCGGCCAAACCTTCCGCTACACCGAAGCCGGCCCCGAAGGCCTGTGTGGTGGCAAGAAACTGGTGATCGTTTCCACCTCTGGCGGCCTGCATGCCGGCCAGCCAAGCGGCGTAGCGCATGAGGATTATCTGAAGGTCATGTTCGGTTTCCTCGGCATTACCGACATCGAGTTCGTTCGCGCCGAGGGCCTGGCTTACGGTGACGAAATGCGCAGCAAAGCCATAAGCGAAGCCAAGCTGCAGATCAGCGAGCAATTCGCCGCAGCTTAAAGACCGCGCAAAAAAACACCAGGCCTGGGCGAACCGGCCTGGTGGGTTTGCACAAGGTCGATCAATAAGCGGCTGTTTCGGTACGGCGCCGCAGCAGTAAAGTCAGCCCCAGTCCGATGATCGACAGCAGTGCCGCACTGAAAAAGATCGAGGAATACCCCAGATTCAACGCCACCGCGCCCATCAAGGGCCCGGCAATCGCCAGCGCCAGGTCGAAGAACACCGCATAGGCGCTCAGTCCTGCGCCACGGCTGGTATTCGGGACTTGCTTGATGGCCTCCACACCCAACGCCGGATACACCAGCGACAGCCCGAAACCGGCCAGCCCCGCGCCGATCAGCGCGAACGCGGTAGAAGGTGCCAGCCACAGCAACACCAGCCCCAGGGTTTCTATACACATGCAGGCAATGGCCGTCCTGAAGCCTCCGAAGCGGGCGATGCTGGAAATGAACAACAAGCGCGACAGAATGAAACAGACGCCAAACACTGTCAGGCACCAGGCCGCCCCTGTCCAGCCGCGACTGACATAAAACAACGTGATGAAGGTGGTGAGCGTACCGTAGCCGATCGACGCCAGGCACAGGCTCGTCCCGTACGGTGCTATACGCCCGAACACCGCCCAAAAGGGCAGGCGCTCGCCTCGAATGACCGGCACCGATGGCTTGTTGCGTATCAACAGCAGCGCCGCGCCGGCCAGCAGCGACAAGGCGATCCCCAGGCTGACAAAGCCCAGCTCACTGACCATTACCACTCCCAGCGGAGCGCCGATGGCAATGGCCCCATAAGACGCGATGCCGTTCCATGAGATCGAGCGGGCCGTGTGTTCGACCCCCACCTGGCCCATGCACCAACTGATGGTGCCCACGCCAATCAGGCCCTGAGCCACCCCGAGCAGCAAACGCCCGGCGATCAGGATCAACAGGCTCAGCAGTGGAAAGCTTTGCAGCAGCGTCGAAAGCAACGTCAGCAAACCACTGAGGACGATCCCGTACAGCCCATAAACGATCGCCCGCTTGGTGCCGATACTGTCCGACAGCCGCCCGGCCATGGGCCGACTGAGCAGCGTCGCCAGATACTGGGAGCCGATGGTCAGCCCGGCCACCACGGCACTGAAGCCCAACTGTTCGTGGACATAGCCCGGCAACACGGCAATCGGCAGGCCGATGCAGAGAAAGGCGATGAAGGTATAGAAGACGATGGAGATGATCTGCCAGGTGATCGACAGGGAACTGGGGGGGGATGGGTGTGTTGGCATGAGGCTCGTTCGCGGGCAGCGGTAAGAGGGGCTCATCATGGCGCGCGGCGGGAATAAAAGAAAGCAGGCTAACGGTTTGCCCGGGTGGTGATGGTGCCGACGCTATCGCGAGCAGGCTCGCTCCCACACTGGCCGCAGGGCTTGGAAGAACATCGGTTCCTTGTGGGAGCGAGCCTGCTCGCGATGACGGTAGGTCGGCCAATACCAAGTCGACTGAAACGGCCAAATCGCAAGCAAGCTGTGCTCCCACAAGCGGTTCTACCTTGAAAACAAAAAGCCCCGTCACAACGGACAGGGCTTTTCACTTGCAGCTTGAAGCTTACAACTCAGCGCTGCTCTTAAATCAGCACACCCTGGCTGCGCAGGTAATCGTCATAGGTGCCGCTGAAGTCGATCACGCCATCGGCGCTCAACTCGATGATGCGGGTGGCCAGGGACGATACGAACTCACGGTCGTGGCTGACGAAGATCAGCGTGCCCGGGTAGTTTTCCAGCGCCAGGTTCAGCGCCTCGATGGATTCCATGTCCAGGTGGTTGGTCGGTTCGTCCATCACCAGCACGTTCGGCTTTTGCAGGATCAGCTTGCCGAACAGCATGCGACCCTGTTCACCACCGGAAATGACCTTGACCGACTTGAGGATCTCGTCGTTGGAAAACAACATGCGGCCCAAGGTGCCGCGAACCAGTTGTTCGCCGCCCTGGGTCCACTGGCCCATCCAGTCGAACAGGTTGACGTCGTCTTCGAAGTCGTGGGCGTGGTCCTGGGCGTAGTAACCCAGTTCCGCGGCGTCGGTCCATTTCACAGTACCGGCGTCCGGCTCCAGTTCATTGACCAGGGTGCGCAGCAACGTGGTCTTGCCGATGCCGTTCGGGCCAATGATCGCCACGCGCTCGCCGGCTTCGACGGTGAAGCTGAAGTCCTTGAACAACGGCTTGCCGTCAAACCCTTTGGCCATGCCTTCGACAATGACCGCCTGACGGTGCAGCTTCTTGGTCTGTTCGAAGCGAATGAACGGGCTGACACGGCTCGATGGCTTGACCTCGGCCAATTGGATCTTGTCGATCTGCTTGGCACGGGAGGTGGCTTGCTTGGCCTTCGAGGCGTTGGCCGAGAAGCGGCTGACGAACGATTGCAGTTCGGAAATCTGCGCTTTCTTCTTGGCGTTGTCCGACAGCAGTTGCTCGCGGGACTGGGTCGCCACGGTCATGTACTCGTCGTAGTTGCCCGGGAACAGGCGCAGCTCGCCGTAGTCCAGGTCCGCCATGTGGGTGCAGACACTGTTCAGGAAGTGACGGTCGTGGGAGATGATGATCATCAGGCTCGAACGCTGGGTCAGCACGTTTTCCAGCCAGCGGATGGTGTTGATATCCAGGTGGTTGGTCGGCTCGTCCAGCAGCAGCACTTCCGGGTCGGAGAACAACGCCTGGGCCAGCAGTACCCGCAGTTTCCAGCCGGGCGACACTTCGCTCATCGGGCCGAAATGCTGCTCGATGCCAATTCCCAGGCCCAGCAGCAGTTCACCGGCACGGGACTCGGCGGTGTAGCCGTCCATCTCGGCGAATTCGGTTTCCAGCTCGGCCACGGCCATGCCGTCTTCTTCGGTCATTTCCGGCAGCGAATAGATGCGGTCGCGCTCGGCCTTGACCTTCCACAGCTCTTCGTGGCCCATGATCACGGTGTCGATCACGGTGAATTCTTCGTAGGCGAACTGGTCCTGGCGCAGTTTACCCAGGCGCACGTTCGGCTCAAGCATGACCTGGCCGCCGGACGGTTCGAGGTCGCCGCCGAGGATCTTCATGAAGGTCGACTTGCCGCAACCGTTGGCGCCAATCAGACCGTAGCGGTTACCCGCGCCGAACTTGACAGAGACGTTTTCGAACAGTGGCTTGGCGCCGAACTGCATCGTGATGTTAGCTGTAGAGATCAAAGGTTTATCCTGCGGAACATTCAGAGTAGCTAAGGGTGCGGCAGTACCTGTTCAGTACCTGTTTGCGCAGGTCCCGACCGCGCGAAAGCTTCGCGGTCGCAAGCGCAAGGGTCCATCCGGCATAAGAGGACAGCAGCATACGGAGCGCTTGACCCAAATAGACGTACGCCGAAGCCGGAATCCGGTATCGGCCAAAAAGGGGGCGCGTAATGTTTGGCGGCAATTGTACTGATCTGGCCGCGTTAACGATAGGGTGTAACCCAGGCAAGACAGTTTTTCACAACGCAGGGATAACCTTTGGTTACGAGTTGTGGCTAAATTGCCATCTCACTTACGCCATTCCCCACGCTGTTCGGCTGTGCGGGAAGTGGCAGCCTGTCCACTTTTGATGTGTGCGGATACTGTGAAACTCATCATTGCCGCGATCTATCTTCTCTCTATCGGTTATGTGCACCTGCGCGGGCGCGTTCGGCACAAGCTCGGACGCCAGTTGAGCGACCATTCGTCCTTCCTCGCGCCGATCAACTGCCTGCTTTACCTGTGCTCGAAACTGCCCAACAAGCCTTTCCTGAACCCGGCGCAGTTTCCCGACCTGAGCCCGTTGCAGGCCCATTGGCAGGAGATCCGCGCCGAAGGCCAGAATTTGCTGCGAGCGGGGGAGATCAAGCGCTCCAACCAGTACGACGATGTGGGCTTCAATTCGTTCTTCAAGACCGGCTGGAAGCGTTTCTACCTGAAGTGGTACGCCGACAGTCATCCCTCGGCCATGAAGCTGTGTCCGCGCACCACTGAACTGGTGCAGAGCATCGGTTCAATCAAGGCGGCGATGTTCGCCGAACTGCCACCGGGCTCCAAGCTGGTTCGTCATCGCGACCCGTATGCCGGGTCCTACCGGTATCACCTGGGTCTGGAAACGCCCAACGATGCCGGCTGCTACATCAATGTCGATGGTGAGCATTACCATTGGCGTGATGGCGAGGCGGTGATATTCGACGAGACGTTCATTCATTACGCCCAGAACACCACGCCTCACAATCGCATCATTCTCTTTTGCGACGTGGAACGCCCCATGAGATTTCGCTGGGCCAGTGCCTTCAACCGCTGGTTCAGCCGCACCGTGATGGCGGCCGCCGGAGCGCCCAATGACGCCGGAGACAAAACCGGCGGCCTGAACCGGGCGTTTTCCAGGCTTTACAGGATTCGCCTGCAAGGCAAGGCGCTGAAGAAGCGCAACCGCAAGCTGTATTACTTGCAGAAGTGGGCGTTCTTCGGCGGTCTGCTGGCGGTCTTCATCTGGATATGAGCGGGTGACTCTCCGTACCTGCGTCATTCCCCAGGTTTTTGCGCATCCAGTTGCTCCCACATCCTGGCCGTGATTCGCTGGCGATGGTTGTACCCCTCCCAAGGATCGGCGCCCAGGTTTCTGGCCCGTTCTAGGGCCGTATAGATGTCCCACTGCTGGGCGTTACGCAGACCGTCAAGCTCGGCCCGGGCAATCGGCACGGATACCGGCAGACCTGGCCGAGCGCGCACGGAATAGGCGCTGACGGTGCTGGCGCCCCGGGCGTTACGCAGGTAGTCGACAAATATCTTCCCGACACGGTTCTTCGGCCCCATGGTCGCGGTGATCCGCTGCGGCATCTGCCGGGTCATGAACAGGGAGATGGCCTTGGCGAAAGCCTTGGTAATGTCCCAGCCTTCACTGCGCGCCAGCGGCACGATGACATGCATGCCTTTGCCTCCGCTGGTTTTGAGGAAGGCCTGCAAACCCAGTTCGTCGAGCACCGAGAGGGTCAGGCGAGTCGCCTCGATCATCGCGCTCCAGGGCAGCGACGGGTCGGGGTCCAGATCAAGAACGAACAGGTCCGGCGTCTCGATCCGATCATGCGTGGCGGCCCATGTGTGCAACTCCACCGTGCCCATTTGGGCCGCGCTGACCAGCGACTGCACACTGTCGATTTCCATCAGCGCGGCATGCCCGGGATCCAGTCGCGGATCCAGCTGTTTGATGTGGGGAATGTCCAGGCGATCGGCGTGTTTCTGAAAGAACTGCTCTTCGCCGATTCCCTCTGGCGCCCTGAGCAGGGCAACCGGGCGCTGCTTCAGGTGCGGCAGAATCCAGGGAGCGATGTCCTCGTAGTACTGCGCCAGTTCGACTTTCTGCACGCCGCTGACACTGTCGATGACGCGCTCAGGGTGGGAAATCTCCAGCCCTGAGACCTGTAGGCTACGGGCTTTGCCGCGAGGCGTGGTTTTGGCGGGCAGGGGTTTTATCGGAACTGGCTGCTGACGCACAACCTTGCTTGCCGGTATGTCGTTCTGCAGATCCAGGAACACTGCCTGGCGCACCAGGCCGTCGCGGGTCCAATCAGCGAACTCGACTTCACAGACCTCGGTTGGCTCTACCCAATGCACGCCGCGGCTTTGCGCGCTGCTGACCGGTGCGACCAGTGGCGAATCGTCCCGCTCCAGGCTACAGAGTTGCTCGTGCAGTTGTTTGAGCCGGGCTTGTGCGAACCCTGTGCCGACGCGACCGGCATACATCAATCCCTTGGGCCCGTTGACCGCCAGCAACAGTGCACCGAAACCACTGCGCCGGCCTTTGGGGCGGGTGAAGCCGACGATCACGAACGGCTGGCGCAGACGGCACTTGAGTTTGATCCAGTCGGCGCTGCGGCGCGACACATAGGGGCTGCCCAGGCGTTTGCCGATCACGCCATCGAGTGCGAGGGCGTTGGCACTTTCAAAAATGTCGTGCTGGTTGGCGGAAAACGACTCAGAGAAGCGCAGGCGCTTGCTGGCATTGTTCTTCAGCGCCTTCTTGAGGGCTGCCCGGCGTTTTTCAACCGGCGCCTGGCGCAGATCGACGCCATTTAAAAAAGGCGCATCAAACAGGACGTACACCAGGTCTACCGTGCGGCCAATCTCGAACGACTGTCGCAGGGCCACAAAGTCAGAGTGGCCGTCGTTATCGAGCGAAACGAGGCCGCCGTCGAGCCAGCTGTCACCCAGATTCAGCTCAGACAACGCATCGGCGTGCAATTGCAGTCGGTCGGTCCAGTCCTGTTGATTGCGGCTGAGCAAACGCACTTGACCCGCTTCAATGCGGGCCATCAGTCGATAGCCATCGAACTGGACTTCATAACGCCATTCACCGGCCGGGGGCTGCTCAACGGGGGTGGCGCGTTGCGGCAACAAGCGCTCGGGAAGGGCACTGCTACCGGTCTGGCTCTGCCGGGTGCGCTTGCGGCTGTGCTTGTGCTCCGGCTCGGCACCGGACAAACGGGCGTATTCACTCTCGGCCTTGGCCATGACGGATTCCCTTGTATTGCTGGCGCCCGGGGATTAGCCCCGGGAGGCCTTGGTGGCTTTTTTCGCGGGAGCGGACTTGCTGGTCTTTGCGGGCTTTGCAGCGGTTTTTCCGGCAGGCTTTTCTGGCGCCTTGCCCTTACCGCCCAGGCTGCGCTTGAGCAGTTCGGTAAGGTCGATGACATCGGCGCTCTTGCGTTGCTCTTCACCCGGATCGGTTTCCACCGCCTCCAGACGGCCTTCTTTGGCCTTTTTCTCCACCAGTTCCATGATCTTGTCTTCGAAGCTGTCCCGATACTCTTGCGGTTCCCAATCGGCGCTCATGTCCTGCACCAGCCGCTTGGCCATTTCCAGCTCCCCCTTGGCCAGGGTTGGCTTGATGACTTCATCGCCCAGTTCCAGGATGTCGAGTTCGCGCACTTCGGCGGGCCAGCGCAGCATCACCAGCACCAGCGCAGACTCCAGCGGCATCAGCGCTGCCAGATGCTGGCGGGTATGCAGCACGACATGGGCCAGCGCCACCTTGTTGGTCTTGATCAGGGTTTCGCGCAGCAGGGCGTAGACCTTGCCGCCGCGTTTGTCTGGCGCCAGGAAGTAGGGCGTGTCGATGTTTTGCAGGGGAATTTTGTCGCTGTCGACGAAAGAAAAAATATCGATGGTCTGGGTGGACTTGGGGTGGGCGGAGCGAATCTCCTCTTCGCTCAGCAGGACGTATTGACCCTTCTGGTATTGCACACCCTTGACGATATTTTCCTTGGTCACTTCCTTGCCGGTGACCTTGTTCACTCGCTTATAGCCAACCGGGTCCATGCTGCGCTTGTCCAGCCAGTCAAAATCCACTCCCTGGGAGGACGTGGCCGACACCAGCGCCACAGGAATGTGGACCAGTCCGAAGCTGATTGCGCCTTTCCAGATTGCCCGTGCCATGGAGGGGGTTCCTTGCCGATGAATGAGTCATTCAGGTGACCTTGCGGCGTTCGCAAAAGTTTCCATGGAGCGCCGGTTGACCCGCCCCGCATTGCCTTCGAGACGCTTGGTTACATCTTCGGACGGACATTTCCCTTAACAACGGCGAACCGGCGGCGTAGCGTGCTTTCGATATGCCTGAATCCAAGAGGTGCTCCGATGAACAGGCTGCTACTCGCTCTCATGACGCTGTTGCTGACCACCGCCGCCCACTCGGCAACGCCCGACTGCGGGGCCATGGTCCTGGCCCAGAACCTGCCAGGTAACAACAATCCCTATAACAGCCCGATCCGCCGGGCCAATCCCAACAGCATGCAGGGCACCCGGCCCAACGTGCCGATGATCCATAACAACCCGACCGTTCCCGTTCCCCGGGCACCCACGCTGGAAAATGGCGGTATCGGCAACGGGTATCCCCGTTCCGGTCAGCCTGCCGGCTCGCCACGGCCTACCATCAAGCCCAATCCACCGCCGAGGGACACCTCAAACGACATTCGCTGAGTGCCGAGCCCTGGCAGTCTTTATTCACACCACAGAAGGAAGTGTGCATGTTGCGTAAAACACTCCTGGCCGCATTCTGCGCCAGCGCTGTACTGACTCTCGCCACCCCGGCGTCTGCTGCGCAAACCCGGCAGCTCAAGAGCGAGGAGGGCACGGTGGAGGTGACCACCGTGGTCAAGGGGCTCGAACACCCCTGGTCCGTGGCTTTCCTGCCTGACCAACAGGGCATGTTGGTGACAGAGCGAGCGGGCAACCTGCGTCGGGTCAGCCCGGATGGCCAGCTCTCGGCACCATTGAACGGCGTACCTGAGGTCTGGGCCAGAGGCCAGGGCGGTTTGCTGGACGTCGTGCTGTCGCCGGACTTCAAGCAGGACCGCACGGTCTACCTGTCTTACGCCGAGGCCGGCGATGACGGCAAGGCAGGCACCGCCGTGGGCCGTGGGCAATTGTCCGAAGACCTGCAGAGCCTGAAGAATTTCAATGTGATTTTCCGCCAGCAGCCCAAGCTTTCCACCGGGAACCACTTTGGGTCGCGCCTGGTGTTCGACCGGGACGGCTATCTGTTCATCACCCTGGGGGAAAACAACGAGCGGCCCACGGCCCAGGACCTGGACAAGCTCCAGGGCAAGATCGTGCGCATCTACCCCGACGGCAAGGTGCCGGACGATAACCCGTTTGTCGGTCAGGCAAACGTACGCCCCGAGATCTGGTCCTACGGCGTTCGCAACCCCCAAGGGGCGGCGCTCAATCCCTGGAACGGTACGTTGTGGGAGAACGAGCACGGTCCCAGGGGCGGCGATGAGCTGAATATCATCGAACGCAGCAAAAATTACGGCTGGCCGCTGGCGACTCACGGCATCAACTACTCTGGGGCGCCGATCCCGGAAGCCGGCGGCAAGACCGCCGAAGGCACGCTTGGCCCTTTTCATGTATGGGAAGTGTCACCCGGGCTGAGCGGCATGGCGTTCTATGACAGTGACCGCTTCAAGGCCTGGCAACACAGCGTGTTCATCGGTGCGCTGGTGTCCCGGAATCTGATCCGCCTGGAACTGGAGGGTGACAAGGTCGTGCACGAAGAACGCCTGCTGGGTGAGCTTGGCGAGCGCATCCGCGACGTGCGCCAGGGGCCGGATGGTTTCCTGTACGTACTGACAGATGATGACGATGGGGCGCTCTATAAAGTCGGGCTCAAGTGATTCGCAACAGTGCCCATTGACTTGCCAGCCAGCGGCAGGCTAATTTCCAGGCATGACCAGCACCGTATTGCGTAGCCAGCCAAGCATTATTACCGCCATTCCTTATTTGGCGGGCTAGCTGACGACTGCACCCAACCCGCCTCCGAGGCGGGTTTTTTCTTTCTGTCTCCGGAGTTTTGTCCAAACCAGGAGACCGCCATGCCTACCACCCGCCCCGAGCAAGCCCTGCTAGAACATTACGTCAAGAAGATCCTGGCCGCGCCGGTGTACGAACTGGCCGTACGCACGCCGTTGCAAGCGGCCACCGGACTGTCCGAAGCCTTGGGCAACCGGATCCTTCTCAAGCGTGAAGACCTGCAGCCGACTTTTTCTTTCAAGATCCGTGGCGCCTACAACAAACTGGTGCAACTGACCGCCGAGCAACGGGCTCGCGGTGTCATCACCGCTTCAGCGGGCAATCATGCCCAGGGCGTGGCGCTGGCCGCGCGGGAGCTGGGCATATCGGCCAGCATCGTCATGCCACTCACCACACCGCAGCTCAAGGTGCTGGGCGTGCGCAACCGGGGCGCCGAAGCAGTGCTGCACGGGGAGAGCTTTCCCTTTGCCTTGGAATACGCACTGGAGCTGGCCCGACAGACCGGACGAGAGTTCGTTTCGCCCTTCGATGATCCGGACGTGATCGCCGGGCAGGGCACCGTCGCCATGGAAATCCTGCGTCAACACCCAGGCAGCCTGGACGCGATTTTTGTCCCGGTCGGTGGCGGGGGGCTGATTGCCGGGGTCGCGGCCTACGTCAAGTACCTGCGCCCGGAGGTTCGCATTGTCGGGGTGGAGTCACAACATTCCGCCTGTCTCCAGGCGGCGCTGGCAGTCGGTGAACGGGTCAGTCTGGCGAGCGTGGGAACCTTTGCCGATGGCGTGGCTGTCGCACAAATAGGGGCCTACGGCTTCGACATCTGCCGTTTCTGCGTTGATGACGTGATCACCGTCACTGACGACCAATTGTGCGCAGCCATCCGAGACATCTATGACGATACCCGGTCGATAACCGAGCCCTCGGGCGCCTTGGCGGTCGCCGGCATCAAGCAGTACGTCGCCCAGACCGGCGCGCGAGGCCAAACACTGGTGGCAATCGATTCCGGCGCGAATATCAACTTCGATAGCCTGCGCCATGTGGCAGAGCGGGCTGGCGCCGAAGTCATTTGACGTTTTTTACGCGACGTCACACTTTTTTCGAAGCAGCCGACGGGTGCCCACTCACCCCTGCGCAATAGGGTCTAATCTAGCTTGCGACAGGATCACTGGCGATTGCAGTTTGCATGAGGAAAATCCCGCTTCCTTGCAATTTGCACGCGCGCTCTCACAGTCCTGGACGCTAAGTAGTTGATTTGGATCAATCGGGATTTTCTTTAAAGCAGGCATATTTTTTGCGGGATGATTAGGGAGTCGCTGCACGGGCTCATTAATTAGAAAACGCCAAGAACGAACGAACGGCACGGCATTCGTAGTCCCAGTCCGCAGGGAAGAACGGACGAAAATACCGCCGTCGTGAACATAAATTGGCCGCCTCAACAGGAGAGAGTCGCCATGTTTTTATCTGCCCTCGAAATGCGAAACATCATTGAAAGCAGCTTGCTGCCCAAGCGCTCGCAATGCACGTTGTCACCTGATTTGTCGATGACAATCAAGATCTATGACGATCATGAAACCGATCGTGTGGCATTGATCAAAACCGATATCGATGCCAATAAACTCAATGGCTGCCGGGCAATCAACGACCTGATCGCCGAGTTGCGCTCCGAACTCGACCAAAATCACCACACCGGTAATCACTTCCATCAGCAACACCGCATGACCGGGCGCTGATCACGGCCTTGTCTTCCCAGGAATCACCTCCGGGTTCGGTCATTGTCCGAACCCGGTGCCGTGCTTTTTCCCAAACAGCTCAATCCAATTGTTGCCGGTAAGGCAGATCCGGTCCGGTCCGGCCGCATGTCAGCGCAGCTGCGCGCATGGCAAAAGCGAGCATCTCGCTCACCTGCTCACGGGTCAGGGTATGCAGGCCTTCCACCGAATCCAGTTGGTGCTCGGTCAGCCAGGTAATCAACGCCGCCTGGAAGGTGTCCCCGGCGCCCACGGTATCGGCGATCTGCACCGAACATGCCGGCATTGACCAGGAACCGTGCTGGCGGCTGAATACCGTCGCGCCTTGACTGCCACGGGTAAGGAACACCAATTGGCAACGGTGCTCCATCCAACGCTCGATGATGGTCTGTGGCGGTTGGTCGGGATAAAGAAGACTCAGGTCTTCGTCGCTGACTTTGATCAAATCGGCATATTCGACCAGCGTTGCGATTCGCGAGCGCCACAGTTCGATGTCCGGTTGCGGGTTGAGTCGCACGTTCGGATCCAGGCTGACCAGGCGTTTACCGCTCTCGCGTCGCACCAAGGCCAGTAGGGTGTCGGCAATCGGCTGCACCACAAGAGAGAAGGAGCCGACATGCAGCCCCCGTACGTGCTCACCGAGCACCGGTAGGTGGTCCAGGCCTAGTTGCCGGTCCGCGCATCCTTCACCGCGAAAGCTATAGTGGGGCGAACCGTTGGCACCGACCGCCACCATTGCCAGGGTCGTAGGCGCGTCGAAGTCCAGTGCGTACTCGGTGCTGACACCTTCGGCAGCCAGGACCTGATGCAAGCGTCGGCCCAGGTAGTCCGTGGACAGCCCGCCAAACAGTGCCGATTCCACGCCCAGGCGTCGCAACCCGACTGCCACGTTGAACGGCGAGCCGCCCGCGATGGCTTTGAAGTTGACCTGCGACGCCGGACCGCCCATCTCGTTTTCGCTGAAAAAATCAAACAGTGCTTCACCACATACCAAATACATAGTTCTTTTATCTCAAAGGGTTGCGATACGTTCTTGATAGTTGGCATAAGCTTTTTGCGATGCTGCGACCTGCTCGGTAATGGGCCGGGTTTCGCTGGCTGGGTCGAGCTTGACACAGCGCTCGCACAGATCGGCCAGGCTTTGCTGTGAGCCTGAATGGCACCACGCCGCCTGAATCGCCGCACCCAGGGCGGCCGCTTCGCTCTGTTCAGTGCAAATGACCGTGGTATCCATGATGTCGGCGACGATCTGCCGCCAAACCGGGCTTTTCGAACCACCGCCGATCAAGCGGATGCTCTGGGCCTCGAGCCCGTTGGCGCGCAGCAGGTCCAGGCCATAGCGCAAACCGAAGGTGGTGCCTTCGACCACCGCCCGACACAGATTGGCCTGGGTCAGGTTGGTGGTGGTCAGCCCGAAAAGGCTGCCGGTGGCATGGGGCAGGGCGGGAACTCGCTCGCCGTTGAGAAACGGCAGCATGCACACGCCTTCGGCGCCTATCGGGGCCCTTGCCACCAAGGCGTTGAAGGCGTCGATGTCCAGCTCCAGCAGCTCGCGCATGGCCCCGGTGGCGTTGGTCAGGTTCATGGTGCAGATCAGCGGCAGCCAGCCGCCGCTGGATGAGCAGAAGGTTGCCACCGACGGCTGCGGACTGACCGCAGGTTCGGCGGCATAGGCGTAGACCGTGCCGGAGGAGCCCAGGCTCATGGTGATCACGCCGGGCTGGATGTTGCCGGTGCCGATAGCGCCCATCATGTTGTCGCCACCTCCGCTGGCCACCAGCGCGTCGGGATTGATGCCCAGGTGCGCGGCAACGGCCGGCAGGATCCGCCCGACCGGCTGATGGGCCTCGATCAGCTCCGGTAATGCCGATTGCAGCCGACCGCTGGGATCGATGTGCTGCAGCAACCGCGCGTCCCATTGACGGGTGCGTACGTTGAAATAGCCGGTGCCCGAGGCGTCGCCGTATTCGCTGCAATGGCGGCCGGTGAGCCAGTGATTGAGAAAGTCGTGGGGCAGCAGGATGCTGGCGATGCGTTCGAAAACCTGGGGATGCTGCTCCCGCGTCCAGAGCAGTTTGGAAACCGTGTAGCCCGGCGCGATCACCACGCCGAGGCGTGCGAGACTGCCGTCTTCACCCCCCAGGTAGGCCAAAAGCCGATCGTTTTCCGGCGTCGTCTCGGTGTCGCACCACAGCTTGGCCGGGCGCAAGACCTGGCCCTGGTCGTCAAGCAGCACCAAGCCGTGTTGCTGGCCGGACACGCCGATGCCGAGGATCGCCTGGCCATCGACCCCGGCGGCGGCCAGGGCTTGGTGAGTCGCCTGGGTGAACGCATCGAGCCATTGCTGGGTGTCTTGTTCACGGCGACCGTTGGCCCCGCTGATCATGCTGTGGGCAGCGGCACCCTGGCCGAGCACCTGGCCGCTGAGCGTATCCAGGATCAGTGCCTTGGTGCCTTGGGTGCCGCAGTCGATGCCCAGGAACAGTTGTTGGTTTGCCATAAAAATCCTTGGGTGAGTCAGATCGATATCTGCAAGAAGTCATCGGCCGGTAAACACAACCCCCGTGGCGAGGGAGCTTGCTCCCGCTGGGGCGCGAAGCGGCCCCATCAACCTGACAACTGGGTGTCTCAGGCCGATCCAAGGGGCTGCTGCGCAGCCCAGCGGGAGCAAGCTCCCTCGTCACAGAAGCGGATTGCGTGCGCAGTTTAGTCCGCGTCAGCCAACACTCGCTCAAGCGTCCGCGTGACCCCGTGTTCGCGCAAGCTGTTGCAGCACCACTCGAAGGCTGCCACGAACTCGGGCGAGTGGGGAATGGCCGTACCGAAAATCTCTTCGACCTCCAGCAGGCGCTGGGTCACCAACGCATCGTCGGCCACCAGCGCCTGGCAGAACGCCGCCCGCGGGTCCGGGATCGAATACGTCACGCCGTTCTCATCCACGCCCTTCAGGTACACGGCCCAGGCCGCCACCACCAGCGCCGCGCGACGGGTTTGGCCGCTGTCGGCAATCAAGCGGTTGATCGTCGGCACGGTGAATTTGGGAAACTTCGACGAGCCGTCCGAACACACCCGCTCCAACTGGTCGGCAATTGCCTGGTTGGAAAAACGCTCCACCAGCGTGTTCTTGTAGTCGGTCAGGTCGATCCCTGGCACGGGTGCCAGTTGCGGGGTCACGTCCAGGTCCATGTAGGCACGCATGTAACGCACGAACAGCGGGTCGTTCATGGTTTCGTGGACGAAGCGATAACCCTTGAGAAAACCCAGGTAGGTCAGCGCCAGGTGACTGCCGTTGAGCAATTTGATTTTCATTTCTTCATAGGGCGAGACGTCATCGGTGAACTGCACGCCGACCTTTTCCCAGGCCGGGCGACCGTTGACGAATTTGTCTTCCAGGACCCACTGCACGAAAGGCTCGCAGACCACCGGCCAGGCATCGTCGACCCCATGCTCGTCATGCAGTTGCAGCCGGTGGGCGACGCTGGTCATGGGCGTGATGCGGTCAACCATGGCGTTGGGGAAGCTCACGTGGCGATCGATCCATTGGCCCAGCTCGGCGTCGCGCAACGCGGCGAATGCCAGCAGCGCCTTGCGGGTCACGGCACCGTTGTGCGGCAGGTTATCGCAGGACATCAGGGTGAACGCCGGGGTGCCGGCGTCCCGGCGCCTGGCCAAGGCTGCGCAAAGGAAACCGAAGACGGTTTTCGGCTCGTCAGGATGGGCCAGATCGTGCTGGATCTGCGGCAGGTGGGCCATGAACTCGCCGTTACTGTCGTCGATGCAATAGCCGCCCTCGGTAATGGTCAGCGAGACGATGCGGATTTGCGGGTCGGCCAGTTTGTCGATCAGGGCCTGGGCGCCGTCTTCGGCCAGCAGCATGTCATTGATGGCTCCGATCACCCGGATTTCGGTGTCGTCGGTGTCCCCCAGCTCGTACAGGGTAAACAGGTAGTCCTGGCTGGCCAGGTCATCCCGGGCGCGGCGATCTTCGGCCCGCAAGCCCACGCCGCAGATGGCCCAGTCCAGGTCGGTGCCGGTGTTCATCAGCGCATCAGTGTAGTAAGCCTGGTGCGCGCGGTGGAAGCCGCCGACGCCGATGTGGGCGATGCCCTGGCTGATATCGCTCAAGGAATAAGCGGGCAGGGCGACCTCAGGGCTGAGGTTGTGCAGGTTCTGTCGATTGAGTTTCATCACAAGTCTCGGTAATCAGGCGGCGATGCGCAGCGCACGGGTGACCGCCACGCCCTCGGCATCGAATAAGTGGCAGTGTTCAGCATCCAGGTGCAGGTTCAGTTGCTCACCGAAACGGCTCGCCAGGTCGCCGCGCACGCGCATGGTCAAGGCTTCACCGGAGGCGGTGACGACGTGACAGAAGGTGTCGCTGCCCAGACGTTCGCTGACATCGGCGGTGACTTGCAGCGTGCAATCGCCCGGTTGTGCCAGGTTCAAATGCTCCGGGCGAATCCCCAGGGTCACCGCGCCGCCGACGCTCAGGCTGGCCCCACTCAGGGGCAGGCTGATCCGGGTGCCGGCGTCCAGCAGGACCTCACAACCCTGGTTCTCCAGCCGTGTGACTTTGCCTTTGAGAAAGCCCATTTTTGGCGTACCGAGGAACCCGGCGACAAACAGGTTGGCCGGCTGGTGATACAGCTCCAGCGGCGAGCCGATCTGTTCGACGCGCCCGCTGTTGAGCACCACCACCTTGTCGGCCAGGGTCATGGCTTCGACCTGATCGTGGGTGACGTAGATCATCGTTGCCTGCAGCTCCTTGTGCAGGCGCGCCAGTTCCAGGCGCATCTGCACGCGCAGGGCGGCGTCGAGGTTGGACAGCGGCTCGTCGAACAGGAAAATCTTCGGGTTGCGCACGATGGCCCGGCCAATCGCCACACGCTGGCGCTGGCCGCCGGACAACTGCTTGGGCTTGCGTTCAAGCATCGGCCCCAATTCGAGGATGCGCGCCGCTTCGTTGACCTTTTTCTCGACCTCGGCCTTGGGCACGCCGGCCAGGTCCAGGGCGAAGGACATGTTCTTGCGCACACTCATGTGCGGGTAAAGCGCGTAGGTCTGGAACACCATCGCCAGGTCGCGCTTGGCCGGACTGACTTCGGTGATGTCCCGGCCGTCCAGTTCGATGGTGCCGTCGCTGACTTCTTCCAGGCCGGCGATCAACCGCAGCAGCGTGGACTTGCCACAACCCGACGGGCCGACAAAGACCACGAACTCACGGTCGTTCACTTCAAGGTCGATGCCCTTGATGATGGAGAAACCTTCGAAGCCTTTTTGCAGATTCTTGATTTTCAGGTTGGCCATGATGATGGGCCTCCACTTCTGATAATGGTGTAAGGCGCGTTATTTCACGGCGCCGAAGGACAAACCGCGTACCAGCTGTTTCTGGCTGATCCAGCCGAAAATCAGGATCGGTGCGCAGGCCAGGGTCGAAACGGCCGACAACTTGGCCCAGAACAAGCCTTCGGGGCTGGAGTAGGACGCGATCAGAGCCGTCAGCGGCGCGGCTTTGGACGAGGTGAGGTTCAGCGACCAGAACGCCTCGTTCCAGCACAGGATCAGCGACAGCAGTACGGTGGAGGCCAGGCCACCCTTGGCGATGGGCAACAGGACGCGAACCATTTCCTGCCACAGCGTGGCGCCATCCAGACGCGCGGCTTCAAGGATGTCGCGGGGAATGTCCTTGAAGTAGGTGTAAATCATCCACACCACGATCGGCAGGTTGATCAGCGTGTAGATGATGATCAACGCAGTCCGCGTGTCCAGCAGGCCAAAGCTCTTGGCCAGCAGGTAGATCGGCATCAGCACGCCCACCGGTGGCAACATTTTGGTGGAGAGCATCCACAGCAACGTGCCCTTGGTGCGCTGGGTTTCATAGAACGCCATGGAGTAGGCCGCCGGCACCGCAATCAGCAGGCAAAGGGCGGTGGCGCTGAAGGAAATCACCACCGAGTTCCAGGCGAAGCTGAAGTAGTTGCTGCGCTCGTTGATGTGCAGGTAGTTCTCCAGCGTCGGCGTGAAGATGAACCGCGGCGGCGTGGCGAACGCGTCGATTTCGGTCTTGAAGCTGGTCAGCACCATCCAGAAGATCGGGAAGAAGATCAGGATCGCGATGGCCCAGGCCAGCGTACCCAGCAGCAGGCTTTGCAGGCGACGGGATTGTTGAAGTGTCATGGCTGCGGCCTCAGTTCTTGTCGGTGAGGTTTTTGCCGATCATCCGGACCAGGATGATGGCGGCGATATTGGCAATCACCACGGCAATCAAGCCGCCGGCCGAAGCCATGCCGACGTCGAACTGCACCAGCGCCTGGTTGTAGATCAGGTAGGCGAGGTTGGTCGAGGCATAGCCGGGGCCGCCGTTGGTGGTGGTGAAAATCTCGGCGAACACCGACAGCAGGAAAATGGTTTCAATCATCAGCACCACCGCAATCGGGCGCGCCAGATGGGGCAGCGTCAGATGCCAGAAAATCGCGATGGGCCCCGCGCCATCCAGGCGGGCGGCTTCTTTCTGTTCCTGATCGAGGGACTGCATGGCCGTCATCAGGATCAGGATCGCGAAGGGCAACCATTGCCAGGACACAATGATGATGATCGACAGCAGCGGGTAGTGGGCCAACCAGTCCACCGGCTGTGCGCCGAACAGTTTCCACACCGAGGCGAGAATTCCCGAGACCGGGTGGAAAATCAGGTTCTTCCAGATCAGCGCGCCCACCGTGGGCATGATGAAGAACGGTGAAATCAGCAATACCCGCACGATGCCCCGGCCGAAAAACTCGCTGGCCTCCAGCAGCGCACTGATCAACACCCCGAACACGATGCTGATCAGCAACACGCTGCCCACCAGCAGCAGAGTGTTGGTCGCCCCGGGGACGAAGCCCGAATCGGTCAGGAAGTAAGTGAAATTCTCCAGCCCGACAAATTCGTTCTCGCCGGGGTAAAGCAGGTTGTAGCGGATCAGCGAGAAGTAGACGGTCATGCCCAGTGGCACGATCATCCAAAGCAGCAGCAACCCCACCGAGGGGCTGACCAGAAACCAGCCTGGATTGGCCAAGCGGTTTTTGCGAACCGGTGGGGCAATCTCGCTGTGTGCTTTGGCGGTTGTCGTTGAACTATTCATGGCATTGAACCGATTTGTGCGGGCCTACAAAAATCCATTGTGGGAGCGAGCCTGCTCGCGATAGCGCAGGGTCAGGCAACATAGATGTTGAATGTGCCGGCCTTATCGCGAGCAGGCTCGCTCCCACATTGACGTCGGGGTTACTTGGGATAACCTGCGCGTTTCATCTCGCGTTCCGTGGTGGACTGCGCTGCGGTCAACGCCTGGTCCACGGTCTGCTGGCCGGTCAACGCGCCCGAAAAGAACTTGCCGACCTGGGTGCCGATGGCCTGGAACTCAGGAATGGTCACCAACTGGATACCGATATAAGGCACAGGCTTGAGAGTGGGGGCTTTCGGGTCAGCGACTTTCAACGACTCCAAGGTCACCTTGGCAAACGGCGCGGCCTTCATGTAGTCGTCGCTATAAGTCGACGTACGTGTGCCTGGCGGTACGTTGGCAACGCCATCGGTCTTGGCGACCAATTGGCTGTATTCCTTGGACGTCGCCCACATGGTAAAGACCTTGGCCGCTTCCTTGGCTTTGGAACTGGCGGGGATGGCCAGCGACCAGGAGTACATCCACGAGGTGCCTTTGTCAGTCGTTTCATGGGGGGCGAAGGTGAATCCGACGTGATCGGCCACCTTGCTTTGGGTCTTATCGGTGACGAACGAACCGGCGACGCTGGCATCGACCCAGATTGCACATTTGCCGCTGTTGAACAGCGCCAGGTTCTCGTTGAAACCGTTGCTGGAAGCGCCCGGCGGGCCGGATTTCTTCATGTTGTCGACGTAGAAGTTCAGGGCATTCTTCCACTCGGGGCCATTGAACTGCGGCTGCCACTTCTCATCGAACCAGCGCGCGCCAAAACCGTTGGCCAGGGTCGTGATCAGCGCCATGTTTTCGCCCCAACCAGCCTTGCCTCGCAGACACAGGCCATATTGCTCCTTGGTCTTGTCAGTGAGTTTTTCCGCGAACTCACCGATCTGGGTCCAGGTCGGGTGTTCGGGCATGGTCAGCCCGGCGTCCTTGAACAGGTCGGTGCGGTAGTAGGTGATCGAGCTTTCGGCATAGAACGGCAGGGCGTAGAGCGTGCCCTTGACCGATAGGCCTTCACGCACGGACGGAAAAATATCATCCAGGGCATAACTGGCCGGCAAATCCTTCATCGGCTCCAGCCAACCCTTGGCCCCCCAGAGTGCGGCTTCGTACATGCCGATGGTCAGCACGTCGAACTGCCCGCCCTGGGTGGCGATGTCGGTGGTCAAGCGCTGGCGCAGGACGTTTTCTTCGAGCACCACCCAATTGAGCTTGATGTCCGGGTGCTCAGCCTCGAAGGTCTTCGAGAGCTTTTGCATGCGGATCATGTCGCTGTTGTTGACGGTGGCAATGGTGAGGGTCTGTGCGCCGAAACTGACGCTGCTGAGGGTCATGCAGGTGGAGACAAGCAGAGCTTTTACCGAAGGTTTCATCGCGCACTCCTTTTC
Source organism: Pseudomonas sp. N-137 (assembly GCF_034555295.1). Classification (NCBI taxonomy): domain Bacteria; kingdom Pseudomonadati; phylum Pseudomonadota; class Gammaproteobacteria; order Pseudomonadales; family Pseudomonadaceae; genus Pseudomonas; species Pseudomonas sp. N-137. Next base: position 510,345 of record NZ_JAXUDQ010000006.1, read on the forward strand.
CGCGCCCAAGGGCTGCGGAAGGACAGTTATTGTTTTTGTGTCTTCCGGATGAAGGGAAGAATGTGCGCTGATTACAGCCCTCAATCGCCGGCGAGACAAATCATCCGTCGCACTTGCGCTGATACTTTTTTGCACTGGATGGGATTTGGTCTGAGAAGGGGTTAGCTGTGGCGAGGGGATTTATCCCCGCTGTGTGGGAGCAAGGCTTGCCCGCGATGAGGATGACGCGGTCTTCCGGAGAACCGAGGCGCCTGCATCGCGAGCAAGCTTTGCTCCCACATAAATCCCGCCACAGAGATAATCCGGGATTGTCAGCCCTGGTTCTGTTCGGTCAACCGCTGCACCGCCAGCCGCCGGTAATGGGAAGGGGTCATGCCCTTGAGCTGCTGAAAGCGCCGGTTGAAGTTGGATATGTTGTTGAAGCCCGATTCAAAACACACGTCCGTCACCGGTTTGTCGCCGTCGGCCAACAACTCGCAGGACTTGCTGATACGCAGGCGATTGACGAACTCGATGAAACAGCGGCCGGTGGCTTGTTTGAAGACGCGGCTGAAGTACGTCGGTTTCATGCCCAGATGGTCGGCCACTTCTTCCAGGGACAGTTCCCGTGCGTAATGGGCAAAGATGTAATCCACCGCGCGGTTGGTACGGTCAACGCTGTGCTCATCCGCCGGTTGCGCAGCGGTGGCCCCGGAAAGCAACTGATAGTCATCGGTTGCGGCCAGCAGCTCCATCAGGATGAAAAAATGCCCCAGGCGACTCATGCCTTGGGAATCGGCGATGCGCTGCATCAGGATCATGGCCTGGCGGATAGTGCGCTTGCAGCGAAATTCGATGCCGTACTGGGCGCGCTCCAGCAACGGCGCGACGGTCTTGAGCTCGGCAAACACCTGATGGCCGCTCTCGAACAGCTCGTCGGTAAAATTCACCAGCATGTCACGCTTGGGCACCACTTCGTCCTCGGCGACCTGGCTGATCCAGTTGTGGGGCAGGTTGGGGCCGGTGAGAAACAGCGATTGCGGGTAAAAGTTGCCGATATAGTCACCGATGAATACCTTGCCGGAGCTGGCGACGATCAGGTGCAACTCGTATTCCTTATGGAAATGCCAGCGCACCAGCGGGCACGGGAAACCGTGCTGGCGATAGATGATGGACAGCCCGTTATGGTCGTCCATCAGCTCATAGGAAGGGTCGGTGACTCTTGCAGTTCGGGTCATGGCCTGGCGCTTTTATTGTTATTGCCGCTGGATAATGCCCCCTTCGCCGCACGGGTGCTACCCCGTAACGCTTCCGGCCTGACTGTTGCGGTTCTTCTCCTCAATCCACTGGGACATGTATTGAGTGCTCTTGTGCTGGTGATGACGCAACATGCTGCCGGTGAAGTTATCCCGGCGCCGTTGCTCAAGGTCGGCGCGACAGGCTTCGAGGCAATCGATCAGCGCCTGGGCGTGGACCTGTCGGCGGTAACGGTCCGCCAGCAGCGCCAGGCCGTTATCCCGGGCGCGGGTCCAAAGGCTCTGCTCGCGGTACAACTGCACAGCGGCGTGGGCGATATCTTCGGCGCTTTGGGCAATCGCTCCGGGCCAGGGCATTTCACCGTGCATGGCTTCTGCGCCGATGGGTGTGGTGACATTGGGTGTGCCGCACAGCATGGCATCGATCAGCTTGCCCTTGATGCCGGCACCGAAACGCAACGGCGCCAGACAGACACGTGCCGCCGACATGACCTGCAGCGCATCCTCGGCCCAATTCATGATGTGAAACCCTTGGGCCGCGTTGTGCAGCGCCGCAGCCTTAGGCGGGGTGTAGGCGCCATACAGGTGCAGTTGCGCATCAGGCAGCTGTTGGCGGATCAATGGCCAAATGGCGTTTTTCATCCAGAGCACGGCGTCCCAGTTCGGCGCGTGGCGGAAATTGCCGATGCTGAGGAAATGCGCCCGGTCTGCGAACGGCACGCGTGCTTCGCTCGGCAGGTCCAGCATCAGTGGGCACCAATGCAAGAGGTTGCGGGGCAGTTTGAAGTGCTCTACCAGCAACTCGATCTCGACTTCGGACACCATCAGGCTCAGGTCGCACCGGTACAGGGCGGCGATTTCCCGCTTGGCCAGGTCGGTGCCGGCCATCAACTCGAACGCTTGAGGCAGGTCCTGCGCAAACAGATCGCTGAAATCCTGGGAAACGTCATCCTTCTTCAACCGATCCTTGAGCCGCTGATGCCGGGCGTGGCGCAGGCTTTGCAAATCGGACGTCTCCAGCACCCGAAGGGCGCCGGGGCAGTGTTTCTCGACCCGCCAGCCGAACTGTTCTTCCATCATGAACTGGTCGAACAACACGATATCCGGGGCCAGTTCAGCGATGAATGTATCGAAACTGCTGCTGTTGAGCTCGATCGGCACTTCGCCGATCCCCAGCGCGATCAGGTCGGCACGGTTCTCGCCAGGGCCCGCGGGACTGCTGAAGGTGATGTCCCAGCCTTGCCCAAGGAAGGCTTCGAGGATCTGCATGACGTGCCCGCTGGCAGCCGATGAACGCGGCTCGGGCCAGACATAGCCGATAACCAGGACCTTGGTGGCGGTGGGTTGACGCATGAGCGGGTGCTTCCTTGGAACGAATCGACGTGGGCGCTATCAGCGCGGGGCGCCGATAGTGACCAACAATTGCGTCAGGCTCAAGAAAGAATGCCGTTGACCTTGTCGCGCAACTGATCGATGGAAAAAGGCTTGCCAATCACCGCCATGCCTTCAGGCACATCGATGCTTTCGGCGTAACCGCTGGCAAACAGAATGGGTAACTGAGGCCGAGCCGATCGGGCCTGCTTGGCCAGCTCGCGACCGTCCATCACCGGCAGGCCGACATCGGTCATCATCAGGGCGATGGGCTGCGCATCGTTACGCAGATACGCCAAGGCCTGTTCGCAGCCGTCCGCTTCCAGTACCTGGTATTCCAGCTCTTCCAGCACGTCGACAATCAACATACGTACGATGTCGTCGTCTTCGACTACCAGAATGGTCGGCTGGGTATCAGGAGCGGGGTTGTGCATGGTAGACATTCTCAGGGGATTGGGTTGGGGAGGTGTGCCAAAAAAACGGCCTTATGCATGAGTAAGTAGCGAGGGGGCACAAGTTCCCTGGGTTGTACAAGAAAGGATCTATAGTACAAGAGCTGACAAGGATCGTCGCTTCCTCAGGCTTTTCGTGGAGTTTGCGCCTTTGCCCCGTCAGAATGTGGATCCAACCGGTATTTTTCGGCAAACTCCACGGTTTTCAACTGTCCACCAAGGCTTATTCCATGACTCCTTCGTCTTCGGTTGACGAGCAAAGTTTTCGCAAGCTCCTGAGCCGCAATATCAGCCTGCCACTGGGCATGGGCGCCCTCAGCGCGGTGTTTTTCATTGTGCTGATCACCTATCTGCTGTCGGTGATCCAATGGGTCGGGCATACCGATCGGGTGATCAATAATGCCAATGAAGCGCTCAAGCTGAGCGTGGATCTGGAAACCGGCATGCGCGGCTACCTCCTGACGGGCGACGAGCATTTCCTCGACCCTTATGAAGTGGCCAAGCCGCGTATCGCCGTCGCCCTGGAGACATTGTTGGAATTGACAGCCGACAACCCGATCCAGACCGACCGCCTGCATAAAGTGCAAGCGCTCCAGGTGGAGTGGGCCAACTACGCGCAAAGCATGATCGACCTGCAACGCAGCAGTGGCGATTACCGGGGAGCGGTGAAGGCCGGGCGTGGCAAGCGCTTGACCGATGAAATACGCAAGACCTACGAGGATATCGTCGAATCCGAGCAGCAGCTGCGCGCAGAACGCAACGACCAGGTGCGCACCACCACCCTCTGGAGCATCGCTCTGTACCTGTTGTTCGTGGCCGCCGTCAGCGGCTTGCTGGCCTATGTCGGGCGCCGGGATCTGTTGGGGCTGTCCAACAATTACAGCGCCAGCCTGAAGGTCCAGCAGCAGAGTGCTTTGCATCTGGAAAAACAGGCCTGGCTGCGCAATGGCCAGACGCTACTGGCCGAGCAGGTTCTGGGGCAACTGACGTTGAACCTGCTGGGACGCAACATCCTGCAGTTCTGTGCCCAATACATGGGCGCTGTAGTGGCCGCACTGTATGCGCGGGAAGAAAGCGGCCTGCTCAGGCGCGTCGCCACCTACGGCATGTCCCGAGAGGATGAAGAGCAACAGCAACAGGTGATCGTTGTCGGCGAAGGCATCGCTGGCCAGGCGGTCCAACAGGCGCGACTCATCCGCCTGGATGACGTGCCCGACGACTACCTGAAAGTCAGTTCGGGGTTGGGCCAGGGGTTGCCCAACAGCGTACTGGTCATGCCCACCAGTGACGATGACCGGATCAACGGCGTTGTCGAACTGGGCTTCCTGCGACCTGTGACCGATCGCGATATCGAACTGCTGGAACTGGTGGCCGGCAATATTGGCACCTCCATCGAAGCGGCCCGTTACCGGCAGCGTTTGCAGGAAGTCCTCGCCGAAACCCAACAGTTGAACGAAGAACTGCAAGTTCAGCAGGAAGAACTCCGGACCGCCAACGAAGAGCTGGAAGAGCAGTCACGCATCCTCAAGGAGTCCCAGGCGCATCTGGAAGCCCAACAACAGGAACTGGAGCAGACCAACGAGCAACTGGCTGAACAACGCGATGCCATGGACCAGAAGAACAGCGAGCTGAACCTGGCGCAGATCCAGTTGCAGGAACGCGCCGAAGAGTTGCAGCGTTCGAGCAAATACAAGTCCGAGTTCCTGGCGAACATGTCCCATGAACTGCGTACACCGCTCAACAGCTCACTGATCCTGTCCAAGCTGCTGGCGGAGAATCCGCAGCAGAACCTCAACGAAGAACAGGTGAAATTTGCCGAGTCGATCTATTCCGCCGGTAACGACCTGCTGAACCTGATCAACGACATTCTCGACATTTCCAAGGTCGAGGCCGGGAAACTGGAAGTGCGTCCGGAAAACACCGGCGTGACGCGCCTGGTGGAAGGCTTGCGTGACATGTTCATGCCCCTGGCGACCGAAAAAGGCCTGAGCTTCGAGGTGCAACTGCTGCCCGACGCCCCGGCCATGCTGTATACCGACCGTCAGCGCCTGGAGCAGGTACTCAAGAACCTGCTGTCCAATGCCATCAAGTTCACCGAGAAAGGCACGGTATGCCTGACGGTGGCCGGCCAGGCCGGGGCGGGCATCGCGTTCATGGTGCGGGACTCAGGAATCGGCATCGCCGCCGATCAGCAACAAAGCATCTTTGAAGCCTTCCGCCAGGCCGATGGCACTACGAATCGCCGGTACGGCGGGACCGGTTTGGGCCTGTCGATTTCCCGCGACCTGGCCACCTTGCTCGGCGGCTCGATCTCTGTCTCCAGCGAGCCGGGGCAGGGCAGTGTGTTTACGCTGGTATTGCCAGAACGCTATGTCGAGTCGGGTGAGCCGCTGGTAGAACCGGGGATGTTCACTGCGACCACCACAATGGCGCCACCCGCGCCCCCTGAACCCGTCAGCGCACCGCTGATCGCCCAGGTCGATGTGCCCGTCGCCCCCTTCGCCGATGACCGCGACAAGGCACCGTTCAACACCCGCTGCATTCTGGTGATCGAAGACGAGTCCAGCTTTGCCCGGATCCTGTTCGACCTGGCCCACGAACTCGGTTACCAGTGCCTGGTGGCCCAAGGTGCCGATGAAGGCTTCGACCTGGCTTCGCAATTGAGCCCCGATGCAATCCTGCTGGACATGCGCCTGCCGGATCACTCCGGGCTGACGGTATTGCAGCGGCTCAAGGAGCAACCTGGAACCCGGCACATCCCGGTACACGTGATTTCCGTCGAGGATCGTGTAGAAGCCGCGATGCACATGGGCGCCGTCGGCTATGCGGTCAAGCCGACCTCTCGCGAAGAACTCAAGGAGGTATTCGCCCGCCTGGAAGCCAAGCTGACCCAGAAGGTCAAGCGGGTGCTGCTGGTGGAGGACGATGATTTGCAACGCGACAGCATCACCCGGCTGATCGGTGACGATGACATCGAGATCACCGCTGTCGGCCTGGCGCAGCAAGCCCTGGACCTGCTGCGAAGCAACGCCTACGACTGCATGATCATCGACCTGAAGCTGCCTGACATGCTGGGCAATGACCTGCTCAAGCGCATGTCCACCGAAGATATCTGCTCATTCCCGCCCGTGATCGTCTACACCGGACGCAACCTGACCCGCGATGAAGAAGCCGAACTGCGCAAGTATTCACGCTCGATCATCATCAAGGGCGCCCGTTCGCCGGAGCGGTTGCTGGACGAAGTGACACTTTTTCTGCACAAAGTCGAATCCCGGTTGTCCCATGAACGGCAGCGGATGCTCAGGACCGCCCGCAGCCGCGACAAGGTTTTCGAGGGCCGTAAAGTGCTGCTGGTGGACGATGATGTGCGCAACATTTTCGCCCTGACCAGTGCCCTGGAGGCCAAGGGGGCGATCGTCGTCATCGGCCGTAACGGCTATGAAGCGATCGAGCGTCTGAACGAAGTCGACGACATCGACCTGGTGCTGATGGATGTGATGATGCCGGAGATGGACGGTTTCGAGGCCACCGCGCTGATCCGCAAGGACCCGCGCTGGCGCAAGCTGCCCATCATTGCCGTGACGGCCAAGGCCATGAAGGATGATCAGGAGCGCTGCCTGGCGGCCGGTTCCAACGATTACCTGGCCAAGCCGATCGATCTGGATCGTCTGTTCTCGCTGATTCGCGTGTGGTTGCCGAATATGGAAAGAATTTAGTGGAACGTAACACTGACATTGAAATCCGTTTGTTGATCGACGCGATCTACCTCAAGTACAGCTACGATTTTCGGGACTATTCCGGCGCCTCCATCAAGCGTCGGGTCCAGCACGCGCTGAGCCAGTTCGAGTGCAAGACCATCTCGGCACTGCAGGAGCGCGTGTTGCACGACCCGGGCATGTTCATGCAACTGCTGCAACTGTTGACGATCCCTGTCAGTGAGATGTTTCGCGACCCGTCGCATTTCCTGGCGATCCGCGAAGAAGTGGTGCCGCTGCTCAAGACCTATCCTTCGATCAAGATCTGGATCGCTGGTTGCAGCACCGGGGAGGAGGTCTATTCCATGGCGATCCTGCTGCGCGAGGAAGGGCTGCTGGACCGCACGCTGATTTATGCCACCGACATCAATCCGCGGTCCCTGGAAAAAGCCAAGCAGGGCATTTTTTCGCTCGAGAACGTACGGGCCTACACCCAGAATTATCAGCGCGCGGGAGGGCGGCGATCATTTGCCGATTACTACACCGCCGCCTACGATTACGCGATGTTTGACAAAACCCTGCGCGAGAACGTGACCTTTGCCGATCACAGCCTGGCGACTGATAGCGTATTCTCAGAAACTCAGTTAATTTCATGTCGTAACGTCTTGATATATTTTAACAAAAAGCTGCAAGATCGCGCGTTCGGATTGTTCCATGAGTCCCTCTGTCACCGTGGTTTCCTGGTACTGGGCAGTAAAGAGACACTGGATTTTTCGTCTTTCGGCAAGCAATTCGAGCCGTTGGTCAAACAGGAACGGATCTATCGCAAGTTATGAATCAGACGATGCACAGATCCAGATCGCCCATTCAAGCCATTGTCGTCGGTGCATCCGCCGGTGGCGTCGAAGCGCTGCTCAAAGTCTTCGGGCAACTGCCAAAGGGCTTCGGCGTACCCATTCTGGTCGTGTTGCATCTGCCCGATGAGCGTGACAGCCAGATGGCCCAGGTCTTCGGCCATCGTCTGGCGATACCGGTGCAGGAAGCTCAGGACAAGCAGAACATTCAACCGGGCACTTTGTATGTAGCCACACCCGGCTATCACCTGTCGGTCGAGGCCGACCGCAGTCTTTCGTTGAGCCTGGAGGAACCGGTGCACCATTCGCGGCCGTCGATAGATGTGCTGTTCGAATCCGCCGCCGACGCCTTCGGTCCGAACCTGCTGGCGGTCGTGCTGACCGGCGCCAACAACGACGGTGCCCAGGGCCTGGCCAAGGTCCGGGAGCTGGGTGGAATTACGGTGGTCCAGGACCCCGGCGAAGCCCAGGTTTCGACCATGCCCGAAGCAGCACTTGCCCTGCAAGAGCCCGACCATATCCTCACTTTGCAAGGCATCGGCCAATTGTTGGCCGCTCTGGAATGAACCACATGCCAAGAGATATTCAAGCCAAACTGCTGATCGTCGACGATCTGCCAGAAAATCTGTTGGCCCTGGAAGCGCTGATCAAACTCGACGGCCGCCAGGTTTTCAAAGCGCTGTCGGCCGATGAGGCGCTGTCCTTGCTGCTGCAACACGACTTTGCCCTGGCCATCATCGATGTACAGATGCCGGGAATGAACGGCTTTGAACTGGCCGAGCTGATGCGCGGCACGGAGAAGACCCGTAGCATTCCTATCATCTTTGTCAGCGCCGCCGGCCGTGAGCGCAACTATGCCTTCACCGGCTATGAAAGTGGCGCGGTGGACTTCCTGCACAAGCCGCTGGACAACCACGCCGTCAAAAGCAAGGTCAATGTGTTCGTCGAGCTGTATCGCCAGAGAAAGGCGATGAAGGAGCAGGTCATTGCATTGCAGGAGAGCCGCCGCGAGCAGGAGGCCTTGTTGCAGCAGTTGCAGGCTACTCGCAGCGAGCTGGAACAGGCGGTTCGCATGCGTGATGACTTCATGTCGATCGTTGCCCACGAAGTCCGTACGCCTCTCAACGGCCTGATTCTCGAGACGCAACTGCGCAAGATGCACCTGGCCCGGGACAACGCCGCAGCCTTCAGCCTGGATAAGGTGCAGGCGATGGTCGAGCGCGACGAGCGCCAGATCAAGAGCCTGATCCGGCTGATCGAGGACATGCTCGACGTGTCGCGGATTCGTACTGGCAAATTGTCCATTCGGCCAAGCCGCTTCAACCTGACGACACTGGTTGAAAACCTGCTGCGCAACTTCCAGCCGCAGATCGCGGCGGCCGAATGCACATTGACGTGCTCGACCGAGCCGTCGGTGGAGGGACAATGGGATGAGTTTCGTATCGAACAAGTGGTGTCGAACCTGCTGACCAACGCCTTGCGCTACGGCGGGAAAAGCCCGATCGAGGTGCGCGTCTACAAAACGCCTGACCATGCTTGCGTCGAAGTCCAGGATCACGGTATCGGCATCAGCGAGGAAAACCAGCAGCGCATCTTCCAGCAGTTCGAGCGGGTGTCGTCCAAAGCCGTCGCATCCGGCCTGGGCCTGGGGTTATTCATCTCCGAGCAGATTGTGACCGCCCATGGCGGTACTATTACGGTCAATAGCCGCCTCAATGAAGGGGCGTTGTTTCGCGTCTGCCTGCCTTTGCAGAAAACGGTCCTGGCCAAAACCGTCGAACAGACGCAACCTCTGAGTGACCCTACGGTCGTATCAGCAGCTATTGATCGAACAAAGGCTTCTCATGAGTGAAGATGCGCAAGACGTTGTACTGATCGTCGAGGATGACCCGTCGATCCTGATGGTATTGTCGGCCTACCTGTCGGGCGAGGGGTATCGAGTGCTGCAGGCCGAAAACGGTGAGCAGGCGTTCGAGATCCTCGCCAGCAAGCCCCACCTGGACATGATGATCACCGACTTCCGCCTGCCCGGGGGTATCACCGGCGTGCAGATCGCTGAACCGGCGGTCCGGTTGCGACCCGACCTGAAAGTCATCTTTATCAGCGGTTATGCCCAGGAAGTGCGCGACACCGACAGCCCCATCACCCGCAAGGCGCCGATCCTGGGCAAACCGTTCGACCTGGATGTGCTGCAGGACATGATGCGGACGATGTTGTCCTAGGCCTGTAAAAGCAGGGTGCAGGGCGGGATTTTGTGGGAGCAGGCTTTGCTGCCACAAAATCCTTGATCACGGGCGCACGGTCGGCTGATATCCGGGCATTGCCTCAAACCTTGATCATCTCCCGCACCTTGGCCGTCAACAGGTCAAAGGTGAACGGTTTGGTGATCATCTGCATGCCCGGGTCCAGGAAGCCGCCGCGCACCGCTGCATGCTCAGCATAACCGGTGATGAACAGTACCCGCAGGTCCGGGCGGATCTGCCGGCCGATTTCCGCCAGTTGCCTGCCGTTCATGCCTGGCAGGCCCACGTCACTGATCAGCAGATCGATGCGCTGGCTTGACTGAAGGATCGGCACCGCGCCGTCAGCATCGGCTGCCTCGACGAAGGCATAACCCAGCTCGCTCAGTACGGCGCTGACCAGCACCCGCACCGCCGGGTCGTCCTCGACGATCAGCACGGTCTCACCGTCTTGTGCGTACGGGGCGTGTTGTGTATCGACCCGTGGTTCGTGAACCTCTTCACCGACGAAACGCGGCAGATAGAGGCTCACGGTTGTGCCTTTGCCGACTTCACTGTCAATCGTCACGTGACCACGCGACTGCTTGCTGAACCCATAGATCATCGACAAGCCCAGCCCGGTGCCCTGGCCGATCGGCTTGGTGGTGAAAAACGGGTCGAACGCACGATTGATGACCGCTTCGGGCATTCCGCAACCGGAATCCTGCACACTCAGCACGACGTAATCGCCCGGCTCCAGGTTGGTATAAGCCTGGGTGAAGTCGGCATCCAGGTGTTGATTGAGCGTCTTGACCACCAGTTGCCCACCGTCGGGCATTGCGTCCCGAGCGTTGAGTACCAAGTTGAGTAGGGCGCTTTCCAGTTGGTTTGGGTCGGCTTCGGCGATCCAGAGCTGGTCGTCCAGTTCCATGTCCAGCCGGATACTCTCGTTGAGGCTGCGCTGCAGTAGCTCGCCCATGGACAGCACCAGGGTGTTCATCTGCACCGCTTTTGAGTCCAGCGATTGGCGGCGGGAGAAGGCCAGCAAACGATGCGTCAGGCCGGCTGCGCGATTGGCCGATGTCACCCCCAGGTCGATCAGGCTGTCCAGATCCTCGGTGCGACCTCGGGCCAGGCGTCGGCGCAGCAGTTCGAGGCTGCCGATGATCCCGGTGAGCATGTTGTTGAAGTCATGGGCGATCCCCCCCGTGAGTTGCCCGACCGCTTCCATTTTTTGCGACTGGCGCAAGGCCTCTTCGTTGTGGCGCAGTTGGGCCGTGCGTTCTTCCACTTGTTGCTCAAGGGTCTCCAGGGTGGTTTGCAGGCGCAGCTCGCTGTTGCTCAGGTCGATCAGCCGGTCTCGGGCTTCATATTGCCTGCGCCGGCCCCGCAGGGCGGTGGTGACCACGCTGACCAGGGTTATCGGGTGAAAAGGGCGCTCGAGGAACGTTACGTTGCCCAACTGAGTGCCGATACGCGCCGCCGGGTTCTGTTCCGGCCCGCCGTGGTGGGTCAACAATACGATTGGCAAATCCGACCAGGCCGGTTGCTCTTCTATATGTGACAACAGCGTTTCCAGCTCCGGCCCGACCAGGGCTTCGGAGGAAATCACCAACAGGCCGGCGCCGTGCTCCAGCTCTTCGCACAAGTGGCCCAGATGCTGGCAGATAAGGCCGCCGAAGCCGGCTTCGCGCAGGATCATCAGGGCGATCTGGCTGTCGCGCCCCAGCGGTGCGAGGATCAACGCCCGCTCCGACAGGGGCTCGACCAGCGTCACTGTTGATCATCCTTGAGCAACGGATTATCCGCTCCCATATAGTTCGGCACCCCACGCAATACCCCCTGGAATGCTTCCAGCGGCTCGCCGATGGTCATGCCCTCGCTGCTGATGCGGTATTCGCGAATAGTGGATTCATGGCTACCGGTGCGTTTCTTGATGATGGAGATCGCTCGACGAACTTTGCCCAGCGCTTCGAAATAACGCAACAGAATCACCGTGTCGGCCAGGTAGGTAATGTCCACCGGGGCCTGCATATCGCCCACCAGACCGTGTTGCGCAACGGTCATGAAGGTCGCAGCGCCCCTGCGGTTCAGGTAGAGCAGCAGTTCATGTACGTGCAGCACCAAGGCGTTTTCTTCCGGCATGGCGGCCTGGTAGCCATTGATACTGTCGATCACGACCGTCTTGATGTTACCTTCATCGACGCAACGGCGTACCCGATGGGAGAACTCACCGGGAGACAGCTCAGCGGCGTCCACCTGTTCGATCACCAGGTTGCCGGTTCGTCTCAGCGCTTCCAGGTCGATACCGACGTTCCTCATGCGCTCGAACAGCAAGCCCAATTCTTCATCGAAGATGAACAGCGCGGCTTTTTCGCCACGCTGCACGGCGGCTGCAGCGAAAATCATCGAAATCAGCGACTTGCCGGTGCCGGCCGGGCCCAGGATCAAAGTGCTGGAGCCTGTCTCGATGCCGCCGCCCAGCAAGGCGTCCACGCCATCGAGGCCGCTGGACAGTTGTTGGCGCAGGTATTGCCCGCGGTGTTCGGCGGCTACCAGGCGTGGGAAGACATGAATGCCGTCGCCCATGATGGTGAAGTCGTGAAAGCCGCCACGGTATTTCTGCCCGCGATACTTGACCACCCGAATGCGTCGCCGCTCGGCGCCATAATTGGGTGTCAGTTCTTCCAGGCGAATCACCCCATGGGCGACGCTGTGCACGGTCTTGTCCAGGGATTCGGTGGTCAGGTCATCAAGCAGCAGCACCGTGGCGTCGTAGCGCACAAAGTAATGCTTGATCGCCAGGATCTGCCGGCGATAGCGCAGTGAGCTTTGCGCCAGCAGGCGGATCTCCGACAGGCTGTCGAGCACCACCCGGGTCGGCTTGACCCGCTCGACCACCTCGAAAATCTGCCGGGTCGCTTCCCCCAGCTCCAGGTCCGAGGAGTACAGCAGGCTTTGCTGATGCTCGGCGTTGAGCAGGCTCTCAGGAGGGGTAAGCTCGAAGATATGCACGTTTTCGTCGATCATCCAACCGTGGGACGCCGCGCCCTGGCGCAACTCACGCTCGGTTTCCGACAGGGTGATGTACAAGGAACGCTCGCCGGCCTGGGCACCGGCCAAGAGGAATTGCAACGCGACCGTGGTCTTGCCGGTCCCGGGTTCCCCTTCCAGCAGGAACACATGGCCGCGGGACAAGCCACCGGAAAGGATGTCATCCAGCCCTTCGATACCGGTGGCGGCTTTAGCGCTGATCAACTCGTTAGATGTAGACAAAAAAAGCCCTCTCATGACTAGGGAAGTGGGCAGCAGGCTGGAGTACGCCTGAAAATGAACTGCCTGAACACTTGACCTTTTGCCGTGATCACGGTTCCGCTTTCGTTGATAAAACGAGGTGTACTGCTCAATTTTCTGGCAGCGGGGAAACGCCTACAGGCCTTGCTGCAGCGCCGGATCATCGGGGTTGAGTTGCTCCAGTTGCGCCAACAGGATCTGCACATTCTGCAACTGCCCGGACTCCTTCCAGTAGTTGATCAGCAGCACCCGCGCCCTGCGATCAGCCGGGTAGCGCTGGACGATTTCCTGTAACTGTTTCTGCGCCGCTTCCAGTTCCTGTTCGGCATACAAGGTGGTTGCCAGGTCATAACGGTAATGTCGGTTTTCGGGCTCAAGCTCCACGGCTTTTGCCAAACCAAGCAGCGCGTACTCCGCCTGGCCATGGTGCAGCAGCCACAGACCCAATGCATGTTGCAGATAAGCCGACTCCGGCTGGTTTTTCAACTGTTGGGCAAGCAACTGACGTGCAGCGTCGGCCTGGCCCTGTTTGTCCAGCACGTCGATCTGCATGACCAGCGCTGGCAGGTTGTCCGGTTGCAGGCGCAGGACTTGTTCCAGCGCCAACTGAGCCTTTTTCAGTTCGGCGTTATGCAGGTGCAGCCGGGCGAGCTGATAGTGGGACTCGGCGGTTGGTGGACCGTCTTCAAGCATCTGCTCCCACATACCGATGACAAGCTGCATAGGCCCGAAGTACAAACCAAGCTCATCCGGCGATAGGCCCAGCAACGCGTTCACTGCGGCGAAGCGGACGCTGGGGTCTTGATCTTCGAGCAACGGCCCCAGCAACAGGCTGCGTTGGCCGGTTGGCACCAGCCCGCTGATGCTGCCGATGGCCGCTCGACGCACATCCGGCGACTCGCTGTGCAGGTCCGCGTCCGCCAGTTTCAGGGCTTGGGGGCTTGGGTAGTTCGCCAGCTCTGCGTGCAGCCATACCCGGCGCTTGGGCGACAGGTCCGGGCGACCCAATTGCTGATAGAGCATCCGCGCCGCCCCTGGCTGCCCATTGCGTGCGTGCTCAAGGGCTTCACTGTAGCCACGCTTGATTGCCTCGGGAATTTGCGGCGTGGTGCTGCGTAGCCACATTGCGACTAGACCGATTACCAACAGGACAGACAGGCTGAGCAACAGATAGCGGCGAGGCGAGGGCATGCAGGTAGTCCATAACCAGGAAGCGTGAAATGCCGCAAGCTTCGGTCAGGTGCGGGCTTGAGTCAAACCTTGAAAGAATCTGCAGATAACCCGGTGGGAGCGAGCCTGCTCGCGATAGCGGTATATCAGTTGGCATTTGAGTTGACTGACCCAGCGCCATCGCGAGCAGGCTCGCTCCCACCGGGCGTTTTGCAGCAGGCAAAAAAAGCCCCGCGTCCAACATGGGAGGCGGGGCGAAAATTTGGTTGGTTGCGGCCAACCAAAGGAGCTCGGTTGAATAAGGTCGGTCAGTTGCTGGCTACGGCTTCCGGTTGCCAGCCGCCGCCCAGGGCCTTGTAGATCGCGACAATGCCGCGATACAGGTCCACTTCGGCCTGGGCCTGAGTGTCCTCGGCGGCCAGGCGCTCACGTTGGGCATCCAACAGGACGAGGAAATCCTCTGTGCCTTCGCGGTAGCGGATTTCGGCCAGGTCAGCGGCGGCTCGACTCGATTCGCTCTGCCGGATCAGCGAAATCAGGCGTTGTTGGCGCTTGCCGTAGTCGCTGAAGGCATTTTCCGATTCCTCCAGGGCCAGCAGCACTTGCTGTTCGTAGGTCGCCAAGGCGCCGTCCGCCTCAGCGTCGGCACCGCGCAGACGCGCCCGCACACTGCCCAGATCGAAGGCAGCCCAGGTGATGCTTGGCCCCAGCGCCCAGGCATTGGCCGCCGATGAGCCGATCTGCGAACCGCGCCCGGCGGTAAAGCCCAGGAAACCGCTGAGGCTGACCCGTGGGAACAGATCGGCCTTGGCCACGCCAATGCGCGCGGTGGCGGCAGCGAGTTGGCGCTCGGCGCTGAGAATGTCCGGGCGACGTTGCAACAGTTCACCCGGATCGCCAATCGGCAGGGCCTTGGCGATGGCCGGAAGCTGTTTGGGACTCAGGTCCACACTCAGTTTGTCCGGGCGCTCACCCAGCAAGGTAGCGATGCGGTTGCGCTGGCGTACCTGTTCGGCCTGCAACTGCGGCACGCTGGCTTCGACCGAGGCCAGGCGCGCATCGGCACGGACCACGTCGAGCTGATCGCCGACGCCGGCATCACGCAGACTTTCGGTGATCTTGCGCGACGCCTGCTGGTTCTCGAGGTTTGCCAGGGCGATTTTTTCCCGCAGTTGGGCGCCGCGCAGTTGACCGTAGGCGTCCACCAGTTCGGCGATCATTGTCACCTGCAACTGGTAGAGATCGGCTTCGACCGCCTGCTGATCGGCATCGGTGGCTTCCAGGTTGCGCTGGATGCGTCCGAACAGATCCAGCTCCCAGGCCATGTCCAGGCCCAGGTCATAGCGTTCGGTGCTGACCCGGTCGGTGGTCTGCCCCGGAATCTGGCCTTTGCCCAGGTTGCTGCTGGCGCGGCTGGTGATGGTCGGCATGACGTCATTGCTGGCGTCGTCGCGTATCGCTCGGGCTGCTCGCAAACGGGCGAACGCCACGCGTAACTCGCGGTTGCCCTCCAGGGAACGGGTGACCAGCGCGTTGAGCGTCGGGTCTTCGAACTGCTGCCACCAGATCCCTTCGAAACGGGCACGGTCGAAATTTTTCTGGCCGGCGGCACCGTCGGTGGCGGTGGTGATGTTCGCCGCCTCCGTTTGCGGTGCCTTGTAGTCCGGGCCTACGGCGCAAGCACTCAAGGCCAGTACCAGCAGGCTCGGCACAAACACTTTCAAACTCATTGTTGCGCCTCCAGTTTCAACGCCCGGGCCGCTTTGCGGGCCTCGCTGCGCTCGACGAAGTTGCGGATCAGTACATAGAACACTGGCGTGAGCAGCAGACCGAAGAAGGTCACCCCGAGCATGCCCGAGAACACCGCGACACCCATGGCATGGCGCATTTCAGCACCTGCACCGCTGGAGAAGACCAACGGCACCACGCCCATGATGAACGCGAAAGAGGTCATCAGGATCGGCCGCAGACGCAGGCGGCAGGCCTCCAGCACCGCAGCCAGGGGGTTCATGCCCTCGAGCTGTTTATCCTTGGCGAACTCAACGATCAGAATGGCATTCTTACAGGCAAGCCCCACCAGTACGATCAATCCGATCTGGGTAAAGATGTTGTTGTCGCCGCCGGAAAGAATTACCCCGGTAATGGCCGACAGCAGGGTCATCGGTACGATCAGGATCACCGCCAGCGGCAAGCTCCAGCTTTCGTACTGTGCCGCCAGCACCAGGAACGCCAGCAGGACACAGAGCGGGAACACGAACAGCGCGGTATTGCCCGAGAGAATCTGCTGGTACGTCAGGTCGGTCCACTCGTAAGTCATGCCGTTGGGCAATTCGTCCTTGAGCAGTTTCTCGATGGCTTTTTCAGCCTGGCCGGAACTGTAGCCCGGGGCAGCGGCACCGTTGATTTCCGCAGTGATGAAGCCGTTGTAGTGCATTACGCGGTCAGGCCCCGAGGTGTCGCTGACCTTGATGAAGGTCGCCAGCGGGATCATCTCGCCACGGTTGTTGCGCACCTTGAGCTGGCCAATCTGGTCCGACTCCAGGCGGAACTGTTGCTCGGCCTGAACGTTGACCTGATAGGTGCGGCCAAAGCGGTTGAAGTCGTTGGCATACAGCGAGCCCAGGTAGATCTGCAGGGTGTCGAAGATGTCACTGACGGCCACGCCGTGGGTCTTGGCTTTTTCACGATCGATGGCGGCATCGACCTGCGGCACGTTCACCGTGTAGCTGGTGAACAGCCCGGCCAGTTCCGGCACGTTGTGGCTCTTGGTGATGATGTTCATGGTTTCTTTGTACAGCTCGTCGTAGCCCAGGTTGCCCCGGTCTTCGATTTGCAGACGGAAACCACCGATCGTGCCCAGGCCCTGTACCGGCGGCGGCGGGAAGATCGCCATGTAGGCTTCCTGGATTTCCGAGTACTGGCCGTTCAAGGCCCCGGCAATGGCCCCGGCAGACATGCTGGGGTCCTTGCGCTCGTCGAAAGGCTTGAGGGTGACGAACACGATGCCGGCGTTCGGACTATTGGTGAAGCCGTTGATCGACAGGCCAGGGAAGGCCACGGCGCTTTCGACGCCCGGCTGCTTGAGGGCCATGTCCGACATACGCTTGATCACGTCTTCGGTGCGGTCCAGGCTCGCGGCATCCGGCAGTTGGGCAAAGGCCACCAGGTATTGCTTGTCCTGGCCGGGTACGAAACCGGTCGGGGTGTTGGAGAACCCGAAGAACGTCAGCACCATCAGGCCTGCGTACACCAGCAGGGCGATGCCGCTGCTGCGGATCACGCGGCCAACTGTGCCCACGTAGCTGTGACTGGCACGGTCGAAGAAGCGGTTGAACGGACGGAACAGCCAGCCACCGAATATCTTGTCCAGGAACCTGGAAAAACGGTCCTTGGGCGCGTCATGACTCTTGAGCAGCACTGCGGCCAGGGCTGGCGACAGGGTCAGGGAGTTGAATGCCGAGATCACCGTGGAAATGGCAATGGTCAAGGCGAACTGCTTATAGAACTGCCCGGTCAAGCCACTGATGAACGCCGCCGGTACGAATACCGCGCACAACACCAATGCCGTGGCGATGATCGGCCCGGTCACTTCGCCCATGGCGCGTTTGGTGGCTTCCACCGGAGTCAGTCCCAAGCCGATGTTGCGTTCGACGTTCTCCACCACCACGATGGCGTCGTCCACCACGATACCGATCGCCAGTACCAGCCCGAACAGCGAGAGCGCGTTCAGCGAGAAGCCGAACAGATGCATCACGGCAAACGTACCGATCAGCGACACCGGCACGGCCACCAGCGGAATGATCGAGGCGCGCCAGGTCTGCAGGAACAGGATCACCACCAGTACCACGAGAATCAGCGCTTCGAAGAGGGTGTGAACCACCGCCTCGATGGAACCGCGCACGAAGATCGTCGGGTCATAGACGATGCTGTAGTCCATTCCCGCCGGGAAGTTCTGCTTGAGTTCGTCCATCTTGGCGCGAACATCGTTGGAAATCTGGATGGCGTTGGAGCCGGGGCGCTGGAAGATCGGGATCGCCACCGCCGGCTGGTTGTCGAGCAATGAGCGCAGGGCGTATTGACTGGAGCCCAACTCCACTCGTGCGATGTCTTTGAGGCGGGTAATTTCACCGTCCTCGCCGGAACGGATAATGATGTTTTCGAACTCTTCCTCATTCACCAGGCGTCCCTGGGTGTTGATCGAGAGCTGGAATGCCTGGGCATTGGGTGCCGGAGGCGCGCCCAGGGCACCGGCGGCGACCTGACGGTTCTGTTCGCGGATGGCGGTGACCACGTCGGTGGCGGTCAGGTTACGCGAAGCAGTTTTGTTCGGGTCAAGCCAGACCCGCAGGGAATAGTCCCCCATGCCGAATAGCTGCACATCACCCACGCCGCCCAGACGCGCCAGCTCATCCTTGATGTTGAGCAGGGCATAGTTGGACAGGTAAAGCATGTCGTAGCGCTGGTCCGGCGAGGTCAAGTGCACAACCATGGTCAGGTCGGGCGATGCCTTGTCCACCGTGATGCCGATCCGGGTGACTTCTTCCGGCAACTTGGGTTCAGTCCGCGTGACGCGGTTCTGCACCTGCACCTGGGCGTTGTCCAGGTCGGTACCCAGCGCGAAGGTGATGGTCAGGGTGATCTTGCCATCGGCGGTGGATTGCGAGGACATGTACAGCATGTTCTCGACGCCGGTGATGGCTTGCTCCAGGGGCGCGGCTACGGTTTCGCCGATGACCTTGGGGTTGGCACCCGGGAAGTTGGCGCGCACGACCACAGTCGGCGGCACGACTTCCGGGTACTCGCTGATCGGCAACTGGAACAGTGAGATGGCGCCGGCGATCAGGATCAGCAACGAAAGCACCGCTGCGAAGATCGGCCGCGAAATGAAGAACTGGGAAAATTTCATCTTGAGTTCAGTCCCTTAACCGCGTGGGGTCGCTGCGGCCAGTTTGCCTGCCGATCCGGAAGCAGCCTTGGCAGGCGCGACTTGGGGCAGGTTGCTGGCTTCGAGCGCTTTTCGTTGTTGTGCCAGGGCGGCAATGGTTTCTTCGCTGGCCATCGGCACGGTTTCAGGCGTGACTGGTGTACCGGGGCGAGCGCGTTGCAGGCCCTTGACGATGATGGTGTCGTCCTTGCTCAAGCCGTTGCGCACGATGCGCAGGCCTTCGATCTTCGGTCCCAGCTCGACAGCGCGGTAGGCCGGCTTATTGTCGGCGTCCATCACCAGCACGAATTTCTTGCCAAGGTCGGTGCCGACGGCTTCGTCGTTGATCAGCACGGCCGAGTAAGTGCCGCTGCCCACCAGTTTCAGCCGGGCATACAGCCCAGGGGTGTAGGCGCCATCCTTGTTGTCGAACACCGCGCGACCACGAATGGTACCGGTCTGTGGATTGACCTGGTTGTCGATGAAATTCATATGGCCCAGGTGCGGATTACCTTCCTCGTTGGACAGGCCCATGTAGACCGGAGTGGCCTGACCGCGCTGACCTTCGCGGGCGAGGCGGGTGTACTTGAGGAAGACGCGCTCGTCGGCATCGAAGTAGGCGTAGACCTTGTCGGTGGACACCACGCTGGTGAGCGGCGTGACATCGGCGGTCACCAGGTTGCCGGCGGTGATGTCCGCCCGGCTGACGCGACCGCTGATAGGCGAAGTGACCCGGGTGAAGCTCAGGTTCAGTTTGGCCAGGTCCAGTTGTGCCTGGATCGCCGCAGCGGCAGCGCGGGCTTCCTGGGCAGCACTGGTACGCGAATCTGCCAGCTCGGCGGAAATGGCATTGCTCAAGCGCAGGCGCTCGCCACGCTTGGCTTCGTTCTCGCTACGGGTAGCCGTCGCTCGGGCCTGGGACAACTGGGCTTCGAGGCGACGCACTTCAGCCTGGAAGGGACGCGGATCGATCTGGAACAACAGGTCGCCTTTCTTGACCAGAGCGCCTTCGGTGAACGCTACGTTATCGATCTGTCCTGAAACGCGGGGTCGGATCTCAACGGTTTCAGGTGCCTCGAGGCGCCCGGTGAATTCGTCCCACTCGTTGACCGGCTGCTCCAGCACCTTGGCCACACTGACTTTGGCCGCCGGCATGGAAGCCGCCGTATCTGGGGTCTTGCCGCATGCACTCATCACCAGCACCGCCATCAGTGCCAGGGGAAAGCGCAATTTTGAAAGTGAATATTCCATGGATAGCATCCGCCAAGAGTATTGAGATGGGCGGATGATGCGTGGGGAGGCGGTGAGGCACGAATCGAATGAAGCAAAGGTAACTATCATTCGGAATGATATAAGACATCGCCCAGCGCTCTAGCTGAGGGCTTTCGTTAGGCGGCTATCAATTGCGTTGATGTCCCTTCAGGTTGCCAGATGCACCGAATTACCTGCGTGAAGAACGCTACTGCGGCAGATAGCGGTCATGGATGCGCTGGATTTCGCCGCTGGCGCGAAGGCTTTCAACGGCCGCCCGCAGCTTCTTGACCATTTTCGGGGAGCACCGTTTGGAGCAGGCCAGATAGAGATCGGCACTGCTATTGACCGGGCTCATGAGCAGTTCGCGCTTGGACACCTTGGGCCAGATATACCGACTCTCAGGGACGCCGTTGAACCAAGCGTCGATACGTCCCATCAAGAGCATCTGGGCGGGGTTGTCGCCAATGACCAGCGGGTAGATCTGCTCATCGCTGAACCCTTCGGTGCGCAGGATCTCCTGCTGCGCACTTCCCAGGCCGACGCCAATCTTGCGGTACGTTTGCCGGGCTTCGGCGAAACTGCTCACTTGCCGGTCGAGGGTGAAGAAGGCGCGTTCCATGGGCATGACCGAAGCGATCCAGGTAAAGCGATCCTCGCGTTCCGGCGTGCGCGACAGGGGCGCGATCAGGTGATTGCGCTGTTCGCTGACGTGCTTCTGTGAGCGGGCCCAGGGAAGGATATGGAACTGCACGGTATACCCGGCCTTGGTCATGGCCGCTACAGCAACATCGCCGACAATTCCGTGCCCCTTGGGGTCATCGACAAACGTCAACGGCGGCGCGTCCAGAATGTGCAGTTCAATCGTCAAAGGTGCGGCGTAGGCGCTACAGACAATCAGCGTCGGCAGCACCAGGCATAGGCGCGAGAGTGCTTTGGTACGGCCTTCCAATACGCGTTTGATCCGGCTCATGATCGATACTTCAGGCATTGAAAGTGATGCGCCATTCCAAACCCACGGCGCCAGAAACATCATCCTGCGATGTTCACCACGGCTTTTTTATTATTGCCTATCAACGCTGTCGGCCTGACTGCGTGTATCTGAAGGTATAGATCATTCGGTCGACAAAAGCTTTTTTACTCAGAACCGGTACTGGCTTGTTCGGCAATCAGTTGAGCCAAAGTCCGCACCGGTTCGGTGAGGCTTTGTCCCGACCGATGCACCAGTCCGATATCCCGATGGAAGGTGTGCTGACCAAGGTCCAGGGCTCTGACACCCGCCGGCCAGTCATGGGCCGATGTTTGCGGGACCAATGCCACTCCCACACCGTTTTCAACCAGCTTGATGATGGCCTCCAGTTCATCCAGTTCACACACCTCGCGCACGGTGAAATGCATTTGCCGCAGGAAACGATCCACCTGCCGGCCACCGAATGAAGCACGGTCATATCGAATGAATGGAAGGCTGGAAAGGAGTGTCGCCCAATCTTCCCCCGGCACTTCGCGGGCAACGATCAATCGATACGGCTCAAGTGTCAGGGTCGTCCAGCGCAGGTCGCTCTGAAGCGAGAAGGGCGGACGGATGATGGCCGCCATGTCGATTTCGCCAGCGTCCACCAGATTGACCAGCTCCATCGACAGCCCCGGCAGCACCCGAGTACGGCACTGAGGGCATTGCTGATGGAACCTGGCCAAAGCGTCCGGCAAATAGGAACGCTGAACGGACGCAATGGCGCCGATGTTCACCAGGACATTGGTCGCAAGTTCGGCGGTGCCACAGCCCAGATTGTCGTAGAGGCGCAGCAACTCTTGTGCCTGCAAGAGCACTTGGTGCCCCTTGCGGTTGAGGTGCGCCGAGCGTCCTTTCCTGTCGAATATTTCGAAGCCAAGCTGCGCCTCCAGACGCTGGATTTGCGCGCTCACGGCGGCCTGTGTGAGGCCGATCCTGTTCCCGGCCGCAGCGAAAGTGCCTTCCCGTGCGACGGCGAGGAGCGTCTTGAGTTCTTTAATCATTCACAAATATTAATTGTGTTTCTAAGCAATATATATTGATTTTTCCGCCTGTAGCGCCGCTCTACGATGGCCTCACCCAAAAAGCACAAAAAAGGAGTCCTGATGAACCTCTCTCCCTTCCACTTGGCAATCCCGGTTTACGACCTCGCTGGCGCACGCACCTTTTATGGTGAAGTGTTTGGACTGCAAGAGGGGCGCTCCAGCGCCCAGTGGGTCGATTTCAACTTTTACGGCCACCAGTTGGTGATCCATGAGCAGCCAAAAACCGCGGCTCAGGAAAGCGTTCACAGCAACCCGGTGGACGGCCATGACGTACCTGTTCCTCATTTCGGCGTTATTTTGGGCTGGGAGGAATGGGAAGCACTGGCCGAACGCTTGAAGTCCTTCGGTACCCAGTTTGTGATTGAACCCTACATTCGCTTCAAGGGGCAGGTGGGTGAGCAGGCGACGATGTTCCTGTTCGACCCTTGCGGTAACGCGCTTGAATTCAAGGCGTTCAAGGATATGAGCCAGCTCTTTGCCAAGTGATAGAAGTAAAGGCCCGAGGTGAGATTTTCCTACTGAGTCTATAACGACGCTCTGATCACCAATGGGCAATCTACCGGCTGGGCGCCCGACACATCGAGGTTCTCGATCAGGTGCCGGGCAGCCCTGCGACCGATCTCGTAGTACGGCAGTTGGACCGTGGTCAGTGGCGGCATGAACAGCTCGGCGATGCCGATCATGTTGTCATAGCCGAGCACCGCAACATCGCTGGGAATCTTCAGGCCACGGCCCAACAACAACTGATAGGCACAGAAGGCGATACGGTCGTTACCGCAGATCAGAATGTCGAACTGCGGACGCCCCTCGATGATGTGCCGGTCGAGAATGGCTGCGGTTTCACCGTAGGCATCGTGATCGGAAAGGTCGTATTGCAGAAGTGCTTCAGGCGCCAGCCCAAAGGCCTGGCAGGCACGTTGCAAACCTTCTTGTCGCAGGCTCCAGGCAAGGCTCTGTTTTGGCAGATTGATACACAGAGGGCGCCGATAGCCTTGGCTCAAGGCGTGATGCACCGCTCGATGCTGCCCCGTTTCATCGTCGGGCACATAGCTGACCAGGCGAGTGTCATCGGCCAGGCAATTGGCGAGTACCAGGGGTTTGCTTTTCAGGCGCTCGGGGATGCTCACCTGGCGCAATCCCATGGCACTGAAGATCAACCCGTCGGGACGGTGCGACATCATCAGGTCGATGTTCTGCTCGGTGGGCGGGTTGCTCAACAGGTTGAGGATAAACACATTCCAACCGGCTTGCTGCGCGGTCTGCTCGATGGACAGCAGCAGCTCGACTGCGAAAGGTGTGGTCGCGGTATCCAGTGCGAACACACCGATGGTTCGCGCCTGGAGATTGTCCCCGCGCATCCTGCGCGCCGAAAGGCTCGGTACGAATTGCAGTTCGTCAATGGCGCGACGCACCCGCTGAAGGGTTTCGGGGCTCAGTTTTTCCGGATTGTTGAGCGCTCGAGAAACCGTCATCAGGGACACGCCGGCCAGCTGTGCAACGTCTTTCACTGAAGTCATGCGAGGTGCGGCCAGTCAGGTTGACGCCGAATCATGACACAGGCTCCGGGCTTGTCGCGACTCGAATGACATTGCTCATAGCCATGCGGAAGCCAGCGGCCATGCATTACCAATGGAGACGCGTCCGCCAGCCCCGCTTGCCAATAGTTTTACCCCCAGGCTGTCGGGCCGCGGATAGACGCGGCTGCTGAGGCTGAAGCGGCCGTCTTGCTCAAACACCTCGATGGACGAACGATCCAGAAACACCCGCAGGTGCAAGGACTTCTGGGCGTGGTCTATCGCCACGCTGCGCTGACCGCTCACCTGCGCGCCCGAACGACTGCGATCCAGTACCAGGCGCTGCAGCGAAGCGTCGTAATAGAGCAGGGTTTGTTCGTCGCCCTCAGCACTGCAACGCAAGGCGATACCCAGGTGACCTTCGGCACAGCCGAGCAAATCCAGATGCACATGGAGCTCGAGCCTGTCGCCATTGACCTGTGGCACCCATTCGTAGCCCGGTCCAACCCACGCAGAGGTGTGCGGCAGCGGTGCCTTGCGTAAAGCGGTCAGTTCCCGGGCCGGAAACACCCTGAGGCGGTCGGCATGCAACTGCAGTTCCCGGGGTAGGCCGAGCATGCCGCACCAGTGATGGGCCTGGCTCGGCATCGGACTTTCCCACATGTCGAGCCACGCCCACACCAGGCGCCGACCGTCAGCAGCCACCAGCGTTTGCGCAGCATAGAAGTCATGGCCGTTATCCAGCTCGATAAACGGGTCGCCGCTGAAGTGCCATTGGCTGTCGAGTTGCCCCACGCGATAACCGGTCTGGTACTTGTTGAGCCGCTCGTAACCCTCGGGGCGCATGCCCTGGGGGGAGTACAGCAGCACGTCGCGCCCATCGAGGCGAAACAGGTCCGGGCACTCCCACATATAGCCATCGCCCTCGTTGCCGCGGGCTACATAGTCAAGGAACTCCCAGGCGCGCAGATCGATGGAGCGGTACAAGGGGAGTAAAGGCGTATCGCCCAGGCGTGCGCCGGCAATCAGGTACCAATAGTCGTTGTCCTTCCAGACCTTGGGATCACGAAAATGCATGATCGTGTCTTGCGGTGCGGTCTCGATGACGACACCCTGCTTGACGAACCGGACGCCGTCGACGCTGGTGGCAAGACACTGGACCTGGCGAATCTGGCGTTCGTCACCCACTTCCCCCAGCCAGGTGTGCCCGGTGTAGATCAACGCCAACGTGTCGCCACACACCACCGCACTGCCGGAAAAACACCCGTCGCGGTCAAAGTCATCGCCTGGCGCCAGTGCGATGGGCAGGTGCTGCCAATGGACCAGGTCAGCACTCTTGGCATGCCCCCAATACATCGGGCCCCATTTCGCGTCGAAGGGGTGATGTTGATAAAACACGTGATACTCGCCGCGAAAGTACACCACTCCGTTAGGGTCGTTCATCCAGCCTGCGGGCGGGGCAAGATGATAGTCGGGGCGATAGTCATCGGTGACGCGAGACAGGCCGGCGCTCAGCGCCTGTTGTGCAAGCTCAAGGGTCGCGGACATTGGAGCGTTCATGGGATTCACACACACGGTCATAGGGCGCCTGCTCGTACCGAGCGCTGGGCAATGTCATCCAACGGGGTTTCGAGGGATTGTGGGTGGCGCCTCAAGGCCGTGCCGTCGGCATCGAACAGGTGCAGATTGTCGATCTCTACCTGCAGTTCGACCCGATCACCCACTCGCCACCCGGCGTGGACCTCACAGCGACAGATCATCGGCTCATCCTGACCGGTATCGAGGTGCACATAGGTTTCGCTGCCCAGGTATTCGACCCCGATCACGGCGATGCCGGCTGTGCCCTGTGCCGCCTTGAGTGCTACATGTTCCGGTCGAATCCCCAGGCTCAGTTGGCTGTTCGCCGCCAGGCTTGAGCTGTCAAAGGGCAGGGTGGTCCTGCCCAATACCAGGCTTTCCACCAGGCTGCTTGCGCCTGGCGTATGCAGGAACGCTGCAAGAAAGTTCATCCTTGGCGAGCCGAGGAAACCGGCGACAAAACGAGTCGCCGGGCGTTCGTAGAGTTCTCGCGGCGAGCCAACCTGCTCGATACGTCCGCCATTGAGCACGACAATCTTGTCGGCCAGGGTCATCGCTTCAACCTGATCGTGGGTCACGTAGATCATGGTCGTGCCCAGTCGGGCATGCAGCCTGGCGATTTCATTGCGCATTTGCACGCGCAAAGAGGCGTCCAGATTGGACAGCGGCTCATCGAACAACAAGATGTCCGGTTCCCGTGCCATAGCCCTGCCCATGGCCACCCGCTGACGTTGGCCACCCGATAATTCCTTGGGTTTGCGTTGCAGCAGTTTGTCCAACTGCAGGATTTGCGCGGTTTTCAGCACGCGCTCGCGCAGGCTGGTTTTTTCGGTCTTGGCCAACTTGAGACCAAAACTGATGTTGTCGTAGACGTTCATGTGCGGGTAGAGGGCATAGGACTGAAACACCATGCCGACGCCACGCTCGCGCGGCTCCAGGTCATTGACCCGGCGCCCGTCGATCAACAGGTCGCCGGCGCAGATGGAATCCAGCCCGGCGATCAGTCGCAACAGGGTGGATTTTCCGCAGCCCGAGGGGCCGACGAACACCACGAATTCACCGGCGGCGATTTCCAGGCTGACGTCGCGAAGAATGCGCATGCCGCCCAATTGTTTGTTCACGTTGTCTAGCTTCAACTTGATCACGATGCTGTTCCTTGTCTTTGTTGGGCATCAACCCTTTAACGCACCGGTAGTGAGACCGGAAACGATTCGGCGCTGGAAGATCAGCACCAGAATCACCAGTGGGACGGTGACCAGCACCGAAGCGGCCATCAACAGCCCCCAAGGCAACTCATGGGAGCTGCCGCCGGAAATCAGGGCGATGGCTACCGGCACCGTGCGCTGCGTGTCGGTGAGGGTGAAGGTCAGGGCAAACAGGAACTCGTTCCACGCAGCAATGAAAGCCAGCAGGCCGGTGGTGACCAGCGCAGGCCAGAGCAGCGGCAATAACACGCGGGTCAGGGTGACCCAGGGCGAAGCACCGTCCATGATCGCCGCCTCCTCCAGCTCATGGGGCAGTTGGCCCATGAACGTGGTCAGCACCCAGACGGTGAAGGGCAGGGTGAAGATCGTGTAGCTCAGGATCAGCGCCCAGGGCGTGTTGTACAGGCCCAGGGCACGGATCACCTCGAACAGCCCTGACAGCACCGCGACCTGGGGAAACATCGACACGCCCAGAACCATTATCAACACCGCGCCGCGTCCACGAAACTTCACCCGGCCCAAGGCATAGGCGGCGGTCAGGCTGAGGAACAGCGCCAGCGCGACCACACTCAGGGCAACCACCAGCGAGTTACCGATTGCCCGCAGGAACGAGGCCTGGTGGAGCACGGCGGCATAGTTGGAGAAGTCGGGGTTGTCGACCCAGTAGCTCACCTGGAACAAGGCACTGGACGGCTTCAGCGACGTCACGATGGCGTAGTAGAAAGGGAACACCGCATACAGCAGCAAAATCGCGATCAGGCACCAGAATCCGACGCGCAACAGCGCTTTTTTCAGTAGGCGCGGGCTCATGAGCGAACCTCCATTTGACGGCGTCCGAGGTACAGATAAATCATGGCGATGACTGCGACGACCAGAAACAGCAAGGTCGAGGCCGCGCTGCCGTAGCCGACGTCCTGAAACTCCATCAGATGCTGGCGGGCGTACACCGACATGCTCATGGTGCTCGACGAGTTGGAGGTCAGCACATAGATGACGTCAAACACCCGCAACGAATCGAGGATGCGGAAAATCGCCGCCACCAGCAGCGCAGGCATCAGCAGCGGCAGGGTGACTCGCCAGAACACCTTCAGCGGGTGAATGCCATCGACGCGGGCGGCTTCGTAGCAATCGCCCGGCAACATCTGCAAGGCCGCCAGCATCAGCAGCGTGACGAACGGGACGGTCTTCCAGACGTCGACGATGATCACGGCCCACATCGACAAGTCGGCGTCTGCCGTCCAGGCCAGGGGCGCGTCAATCAGGCCGACACCCAGCATCAGATGATTGATGATGCCGAACTGGTCGTTGAGCATCCAAGACCAGATTTTCGCCGAGACAATGGTGGGGATCGCCCAGGGAATCAGAATCAATGCCCGCACCAAGGCGCGCCCGGTGAACTTGACGTTCAGCAGCAGCGCCACCAACAGCCCCAGCACCATTTCCAACCCCACTGAGACCACAGTGAAATGCAGGGTGTTGCGCACCGCGTTCCACCATTGTGGATCGACCAGGATGCCTGACCAACCGGTGCTGCTGTGCAGCAGATAATTGCTCAGGCCGATAAAACTTGCGTCACCGGTGTCCGCCAGGCTGGCGTCGGTCAGGCTGAACCAGAATGTACGCAGCAGCGGCCAGGCCGCCACCAGGGCCAGGCACAGTAGCATCGGAGTCAGGAACAGCCAGGCGGCGCGAACCCGGCGGCGTTGTACCGGCGTTTCCAGGGCGGGCAGCAGCTCGTCACCGGACGCCAGGGTAGTGGAGACAGACATGGTGAATTTCCTTCCTTGTGGCTTACCAGTTCCGGCGCTTGATGCGTGTCAGTTCGCTTTCCAGCTCCGCCAGCGCCTGATCGACCGGCACCTCGCCGGCCAGCACACCATGCACTTGATCGAAGAAGGCATTGGAGACACGTGGATAGCGATCGGCGGTAATCGAGGCGGGCCGCATGACCCCATCCTTGAGAATGCTGCGCAGTTGACTGTAATAAGGCATCGCCGCGAGCAGCTCGGGGTCTTGATAAAGTGACTCGATCACCGGGTTATAGGCGCCGACCAGGGCACGATGTTTCTGCTGCTGAGCACTGCTCAGGTAGCTCACCAGCTGCGCGGCAAGCTTTGGATTGGCGCTGTAACGCGACACCGCCAGGCCCCAGCCACCCAGGGTGGAGGCGTGGGTGCCGGTCTCGCCACCGCGGGGCAGGGGCGCCACGCCGACCTTGTCTTTTACGACACTGTCCGGGCTTTGTACCAGGGCCCAGACATACGGCCAGTTACGCATGAACAGCGCATTGCCCGACTGGAATACACCTCGTCCTTCTTCCTCGGTGTAGTTGAGTACGCCACGTGGGGAGATGTCTCCTACCCAGCTCTTGGCCAGCGTCAACGCGGTTCTTGCGGCCGGGCTATTGACCACGATATCGCCCTGTGGATTGACCAGCCCACCCTGCGGCTGGCTGCTGATCCACTCCAGTGCATTACACGTCAGACCTTCATAGGCGCGGCCCTGAAAGACGTACCCCCAGGCATTGGCGTTCCCGGCGTTGCGCTCAGCCTGTTGGACTTCCCGGGCGGTTGCAGTCATTTGCTCCCAGGTCTGCGGCACCTGTTTGTGGTACTTCTCGAGCAAGTCCTTGCGGTAATACAGCAGCCCCGAATCGGTGAACCAGGGCATCGTCACCAGCCGGCCGTTCACCGTGGCGTTATCCACCTGGGCCTGGAAGTAGCCCTCGGTCGCGTTGGCAGGGAGCACCTCGCGCAGGTCCATCAGATGGTTGGCCAGCATCCCCGGCCACACCATATCGATTTGAATGATGTCGATGTCGCTGGATCGGGCACTCAGGATTTGTTGGTAGAACGACAACCTTTCGGTGGCCGAGTTAGGCGTGGAAACCACTTCGACGCTGTTGCCGGTCTGCTTCGACCACGCCTCGACAGCCTCCTTGCACAGCTGCAATTCAGCACCTACGGCACCGCAGGAGATCGTCAGATTGGCGGCAGTCGAGAGGGATGGAAGCCCGACACAAAGGCCGAGCAGCGCAGCAGGAAGGAGCGATTTGAGCTGTTTCATAAAGCCCTCTTTATTTTTGTTTTTAGAAAAGTTAACGTTAACATAGCCAAATGTAGCAGCGTATTAGCGATGAGGCATCCTTTTTTTCACGGTTTTTGACAATTCAAAAGCCGAAGGAAAAAGACCATTGCGGGAACAAAAAAATAAAAACAAAACAGGGAAATCCACATGCAGAAAGCATCAAGCTGGCTTCTCGCAGGCGTGCTCGGCACCGCGGCGGCCACCTCTCACGCTGCGACGCTGGAAGAACGCATGGCTGCGTTCGAGGCCCGTGCCAGCGCCGCGGAAAAACGCGCCGCGGCTGCCGAACAGCAAACCCAGGCCCTGGCCAGGGAACTGCAACAACTCAAACTCGCCGCTCCCGCGCTCCAACCGGTAGCATCCACTGCAAACGTTGCCACGCCGACGCTGGACACGCGGCTGGCAAAACTCGAAGCCCGACAACAAAGCCTGGAAAAACAAGACAGTGGCGCATCCCTCACGGACGGATTCAGCTTCAAGGGCTACGCCCGCTCGGGGTTGCTGGTCAATGACGGTCTGGGTGGTGGTCGTGGCGGCCCTTATACAACCCCGGCCGGTTCCGTCGGCGGTGCCGTGGGGCGACTCGGTAACGAGGACGACACCTATATGCGGATCGACCTGTCGAAAGAGCAGTACGCGCAGAACGGCACCCGCTCAAAATTCACCGTGTCCATTGCCGATGGCGTAGAAAGCTCCAATGACTGGACGGCCGACGAAAGCAACCTGAACGTGCGGCAGGTGTTTACCGAACTGGACCACATCGCGGCGTTCAAGGGAAACTCGGTGTTTGAGAATTCCACCCTCTGGGCAGGCAAGCGGTTTGACCGGGACAATTTCGATATCCACTGGCTGGACTCGGACGTCGTCTACCTGGCTGGCACCGGCGGTGGCATCTACGACGTGCAGATGAACAAGAACTGGCGCTCGAATTACTCGTTGATCGGGCGAAATTACGGGGAGTTCAGTGACGGCGGCGTCAATGCCGATGTTGAAAGCTACATCCTGACCTCCAACCAGTTCTTCGACAATGGGCAGTGGCAGTGGATGTTCAACGCCATTGGCGCTAAAGAAAACGACATCGGCACCCGCAACAATGAGGCGGGCCTGACACCTGCGGACTCCGGCCTGCACAGCATGGTGGCCAATCACCAGAAGAACTTTTTCGGCAGGGAAGGCTTCTTCAAAACGGCGTTGCTCTATGGGCAAGGCCTGGGGGCAGAGGTTAAGAACATCGGCTCGGACGGCGAACTGATCGACGACGCCCGTGCTTTGCGTCTGGCGCTCTATGGTGAGACGACCATCGCCCCCGGCTGGCGCATCGGTCCCAGTTTACTGGCCGAACAGAGCAAGGACCGGTACGTCAAGGGCGACGACTACCGCTGGATGACACTGAACGTGCGCCTGGCCAATGAAATCAACAGCAATTTCGAGATGGCCTACGAGATGAGCTGGCAAACCATGGACCTCGATCCCAAGGGCTACCTGCAACGCAATGCAGTCGACGGAAACTTCTGGAAGTTCACGGTCGCCCCGACCTTCAAACCTGATTTTGGAGACCTTCTCACACGCCCCGAACTGCGCGTGTTCGCCAGCGTCATGAACTGGTCCTCGGATCTGGACAGATACAGCGCCTCCGATTCCTTCGGCAAGTCTGACTTCAACGCAGGCGGCGTGTGGCAATACGGCATACAGATGGAAACCTGGTTCTAGTTGGACGGGGGCGTCTTCTGAAGCTGGATTCGAGATGCCCCCGGTATTGCCGCTTTGATCACGTGCGCCTTGCTTCTGTTTCCCCGGCATGAGAAGGGCAGGTCGAGCGGGCACAGGTCAGGATTGGTTGGTCTATGGCGAGTGCCTGTGAGGGACTGGGTGGTGACAGCAGCCCGGAGTTTCTACAAGCTATCCGGATCGCCAAAAAACATCTGAATCCGCGAACGCAACCAGCGCTCACCCGGGTCGTTGTCCTGGGAGCCGCGCCAGGCCATGTGCAGTTCAAAGCTGCGCACCGGAATCGGTGGGTCTTCGGCGCGAACGCCGCCAGCGGCGGTCAGTGCGTCGGCGGTGTAGTCGGGCACGATGGCGATAATGTCAGTGCCCGCCAGCAGCGTGCTCAGGCCATTGAACTGCGGTACGGCCAATACCACGTGACGCTTGCGGTCCAGTTTCTCCAGCTCTTCATCGATGAAACCGCTCAGGTCCCCGGCGAAGGACACCAGCGCATGGGGCCGGGCACAGAATTCGTCCAGGGTCAGCCGACCCGGCGCAGTGTCGGCCCGCAGCACTTTGGGCATGCTGCGCCGCAAGACTTTACGCTTGGCGTTGGCCGGCAGATCCTCGGTGTAGCTGACGCCGATGGAGATTTCACCGGACGCCAGCAAGCCCGGCATCAGAATGTAGTTGACCCGGCGCACGACCAGGACAATCCCCGGAGCTTCGGCCCGCAGGCGCTTGAGCAGCATCGGCAACAGCGCGAACTCGGCGTCGTCCGACAGGCCGATGCGGAACACCGAGGTGCTGGTGGCCGGGTCGAACTCCGCCGCGCGGCTGACCGCCGTGGAGATCGAATCCAAGGCTGGGGAGAGCAGGGCGAAGATTTCGACCGCCCGGGCCGACGGTTCCATGCTGCGACCGGTGCGCACGAACAGCGGGTCATCGAACAGGTTGCGCAGCCGTGACAGCGCGGCACTGATGGCTGGCTGGCCGAGGAACAGCTTCTCGGCGGCTCGGGTCACACTGCGTTCATGCATCAATGTTTCGAACACGATCAACAGGTTCAGGTCGACACGACGCAGGTCATTACGATTCATCTGGGGTCCTGGCAGATTCAGCAAGCTTGACGTGAGCGGCCATATGAGAACAATGACCGGCATGAATCTTACGGGGAAAGACTGGTACTCTGCACCGGCTAATTGCTTTTTCTTAGGGATAGGCCCTACAAGACTGGGTTCATTTTCTTGCTGCGGAATCAATGACAGGCATGTCGACTATTAATAGCCACTGATGGTCTTGGGTACAAAGCCCGGATAGAGTTCATGGCATTAGAGGTTACTTTGACGAGGTTTGCGATGTCCCGCACGATCCGTTTTCACAAGTTTGGTGGTGCCGAGGTGCTCAAATGCGAAGAGCATGCGGCGGCTCTTCCTGCGCCAGGAGAAGTGCAGGTCCGTGTCGAAGCGATCGGCATCAGCTGGTATGACACCCTGTGGCGCCAGAATCTGGCGTCGTCCCAGGCGCGCCTGCCGTCGGGCCTTGGTCATGAAATGGCTGGGGTGGTGACGGCTGTCGGAGACGGTGTCGACGACCTGGCTGTAGGCGACAAAGTTGCCAGTTTCCCTGCCGAGAGCCCTAACGATTACCCGGTGTACGGTGAGATCATCGTGTTGCCGCGTACCGCGCTGACCCGTTATCCCGACGTGCTCACCCCGATCGAAGCCGCTGTGCACTACACGCCACTGCTGATCGCCTATTTCGCCTACGTGGACCTGGCAAGGGTCAAGCCGGGGCAGTTTGCCCTGGTCACTGATGCCAGTCATTGCGCCGGACCATCCTTCGTGCAACTGGGCAAGGCCTTGGGTGTACGGGTGATCGCGGCCACCAAGACCGCTGATGAGCGTGAGTACCTGCTGTCGCTCGGCGCCGAAAAAGTCATCGTCACCGAAGAGCAGGACTTGCTGATGCAAATCAACAAGCTCACTGATAACCGTGGCGTCGATGTGGTGTTCGATGGCCTCGGCGGGCCGCAAATGTCGCTGCTCGGTGATGTGCTGGCGCCGCGGGGCAGCCTGGTGCTGTATGGCTTGCAAGGCGGCAACCAGACGCCGTTCCCGGCCTGTGCGGCGTTCCAGAAGAACATTCAGTTCTTTGTGCACTGCATCGGCAATTTTACCGGCAAGCCGGAACTGGGCATCATCCAGGATCAGGTTGCATTGCAGCGGGCGCTGCGTGATATCAATCAACTGACCGCCGATCGCGTGCTGTTGCCCCTCAAGACCCGGGTGTTTCCATTCTCCGAGTTTGTCGAAGCCCACCGTTACATGGGCGAATGCCCCTGCCGTGAACGCGTTGCCCTTCAGGTAGTCGACCCCGCCTGATTCCTCCTCCGCGCAAGAGTCAGCATGGCGACTCTTGCGCTGCCTTCGGCCTGAACCTGCTTTCCTTCCTTTCTTCTGCCATTGCCGCTCCGTTCGGCAATGACGCCCTGGTGCGCGGCAACCACGCCTTCGCTTGGGCGGTCCAGTTCACTCAACACCCAAAAAGCGTTTAATCCCCAGAGAACTGAACTGGTTTTTGCCCTCAATCTGTATCTTCTAATCGTTATTTAAGTCCTGATAATTGAACGCTGATTTCCATCTCAAGGAAGAAGTCGTGGCGCAGTACAAGTTTCTAGAGAATCGTCATCCTTCGGGCAAAGGTGCATCAAGCGTTAATTATTTTAACGCCATCAATCGACTGTGGGAAAAACTGACTGGGGCAGGGGGACAATTGAAGTTAGGCATGTTCTTTGTTTTTCGTACTCATTGTCTGAAGGATGCTGTCGGAATCTTCCTAGGACGCAGGGCGGAATCGCTGAAACCCAATGCCTCATGGGCTTGCAGGCACGTACCGAGGCGAAGCGGGCGAACTCCACAGCTTATGTATCAAATAATTACGACAAGCAAAGCTTGAGCGTATTACCAATACTCTTTGCAGTACTAGAACAACCTTCCAGATCAACCCGTCGCCCGGTCACGCTATGCCGGTGCGACGCCGATATTTGAATTTCCAGGTATATGGCTATGAGTTCAATTCATGAGCAGGCAATGAATCACGTGTATCAACAGATATTGCAGCGACTGTCAGGTTTTTATTCCCGCGCGGAACGGACGGCGTTGCAGCTTTTGATCCAGCGTTTAATTGTCGCCGCTGGCGGCATCGACCGGATCGGCGACTATCGTGTGTTGACGGTCCAGAACGGCAGCCGGGACAGTTTTTATGTCCTGACCGCCTTGCGGGCCGCACAGTTGAGCATCGCCGGCAGGCATCCGGTGACCTTCGACTTGCGTGTCGCCACGCCACGCCTGAGCGAAACCACCCAGGCGACCCTGGAAAACATCCACCGCTGTTACAGCGCGCTGTTCGTCTACGACGACCCCCGGGTGGAACTGCTGATGGCGGATAACCGCGAGGTAGTGCCGTTCAATCACAAGCAGCCATTGTCGGCGGCCGGGCATGAGGCCAATCGCATGGACACGCTGGTTCTGGGCCACCTTCGCTCGATCGACAGCCCCTTGGAAGTAGGCGATCACGGCTACCTGGCGATGGCGGAGTTCTATCGGCATATGGCTCGCTGGGAGCGCGGCGTGGACTCGTTAGTCAGCAGTGATACGCCTCGCGAGCAAAAACAGTTCATGTCGGGCCTTCGACGTGCCGCCCGCAAGGTCGGCCTGGCGACTGACCCGTCCAGCGGTTTCGACAGTCTCTTCGCGCAACTCGATACCTTGGGCGCTAATCCCTACCTGGGCTTCTATGGTCAGGACCACGAGGGCGCGTGGAAACCCGAGGGGCATTTCGAGGCGTGTCGGCGCGTGAGTCACATCGGTATCGACGACCTGATCGTCGACAGTTCGCAAGAAACCAACTGGCCGCTGTTCAGTGAATTCCTTCGGGTGCGGACCGATGAACTCGTCGCATCGGCGCCGGAAAACGAATACCTGAGCCCACTGCTGTCAGCTCACCTGCATGGCCTGCAGGCCTGTTATCTGCAGGGGCGCAGCTATGAGGCAGGTTATGGCGACTATGTACAACGAGCGATCATGATCATGCATCGCAAGCAGTTGCCCGAGCACGTCTGCGAGCAGGCACGCATGCTGTTCGGCCCACCCACGGCCATCCCCGAGCGGCGCGCCCAGGCCACCAGCGACGCGCAAAAGACCCTGGGGCTCAACGAAACGCAACTGGTGTGCATGTTGTTCGCGCCCTTCGTGGAGCAAGGCGCTGGCCTGGAGCACTTCCTGCGCTGCTGTCATCCGGGCATGCTGGTGGCGATGCCCGATCTGCACAAGGCCA
Organism: Pseudomonas sp. N-137; assembly: GCF_034555295.1. NCBI lineage: Bacteria > Pseudomonadati > Pseudomonadota > Gammaproteobacteria > Pseudomonadales > Pseudomonadaceae > Pseudomonas > Pseudomonas sp. N-137. The sequence goes on from NZ_JAXUDQ010000006.1 coordinate 546,294, forward strand.
TGCAGGGCGCGGCCATCGCCGATCAGGTGGCGCAATGGATGGTCGACGTCAGTGGCCTGTCCATCGATATGCTCGGCAAACTGTATCGGGCGAGTATCACGCCGCCGGAGCAGGAGCAGGCATCGGGGATGGATGCGCAGCAACCTGTCGATGACATCGACATTGAAGAAGCCGGGCAGGGCGACGATGCCATGCGCGAACGTGCGGCACGGCATTGAGGGGCAGGATTTGACGGATTCATTCGCCACGTCGCCTGGCCCAACCCCATGAAAGGTTGCCGGGAAACAGACTTCGCGTATCAGGCGGTTTATCGTTACCTCACCACCCTGATCAACGAACTGGGCGCCGACGCCCGAGTGCGTTTGCCGTCGTTACGGCAACTGGCCGAGCGCCTGAACGTGTCGATCTCTACCATCCAGTACGCTTATTCGTTGCTGGAGAAGGAAGGGCGGGTCTATTCGGTCGCCAAATCCGGTTATTACGCGTTGCCAGTACCCTGCGTCGCGACGCTGGGCGGCGGTGATGATTTGCTCGAGACCCTGTATGTCAATGCACGACGACCGGGAATGCTGGTACTCAGCGCTGACGAGCCTGCGTCGATGCAACCGCTGGACAGCCCGCTGTTGTTACTGGAGCGTGAGCTGCTGCGTCAGTATCCGCGCTCCTCACAAATGCCCTCGCAGCCTTGGGGCGAGCTGGAACTGCGCACCGCGCTGGCGGCTCGCTACACGTCTTCGCCGGCCCGGTGCTGGAACGCCGACGATGTATATATCGGCGCTGATCTGCGCGGTGTATTGGAGATTCTGATCGCCGTGCTGGCGCTCAAGGGCGCCACGGTGCTGATCGAATCACCCTGCGACTGGACCGTCCTGCGCTTGCTGCAGGCGGCCGATATCGACGTAATCGAACTGCCACTGCTGGCGGATGGGGAGATCAATGTCGAGCAACTGGAACAATTACTGACGAGTAAAGCGGTCCGCCTGGTCATCCTGTCCTCGGTCCTGAACATGCCCAGGGGCACGCTCGCTCCTGAAAACAACCGTCGCGCCGTCGCGCGTTTACTGGATCTGCACGGCATATGGGTGCTGGAGAACGACAGCTATACAGACCTGGCGTTCGAAGCCGGGGTGACGCCTTTTCGAGACTTGCTCGACCCCGACCGGCTGATCGTCTATTCCACTTTCGAAAAAACCATCGGCCCCGAGGCCCCCTACGGCTATGTGTTGTCGCGACAGCTGACGCTGGAGTTGCAGCGACATTTCCTGCTGCGCGCGTTTCGTCTGTCACCGATTCGCCAGAAGGCCATCGCCCGTTTGTACAGCAACGGACGGATCGATCAGCACTTGCTGGTGTTGCGACGATTGTTGCGTGAAGGTGCGCTATCGACAACGCAAATGCTGCGCGAGCGGCTGGGGGACAGCCTGCAATGGCTGGAGCCCCAAGGGGGCGCAACGATCTGGACCCGATCTTCGCGGCGCGTCGATCTGCGACGGGTGTTCCAGCGGCTGCTTGCGCAACGAATCGTCATTGCGCCGGGGGAACTGTTCAGTTTGCAAGGGCTGTACGCACAACATCTGCGCCTGACCCACGCCTTGAGCGGTTCACACGATCTGGATACTGCACTCTGTGCGCTGGCCGATGCCTTGAGACTTGAGCAATCGTAATGGAGGGCGATGGATCGAACCCATCGCGCCACGGTCGAACTGTCAGTAAACTGCATCCATTTTATCGAGCCACTCCATTCAGAGGTTTTGCATGACAGTCAGTCCATTTGCGGGCAAGCCGGCACCGGCAGAGTTGTTGATCGATATCCCGCGACTGGTGACGGCCTATTACACCGGCCGACCCGACGCCTCGGTTTCGACCCAACGGGTGGCTTTCGGCACCTCCGGTCACCGTGGCAGTTCCTTCGACCTGGGGTTCAACGAATGGCATGTGCTGGCTATCAGCCAAGCGATCTGCTTGTACCGTGAAGCCCAGGGCATCAACGGCCCCTTGTTCCTGGGGATCGATACCCACGCGCTGTCTACTCCGGCAGGCGCCAGCGCGCTGGAGGTATTCGCTGCCAACGGGGTCACCGTGATGATCGCCGAGGCAGATGAATACACGCCCACGCCGGCGATCTCCCACGCCATTCTTTGCTACAACCGTGGGCGCACCACCGGTCTGGCGGACGGCATCGTCATCACCCCGTCCCACAATCCGCCGCAGAGTGGTGGCTACAAGTACAACCCCACCAACGGCGGCCCGGCCGATACCCATATCACCAAATGGATCGAAGCCAAGGCCAACGAGCTGCTGGCAAGCCAGTTGGCCGGCGTTAAGCGCATCAGCTATGAGCAGGCCCTGAAGGCCGACACCACTCACCGTCACGACTACGTCAACACCTACGTGGCGGACCTGATTAATGTCATCGACTTCGATGCCATTCGCGCTGCCGGCTTGCGCCTGGGCGTGGACCCGCTGGGCGGAGCGGGGGTGCGCTACTGGCCCGCCATTGCCGAGCATTACCGCCTGGACCTGGACGTGGTCAACACCCAGGTGGATTCCACCTTCCGCTTCATGACCGTCGACTGGGACGGACAGATCCGCATGGACCCATCCTCCAGCCATGCCATGCAGGGGTTGATTGGCCTCAAAGAGCGTTTCGATGTGGCCTTCGCCTGCGACCCGGACCATGATCGCCACGGCATCGTGACGCCATCCGGCGGCTTGCTGGCGCCGAACAACTATCTGGCGGTGTCCATCGACTACTTGTTCCAGAACCGGCCGCAGTGGCGTGCCGATGCCGCCGTGGGCAAGACGGTGGTCAGCAGCGGTCTGATCGATCGCGTGGCCCAGCGTCTGGGTCGGCGTCTGTATGAAGTGCCGGTAGGCTTCAAGTGGTTTGCCGACGGCTTGTTCGACGGTTCCTTGGGCTTTGGTGGCGAAGAAAGCGCCGGCGCCTCGTTCCTGCGCAAGGACGGCGGTGTGTGGAGTACAGACAAGGACGGCCTGATCCCGGCGTTGCTGGCGGCCGAAATGACCGCGCGCACCGGTCGCGACCCAAGCCAGGCCTACCGTGCCCTGACGGATGAACTGGGTGAGCCGTTCTCCGTGCGCGTCGATGCCAAGGCCAGCCCGCAACAGAAGGCGCTGCTGAGCAAGCTGGCACCGGAGCAGGTTGCATCCACTGAGTTGGCCGGGGAGACCATCCAGAGCATCCTCAGCCATGCACCGGGCAATGACCAGGCCATTGGCGGCCTGAAGGTCATGACTGAAAACGGCTGGTTCGCCGCGCGGCCATCAGGCACTGAAGACATCTACAAGATCTACGCCGAAAGCTTCATCGGTGATGAGCACCTCAAGCAATTGGTGGTCGAGGCGCAGGCATTGGTCGATGGAGCCATTTCCAGTCAGTGACTCAAAACCCATCGCGAGCAGGCTCGCCCCACATTGGCGCTACGGTGCACGCCGGCCTCTGTGGGAGCGAGCCTGCTTAAGGTGGGTCGGGCGACACTGATGGCCATGTGCGACAGCACTTTCACTTCATCGCCTAAATCCATGACTTAAAAGCTTTTGGGTGGAATCCGCTGGCAAATACAGACACCATAGCCGCCATGGTTCTGAACACCGGAGTCCCCCAGCGTGTCGCAACACACTCCCGATCTTCCCCCCGAACTTCTGCCCCTGGCCCAGATGCCTCTGCTCAAGCGCCTGGCCGCGCGTTTTCTGGGTCATGGCCTGACGCGACTTCGAGCCCAGCATCGGGCTTCCTGGCTACACGGCCAGGCCGATGGATTTCGCAGCGGGCATAGCGCCGGTTTTGACTACGGCTATAAGGAAGGCAAGGCCGATGGACTGGAAGAGGGCCGGCAGGTCCTGCTGATCCGAGATTTCCGAAGCACCGAGCACCCGGCACCGAAAGTCGATGAGCTGTTGTTCGATGACTGGCGCCTGCCGTTGACCGCCGAACTCAAGAAGCGCATCAAGGCCGATGTTGCCCGATTGCTTCCCGCTCACGCCCAGCCGAGCGCCGCGCAGTGGAAAATGATCCTGAGCGATACGCCGTCTACCTCGATCGTCGCGGGCGCAGGCGCCGGGAAATCCACAACCCTGGTGCTACGCCTTGTGCTGCTGTCCCATTACCTGGGTTTTGAGTTGGATTCGATGACCGTGGTGACCTTCACGCGGGAATCGCGCAAGGACTTCATTCACAAGCTCATTGAAGTTTTTGCCCTGTGGGGGCGGACAATCAGCCTCAAGGAAGCCCGCGATCTGGTGCGGACCTTCCATTCACGCATCTTGCCCATGGTGCGCAGCCTGCCCGGGTTCGAGCGGCTCCAGGCGTTTGAAACCCTGAGCCATCGCAACGAAACGGCTGATGATGACGCCCAGGGCAATCCCTTTGAGCTGCGCATCAACGATGCTCAGCGCCAACAACTCAATGCCTGCTATCACGGTCTTTATCAACGCGATGAGCGTTTTCGCGAACTGATCAAACCGATGTCCCGACACGCCTTGCAGCTCAGGGAGCTGGAACGCGACCATCCCGATGTGCAGAAACGGGTGGCCGTGACCGAACTGGCCGCCCAGCGCGATGAAGAGTTGTGCGATGCGATCGAAGACCTGTGGTTTCGCGCCGGTGCCTGGCCGATCAAGGGCATCGAGCCAAAGCGTCAGGCCTTCCAGATCAACGGTGCGACGTTTCATTGCCACGGCTACGTTCCAACTCTGGACGCCTGGGTGATGCTGGGTTTCGACCCGCGGGAAGATGCCCGGCTCAGCCGGCCCGGCGCCAAGCTGAGTATCCGCGCAGAGTGGGCGGTAAAGCGTACCCTGTTTCAAGCTTTCTGCTCTAAGCCATTGATATGGATAGATAGTTATGAGGCGTCAAAGCGTGTACTGAGCGTGTTGGCCGGGGATGCCAGCGCAGGCCCTGGGTTCGATTACAAGGTAAAAGGCGAACTGGCTTCGGCACCGTTGCTGGATTGTTTCGTCGCGGCGGCCGGCTTTATCGAGAACCTGGGTCTGGACGTCCCGGACGCCGTGGGCCGGATGTGTTTTGCCCAGGATGACCCGGATCGTTATTTCTTTGAGGCCCTGAGTCGCTACTGGCGAGCATTTGAAGACCACCTGCTGGACCAGTCGCCGCCCGTCATGACCTATAACCGAATGTTCGCGTTGTTCAGTGAGCACTCCCCAGAGAACTTCAAGCTGCTGAGCGATGCGACATTGCGTCCTCTGTCACACCTGATGATCGACGAGTTTCAGGATGTCTCGCCGCAGATTGTTTCCTGGCTTCGCGCCAGCCTGCGGGAAGTGCGCAGCCGCGGCCCTGCCATGCATGTCGGCCGGGGCGCCCAGCGTTCCTCCTTGCTGTGCGTGGGTGATGACTGGCAATCGATCTACGGCTGGCGCGGCAGTTCACCCAGTTATTTCATGGCGTTCAACAAACAGTTTCCTTCACCGGCAAACACCCGGGTCATGCTCACCGATAACTACCGCAGCCACCAGCACATCATTGACGCCGCCGAACACGTGGTGCGTGCGGCTGCGGCGATTCCCGGCAAAAAGGCCAAGGCCAGCGGCACGCCTCGAACCTTGAGCCCGGTCAATGTGTTGGACAGAGACGACGAAGGCTTGGCCAAGCGCCTGGACGAGCACTACCGCAAGGGCGATTCAATCTTGATGCTCTATCGAAAAAGCAGCGATAAGTTATTGATTGAACAGCATATCCAACCAACAGTTAATGTGGATTCTAGCTTGCCGTACCCGGCAAGACGCCTCCGGCAGATGACCTACCATAGCGCCAAGGGGCTTCAGGCCGACGCGGTGTTTTTGCTCGGTGACTGCCAGCACTCCACCAGTTCCCCCTACAAGAATCAGGTCTACCGAATGGCCGGGCTTGGCCAGGAGGGCGATGCCGAGCCGTACGACACGGCACAGAAAGACGAGATTCTGCGCCTGGCCTATGTCGGCATTACCCGGGCGGTGCAGCATTGCTATTGGTATGTCGATGGGCAGGACACCCAGGTCAACAAGGCGCCCAAGGCGTCGGATCGGATAGGGACCGGCAAACCGTTCTTTATCGATCATCGCCGCGCCCGCAGTTGAGAACTTCGGGGCACGAACAAAACTGTCAGGCAAAAAGAAGCCCACTGCTGTGGGCTTCATTTTTCAGGAGGCAAATCGTCGCAAGCCAACTGGTGGCACGAAAGCTTCCAGCTCGGCTTCCACCGCTTCGATTATTCGCTCCACGTCAGGGGCGTTCATCACTGTCGCGCAGGGGATGCCCGCAATCGCGATCATAGTCTCGCCGCTGGCACGGTCAAACAGCCGGGCGACCATACTGCCCGGTGCGTCCATGCTGGCCTCGAATCCCATGGGATGAAAATGCCAGCGCATCAACTGGCAGGCGTTGGGAAACGTAACCTTGCTGAAAGATCCTCTATTCATCTGTTGCCCACCTTCTTCATCAAGCGCTTCCGTTTGCTCATAGTCAGGAAGGAAGAGCCATCATGGCTCTACCAGTGAGAACTAAAAATAGCACCTGAAAATGAATGTCATGTGGCTTTTTTCAGGTCGTTTGGCGATTGGTTCACTTTTTTTGATCTGCATCACGACTTATGCCGTTTTGATCCTGGCCTCACTTTCTTTGGGCAAAGATGTCATCACGCCCATCCAGAGGCTCTGGTTCACGGCATTTCAAGACGACGACCCAAGCCAGTAACATCAAAAACGTGGCAACAGAGAAGGTGAGATGCAAGCCATTTACCACTGCTTCGGGAGCTGCCTGGGCGATACCATTCGTCGGTACAGAGAGCGCAAACACCGCGCCGAGCGCCGATGCTCCGGTAAAGAAACCCAGATTACGCGACAGATTGAGCAGCCCTGAGATGACGCCGCGCTTGCCCGCGGGCACGTCCGCCATCACCGTTGTGTTGTTGGCCGTCTGGAACAGCGCATAGCCAAGGGTCGTTACCGCGATAGCGGCGACATAGCCGCCCACACCGAGGGTCGGTGACATCAACGACAGCATCAGGCAGCCGAGAATCATGATCAGCAGCCCGACGAGTCGCACGGGGCGCACGCCAAAGCGGTCCACCAAGCGCCCGGCAGGCACCCCCGTCAGTGCAGCGACCGACGGTCCTGCCGCCAACACCAACCCCACCAGCGCGGCAGGCAGCCCAAGGGCGACGGATAGATAAAAAGGCCCCACCAGCAGCGTCGCCATCATGACCGTTGCCACCAGAGCACTGGTCACCAGCCCGGCAACCAGCGACCGGTCCCCAAGCACCCCCAAGGGAATCAACGGCGACGCGACCCACCGTTGGGCCATGACAAACAGACCGCCGCCCAGGATCGCCATCAGCAACAGCGCAATGTTCGGCCAGCCGAAGTCGCCTCGGCCCAACGTCGTGGCCAATGCATAGGCAGCAAGCGTCGCCGCCAATAACAGCGTACCCAGGGTGTCGAAGCGGGGGCGCGCGACCGATCCCTCCGGTTGCCGAGCCGGCAGTGAACGCCAGGCCAGTCCGAACGCCAGCAGTCCAAGCGGAACGTTAATCAAAAATAGCGCCTGCCAACCGAAACCGCTGATAAGTGCACCACCCAGAGAGGGGCCAAGGGCGGTGCCCACCGCAGATAGGGTGCCCAACAGCCCCATCGCGCTACCGGTCTTTTCCTTGCTAACGGTTTCACCCACCAGGGCCAAAGTCAGCGTCATCATGATCGCCGCTCCAAGGCCCTGTAACGCCCGACCAGCGACCAACAGCCAAAGCGAGGGCGCCATGCCGCAAAGCGCCGACGCGAGGGTGAACAGCACGATCCCGGTCAATAGCAACCTGCCACGCCCGAGCAAATCGCCCAATTTTCCGAGACTGACAATCAGCGTGGTAATCGCCAGTAAATAGGCGAGAACCACCCACTGAACCTGCTGGAAGGAGGCCTCGAACGCATGGGCCAGCGTCGGCAAACCGACCGTCACCACGCTGGCGCCCAAGGAGGCCAGCAAGGTCGACAGTGACAGGCTGGCCAAGGCCCAGCGCGGTGAAAAGACCCGTTGGGTGCCCGTCGCGCTCGACAGGCTGGATTGGGTATTGGCTGGTTTCATCATGTCCTCTGGCTCTGCCGCTCTGAAATGGAGCTGTCAGAACGTTACGCCTGGGCATAACATGGCGGAAGACGCATGGATTGCACTTTATAACTGCATGCAGCGCCACCTATTCCAACCCAGGACTGCGCCATGTCCACACCCGACCTCAATCTGCTGATTACCCTCGACGTCTTGCTGGCAGAAGGCAGCGTGGCCCGAGCCGCTCGGCGACTGCGACTCAGCCCCTCGGCCATGAGCCGGGCGCTGGCGCGGTTGCGCGAAACCACGGGTGATCCGCTGCTGGTGCGGGCTGGGCGTGGCCTGGTGCCCACACCCCGCGCCTTGGCGTTACGCGAGCAGGTCAGCCAACTGGTGCAGGATGCCCAAGCGGCGCTGCGGCCGTCCCAGGTGCCGGATCTGCGCCGACTGAGCCGCACCTTCACGCTGCGCACCCGGGAAGGGTTCGTTGAAAACTTCGCCATCGACTTGATTGCCCGTATCAGCGAACAGGCGCCCGGTGTACGCCTGCATTTCCTGGACAAGGCCGACAAGGACAGTACGGCGTTGCGAGAGGGCACCGTGGACCTGGAAACGGCGGTCGTGGACAAGGACACCAGCCCGGAGCTACGAACCCAGGCGTTGTTCACTGATCGCCTCATTGGCGTGGTGCGCGCGGATCACCCGCTGAGCCAGGCCGAGGTGTGTGCCGCCGGTTATGCAGCGGGCGAGCACATCGGCGTTTCCTTGCGGGGCCTGGACCACAGCGCCCTCGATCAAGCCTTGCGGTCCTTGAACCTGACACGGCAGATCGCGATCACCGTCCCCGGCTTCTCCACTGCGCTGGGCCTTGCCCGGTCCAGTGACCTGATCGCCAGCGTGCCTGAGCGCTATACCACCCGCCTGCGTGCCGGCATGCACAGCTTTGCGCTGCCGTTTGCGGTGCCGACATTCACGATTTCCATGCTTTGGCACCCCCGAATGGATGCTGATCCTGTGCACCGCTGGTTTCGTGGTTGTCTGCGGGAAGTGTGTTCAGGCAAAACCATAGATATCTAGCCGCCATTAATTAGTAGCGTTTCGCTGGCACTTAGTTGCTAGAAGTGCGACGTGATTGGCAAATAGGTGGTTAACCTCATTTAATATTTAAATAGAGTTTTGTCCTACAATCTTTAATGTCGCCGTCGAAATACCTGTACTAACGGGGCGCCGTGTATCTTTTGCCGTTGTTGAAGGCGTGAGTGTGAAAAGGGGGCAAAAAAATTCGCTGGACGTTTGATTTCCAATTGTGTCAGTTTTCTTGCGTCCTCAATTGGGCGAGTGATAGGACGCTCTCGCCAGAGATTGTTCTATCTGACAAAAACTGTTCCATTGCAAACAAGGAAGTGTGTTTATGTCGAAAGTCAAAACCAGCGCTATTGATTCTGCCGAACAAATGCTCTGGGCGCCGCAGTCACTGGCGGCGGCCAGCAGTGCATTCAATCAGATCAACAGTTTCAGCCACCAATACGATCGGGGTGGCAACCTGACCGTCAACGGCAAACCGTCGTACTCGGTGGACGAAGCTGCCACCCAGTTGCTGCGCGACGGTGCGGCTTACCAGGACCGGGACGCCAGCGGCAAGATCGAGCTGACCTACACGTTCCTGACCTCCGCCTCCTCGAGCACCATGAACAAGCACGGCATCAGCGGTTTCAGCCAGTTCAGCGCGCAACAGAAAGGCCAAGCGGTCCTGGCCATGCAGTCCTGGGCGGACGTGGCCAATGTCACGTTCACTGAAAGGGCCAGCGGTGGCGACGGCCACATGACCTTCGGCAACTACAGCAGCGGCCAGGACGGCGCCGCGGCATTTGCCTATCTGCCGGGCACGGGCGCCGGTTATGACGGAACCTCCTGGTACCTGATCAACAGCCGCTACACCCAGAACAAGAATCCGGAACTGAACAATTATGGCCGCCAGACCCTGACCCATGAAATCGGTCACAGCCTGGGCCTGGCGCATCCTGGCGACTATAACGCCGGTGAAGGCAGCCCGACCTACGATGACGCCACCTACGGTCAGGACACCCGTGGCTACAGCCTCATGAGTTACTGGAGTGAAACCAACACCAGCCAGGACTTCAGCAAGGGCGGCGTCGAAGCCTATGCCTCGGGTCCGCTGATGGATGACATTGCGGCCATTCAGAAGCTCTACGGTGCCAACACCAGCACCCGGACCGGCGACTCGACCTACGGCTTCAACTCCAACACCGGTCGCGACTTCTACAGCGCATCCTCGTCTTCGGACAAAGTGGTGTTCTCGGTATGGGACGCCGGCGGCCGCGATACCCTGGATTTTTCAGGCTTCACGCAGAACCAGAAGATCAACCTCAATGGCGCCTCGTTTTCCGACGTTGGCGGCATGGTGGGTAACGTTTCCATCGCTCAGGGGGTGACCATCGAGAATGCCATTGGCGGCTCGGGCAGTGACTTGCTCATCGGCAACTCCGTGGCCAACGAACTCAAGGGCGGTGCCGGCAACGACATCCTCTGGGGCGCGGGCGGTGCCGACAAGCTGTGGGGCGGTTCGGGCTCGGACACCTTCGTGTTCGCGGCCAGTTCTGACTCACGGCCAGGTGCGGTCGATCAGATCCTCGATTTTGTCAGCGGCCTGGACAAGATCGACCTGACCGGCATCACCCAGGGCGCGGGCCTGCACTTCGTGAATGCGTTCACCGGTGCGGCGGGTGATGCGGTGCTGTCGACATCGGGTGGCAACAGCCTGCTGTCGGTGGACTTCTCCGGGCACGGCGTGGCTGACTTCCTGGTCAGTACCGTCGGCCAGGCGGCTGTCTCGGATATCGTGGCCTGATGTCCCCGATCCCGTGGGAGCGGCCAGCGCTCTTGCGGGATCCTTCAGGATTGAACAGATGTGCAGAAATCCCAAGCCCCAAGGCGTCCAGGCAAGTGCCTGGTTACTCGCTATGCTGATGATCTTTACCGGAGAAGCCGCCATGGCGCGCAGCCTGTTGTTAGCAGAACCTTCCCAGTTGGCCGGTCAGTGGCAGGCTGTTCTGTCGGGGCCGCAGGAGCCTGCGCAAACCCCGCCGTCCAGCATCTGCCTTGTCGAGCTCAGGGCAGATCAAACCCTGGTCGGGCAAACCGCCTGCCTGGGACAGTGGCTGGGCGATGAGCCGGTCCATTGGTTCACCGAACCAGACGGTCTTTCACTGATTGGCAAACAGAACAGCCGGATTCACTTGCAACTGCGTCAAGAACAACACTATCAAGTCACCTTGAAATCAGGTCAGGTAGTGACACTCGAACGGAGTCCGCCCCAAACCACTCCTTAACACGTGAGTACAGTTTGCGAATGCCCCAGGCACGCTTGTTTAACAGGCGTGCAGCGCTCCGCGGCCGGATGTAAATCATTTAAAGATTGGCAAGTTGAATAACCTGGCAAAGCCAACAGCAAGGATATCTTCATGAACATGACAAGGCGCGCTGCGACGGTGCCGCTGTTTAGAGCGCTGGGCGACTATAAAAATATTCTGATCAGCGTCGGTTGTTTTACCGCACTGATTAATGTCCTGATGTTGGCGCCTTCGATTTATATGCTCCAAGTGTATGACCGGGGCCTGTCATCACAAAACGAAACCACGCTGTGGATGTTGTCGTTGATGGTGGTGGGCTTCTTCATATTTATCGGGCTGCTGGAAATGGTGCGCAGCTTCATTGTCATCCGCATCGGCAGCCAACTGGAAAGGCGCTTGAACCTTCAGGTGTACAAGGCCGCGTTCGAGCGCAACCTGCGCCAGGGCGAGGGCAACGCCGGGCAGTCGCTGGGTGACCTTACCCACATCCGCCAGTTCGTCACCGGACCTGCGCTGTTCGCATTCTTCGACGCCCCGTGGTTTCCCGTGTATTTGCTGGTGATCTACCTGTTCAACGTGTGGCTCGGCGTGTTCGCCAGCGTTGGCACCTTGCTGCTCATTGGCTTGGCCTGTCTGAACGAAGCCATGACCAAAAAGCCGTTGGGGCAGGCCAGTGTCTACTCGCAACAGTCCAGCCAACTGGCGACCAGCCACTTGCACAACGCCGAGACCATCCAGGCCATGGGCATGCTCGGCGCGTTGCGCGGGCGCTGGTTTGCCGTGCATTCGCGCTTTCTCGGCCTGCAAAACCAGGCCAGTGATACCGGCGCGGTGCTCAGTTCCCTGAGCAAAACCCTGCGCCTGTGTCTGCAATCGCTGGTGCTGGGGTTGGGCGCGTTGCTGGTGATCAAGGGCGACATGACCGCCGGAATGATGATTGCCGGCTCGATCCTGATGGGTCGGGTGTTGAGCCCCATCGACCAGTTGATCGCCGTGTGGAAGCAGTGGAGCGGGGCCAAACTGGCTTATCGCCGTCTCGATGCGCTGTTGCAGGCTTACCCAGCCCAGGACGAAGCGATGACATTGCCGTCGCCCAAGGGCCAGGTGAGCTTCGAACAGGTCAGCGCCGGCCCGCCGGGGCAGCGCAACGCGACGCTGCATCAGCTCGGTTTCAGCCTGAGCGCCGGGGAAGTGCTCGGGGTGCTGGGGGCGTCGGGGTCCGGCAAATCCACCCTGGCCCGTGTGCTGGTGGGGGTGTGGCCTACACTCGGAGGCACAGTGCGGCTCGACGGGGCCGACATCCATCGCTGGAATCGCGACCAGCTCGGTCCGCACATCGGTTATCTGCCCCAGGACATTGAGTTGTTCAGCGGCAGCATTGCCGAGAACATTGCCCGTTTCCGCCTGGCCGATCCGCAAAAGGTCGTCGCCGCCGCGCAACAGGCCGGCGTGCATGAACTGATCCTGCGCATGCCGCAAGGCTACGACACCGTGCTGGGAGAGGATGGCAGCGGTTTGTCCGGCGGCCAGAAACAGCGCGTCGCCCTGGCCCGGGCCATGTACGACCAACCGAGCCTGGTGGTGCTCGATGAACCCAATTCCAATCTCGACACGGTCGGTGAAGCGGCACTGGCCGGCGCCATCGCACAGATGAAAGCCCAGGGCACCACGGTCGTGCTGGTGACCCATCGCTCCTCGGCGCTGGCTCAGGCCGACAAGCTGCTGGTGCTCAATGAAGGCCACCTACAAGCGTTCGGTCCAAGTCAGGAGGTGCTGCGGGCATTGTCCGGCCAGCCGCCATCGCAACGCGACAAACCCCAGGCAGCCCCCAACGGACTGAGCATGAGTCGCCAGTATTCGGCTGCCAGCAAACCCAGCGGCGCATGAGCAAGGATCGCGACATGAATCTGCAACACTCTCAAGACCTCGAACATCCCGAGCGCGATGCCCGTTTCTTCACCCGCCTGGGGTGGACACTGGCGCTCATTGGCGCTGGCAGTTTTTTCACCTGGGCCAGCCTGGCGCCGCTGGACCAAGGTATTGCGGTGCAAGGCACCGTGGTGGTGTCCGGCAAGCGCAAGGCCGTGCAATCGATGAGCAGCGGGGTGATCAGCCGGATCCTGGTGCGTGAAGGCGAGGCAGTGAAACAGGGCCAGCCGCTGTTCCGCCTGGACCAGACTCAGACAGCCGCCGATGTGCAAGCACTGCAGGCCCAGTACCGCATGGCCTGGGCTAGCCTGGCACGTTGGCAAAGCGAGCGGGACAACCTCCCACAGGTCAGCTTTCCGGCCGAACTGAGCCACGACCCCGACCCGCGCCTGGCGCTGGTGCTCGAAGGCCAGCGGCAGTTGTTCAGCAGCCGCCGCGAAGCGGTGGCCCGGGAGCGGGCCGCGTTGCGCGCCAATATCGAAGGTGCCACGGCGCAACTGGCGGGCATGCGCCGGGCTCGCAATGACCTCAATGCCCAGGCCCAGTCCCTGCGCCAGCAGCTAAGCAACCTGCAGCCGTTGGCAGACAACGGCTACATCCCGCGCAATCGTCTGCTCGATTATCAACGGCAACTGTCGCAAGTGCAGCAGGAACTGGCGCAGAACACTGGCGAAAGCGGCCGGGTGGAGCAGGGCATCGTCGAGTCCCGCCTCACGCTTGAGCAACACAACGAGGAATACCAGAAGGAGGTGCGCAGTCAGTTGGCCGAAGCGCAGCTCAAGAGCGAAACCCTGCAACAGCAACTCAAGTCTGCCGCGTTCGAGCTGCAACACAGCGAGATCCTCGCCACCGCCGACGGCATCGCCGTGAACCTGGGCGTACACACCGAAGGCGCCGTGGTCCGTCAAGGCGATACCTTGCTGGAAATCGTGCCCCAAGGCACGCGACTGGAAGTGGAAGGGCGCCTGCCGGTCAACCTGATCGACAAGGTGGGCACCCATTTGCCAGTGGACATCCTCTTCACCGCCTTCAACCAGAACCGCACGCCGAGGGTGCCGGGGGAGGTCAGCCTGATTTCCGCCGACCAGATGATCGATGACAAGACCGCCGAACCGTATTACGTCCTGCGCAGCAGCGTCAGCGAAGTGGCGATGGAAAAACTCAACGGGCTGGTGATCAAGCCCGGGATGCCGGCGCAAATGTTCGTGCGCACCGGCGAGCGCTCGCTCATGAACTACCTGTTCAAACCGCTGCTCGACCGAGCCAGCTCCGCGTTGACCGAAGAATGAGGATGTTCGGAGGTATGAAGGGACGTAACTGGCTCGCCGCGCTGGCGGCGGTTATCTGCAACAGTGCCTGGGCCATGGGACCATTCGAGTTCTATGAACAAGCCCTGCGCAATGACCCGGCCTACCTGGGCGCGATCAAGGAGCGCGATGCCGGCCTGGAGAACCGCGCCATTGGCCGCGCCGGGCTGCTGCCGCACCTGGGCTACAGCTACAACAAGGGCCGCAACCAGTCCAAGGTTACCTACCTCAACGACCGCGGCGCCAGCCAGCATGACGACCGCAACTACAGCAGCTATGGCTCCAGCCTGACCCTGCAACAACCGCTGTTGGACTACGAGGCCTACGCCGCCTATCGCAAAGGCGTGGCCCAGGCGCTGTTTGCCGACGAAAACTTTCGTGGCAAGAGCCAGGAATTGCTGGTGCGGGTGTTGAGCGCCTACACCCAGGCGTTGTTCGCCCAGGATCAGATCGACATTGCCCAGGCCAGGAAAAAGGCTTTCGAACAGCAGTTTCATCAGAACGAGCATCTGTTTGCCCAAGGCGAAGGTACGCGCACCGACATCCTTGAAGCCGAGTCGCGCTATGAGTTGGCGATTGCCGAAGAGATCGAGGCCCGCAACGAGCAGGACGCATCCTTGCGCGAACTTGGCTCGTTGATTGGCGTCCCGACCCTGAACATCGGCGACCTGGCGCCCCTGAGCGAAACGTTCCAGACCTTCACCCTGCAACCGGCCAGTTTCCAGACATGGCACGAATTGGCCGTGAGCAACAACCCGACCCTGGCATCCCAGCGCCAGGCCGTGGACGTGGCGCGCTACGAAGTCGAACGCAACCGTGCCGGACACCTGCCCAAGGTCAGCGCCTACGCGACGATGCGCCAGAACGAGTCGGAAAGCGGCAACACCTACAACCAGCGCTACGACACCAACACCATTGGACTTGAGATCAGCGTGCCGCTGTACGCCGGTGGCGGGGTCTCGGCGTCGACCCGTCAGGCCAGTCGCAACATGGAGCGGGCCGAATATGAACTGGACGCCAAAACCCGGGAAACCCTGATCGAGCTGCGCCGACAGTTCAGCGCCTGCCTGTCGGGGGTGAACAAATTGCGGGCATACCGCAAAGCCCTCAGCGCCGCCGAGGCGTTGGTGGTATCGACCCGGCAAAGCATCCTCGGCGGCGAACGGGTCAACCTCGATGCCCTGAACGCTGAAGAACAGCTCTACACCACCCGACGCGACCTGGCCCAGGCCCGTTATGACTACCTCATGGCCTGGACAAAGTTGCACTACTACGCCGGCACCTTGGGCGCGCAAGACCTGGCCCAGGTGGATGAGGCATTTGTGGCCCCGGCGCTGACCCAATGACTGGCAGTGCCCAAGAACTTCGCCTGTATCGACAACCTTTCCAACAACAAAAAAAGAGGTCATCACGATGGGTATCTACGACTACAAAAACCTCGGCACCACCGAGTCCAAGGCGCTGGTCAGCGATGCAATGGCGATCATGCTGTATTCCTACCACAATCTGGACCACGGCTTTGCCGCCGGCTACCAGCAGAACGGCTTCGGCGCGGGACTGCCCGCCACGCTGGTGACGGCGCTGCTGGGCAGCACCGATTCGCAAGGGGTGATCCCAGGTGTGCCGTGGAATCCCGACTCGGAGCAGCTCGCCCTGGAGGCGGTGCAAAAGGCCGGCTGGACCCCGATCAGCGCATCGCAACTGGGCTACACCGGCAAGGTGGATGAGCGTGGAACGTTTTTTGGTGAGAAGGCCGGCTACACCACCGCGCAGGTGGAAATTCTCGGCAAGTACGACGCCGATGGGCAACTGACGCAAATCGGGGTGTCGTTTCGTGGCACCAGCGGCCCACGGGAGACGCTGATCAGCGACTCCATTGGCGACGTCATCAGCGATCTGATGGCGGCTTTCGGCCCCCAGGACTACGCGAAAAACTACGTCGGCCAGGCTTTTGGCAACTTGCTCGGGGACGTCGCGGCGTTCGCCCAGGCCCACGGTCTGACGGGCCAGAACGTGCTGGTCAGTGGCCACAGCCTCGGTGGGCTGGCGGTCAACAGCCTGGCGGACTTGAGCACCAGCCAATGGTCGGGGTTCTACAGCAGCGCCAATTACATCGCCTACGCCTCGCCAACCCAAAGCAGCACCGACAAAGTGCTGAACATCGGTTATGAAAACGACCCGGTGTTCCGGGCGCTGGACGGCTCCACGTTCACCCCTGCGTCGGTGGGCGTGCATGATGCTCCGCAGGAGTCAGCCAGCAACAACATCGTCAGCTTCAACGACCACTATGCCTCGGCGGCCTGGAACGTGTTGCCGTTTTCCATCCTCAACATTCCCACCTGGATATCCCACCTGCCCACCGGTTACGGCGATGGCATGGGCCGGATCCTCGATTCGGCGTTCTACGACCTCACCGAGAAAGACTCCACCATCATCGTCGCCAACCTGTCGGATCCCGCACGCAGCAATACGTGGGTCCAGGACCTCAATCGCAACGCTGAAACCCACACCGGCAGCACGTTCATCATCGGCAGCGAGCGTGATGACCTGATCCAGGGCGGGCAGGGCAATGACTATCTGGAGGGGCGCGCCGGCAACGACACCTTTCGCGACGAGGGTGGGTACAACGTGATATTGGGCGGGCAGGGCAGCAACACCCTGCTGCTGCAGTCCTCGGTGAAAGATGCAAGCTTCGTCCAGGACGGCGCCGGGACCTTGTACGTGCGCGATGCCCAGGGTGCAATCAGCATGACCCGAGACATCGACACGCTCGTCAGCAAAGAGCCCGGTTTGTTCTGGGGCCTGCTCAAAGACGAGGTGAGCCACAGTGTCACGGCCAACGGCTTGGTGGCGGGGGGCAAGCTGACGGCGTATGCATCGTCGACCGCAGGCACCTCGGCAGACGACACCTTGACCGCGCGATCATCGGGGGACTGGCTGTTCGGCCATGACGGCAACGACGTGCTGTTGGGCGGTACGGGTAACGACACCTTTGTCGGCGGTTCGGGCAATGACTGGCTGCAATCGGGCGGCGGATCTGACACGTTCGTTTTCAATGGCGCGTTCGGCCATGACCAGATCAGCGGTTATGATGCCGGCGACACACTGGTGTTCCTTGGCGTGCAGGGCGCCGGGGAAGGTTTCGACTACCGCCAGCACCTGTCTCAGGTCGGCAGTGACACGCTGCTTGAGGTCGGTGACAGTTCCGTGACCCTGGTGGGGGTCAATCCGGGCCAGGTAGGAGGCGAATTTGTGTTCGCCTGATCCAAGGTTGTTTTGAGTACGTGGTGCCGAGGGGATGCGTGTGTCCCCTCGGCACAAGAGGGAGTGAAGCAGTGAGCAGTAAACAAGCCTCAATCATCGGCCTGATGTGGGGACTGGCCTCGGCTGGCGCCTTGGCCGAATTGCCGGATCAATCGATTCTGACCCGCTACGGCGTCACCTCGGAGCAATTGCCCGCCGCCCAGGCAGGCGCCCCTGTCGAGGCGACGTCGCCCCGACCGCGCTTCGACGTGCAGGCAGAAAAGCCCTGGGTATCGGTGAGTCTCGGGGAAGTGAACAAACCGGCCACGACCGGAAACATCAGCATCGATCACGCCATTGAACAGGAATACAACCGCTGCCTGCGATTGAGGGAGCAGATGATGCGGCGAAAAGGTGGGCTGATCAGTTGCCAAGAGGGTAGTCCGACACCCGGGATGGACATCGGATTCAGCCGATGACATGAGATCAGGCCCTCTCCGAGGGAGAGGGCCTCAATAAACTCAGTCTTCCTTGCGTACTGTCGCCACTTCATCGGCGCGAACCCGCACTTTCTTGCCGGAAATGTCTTCGAACTCGTAGAAGCCGTCGGCGGTACGGGTGTTAGGGGCATCCTTGGTCAAATACTGGGTACCGTTCTGCAGGGTCACCACCGTGGGTGACGAGCAGCCGGCCAGAGCCAGGAGCGCAGCGGCGACCAGGGGCAGACCCAGAATCCTGATGTTCATATCCGTAACCTCTCAATCAAAAAGACGCCGTTCAGTTGATTAGACCGCGCCATCACTGTAGTTAACCGCCATTGGTCTCGCTTGCCGTAGGAAAGTTCATCGCCGACTGCAGGATTTCCCTCCTGAATGCGGGCGACCGCTCATCTTTTGCAGTTGCCTGGGCCCGCCGCAGCTGATATCTGTACGCATAACCAGTATTCCAGCAGGCATGGCACCTCTTTCCGTGACAAATAACCCCCTCGACGACCCTTTCTACTACCTGAACAACTTTCAGCAGGTGCTCGCCTGGTTGGCAACGCGCTATGCCGATGTGCTCAGCCCTGAGGAGCAACGCTTCATCGACGAGTTCGCCAGCTTGCCCCGTGCATCCCAGGGATTGCTGGTGCGCATGGTGATGCGCAAGGGGCTGCATTTTCGCCAGAGCAAGCTGCATTACCCTGAGATCGGTGATACCGGCAGCGCCATCGAGCCGTTGCTGGCGCGGGGCTGGGTCGAGGATCAAGCGCCTCTTGGCCTTGGCGAGCTGTTCGAGGTGCTGCTCAAACAGGAAATCATCCTGTGCCTGGGTCACCTGATCGAACACCCCAAGGCGACAAAGGGCCAGTGGCTGGAGTCCTTGCAGGATCATTTCAATCAACCACAGCCTTTTCGCAGCTGGTGCCCGTTGCTGGAAGACCGACTCTTCAGCCTGACGATCATGAACCTCTGCGATCGGTTGCGGTTGCTGTTTTTCGGCAATCTCTATCAGGACTGGTCGGAGTTCGTGCTGGCGGACCTGGGCATCTTCACCTATGAAACCGTCGAGTTCAGTGCCCAATCCCGTGGCCTGCGCAGCCGCCAGGATGTGGATGCCTGCCTCTTCCTGCACGAATGTCAGCAGCGTTTCGAAGCCGGCGAGCCTCTTGAAGAGATCGTTGCCCAAGCCCATGCCCTGAGCCTGGACAATCCGTGGCTGGAGCGACGCCGAGGCAAGCTGCTGTTCCAGATCGGCCAGCACGCTGAGCGTATCAGCGATTTCACCCTGGCCTTGCGCATTTATCAGGATTGCAACTACCCCGGCGCACGGCTGCGGATGATTCGGGTGCTGGAGCGCATCGGCGAGTACGCCCAAGCCCTTGAATGGGGTGAAGCGGCCGCACAATCACCGCAAAGCGCCGCCGAAACCCAGGCACTGCTCAGGATCCTGCCCCGGCTGCGCCGCAAGTTGGGCGGCCCCCCGGTGCCGCGGCACCTGGCGCGCAAGGTAGAGCGGCTGGACCTGCACCTGCCTCGTGTCGATCCGGCCTTGTCGGTGGAGTATCACGTGCAGGCCCATCTGCACGATGAAACCGCGCCGGTGCACTACGTGGAGAACAGCCTGATCAATTCGCTGTTTGGCCTGCTGTGCTGGCCGGTGATTTTTGCGCCGTTGCCGGGGGCGTTTTTCCACCCGTTCCAGCGCGGGCCGGTGGACCTGCTCAACGAAGACTTTCACGACCGACGCGCCGAGCTGTTCGCGGCCTGTTTCGCGCAGCTCGACGATGGCCGCTACCGGGACACCATTGTCCGTCGTTACACCGAAAAATGGGGCGTGCAGTCGCCTTTCGTGTTCTGGGGCGCGCTGTCCGAAGAGTTGCTCCATCAGGCCCTCGACTGCCTGCCTGCCGAACACCTCAAGCACTGGTTCAGCCGCCTGCTGCTGGATATCAAGGCCAACCGCGCCGGCATGCCGGACCTGATCCAGTTCTGGCCGCAGCACAAGACCTACCGCATGATCGAAGTCAAAGGCCCCGGCGACCGCCTGCAAGACAATCAACTGCGCTGGCTGGAGTTCTGTCACGAACACCAGATGCCCGTTGCCGTCTGCTATGTGCAGTGGGTGGAGCAGGGCGCATGACCCAGGAACCTGGCTACAGCATCGCCGTTCGGGCACTGTGCGAGTTCACCGCCAAGACCGGCGACCTGGACCTGCGCTTCACGCCGTCACCCACGGCCATGGAAGGGATCGTCGGCCATCGCACCGTGGCCTCGCGGCGTAGCGAGGGTTACCAGGCCGAAGTGAGCCTGGAGGGCCGCTACCAGACGCTGAAGATCAAAGGCCGGGCGGATGGCTACGACCCGGCCTGCAACCGCATCGAAGAAGTGAAGACCTACCGGGGCGACCTGGACAAGCAACCGGCCAATCATCGCCAGTTGCATTGGGCCCAGGCGAAAATCTACGGCTGGTTGATGTGCCAGAAGTTGCAACTGCCGCGGATCGACGTGGCGCTGGTCTACTTCGACATCGTCAGCGAAAAGGAAACCTGCCTCACGCAAAGCTTTGAAGCGGCGCAGCTTGAGGTTTTCTTTGAACAACAGTGCGCGCTGTTCCTCGCCTGGGCCGAACAGGAGATGGCTCACCGACAGGCGCGCAACCTCGGCGCTCAGACGCTGGCATTTCCTCACGCCGGCTTTAGGACAGGGCAACGCCACCTGGCTGAGTCGGTGTTCAAGGCCATCAGCACCGGCCGCTGCCTGATGGCCCAGGCGCCCACCGGCATTGGCAAAACCGTTGGCACCTTGTTTCCGATGCTCAAGGCACTGGCGCCACAGCGACTGGACAAGGTGTTCTTCCTCACGGCCAAGACCCCAGGGCGCAAACTGGCGCTGGATGCGGCCCGAGTGATTACCCAAAGCGCGCCCTCGATGCCGTTGCGGGTGCTGGAGATGATCGCTCGGGACAAAGCCTGCGAGCACCCGGACAAGGCCTGCCATGGCGAAGCCTGCCCGTTGGCCCGCGGGTTCTACGATCGGCTGCCGCACGCCCGTGCGGCGGCGAGCCAGATCACGCTGCTCGATCAGGCGGCGTTGCGCGATATTGCTCTGGCCCATGATATCTGCCCGTACTACCTGAGCCAGGAAATGGCCCGCTGGGCAGACGTGGTGGTCGCTGACTACAACTATTACTTTGACTTCAGCGCCTTGCTCTTTGGTCTGGCCCAGGCCAATGGCTGGACCGTCGCGACCCTGGTGGACGAAGCCCACAATCTGGTGGAGCGAGGGCGGCAGATGTACAGCGCGACCCTCGATCAGTCCGCTTTGGCGGCAGTGCGCAAAACCGCGCCCGAGACGTTGAAGAAGGCCTTGCAGCGGGTCAATCGCCAGTGGAACGCGTTGCATGAGCCCCAGGTTGCGGTCTATCAGGCGTATGAAAAACCACCGGAGAAACTGCTCCAGGCCCTGTCGCTGTGCACCACGGCTATCAGCGATTACCTCAATGACCATCCCCAGGGCCTGGACAGCGCTTTACAGGCGTTCTACTTCGATGCCTTGCAGTTTGCCCGGGTGGCGGAGTCCTTTGACGAGCACTTTTTGTTCGACATACACAAGCGTGAATACGGCCGCCAGCGAAGCGCATCGACCCTGTGCCTGCGCAATGTAGTGCCGGCCGCCTTCCTGCGACCCAGGCTGACGGCGGCCCGCAGCAGCGTGCTGTTTTCCGCCACCCTGAACCCCCGGCATTATTATGCTGACCTGTTGGGCGTCCCGGCGGACACTGTCTGGATCGACGTGGAGTCGCCATTCCAGGCGCAACAGCTTGATGTACAGGTTGTCAGCCGGATCTCCACCCGCTTTGCCCACCGCCAGGCGTCCCTGGAACCTATCGTCGCGTTGATGGCCCGCCAGTTCAGCGAGCGCCCGGGCAATTACCTGGCCTTCTTCAGCAGTTTTGACTACTTGCAGCAAGTGGCCGGACTGTTTGCCGAGCGCCATCCGCAGATTGCCACATGGTCGCAATCACGCGGCATGGGCGAAGCACCCCGGCAGGCGTTCCTTGAACGATTCATGGAACACAGCCAGGGGATTGGGTTTGCGGTGTTGGGCGGTGCATTCGGGGAGGGCATCGATTTACCGGGTTCGCGCCTGATCGGGGCGTTCATCGCGACCCTGGGGCTGGCGCAGTTCAACCCGGTCAACGAGCAGATGAAGCTGCGCATGGCGGCTATTTTCGGCGATGGCTACGACTACACTTACCTGTATCCCGGCCTGCAAAAAGTGGTGCAGGCTGCGGGTCGTGTCATTCGTACACAGCAGGATCGTGGGATGGTGATGTTGATCGACGATCGATTTGCTGAGGCAAGGGTGCAGCACTTGTTGCCGCGTTGGTGGTCAGTTAGTCAAGAGCAGCACAACTGCTGTGGGAGTGAGCTTGCTCCCACAAAGGATCTGTGGTGAATCTCATATCGCGACCAAGCTGCTGATTCCCACGGATTTAATCACTATTTCCGATGCCGCACTTGCTCCATACTTCGCAAAAAATCCTTCTGGATGCCTTGGCCAAAAAAATGCTCGAAGACGCCCCCAAGACCGCACTCATCAATCAGGAACAGCGTTTTCGCCTGCTCATCGACGCCGTGGTCGACTATGCCATCTACATGACCGACCCCTCCGGCATCATCACCAGTTGGAACTCCGGTGCCAGGCGTTTCAAAGGCTATGAAGAATCCGAGATCCTAGGCCAGCACTTCTCACGCTTCTACACTGACCAGGATCGCGCCGACGGTCTTCCGCAACGGGCGCTGGACACGGCCCTGCGCGAGGGGCGTTTCGAAGGCGAGGGCTGGCGGGTGCGCAAGGACGGAACGTTGTTCTGGTCCCATGTCGTCATTGATCCGATCATCGATAGCCAGAGCGGCGACTTGCTTGGCTTTGCCAAGATCACCCGGGACCTGACCGATCGCAAGATGGCCGAGGAAACCCTCAAGCAAAGCGAACAGCAGTTTCGCCTGTTGGTGCAAAGCGTCACCGATTACGCCATCTACATGCTCGATCCAGACGGCCAGGTGACCAACTGGAACCTGGGCGCGCAACGGATCAAGGGCTATCTTCCGGCGGAAGCCATCGGCCGGCATTTTTCGATGTTCTATACCCCTGAGGACCGTGACGCCGGTGAGCCTCAACGGGCCTTGAGCATCGCCGCCAGTGAAGGGCGCTTTGAAAAAAGGGGCTGGCGGTTACGCAAGGATGGCACCCGGTTCATGGCTCATGTGGTCATTGACGCGATCCGCAACGACACGGGGACGCTACTGGGTTTTGCCAAGATCACCCGCGACATCACCGATGCCACCCGTGCGCAGCAAGCCTTGGAACAGGCTCGCGAGGCGCTGTTCCAGTCACAGAAACTGCAAGCCATCGGCCAGCTCACCGGAGGCATCGCCCATGACTTCAATAACCTGCTGACGGTGATCCTCGGCAACCTGGAAATTGTGCGCAAGCGCATGCCCAGCGATCCGAAACTCATCCAACTGCTGGATAACGCCACCCAGGGCGCGCTGCGCGGTGTCTCGCTGACGCAACGGATGCTCGCGTTCGCCCGCAGACAGAAACTGTCCTCCGAATCGGTCGAGCTGTCGGCACTGGTGCAGGGCATCAGTGGTTTGTTGCAAAGCTCCATCGGCCCTTCGATACACATTCAGACCGACTTTGCCCAGGCGCTTTCGCCGGTGTTGGCCGATGTCAACCAACTGGAACTGGCCATCCTGAACCTGGCGACCAACGCTCGGGATGCCATGCCGCAGGGGGGGCGGATCCTGATCTCGGCCCAGGAACGCTCCGACACCGAGGCCGGCAAGGACGCGCCGATGGCACCAGGGCGATACATTTGCCTGTCCATCACCGACGAGGGCGAGGGCATGGACGAGGCGACGCTGGCTTCGGCCGTGGACCCGTTTTTCACCACCAAAGGGGTAGGCAAGGGCACTGGCCTGGGCCTGTCCATGGTGCATGGCTTGGCCGAGCAATTGGGTGGCCGCCTGATACTCAAGAGCCGCAAAGGCGAGGGCACTACCGCTGAGCTGTGGTTGCCGATAGCCGACAACTCGGCGCCAGACAAAGTGCCGGCCCAGGCCACGACGACACCCTCGGTGAACGAGCTACGGGTGTTGGTCGTGGACGATGACAGCCTGGTACTGACCAGCACCCGGCTGCTGATCGAAGACCTGGGCCACCGCGTGCTGTGCGCCCCATCGGCGGCTCAGGCGCTACAGATGTATGAGCTCAATCCGGACATCGACCTGGTGATCACCGACATGGCCATGCCGCAGATGGATGGTGCGCAATTGGCGAAACTGCTGCGTGATCGTCATCCGACCTTGCCCATTATCCTGGCCACCGGCTACGCCGAACGCCTGGAAGGGTTCGCCACGCAACTGCCGCGCCTGACCAAGCCGTTCAAGCAGATTGACCTGGTGCAGGTCATTGGGCAGGCGATGAAGTAACTCCAGGCATGGCGCTGCCAGAGGTTCATTCAGTATTTTTCCTGAACCCTCGCAAGTTCATCGCACACAGGCAGAACTGCAGCACGATCAACGCATAGGCGTCTGAATGCAGCCCCCAGATGACCCATAGAATATTGCTCGCGATAAAACAACTGAACCCGGCCACCCGCCGTCGGGGCTGACGTGAGCCGATCAGCCAGGCGGCCAGCACCGTCACCACCATCGCCGGCCATTGCACCCATCCAAGATAATCCACAGAGCCCTCCTCAAGCTTTCGGTGATCTAGAGACCGTGACGATCACTGAGCGTTTCGTTGAGCCCGGGTCGCACCTCTGGTCCGGTGGCCGGAACTTGCCTGTCCCTCATTTCTTCTAACAAGTCCCAAACCCACACCCGAGGCGCAGCCTGCGCAATGCCCAGAATACTCACCAGCCATACCCCGGATGAAGAACTGACGGAACACAATGCCAAGCTGTTCGGCTCGCCCAAGGAACGCCTGGATTTTTATCGCCGGGAGATCCAGTACGAAACCAGCATCCTGGCCAATCGAACCGATGCGTACCTGGCCGCCCAATCCTTCCTGGTGATCGCCTTTGCCTCATGCATGGCCAACCTGAACCCGGAGTGGGGCAAGTTGTTCACATTGATCGTCCCGCCGTTCCTGGCTCTGCTGGGCTTCCTGAGCTCGCTCAACGCCTGGCCAGGAATTCGCGCGGCTTACGAGATCATCGACCATTGGCATTTCAAGCAAAGCGAGTTGCTGCGCGCAGAGCCGTTGATGGGACTGGCCTACGACGAATCCCCGCTGTTCAGCAAACAGGAATCGACTCACAAGGGCTATCGCAAGTCGTTGCTGTTTTCGGTGCGTACGCCATGGATCTTTGCCGCGTTCTGGGTCTTGCTGGGGGCATACTCGGTTTATATCCAGGTGAGTGATCCAGGGGGCTGAAGCCTTAGCTCGATTTTTTGTGGCGCTCATACCAGGCCAGTATGGGTTGGGTACTCAAGCCATGGACCAAAATGCTCAGGGCCACCACCGACAGCGTGATATTGATGCACAACTGGACCATCTCTGGCTGTAAATCATGGTTCACCGCATAGAACAGATAAAACAGACTGCCGATGCCACGTATGCCGAACCAGCCAATCAGCAACCGTTGTGGCGTGTCCAGCAGCCGTCCCCAAGGCATCACCAGCAAGCTCAACGGGCGAATCACGGCAAACAGCAGACCACCGATGACCAAGGCCCGCCAGTCCCAATGAGTGGCAAGCGCCACCCCCAACAGCGTCACCAGAAACACTTCCATGGAACGCTCCACCAGACTGCCGAAGGCGAGCATGTCGCTCATCATGACCCCCGCAGCCACCTGACCCTCTTCCAGAGTCTCGGCGTCACCCCGGACCGCGTCCCGGGGGGTGACCGCTTCGTGCCCCACCACCGGTTGCACCAGGTGTTCTGCCGGGAGTGAGTGTTCATCCGTCGATTGCACCTCGGCTTGGCGCAGGCCCAGGCCAGCGGCGAACACCGAAAGAAAGCCATAACCCTGGAGGGCTTCGGCCACGACATAGGCCAGGGCAATCAGCGCCAGGGCCAGGTAATCGTTGGGCGAGAGGGTGCTGTCGGCGTTCTTGATGCGCATCGACAGGGTCAACCAGCCGATACCGCGGCCCATCCAGTAACCGGTGAGCAAACCGACCGGCACTGCCCACAACACATCCTGCAGCATCCAGTCACCGAGAAAGCCAAGGTCGTCCTCGCGCAGCAACAACAAGCCCAGAATCACAAAGGGGAAGGCCGTGCCGTCGTTCAAGCCGGCTTCCCCCGACAGGCCAAACCGTACCTGGTCATCATCCCGGGCATCGTTGACCTGCACCAACGCTGCGAGCACCGGATCGGTTGGCGCGAGGATTGCGCCGATCAACAACGACACGCCCCAACCGAGACCAAACAGGTAATGCAAGGTCAGGGTCAGGCCCGCGATGGTCAGGATCATCACCGGACCGGCCAGTGTGTAGGCCACACGCCAGCTTCGGTTCTTGAGGGGCAAGCGTAACTTGAGGCCGCTGACGAACAGCGAAAACACCACCGCGACTTCGGTGAGGTGCTCCATCCAGGCCGAGGAATCGGCAATGTCCAGCCTCAACAACTCCAGGCCCGCCGGCCCGATGGCAACGCCCAAACCCAGGCATATCGCCGAGGTGGTTACCGGCATCCAGCGCAGGTAGGAGGACGTCAGGGCCAAGGTCAGCAATACGGCGCCGAGCACCGCTACCCATACTGTGAAAATCATTGCTGCTCCTTGGATAGCTCGTAGGCATAGCTCGCAGGCACAGCCCCGAGTGAAACAGACACCGTCAAGCCAGTATCCGGCTCCTGTCGTTCATTCGAGGGTCTGAGCCAAGCGCCGGTTCCGTCAAAGCGATACGGCTCCGTTTATCCGGAGGACTTTCATCTGAAGGGAATTTTTCGTCATTCCTGGCGCTCTGCCAAAGTAGAGACGTGTTGATTCAGCGTCCTGCCGAGAACCCAAGAGGCCCTTATGACTGCGCTGACACCCCTCCAATCCCGGCCTGCCACCGTGCATTCATTCATGGATGCCGGGAGCGTGCGCCAATGCTATGAACGGCTGCTCCATGGCCCTGACGATGCTGACAAGCAAGCCGTCGCCCAGGCCTTCCTTCAGCAATGCGTGGGGCAGGCCGCGGCACTGCCCCTGGAACTGCCCGACACGCCCACGGCTCTGCAAGACTGGGTCGAGCAACACAGTGCCGGTGTAGCCCGCCAGTACGCCGAGTATCTGGAGCGGCGCAAAAACGCCGGTCCACGAGAGTTTTTCACTTGCAAGGCCCACGCCTTGTATTTCCTGCAGGCGGTGGCGCCCACCAAACTGGTGGACGGCGCGTGGTTGTATGGCGTGCTCAAGCATTGGCACGACCACCGTTTCGAAGGGCTGCTGAGCACTTATCTGGAAGAGTTGGGTGACGGCAATCCCTCGCAAAACCATGTGGTGATATACCGCAAGCTGCTCGCCGAACACGACCTGTCGGACGCGCCAGACATTGAAGACGAGCGCTACCTGCAAGGTGCCGTGCAATTGGCCCTGGGCTATGGCGGCGATGAATACCTGCCTGAAGTGATCGGCTACAACCTGGGTTACGAACAACTGCCCCTGCACCTGTTGATCAGCGCTTATGAGCTGACTGAGTTGGACATCGACCCTTATTACTTCACCCTCCACGTGACGATTGACAACGCGAGCACCGGTCATGCCCACAAGGCCATCCAGTCGCTGCTGCAACTGATGCCGATGGAGGCGGATCGCGAAGCGTTCTGGCACCGGGTCACCCTGGGTTATCGCCTCAATGATCTAGGCCACGGCAGCCGAACCATCATCGAGTCATTCGACCTGTATCGCGAAGTGCTGGACATGCTCGAACGCAAACGTCCGTTCGGCCAACACATGCATTCCGATTACTGCAAGTTCGAAGGCAAGACCGTCAATCAATGGCTCGCAGCGCCTGGACAACTGGAAGGCTTCCTGACGGCGCTGCAAAACAAGGGCTGGATCAAACGTCATGAAGATCCGCAGAACAGCCGGTTCTGGACGCTGATCGAAGGGGCGGGCGCGGCCATGTTCGGGGTGTTCAGCCCCTATGAAAAACAGTTGCTGCACGACTGGATCGCCGGTGACTGGACGCAGGAGCGCACTAAGAAAAGCCCGCGCCGCGCCCACGGTGCAGCGTGCGAGCCGCAGATGCCGATCGAGGACCTCGATGTACAGAGCCTGCAACAGACCCTGCGAGGCCAGACGCCCGATGCGCAGATGCAGACCCTGATGCCGTGGCTCTCGGCGCGCTGCCACAGCCATCCGGCCGGACTGCTGGCGACTCGTCGCTTCATCGAACTCAAATCCGCGCTGCGCTAGGAGCCCGCATGAATCAGGAAGAACGCCTATCCGAAACTGACCTGGCGCTATTGCAATTGGGCCGACGCCTGCAAGCCGACGGCTATCGCTTCATTACCCCGACACCCCTGACCCACGAACGCGTCAACCAACGACCTGGCAATGAACGCTCCAGGACCCTGAGGGATGTGTTCGGCTGGTCGCGCCCGTTTGCCCCGGGGCTGATCAGCGCCGATGAGCAGCGCCAGTTGCAGGAAGCCGAGGTGCTGCAAGCGCGCGACGGCCTGTTGCATAGCCGCGTGCGCTGGTCGAGCCTGGACGGCCTGCTGTTCGCTCATTCGCAATTTCCCACCCAAGCCAACGACGCGGTGTTTTTCGGCCCCGACAGCTATCGTTTCGCCCAACTGATCCATACTTATCTGCAACAGAACTTCACGGCAATACATCGGGCCGTGGACATCGGCTGTGGCGCCGGTGTCGGGGCGCTGGTCATTGCCCGCGCCCGGCGCGAGGCACAGGTGCTGGCCGTGGATATCAATCCGATGGCCCTGCGCCTGAGCGCGGTCAACGCGGCGCTGGCCGAGGTGTCCAACGTCGAGATCGCCCGAAGCGATGTACTCCAGGATGTGGAGGGCGACTTCGACCTGATCGTCGCCAATCCGCCGTACATGGCCGACCCCAGCGAACGGGCCTACCGCCATGGCGGTGGCGCACTGGGCGCCGGGCTGTCGCTGCGCATTGTCGAACAGGCCCTGCCACGGCTCACGCCCGGTGGCTCGCTGGTGCTCTACACCGGCGTGGCGATGGTCGATGGGCGTGATCCGTTTCTCGAGGCGCTTGAGCCTTGGCGCGACTCACCGGACTTCGGCTGGACTTACAAGGAATTGGACCCGGACGTGTTTGGTGAAGAACTGCTCACCCCGGGTTACCAGGACGTAGAAAGGATCGCCGTGGTGGCGTTGGTTGTAACCCGCATCGGCGCGGGTATCGGAGGGATTATCGATGAACAGGCGACTGAAGTTCGGCATTGAAGAGGAGTATTTCATCACCGATCTGCAAACCCGTTGTATGCCGGATCAACCCTCCGCAGAGGTTGTCACGGCGTGCCAGGCGCTACTGGGCAAGCATTTCGCCCATGAAATGTTCCAGTGTCAGATCGAGATGGCGTCGCCTATTTTCCGCAACTTGCCCGAGGCGGCCGATTACCTGGCCCAGGTCCGCACAGGCCTGACCCAGCGCCTGGCCGCCCATGGCCTGGGCCTGCTCAGCGCCGGCTCGCATCCCATGGCGACCCAGGGTCTGCAGCCCACCGACGAACTGCACTTTCAGCAGTTGTTCGACGATTACCAGCGGGTGGCCCGACGGAGCGTGCTTTCGGGCCTGCATGTGCACGTGGAGGTGCCGGCCCATAAGGACCGTGTCCGGGTCATGAACGAGGTGCTGCCCTGGCTGCCGATGTTCCTGGCGCTGAGTGCTTCGTCGCCGTTCTGGAACGGTGCCTACAGCGGGTTCAGCAGCTACCGTCAGGTCGCTTGCGATGAATGGCCGCGCATGGGCGTGCCGGAATTCTTCGAGGATGAGTCGGCGTTTGCCGGCTACGTGGACATGCTCATGCGCACCGGATCCATTCGCCAGCCCAGCGATTGCTGGTGGGTGATGCGGCCTTCGTCGCGTTATCCCACGCTGGAGCTGCGAATCTGCGATGCCTGTCCGCGTGTTGAAGATGTCCTGTGCCTGGTCTCGCTGTTTCGGTTGATGGTGGCCCATGCCATTGCACTACCCAAGCCCGGCGCGCACTTCAGCCTGACCTCCCACTGGATCCTCAAGGAAAATCGCTGGCGGGCCAAGCGTCATGGAATCCTGGCCGAGTTCATCCTGGAGGGGCAGGAGCAGCCGATGATGATCGGGGAGTGGATCACGCTGGCGGAGCAGACCTTCGGCGAGACTGCCGCCGCACTGGGCGTTGAGGATGTGTTCAAGCAGGCACGTCGTATCGTCCAGGAAGGCACCAGTTCCGATCGGCAAATCGTGCTCTACGAACAAGGGCTGCTGCTGGGCGACTCCACCGAGCACGCCTTGAGCAGGGTGGTCGATCAACTGTTGGCGGAAACTGCCGGGATGCCCGTGGCCGACCCGTCGCTGTTGCAAGTGGCAGGTGGTCCATGAGCAGCAAGACCCTGGAGGATTACAACCGGATGCGTGACTTCGACGCCACCCCGGAGCCGGCGGCCAAGCGTTCACGCAAATCGGCGAAAACCGCCCATGCCTTGCAGTTCTGCATTCAGAAGCACGACGCTTCACGGCTGCATTATGACTTCCGGCTGGAGCTGGACGGTGCGCTCAAGAGCTGGGCGGTGCCCAAGGGGCCGTCCCTGGACCCCAAGGTCAAGCGCCTGGCGGTGCATGTCGAAGACCATCCGCTGGATTACGCGACCTTCGAAGGCAGCATTCCCGAAGGCCATTATGGCGCTGGCGACGTCATTGTCTGGGATCGAGGCGTGTGGATTCCCCAGGGCGATGCCCATGAGGCCTATGAAAAAGGCCGGCTCAAGTTCGAGCTGCAAGGGGAAAAACTCAGTGGCCTGTGGAACCTGGTGCGCACCCACATGCCCGGCAAGCAGGAGCAGTGGTTCCTGATCAAGCACCAGGACGCAGCGGCACGTCCCGAAAGCGAGTACGACGTGGTCCAGGCCGAGCCGGACAGCGTGCTCAGCGAGCGCACCCTTGTACCCAAGCGCCGTGGCAAGGCTGCCGCCCAGGTCAAGGCTGTCCAGCAACCGAAAAAAGCCGCCACGCCCAAACCGTCAAAAAAAGCCTCAACCACAACCCTCAGCGGCGCGGTGGCCGGGGCGATTCCCAAGACGCTCAAACCGGAATTGGCCACGTTGGTAGAGCGCGCGCCTGAAGGCGAATGGCTCTATGAAATCAAGTTCGACGGTTACCGCGTCATGGCCCGCATTGAAAACGACGATGTCAGGCTGATCACCCGCAATGGCCATGACTGGACCCACAAGCTGCCCAAGCAGGCCGAAGCGCTGGCCGGATTAGGGCTGGAGTCCGCCTGGCTGGACGGTGAGATGGTGGTGGCCAACGAGCACGGCGTACCGGACTTCCAGGCCCTGCAGAACGCTTTCGACGCCGGCAGCAGCAACAAGATTGCCTACTACCTGTTCGACCTGCCTTACCTCAATGGCATGGACCTGCGCGAGGTGCCCGTGCAAGAGCGGCGGGCCGCGTTGGCGGCAGTGCTTGCGAGCAACAAGAATCCGCTGTTGCGCTTCTCCGATGCCTTCGAAGAAACCCCTGAAGCCTTGCTCAACAGTGCATGCCAAATGCAGATGGAAGGACTGATTGGTAAACGTATGGGCAGCGCCTACGTTTCCCGGCGCAGCAACGACTGGATCAAGCTCAAGTGCAAGAATCGCCAGGAGTTCGTCGTAGTCGGTTTCAGCGAGCCCAAGGGCGCCCGCAACGGCTTCGGCGCCTTGTTGCTGGGGCTGCACGATGCCGACAGCGGGCAACTGCGCTATGCCGGCAAGGTCGGCACAGGGTTCAACGAGCAAACCCTCACAAGCATTCACCAGCAATTGTTGCCCCTGGAAAGAAAAAAAGCCGCGGTGGTCAACCCACCCACCGGATACGAGGCCAAAGGAGTGCATTGGCTGGAACCGACGCTACTGGCTGAAGTGGCGTTTGCCGAGATGACCAAGGAAGGCTCGGTGCGCCATGCCGTGTTTCATGGTTTGCGCAACGATAAACCGGCCAAGGCGATCACCCAGGAGCTGGCCAAACCCGTGAAAAAGACTGCGGAAAAAACCAAAGCCAAAACCAAAACCAAAACCACTCAGGCGCCAGCCATGGACGGTAAGGTGCGCATCACCCACCCTGAGCGAGTCATTGATCCCAGCAGCGGCACGACCAAGCTGCAACTGGCCGAGTACTACGCCAGCGTCGCCGAGTTCATCCTGCCGGAACTGGCCGACCGCCCGGTGGCACTGGTCAGGGCGCCGGATGGCATTGCCGGTGAGTTGTTTTTCCAGAAAAACGCCGAGCGCCTGGCGATTCCTGGTATCACCACCCTGGACAAATCATTGACCGGGCAGCCGGTAATGATCATCAACAATCCCGAAGCGTTGATCGGCGCGGTGCAAATGAGCACGGTGGAGTTACACACCTGGAATGCCACGTCGGTGAACCTGGACAAGCCTGATCGCTTTGTTCTCGACCTTGACCCGGATCCGGCCCTGCCTTGGAAAAGCATGGTGGAAGCGACGCATCTGACCTTGTCGGTACTCGATGAACTAGGGCTCAAGGCGTTTCTCAAGACCAGCGGCGGCAAAGGCATCCACATTGTCGTGCCCTTGACCCGCAAGTTGGGTTGGGACGAGGTCAAGGGCTTCAGCCATGCGATTGTCAGCCACATGGCCAAGCTGTTGCCGGATCGATTCTCGGCGGTCTCCGGGCCAAAGAACCGGGTAGGGCGGATCTTCATCGACTACCTGCGTAACGGCCTGGGCGCCACCACCATCTGCGCCTATGCCGCCCGTACCCGTGAAGGGTTGCCGGTGTCGGTGCCGATCTTTCGCGAGGAAGTGGCCGAACTCAAAGGCGCAAACCTGTGGACCGTGCACAACGTCCATGAGCGTTTGGCGCAAGTGGGTCACGAGCCTTGGGCGGGCCTGAAGAAGACCCGCCAAAGCATCACCGCCGACATGCGTCGACGCATTGGTATGAAAAAGACCGATAAATAGCTTGGTTCGATGCCTCCCGGACTCATCCACTTATCGGAACGCGCAGATATTCCGGCTGCAGGACGTTGAACCATAGCAGAATCATTTCCACCAGAATGGTCACCAGCACCAAGAGTCCTACGCCCCATACGCTGGCCGAGTACAACAGACCTTGTTCCTTCTTGAGATTCATGAACTTGGGCAGGCCCACAAACAGCAAAAAGGTCGAGTAGGCCGACGCCATTGCCAGCGCGATCACCGCCAGCCAGCGGTTGGGGTAGAGCCCGAAAATCCCGGCCAGGAAGTAGGGCGTGGCGGTGTAGGCGGCAAAACCAATGCACTGGTTGACCGTAGGGCGGGCATCGAAGGTGCGCGACATCCAGCGGATGAACAGCCCCATGAGCATCACGCCGGCCACGATGGTCAGGTACAGCAGCACACTCAGTTGAAGTGCGCTGGCAGTGCTGAGCCGTACCGTTTCGTTTTCAGCCAGGCTCCAGCCGGTCCAGGTGGTCCCAATGAACAGGCACACCACGGGAATCAGGGCGAGCAACAACAGGTGAGCCAGATAGTGGCGCGGATGAGCTTGTTCCTGTTCGCGGATGTCTTTCCAGGCAAACTCGGGGTGGGTGAACAGTTTGACGAAAGGGGCGGACATGACGACCTCCTGATCAGTACAGCCTCTGGTGAGGCCCATACGGATTTGAGATACAGGATCGGTCGGGGGTTCATTTATTTGGAGTGCCCGAGGAGGGGCGTGATCAGAGGGAATGAATCCATACGGCCGGGGTCAATCCATCAGCATCCCTGAAGGACTGTATGCCATGACCATTGCTTGCTCCCTGGTTGATTACTTGCGTGAACACGAGCTGCGCCTGACGACGGCCGAGTCCTGTACCGCCGGCAAGATCGTCACCTTGCTGGCCGAAGTACCCGGCAGTGGTTCGCTGATTGAAAGCGGTTACGTGGTGTATTCCCCGGAGGCTAAACAACGATTGCTGGGGGTCAACCCATGCACCATCGACACCTTCAATCTCACCAGCCGTGAGGTGGCCGAGGAAATGGCCCTCGGTGCCCTGCGCGACGCCAATGCCAACGTCGCCGTGGCCACCACCGGCATTCTCGGGCCGGATGACATGGACGGCATTCCGGCCGGCACCGTCTGTTTTGCCTGGGCGTTCGATATGGCCGGCGAGCGAGCGCTGTTCAGTCGCCTGGAAAGGTTTTTCGGGACTCGCAACCAGGTCCAAAGGTGGGCCGCCGAACATGCGCTCGTGCAGTTGCGGCACTTTCATCAACGCGCGCTGGCGGGTGAGCGCAGATAGGGGATCACCATGACCCACCCCACTGATCCCGAGGAATTGCGCAGCCGCCAGTTCCCGGTCCGCGAAGACATGGCCTACCAGCTCAAGGTCTGGCGTTTCGAGCGGGTGGGTTGGTACGTGTTGGTATTGCTGGTGATCCTGACGTTGCTTGGATTGTTCTCTCGTGGCCCGTTGAGCACCCGAAATGTACACAGCGCAGATGGCCGACTCGGCGTCGAGTACGAAATGTTCCACCGCAACGGTTCTACCAACCCCATGGTCATCCATCTGATGGGGCAGCCCAATGCCGTGCTGGAGGTGGAACTGGTCGGCCAGTGGCTGGAGGGTTTCGAGGTGCAAACCCTCCAGCCCCAGCCCGTGCGCTCGGCGAGTGCGGAGCGGGGCCTGAAGCTGTGGGTCCAGGCGGATGCCAAGGGAGAGGCCAGCCTTTATCTGTCACTGCTGGGCGATGGGCTGGGGCTCTATCACAGCCGTATCGACACGCCCGATGGCGCCACGGTCAGGTTCAATCAATTCATTTTTCCCTAGGTGACGTATGGACTCTGTGCTGCGGGCTGCCGCGATCTATGTGGCGTTGCTGGTACTGTTCAAGATCGCCGGGCGACGCTCCCTGGCGGAAATCACCACGTTTGATTTTGTCCTGCTGATGATCATCGGCGAGGCCACCCAGCAGGCGTTGCTGGGGGATGATTTCTCGTTGACCAATTCGTTGATGGTGATCGTGACGCTGATTGCCATCGATGTGGGCTTGTCGCTGCTCAAGCAACGCTCCCAATGGGTCTCGCAACTGATTGACGGCGGCCCGACCATTATTGTGGAGGATGGGCGAATACTGAAGGCACGCCTGCGCCATGCCCGCTTGATAGAAGAAGACATCATGGAAGCGGCACGGTCGAGCCAGGGAATCGAGACACTGGAACAGATCAAGTTCGCGATTATCGAACGTAACGGCAAGATTTCGGTGATTGCCAAGGAGCCGTGAGGCCCTTCACATGATTCATGGCGAGGGCTACATCCCCTCGCCACAACAGCTGCCCACCATTGCTTGACTCACAGGATCGGCTTGCCGCCCGTAATCCCATACCGGGAACCGGAAATGTAGCTCGCCTCATCCGAAGCCAGCAGTACATAGATCGGCGCCACTTCCACCGGCTGGCCAGGACGGCCAAGGGGCGTCTGGGAGCCGAAGTTCTGTACTTCTTCCTCAGGCATGGTGGCGACAATCAGCGGTGTCCAGATCGGCCCTGGCGCCACGCTGTTCACCCGGATGCCCTTGGGGCCGAGCATCTGCGCCAGCCCGCCGGTGAAGTTGGCGATGGCGCCTTTGGTGGTGGCGTAGGCCAGCAGAGTCGGCTTGGGCATGTCGGAGTTGACCGAACTGGTGTTGATGATCGAGCCACCCGCCTTCATATGCGGGACGGCGGCCTGGCAGATCCTGAACATCGAGGTGATGTTGATATCAAACGTGCGCACCCACTCTTCGTCGGGGATGTCTTCCAGGTTTTCGTGAGTCATCTGGAACGCGGCGTTGTTGACCAGAATGTCGATATGCCCGAAACGGGCGACGGTTTCGTCGACGATCTTGCGGCATTGGGCCTTGTCCGCCAGATCGCCGGGCAGCAACAGGCATTGGCGGCCGGCCTGTTCTACCCAGCGGGCGGTCTCCCTGGCGTCTTCATGCTCGTCCAGGTAGGAAATGGCCACGTCAGCGCCCTCACGGGCGAAGGCAATCGCCACGGCACGACCGATGCCGCTGTCGGCGCCCGTGATCAAGGCGATCTTGCTTTCCAGGCGTCCAGAACCGGTGTAGCTCTGTTCTCCGCAGTCTGGATACGGGTCCATCTTGCGTTGAGTGCCGGGCACCGGTTGGCTTTGTTTTGGGAACGGCGGGGTAGGGTAGTCAGTCATGACATTCTCCATGCTGGATGTGTAGTCGATGGAGGGTGGACTGTGGGCCTTCAGGCAGAGTTCGCTCGGATTCCGGGGCCGAGCGATGAGCGTGGTCCGAGCCCTTTTGCCAATCGCGAATCAACATCGGCTAATGTTGGACGAATGCAGATAAGGAGCCGGACAGATGTTCAGTCACATACAGATTGGCGCGCGGGACCTGCCAACAATGGTCGCGTTTTATGATGCCGTGCTGGGCTGCCTGGGGTTGGTACGCCTGCCCAGCGAAAACGACTCGGGCCCGCCGGGAGAAGGCTGGCATCAACCCGGCAAGCGTTGGCCTCAGGTGTTCGTGCAATTACCGTTCAATGGTTTGCCCGCGACCTGGGGCAATGGCATGCAAGTGAGTTTCGCCGCCGATTCGCCGCACACCGTACAGGCCGCCTGGGCGCAGGCCATCGCCCTGGGCGGCACCGACGAAGGCCCGCCGGGCCCGCGGCCCCAGTATTCGGAAGGGTATTTCGGGGCCTATTGCCGCGATCCGGAGGGGAACAAGTTGTGCTTTGTTTATGCGCCGGATATGGATGAGTAAAACGCGGATCCATTGTGGCGAGGGAGCTTGCTCCCTCGCCACAGAGGATCTTCGTCGTCAGGGAGATCAGCCCCTGGCCTTCAAGCTCCGCTCCATCCGCGTAATCCCTTCCTCCAGCAGCGCCCGTGGGCAGCCGAAGTTCAAGCGCACGAATTGCCCGGCATCGTCACCGAAATCCAGTCCGGCACTCAGGCCTACCTTGGCTTGCTTCAGGAAAAAGCCCTGCGGGTCGTCCAGCCCCAATCCCGAGCAATCCAGCCAGGCCAGGTAAGTGCCCTGGGGCACGGTCATGGTGATGCCCGGCAGGCGGGTCTTTACGGCGTCGACCAGATAGTCGCGGTTGGCTTGCAGGTAAGCCTTCAATTCTTCCAGCCACGGGCCAGCTTCGCTGTAGGCCGCGCGGGTCGCTTCAAGGCCCAGGGCGTTGACGCTGTCGACCATGCCGGCCCGGGCACTGTTGACCCGCTCGCGGACTTTGGCGTTCTGGATGATGGCGAATGAAGTTTTCAGCCCGGCAATGTTGTAGGCCTTGCTGGCCGACATCAGGGTGATGGTGCGCTCGGCAATCTCCGGGCTGAGGGTGGCGGTGGGGATGTGCACACGACCGTCGAAGCACAGCTCGGCATGGATTTCGTCAGAGATGATCCAGGCATTCTGTTCCAGGCAGATATCCGCCACGGCCTTGAGTTCTTCCCGGGCAAACACCTTGCCCAACGGGTTGTGAGGGTTGCTCAGCAACAGCGCACCGCCACCTTGCAACGCGTCACGCAACGCGGCCAGGGGTGTGTGGAACTCGCCGTTGAGCGGGTTGAACGGCAGTTCAACCTTGTTCAGTTGCCAGTGAGCAGGGGCATTGCGCAGCGGCGGGTAATTGGGCACCTGTACCACAACGTTCTGCGCAGGCTCCACCAAGGCGTGCAGTGCCATGTTGAAGCCTGGTTCGACACCCGGCAGGAAGACGATCTGCTGAGGCTCGACGCGCCAGGCGTACTTGTTCCAGAGGTCCGCAACGATGGCGGCGCGCAGCGAGTCCTGGGCCACGCTGTAGCCGAGCATGGGGTGTTCGAGGCGTTTGTGCAGTGCGTCGATGACCACCGGCGGAGCAGGGAAGTCCATATCAGCCACCCACATGGGCAACACGTCAGCGGGGTAGCGACTCCACTTGGTGCTACCGGTACCGTGGCGCTCCAATACCGTGTCGAAATCGAAAGTCATGGGGGTTCCATCAGGTCTGGGAATGAGATGGCGAACATCATAAAGCAAAGATCAGTGAAAAAAGGAAGATGGCGTAGTGCCACTAACCAGGAGGAATCGGCTACAGTTCGATTCCGACACGCCGATAAGGCTTGAAGCCAGCATTGGTAACGGACCCTCCAAGCCCCCCGAAAAGGACAGCCCCCATGACATCGCCCGTGCGCTTTACGATCACTACCGTAAAGCTGATCGCATCATGCTGGGGTTACTCTGGCTCACTTTTGTCTACTCCCTGTGCCTGGCCTTCCTGCACTCCACCTTCAGCCAGGCGCTGCTGATAGGAGCGACGACCTGTCTGCTGACCACCGTGCTTTATCGCGGCCTGGGCGGCACCCGGGCCATGCGCTGTGTCATCGCCGTGGCGCTGATGGTCATGGCCGCCTTGCACATCAACCAGACCCGTGGCGTGATCGAGTTCCACTTCGGGATTTTCGTACTGTTGGCGGTGCTGACGTTCTACCGTGACTGGCTGCCGATCATCGTGGCCGCCGCCACTATCGCTATTCACCACGTCGGTTTTCACTGGCTTCAGCACCAGGGTTATCCGGTGTTCGTCATGGCCAACCATGGCGGCTGGACCATGATTTTCATCCACGCCTTCTACGTGGTGGTGGAAAGCGTGATCCTGATTTACCTGGCGAACCAGAGCCTGGCCGATGCCACGGAAAACCAGGATGTGCTCGACAAAGTGCTGGCCGCCGCTATGCAGTTGAGCAGTGACACCCAGACCCAGCGCAACCGGGGGGACAAAGCCTCTTCGTCCGAGCGTTTCGATCATTTCCTGCAGCAGATCACCAACCTGGTAGACGGCGTGGTGCGCGATACCCGCAACCTTTCGGACTTGGGTCAGGACCTTTCTCAAGTCGGCCAGACACTGGAGCACGGCGCCAGGCATCAGCTCAATGAAGTGGCACAGATGAGCGGCGCGATTGGCCATCTGGTCCAGGCCATGGACAGCATTGCCGGGCATGTCGGCCAGACGGTACAACGGGCCGGCCAAGCCAGTGAACAGGTCAGCCGCGGACGCAGCACCGTTGACCAGAGCCGCGAGGAGATTGTCGAGTTGGCCGGTCGCCTCAACCTGACCAACGAAACCGTGCAAGGCCTGGCCGAGCAGGCGCAACAGATCGGCCAGGTGCTGGACGTCATTAACAGCATCGCCGAACAAACCAACCTGTTGGCCCTCAACGCCGCCATCGAGGCCGCCCGGGCCGGGGAGCAGGGACGCGGTTTTGCGGTAGTAGCGGACGAAGTCCGGACCCTGTCGCAAAAGACCTCGACGTCCACCACGGAAATCCAGCAGATCATCGCCAAGCTGCAACAGGGCAGCCGTCAGGCAGCCCTCGCCATGCAAGACAGCCAGGAAGGGGTACAACGCTGCGTATCGGCCAGCCAACTCGCCTCGCAACTGCTGAATGCAGTGGTAGAGGACATCGCGGCGATCAACCACTTCAACGGCCTGATCGCCAGCACCACCCAGGAACAATCCGAGGCCTCGAAGGGCATCAATGAACGCTTGCAAAGCGTCCAGGCCGTCGCTGAGCGCAACGCCGATAACATCGGCATTCTGACTCGGAGCAGTCAATGCCTGCCACCGTTGGCCGAACGCTTGGCGGTGTTGGGGCAGGCGTTTCATCGTAAAGGTGAGGCGGTTTGAGGTCTTTCACGCCGGGCCTTTTCAGTCCACGCCCGGTAAAGAAGGCTGGCGATTGACGGCAAAACGCACCTCACCTAGCATGACGCCATCATTTTGATATCTTTTTTAGTTTGGAGAAAAGTGTGCGGTTTAGAGCGCTTACGATTGGTTTTGTATTGATACTGGCCGGGTGTACCAACATTAAAGTCGAACCGGTGGAGCGCCAATATCAAATTTCGAAGATTTGTATTGAAGAGAATCCAAAAGTCGTCGTTGGCGACTTTGTCGATGGCTTGCAACTCCTCTTACGCAAGCACCATATCGAGAGCCAGCTCTACACCAGATCTGTGCCGAGCACCTGCGAGTACCGTTTGACCTATACCGCGATTCGCTCGTGGGATTTTTCTGCCTACCTGTCCGATGCCAGTATTTCTCTTTATAAGGGCAATCAAAAAATCGGCTTTGCGCACTATCATCTGACGGGGGAGGGAGGATTCGATCCGTCTAAAATGGCAACGGTCGAGGAAAAAATGGAGCCGGTAATCAATCAGTTATTGGGGCAGAACAAATGAGCGCGACAATAAAAAAAATAACAGGGCTGGTGCTCCTGCTCCTATTGACCGGCTGCGGCCATACAACTT
This sequence comes from Pseudomonas sp. N-137, assembly GCF_034555295.1. Classification (NCBI taxonomy): domain Bacteria; kingdom Pseudomonadati; phylum Pseudomonadota; class Gammaproteobacteria; order Pseudomonadales; family Pseudomonadaceae; genus Pseudomonas; species Pseudomonas sp. N-137. Next base: position 587,152 of record NZ_JAXUDQ010000006.1, read on the forward strand.
CCAACCAACCCTATTTCGACCCTCCGTCGCCACCTCAAGGTAAGGCGCTCGTTTATCTGGCGCGGACGCATGTCATTCAAGGCAGCTTTTATGACAGCATATTCAGCATTAATGACAGCGCGGTAGTGGGCCTCAATGAACGGACCTATTCCTGGGTCTACGTGAGCCCCGGCCAGCACAAGATAGCTGCTGGACAGAACAACCATCCCCGAAACGTATTCCTGAACCTGCAGATTGAAGAGGGTAACGAGTATTTCGTTGAATACACTCAGGAACACATGGTTGAGCTTATTCGGGCTCGGAATACGCAGGAAGGAAAAGCAATGGTAAGGGGTTACTCGTACATCCCCGTACGATAGTGAATCTGGAGATACACTCCATCACGTCATCTTGAACGGCAACTCACGCATTGGCTTGCCCGTCAGGCTGGCAATGGCATTGGCAAAAGCCGGAGCCAACGCCGGCAGGCCGGGCTCGCCCATCCCGGTGGGTGGTTCGGCGCTTGGCACGATGTGCACGGCAAACTCCGGCATGTCGGTAATGCGTGGAACGCTGAAGTCAGCAAAGTTGCTCTGCTGCACGACGCCGTCTTTCAAGGTGATGGCGCCGCCCGGCAGGCACATCGACAATCCCATCAGCGCTGCGCCTTGCACCTGAGCTTCAACACTGCGCGGGTTGACCACCAGGTTGCAGTGCACACCCGCAGTCACTTGGTGCAGCACCGGACGGCCACTCTGCACCGACGCCTCAACGACATAAGCCACCACCGAACTGAACGACTCGTGCACCGCCACGCCCCAGGCATGGCCAGCCGGTAGCGGGCGTTTGCCATATTCGCTCTTGTCCACCGCCAATTGCAGCGCTGCGCGATGGCGCGGGCTTTGATCGGCGAACAGCTTCATCCGATAGGCCACCGGATCCTGCTTGGTTGTACGGGCGATCTCATCGATCAAGGTTTCCATCACAAAAGCCGTATGGGTGGAGCCTACGCTGCGCCACCAGAGGATGGGGACGTTGACTTTCGGGTGATGGACCGTCAGGCGCATCGGCAGCGGATAAGGATCACGCATACCTTCCGTGGCGGTGGGGTCGATGCCGTTCTTCACTTGGCCACCAAACACGGTGCCGGTAAGAATGGATTGCCCGACCAGGGCGTGATCCCAGGCCAGTACCTTGCCGGCGTCGTCAAAACCGATGCGCGCGCGATGCAGGTGCATGGGGCGATAGTAGCCGCCCTTGATGTCGTCTTCCCGGCTCCAGAGCGTGCGCACAGGCGCGTCAAGCCCCTCAGCGCGGGCGGCTTTGGCCACTTCGCAAGCCAGCACGACAAAGTCGCTGGTGGGCACGCCGCGCCGGCCAAAACCACCGCCGGCCGTCTGCACGTTCAGCTGGATTTGCTCGGGCTTGAGATTCAGTACCTTGGCGGCCGCCGCACTGTCGCCGCCGGGAAACTGCGTGCCGACCCACAGTTCGGCGCGTTCTTCGCCGAGCTGGACAGTACAGTTCAACGGCTCCATGGGGGCGTGGGCGAGGTAGGGGAATACGAACTCAGCTTCCAGTTGATGCGGCGCGGTTGCCAGCGGCGTCATGTCGGCATCGAAGCGCAGTGGGCCGGGCTGGCCGGCCAGCTCCCGGTACTGGAGCAATTGTTTTTCGCTGTCCACCTTTTCGACCGACGCCAGGTCCCACTCCAGCTTCAAGGCATCGCGCGCGAGCTTCGCCTGCCAGTAGCTATCGGCGACTACCGCGACACCTTCGGCGCCGCCGTCCAACGGCACGCGCAATACCGCTTTCACGCCCCGGGTGGCGCGTGCCGCGCTGTCATCCAACGAAGCGATTCTGGCACCGAACACCGGCGGGTGGGCGACCACGGCAGTGAGTTGCCCTGGCAGATGCATATCGATGCCGAAGTCCTGCTGGCCGCTGCTCTTGGCTTTGGCATCGATGCGCGTGGTGGCATGGCCAATGATGCGAAAGTCCTTGGGGTCCTTGAGTGTCACCTTTTCCGGCACAGGCAGCGCCATAGCGGCCTCGGCCAATTCGCCGTAGCTTGCCTTACGGCCCGCCGGGCCGAGCACCATGCCGGCTTGGGTGCTGAGGCTGGCCACGTCCACGTTCCAGCGTGCTGCCGCCGCCGAGAGCAGCATGGCACGAGCACGGGCGCCAAGTTCGCGGTACTGGGTATAGCTGTTCTTGATCGAATTGGAGCCGCCAGTGAGGTGTATACCAAAGATCGGATCCTGATAAGCAGCATCACCGCTGCCGTTGCGGGCTCGCACCAGACTCCAGTCGGCATCGAGCTCTTCGGCAAGAATCATCGGGAGGCTGGTTTGCACGCCCTGGCCGAATTCCAACCGGTTGATCGTCACGGTGACTTCGCCGTTGGGCGCGATCTGTACGAATGCCGAAGGTTGCTGATTCGGCTTGAGTGGTACTGCGGCGTCGCCGTTGGCCTCTTGCGCCAAGGCAAGATGAGGAAAAGCGCCCAAGGCCAGACCGCCGATGCCGACAATCTTGAGGAAACTGCGGCGGGGAAGGGTGGTAGGGCCGTCAGCCTGATCGCGCTCAAGCATGTGCTGTAAAGCGCGGGGAATCTCGTCTGGAAAAATCTCGTTCAACATGGCGAACTCCGGTCAGGCAAGGGTTTTGGCGGCATCTGCCACGGCAGCGCGGATGCGCGCGTAAGTGCCACAGCGGCAAATGTTGCCGGCCATCGCCGAGTCGATTTCGGCCGCCGTAGGCTGCTTGCCCTTGGGCTGGGCTTTGAGAAACGCTGTCGCGCTCATGATCTGGCCGCTCTGACAGTAGCCGCACTGCGCCACGTCGTGTTTGACCCAAGCCTCATGCACGGCGGTGCCGACCGGGTCACTGCCATCTGTGGCCGCCTCGATGGTGGTGATCTTCTTGCCTTGGGCGGCGGCGATTGGCGTCACGCAGGAACGAATGGCCTGACCATCCAGGTGAACGGTGCAGGCGCCACACAGGGCTGCACCACAACCAAATTTGGTGCCGGTCATGCCCAGCGCATCGCGCAGGGTCCAGAGAATCGGGGTGCCTGGGTCTACGTCGACCGTATACTCACGGCCATTGATGTTGAGGGCGCTCATAGCGATTCCAGCTCCAGAAGGTTTGACTCTGGATAACTATAGGAAGCAATTCTGGGGGCTGGTTGCATAATCCGCGCGGATGATTGCCCAATCGTGCGAATCTGCCGACGTTGGGCAAGCGCTGATAAAGAGCCAGGAGCGTTTCACGCGAGTTCGACGCCCTGGCCCTGAATTGCGCTGGATGCTTACATCAAGGGAATGCTGTAACTCACGATCAGGCGATTCTGGTCCTGGTCGCGAGCCACTTCGCTTCGGGACATCGCGTTGCGCCAGCCAAAACCCAGGTTCTTCAGCGTACCGCTCTGGATCACATAGTCCAGGGAGATATCGCGCTCCCACTCACTGGCGTCCTGACCGCTGGCGGTCTGGATATTGTCGCCCTTGAGGTACATCACCGACGCCTTCAATCCCGGCACGCCAAGCGCGGCGAAGTCGTAGGCATACTGGGCGAACGCCGTGCGCTCACCCGCCTGGATGAACGTCTGAATAGTGCGGTCGGTGTAGAGATAAAGGCTGGCGCCGGCTTCGCCTTTACCCACCAAGCCACCCTGGTTGAGTTGGGCAAAGTTGCTGTCTTCGGAAACGCTTTGATAACCCGCGGTAATGGCATGGCCGCCCAGCGAGTAAATGAACGCCGCACTCCAGGTATCGTTGTCGATTTCCCCGCTGCCGTCCTTGGTGTAGCCGCCCAGTTTGTAACCACTGGCGCGACCGGCGGCGCTGCTGTTCTTGCCATCGGACGTGGTCTTGAAGTAGCGCAAGTCGGTTTTCAGCGAGCCGTATTCGCCCAGCGGCAATACATGCAACAAACCGGCGAAGTGCTGTTGGTAATAGTCTTCGAGATTGGCGTAGTAATACTGTGCGGTCAGGTCCTTGGTCAGTTTGTAGTCGCCACCGGCAAAGGTGAATTTGTTGCTTTCCTGGCTGCCGCCCGCAACGGCCAGCCCGGCGCGGTCACTCGATGCACGCCCGGTGGCGTGTTCCAGTTGGCCGGCGGTGAACGTCAGGTTGTCGATTTCATTGCTGGTGACTTGGCCACCTTCGAAAGTTTGCGGCAACAGACGGCCATCGTTGGACACCAGGATCGGCAGTTTCGGTTGCAAGGTGCCGTAACGCAGTTCGGTCTTGGAGACGCGCATCTTCGCCGTTGCGCCGAGACGAGCCCATTGGTCGGCAGCCTTGTCACCGTCGTTGGGAAACATCGAGCTGCCAACATGGCGACCCGCGCCGCTGTCGAGTTTCAAACCCAGCAGGCCGATGGCATCCAGACCAAACCCCACAGTGCCGTCGGTAAACCCGGACTGATAATTGAGCATGAAGGCCTGTCCCCATTCCTCAGTCTTCGAGGGCGCGGCGGTACCGTCACGGTTATCGTTGTTGAAGTAGAAATTGCGCAAGTTCAAGTTGGCTTTACTGTCGCTGACAAAATCAGCAGACGCCAACGGGCTCAAGACAATACACACGCCGCCGGTTAATAAACTCAGTACGTTGAATAGAGCTTTCATCAGGACGAACTCCAGCGCGGAACCTTTGTTCCGGGCACAGTGAAAAGGCAGCAGGAAGCCCTCGGCCGATCACATGATTGGCCGATGCGTTCAATAACTCGTTAGAAAATCTTCAATGAATAGAGTGGGGTAGGGATTAAATCTCCAAAGCAGGTCATCAGTGAAAGTCCCTGGGTTATCAGTCGATCAATCCATGAGCGTCATAAAACGGATACGGTCCGGGATACTCGCCAAACACGCCGTTATGGGTCACCAGTGCCTGCCCATGCCAGTGATGCAGCAGATACCCCGGCGGTTCCAGATTGAAATGCGCGGGAGCGGTTGGCTGTAGATCCAGGACGATCTGATGTGAGGTACCGGGGCACACGCAACTCAGGCTGCCGCCGAAACGCCGTTGCATCGACCGATGCAAATGCCCGCACAGCAAGCGCTCCACCTGCGGGTGTCGGGCAATGACCTGCTCCAGTGCCGCCGCGTTGATGAAGGGTTCACGGTCCATATGGCCAATCCCGCTTACAAACGGCGGGTGATGCAGCACCAATAGCGTCGGCGCATCGGGACGACAGGCCAGTTGTTCATCGAGCCAGCGCAACTGGCTGTCCAGGAGCTGACCGCCATGGGCACCGGGAATGGTGGTGTCCAGGCCAATAAGGCGTAGCGGATGCTCCTCCACCACCCAGTCCAGGGGGGCGTCAGCCCGTATCGGTAGGTAGCTGTGGTCGGCAAATGCCGCCCGCAAATGCTCGCGATTGTCATGGTTACCAGGCACCAGGTAGCAAGGCATGTGCAGGCGCGCCAGCTCAGGGTGCAGCGCGGCATATTCATCAGGGCGACCGAAGTCCACCAGGTCGCCACTGACCACCACGATGTCGGGACGCGGCACCTGGGTGTTCAAATGATCCACCGCACGACGCAATGCAGCGAGGGTATCGACAACGCCGTAAGTCAGTTTTTGTCCGGCTTTAAGGTGCAGATCGCTGATCTGCGCGATGAGAAACGGATGATTCAAAATAAGCCCTCTGCAAACACAAAGATCACGATGACAGGGTGAACAGCACTTGTGGCTCGACGGCCAGGGCAATCAGGGCACCGGGGGCATGGATAGCGCTATCGGTGCTGTCCACCAGCAAAGGCTGAGTCGCACCCACATCCACCAGCAGACGGCTTTGAGCCCCCTGGAAAAACTGGCCCACCAGACGCCCGTGCAGATGGCCCTCACTGTCCATCACCCGCAAATGCTCGGGGCGGCAATAGACAGTGGCGGGTAGGTCGGCGCCATTCCATGGCAACTCACCGCCACTGACCTTCAAGCCATGGGGCGTGTGCTCGATCACCGAAAAAGCATTGAGATTGCCGACAAAACGGGCGACGAACGCGTTGGCAGGTTGCTGATAGATGTCCCGCGGGCTAGCCAGTTGCGCGACGCGGCCATGCTCCATGACCAGGATGCGATCCCCCAGCGCCATGGCTTCACCCTGATCGTGGGTGACGAACACGGCGGTAATGCCCAAACCGCGTAGCAACTGGGCCAATTCGCTGCGCAGGCGTTCACGTAATTGCGCATCCAGTGCCGCCAACGGTTCGTCGAGCAGCAATACCCGGGGCCTGGGTGCCAGGGCGCGGGCGAGGGCGACTCGTTGGCGCTGACCGCCGGACAACTCGTGGATACTGCGCTTGCCGTGATCCTGCAAGCCGACAAGTTCCAGCAACTCCAAACAGCGCTTGTTACGCTCGGCGGGTGACACACCGCGAACTTTCAGGCCGTAAACAATGTTGCCGGCCACATCCAGATTGGGAAACAGCGCATAGTTCTGGAACACCATGCCCACGTCGCGACGTTCGATGGGGAGGCGGGTGACGTCGCTGTCGCCAAAAAATACCTGGCCCACGTCCGGACGCTCCAGACCCGCGATCAGGCGCAGGGTGGTGGTTTTACCGCAACCGGACGGACCGAGGATCGCCAGGGTTTCTCCAGCCTCAATGATCAGGTCCAGGTCATGTACGGCAACGGTGCCGTCAGAGAACGCCTTGCGACAACCCTTCAGGCGAATAGTGGTTCCGCTCATCGATTTGCTCCACGGGAAAGGCGCGCGCTGATGGCCTGCAATGCAACAAGCAGCGGCACAATCATCAACAGGAATATAAGGGTGTAGGCGCTGGCGACTTCCAGCCTGGCCGAGGCATAGCTGTCGGCCAGGCCCACCGGCAAGGTTTTGGTCATCGGGGTATGGAGCATCCAGGTCAGGTTGAACTCACCCAACGACAGGGTGACGACCATCAAGACCCCGGCGAGAATCCCCGCCCGACAGTTGGGCACCACCACGCTGAAGAAGCGCCGGACCGGCCCGGCACCCAGGCTCGCGGCGGCTTCTTCCAGGATCGGCAGGTGCTGGCGTTGCATCACCGCCATCACCGGGCGCACCAGAAATGGCAGAGTGAACAGCACGTGGCCGACGAGAATGAATAACCAACTGCTGCGAAACCCGCCGAACTGACCATAGGTGAGCAGCAATGCCAAGGCACTGGCCAGACCGGGCATCGCCACCGGCAACACCATCAGTTCCTCGAACGCGCGGCTAAAGCGGTTGTTCATCCGTACCAGGGCGTAAGCCGCCGGCACACCCACCACACAGACACACAGCGCACAGGCGGCGGCCAGTTGCAGGGACAGCCAGACCGTCGGCGAATACGCCTGCCAGACCTGCAGCAGCCAGTCGAACGTCAGGCCGCTGGACAGCCCTTGGAAGTAATTGCGCGTCAGCCCGGCGAGCAGTGACATCACCACAGGCACCAACATGAAAGCGCACACCAGCAAGGTAAACACCAGTTGCCCGACAAACAGCGTTGAGCGTTTCACAAGACTGTCCTCGAATCTTTGGCCAGCCGCCGGGCCAGCAACAGAACCGCCCAGGTCACCAGCCCCAACACCACCGACAGCGCAGCGGCCACGGCGAAATTGGCGTAATTGGTAAACACGTTGTAGATCGCCACCGGCGTCACGTTGAGCCGGGTACCCAGGGTGAAGGCGGTACCGAACGCGCCCATGGAGGTGGCAAAGCAAATCGCCCCGCAGGAGACCAATGCCGGCGCCAGGCCGGGGACAATGACGTCACAGAGCACACGCCAATGGCTGGCTCCCAGTGAACGAGCGGCCTCTTCCAGGCTGCGATCCAGGCTTTCACAAGCAGCCATCACCGTAAGGATCACCCGCGGAATCGAGAAATACAGGTAGCCGATGCACAAGCCCATCAACGAGTAGGCAAAAATCCAGCGCTCACCCACCAGGCCGAGCCCCAGGGTGGCAAACAAGCCTTGGCGGCCGGCCAGCAGGATCACCAGAAAACCAACGACCACGCCGGGAAATGCCAGCGGGAAGGTCAACAAGGCGACAAGTACCGAACGGCCGAAGAAACGTTGGCGACTGAGAAAAAAACCACTGAAGCCGCCCACTAACAACGCCGCGAGGGTCGTTGCCAGTGCCAGCAGGCAGGTCTGCGCCAGACTGCCCAGGTATTGCGCGCTGCTCAGCACCTGCCAATAGCCGCTGTCGCTACCATCGCGACTTTGCCCACCGAGCAAGACCAGGTGCGCCAGCGGCAACAACCAGAAGGCGAACAGCACCGCCGCCGCGGGCGCAAGCGCCCAGGCAGCGGTCGGCCGCAAGCGCGGCACCATGGCCCAGCCCGACCGTACGTCTCGGGCTTTTACTGCCGAGACGGTCACTTACTTGACCTCGCTCAGATAACGTGCGGAAAAGGCTTCCTGCGCCGCGGCCATCTGCTCGTAGTTGACTACGCCGGCCCGGGCGTAATCGCTGTCGGGCAGGAACTGCGCGGCAACATCGGCAGGCATCTTCATTGCCCGCACCGGTCGCAGGTACGCCTTGGCCCAGAGCGCCTGGCCTTGCTCGGACAAAACGAAATCCAGGACCTTCTCGGCGTTGGCCCGATGGGGGGCGTTGTCGACGATGCTCATCACGTAAGGCACGCTGATGCTGCCTTCCTTGGGAATCACAAAGGCAACGTTGGCCTTGTCTTTGTAACGAGCCCGATAGGCGTTGAAGTCGTAGTCCACCAGAATCGGCAACTCCCCGGACAGCACCCGCGCATAAGCCGTCTGCTTGGGCACGATCGGTGAGTTTTTCGCCAGCTTTTTGAAGTAGTCGATGGCTGGGGCGAAGTTATCCAGATTGCCGCCCATGGCCTGGTTGATCGCTACCGCCGAGACGTACCCAACGAAAGCACTGGACGGGTCAAGGTAGCCGACCATGCCTTTGTACTCAGGCTTGAGCAGGTCGGCCCAGCTTTGCGGCACGGGCAGACCGCCCAGCGCATCGACGTTGACCATGATGCCCAGGGTGCCGGAGTGAATGGCAAACCAGTGTCCCTCGGGGTCCTTCAAACCCGCCGGGATCTGCTCCCAACCCTTGGGTTTGTACGTGCCGACCACCTCGGCTTTTTGCGCCTGCAAACCGAACGTCACGCCGTAATACACCACGTCCGCCACCGGCGCGGCCTTCTCGGCGACCAGTTGCGCCAATGCCTGTCCAGAGTTCTTGTTGTCCAGCGGAACCTGGACGCCAGTGGTATCGGCAATCGCCTTGAGCTGCGTGCCCCAATCGGCCCATTCTGGTGGACAGTTGTAGCAAATCGCCGTTTCGCCGGCCTGGACCAAGGTGGCCGCGCCGCATAACAGCAGTGTCGCCAGGGTTTTACGCAAGTGGAACATCAAGCGTCTCCTCGTAGGGTTGAGTGCTTTCGCCCGGCCGGATATGACAAGGCAGGCAATGGGAAACCGGGGTGGCGCCAGCGATCTGCGCCAACAATTGATCAATCACGGTGCAGGCCAGTGCCTCGATGGGCTGAACAACACTGCACAGCGTCGGATGCATCTGGGTGCCGAGGGCGATGCCGTCAAAACCGATGACCGAGAGTTGCCGAGGCACTTGCCAGCCGTTGCGGCGCAGTTCGGCGATCAAGCTGATGGCCAGCAAATCGTTGGAACAAACCAGCGCACTGAGCGCCTGGGGGCCATGCAATAACGGCTCGATAGCGGCGAAGTCAGCCTGGGTATGGGCGGGCATTTCAATCACCGGCAGGCTGGCGAGACCGGCTCCATGCATTGCCTCGCAATAACCGGCATAACGCAGGCGAGCACGGTCCGATTGCAGGGCAGGGCCGGCGACCATGCCAATCCGAGTGTGCCCGGCGTCCAGCAGATAACGGGTGGCTAGCGCCATGCCGGCGCGGTTGTCCACCGACACCGCGCTGTAATCCGGATTACCCGGCTGGTGATAAGCCAGCACAAAAGGCGTGTCCTCGCTGTCCAGGCTTTGCAGCACCCGGTTGCTCTCGGCGTCGGTTACCGTGAGGACCAGCCCATCGACACGCTGTCGCAGCAACTCCTCGACGACCGCGCTTTCGCGCTCGCTGCTGTAATCGGTGGTTGCCAACAACAGGTTGTAACCATGCACGCGTGCAGCACGCTCCATCGCCTGAAACTGTTCGGCGAACACCGGATTGAGCAGGTTGGGCACCACGACACCGATCAGCTTGGTCACTTGCAGGCGCAGTTGGCGACCAAGACGGTTGGGCCGAAACCCCAGTTGGCGCGCTGCGGCGAAGACCTGTTCACGGGTAGCCGGACGGACCACTTCAGGGGAGGCAAAGGCTCGCGCCGCGGTTGCCCGCGAAACCCCTGCCAGCCGTGCAACTTCTTTCAAATCAGTCATTGTCACTCGCTTGAGATCGATCTCATTGGCGAGGACAGTACTCAGGATGTATGGCGTTTCGACGACGCAGTGATGACGATTTGATGTCAGTTGCTGCTATCTATCGTTGAGGGTCTGCTGCAAACCCATACTGCCGGGCGGACCACACCACCGCCAACGTCAGCAGCAAGAGCGCGACCAGCACAGGCGCAAACGCAACGACACCCAGATGATCGAGCAGGATGCCCCCCACGATCCCGCCGCCGGCAATGGCGACGTTCCAGGCCGTGACCAGCATCGACTGGGCGAGATCCGCCGCGTCTCCGGCCGTCTTGGCAATTGCCGTTTGGAACAACGTCCCGGCCCCGCCAAAAGCGACTCCCCAGGCCGCCACGGCGGTGTAGATCGCAGCAAGGCTGTCGCTCATGGCGCCCAGTGTCAGGGCCGAGATGGCGAAAAGTGCCGTGCTGGCAAGGGTCAATGCCCGTAGATGGCGATCGATCAGCACGCCGACGACCCAGATGCCCAGCAACGAGGCGCCCCCGAAGACCAGCAGCACCAGGTCGATCCGCTCGCCCAGGCCTGCCGCCATCAGGAACGGGGCGATATAGGTAAAGAGAATGTTGTGCGCCAGAACAAAGGCCAGCACCACACACAGCACCGAGCGAACGCCTGGCAGGGTGAAGACCTGGCGCAAGGCAAGACGTTTGTCGGTGGTTTGCCCGGGAAAGTCAGGCACTTTGAGTCGCACCCAGACCATCAAGGCGACGGCGAACAAACTCATGATGGCGAAGCTCATCCGCCAGCCGATCAAATTACCGAGCAAGGTGCCGGCCGGTACGCCCAAGGATAACGCCAAGGGTGCGCCGACCATGGCAATTGCAATCGCCCGACCTTTCTGGCTCTCGGGCACCATGCGCGCGGCATACCCGGCTAACAAGGCCCAGAGCAGCCCGGCCGATACGCCACCCAGCAAGCGGGCAACGATCGTCAAGCCGTAATGGGACGAAAACGTTGTGACCGTATTGGCCACGGCAAAACCGGCAATCGCCAGCAGCAAGAGCGACCGGCGCCGCATGCCTTGGGTCGCGGCCGTCAAGGGAATGGCCGCCAGCAAGGACCCTATCGCATAGACCGTGACCAACTGGCCGGCGAGGGCTTCGGAGATCGCCAGCCCTTCGCTGATCTGTGAGAGAAGGCCGGCGGGCAAGGCTTCGGTGAGAATGGTCACGAACGCCGCCAACGCGAGGGCGAACAGTGAACCGATGGGGAGCGGCGCAGCATCTTGAACGACCTCGGCATCGGCGTCGATATGGGTATTGGCAATCGTCATGTGTCACCTGCTTGGCGCGCTTCTGACCCGCCGGATGGCGGCGTCAATAGCAGATTGATAAGTGTCGACTACGGTAAGTGCCGCTCTTTGGCGAGACAAGAATGCTAGAGTGCGCAACACATCGGAAAAAATGTCCGCAATGGGAGCCTGGCGTGGAATCACTGAGCGGGATTGATTTTTTTGTTCGCGCGGCCGAAACCCGCAGCTTTTCAGAGGCGGGCAGGGCGCTTGGCATTTCGTCTTCGGCGGTGGGTAAAAGCGTGGCCCGACTCGAGGAAAGGCTGGGTGTGCGGCTGTTTCATCGCAGCACGCGCAGTATCACGCTGACGGCAGAAGGGACGCTTTTCCTCGAGCGTTGCCGACGCATTCTCTGCGAAGTCGAAGCGGCCGAATTGGAACTGTCGGAAACCCGCAAAGCGCCGCGGGGCAAATTGCGCGTGAGCTTGCCCCTGGTTGCAGATTTGGTCATGCCGACGCTGATGGCTTTCATGCGCCGCTACCCCAGTATCGAATTGGACCTGGATTTCTCCGATAGGCTGGTGGACATCATTGAGGAAGGTTTTGATGCCGTCATTCGGACCGGAGAGCCAAACGACTCCCGGCTGATGTCCCGCCCGTTAGGCGCGTTCAAGCTCGTCGTGGTCGGTTCGCCCCGGTACTTCGCCGAACACGGCACACCGCAGGTGCCGGCGGATCTGCTGCGCCATGCCTGCCTGCTATACAAATTCCCCAGCACTGGCAGGCTGCAGGTCTGGCCGGTGAACGGGCAAGGGCAGTCCGATCTCAACCTGCCGGCCACCCTGGTCTGCAACACCACCGAGGCGTTGCTGTACGTCGTGCGCGATGCATTGGGGATTGCCTGCGTACCGGATTTCACCGTGCGCGATGCCATCGTCGCCGGTGAGCTGGTTACCGTCCTTGACGAGTTCAATCGGCATCAGAGCACCTTCCGCATGCTCTGGCCCTCAAGCAAGCACCTGGCGCCGAAACTGCGGGTGTTCATTGATTTCATGAGCAGCGAATTGTTCAAGTGACTCACGGGGATATGTCCCAACCCTGTGGGGGCCTGTTCAGATCAAGGGGCCTTGTTCTCGACCAAACAGTTTCCACCATCCACCACGATGACTTCGCCAGTGAGGTAGCTCGCCTCTGAAGACGCCAGGAAAGCAACCACTGCAGCCACCTCTTCGGGACGTCCGGGCCGGCCCATCGGCGTGTAACCTGCCGCCTTGGCTTCCTCGGCTGTGGTCGACCCTGTGGTGATCCAGCCGGGAGCGACGCTGTTTACAGTGATCCCTTGCTGGGCGACTTCAAGCGCCAGGCTCATGCTCATTCCTACCATCGCGGCCTTTGCGGCGCTGTAAGCCGCTTCACCGGGGTTACTGCAGCGGGTGCCGGTAGTGGAACTGATGTTGACGATGCGCCCGTAACGGCGCGCCCGCATGCCGGGCAGAACGGCCTGTGTAAGCAGAAAAGCCGTGGTCAGATTTCGCGCCAGGGTAAGGTTCCAGGTGTGCAGATCCATGGTTTCCAAGTCGGAAAAAAACTCCGGGCTTCCTTGCATGGCCATGCCCGCGTTGTTGACCAGAATATCGATCTGCCCCCAGAGGGACTCTGCCCATGGGATAAACTCACGCACCTGATGCTCATCGGTAAGATCGATGGCCCGCCCTTGGACTTCGAATCCTTCGGCACGCAGTTCTGCGACCCGATCATTGATTCGCGCACTGCTGGCGGTGACGATCAGTCTGGCACCTGCAGTCCCCAGTCTGCGCGCGATGGCCATGCCAATCCCAATCTCACTTCCAACCCCGCTGACAAGGGCCACAGGGTTCTGTCCGGTTGCGTTTGGCATGGTGTCTCCAGAGGGGTGTAAGTAATGATCAGGGGTCGCAGCCTGAGTTGCTTTCGAGCTATATAACCACCCTGATCAACGCCCGAACACCCCCGTCCTCCCCAACAACTGCTGTTGCCGCCAGGCCGGTGCGCTGGTGGGAAAAAGCACTTCGTTTGGTCGAAAACGGGCGATACCGCAGGCGGCAGCGATGCGCTGGCGTTGCTGGCCGTGGGCAAGGGCCTGCCGAAAACTGGCTTCGCTCTGCATTTGTCCCAGCACATAACCGACGCCTGCCTGGAAATCACCGCCATGGGCCTGCCACCAAGCGGTGATGAGCTGCGGGTCGGGCCAGGGTAGATTTTCGTCGGGGTCCATTGCCACGTTGGTGTCTTGCGGGTCATCGTTCGGGCCGGCGTCGAAATCGGGCAGGTCCCGCAACTCCAGATCAAGCAACGCCAGGTCAGCGCCGGTGATCAGGCTGAAAGCTTCACCGGCGACCCGGGCATAGGGCAGGTCGCTCATTTGCTGGATCAACCACGGTACACAGACCGGATCGCCCAGCAGCCCAAGGGCCTGGATGCCGATGCGCCGATCCCTGGGATCCTGTACCAACTGGCGTATCCAGGCGATGCTGGGCTCGCGTTCCTGCCAGGCCAGCAGTACGCAGAGCGCGCGATACTGGAACTGGCCCGGTTGCCCGGCGAATTGTCGCAATGGCTCCAGGGCTTGCGCGTCGCCCATCTGTGCGGTGGCCCAGTTGGCCCAGAAGCGCGTGGCGGCATCTTCATGCTGGCGGTGGGTACGAATCGCCGGGAGCAGGTCACGCCGGCGCAGTTCACCGGCGGTACGGGCGGCACGCGCCAGCACGTTGGGGGCGGCATCGGAAAGTCCGGTAAGCAGCGCGGGGCCAGGATCATGGCGATGCATCCCGCAGGCCGCCAGGCCGAGGCGGTGAAACAACGGCTCAGGGGAGGCGAACATGCGCTCGATCCAAGGCGATATACGCTCCCAGTCGAGCCACCCCAGGGCCATCAGATAACCGCGCTCCGTTTCTGACGCGCTTCGCAAATGATCGCTGAGTCGCGACAACATCTTCACATCGGCCGCCTCGAAGGCCAGCAACACACTGGCGAACGTCTCGCCGACGGCGTGCGGACCGAGCTGGGCCAGCAGGATTTCCAGGCCCGTTGAGCCGGCGATGCGCAGGCCATCGAGATGGGCATCGATGCGCTCGTCCAGTTTGCTGAGATCATCAAGGTCGTAGTGGGGGGCGCGCACGGCGTGATCGTGCAGGAGGATGAGGAAGCAAGCTTCTTCGGCATGTTGCTCGATCATTGAGGAGATAGGGAGCATGACGTCTCTGTCTTGTTACGGCACCAGGTTTCCGAAGAAGTAACGTTTACCGACTTCGAACTGCAGGGGAGAGGCCATGTATCGGTCCAGGACAGCGGCCGCATTCAGCGGTTGAAAGTCGCCATTTTTCCCATAGAAACTGGAGCAGTCGACGCCGGAATACACCTCGAATTTACGCCTCCAGATGAGAAAGTTGCTCCAGTCGATCCATTCATCAGTGCCTGAAGGAACCAGGGACTTTCTCATGACCCAGACTTGTTTGTTCATGTCGACGGGCATGCCACCGGAGATCGAGCAGCGATCGCTGCCATAAGCGTTCTGCAGTTCGCTCAGTCGTGAATCGACAGCCGCTTTGTATTCGATTTCGTTCAAGCCACTGTCAAAGAACTCGGGTTCGTTTTCGATGGGGTCAAGAAGATTGCTTAAATTGGCTTCCACGGCGGCTCGGTCGGCCCGACGGGCAAACGTGCGCCATGCCTCAACCATGAAAGGTATCAGCCACAGCACACCAGACCACTGCGCTGCCAGGCACGCCTCGATACGCAGGTAGGTGGGGCCTTCGAGTATGAGCTCGGCGAGGAAATCCAGGTCGGTGTCGAGTCCTGCATCAGCGGTCAGACCGAGGCAAGCCGATACCAGCGTTGGATCGCAATCAGGGTCCACTATCCATTTGCGCAGTTGGGATACATGGCTGTAATCGCCATGCTTGGCTTGCTCCAGAATCGCAGCAAGTGCCATCCACGGGTCGTCTTTCTTCCAGCCGTCAGGCGACATTACTTCTGCCGGAGCGCAGCCGCAGTAGTGATAGCCACGCCCCTTCCAATAGAAGCTGTCTTGAAGAAAACCGGGTCTTTGAGTGTGCTTGTAATTAGAGGTTTTCATCATTCAGGCCTTGGAAAACTATTGATGCGTGTCTCTTGAAGTGAACTGAGCTCTCCTTCGAGCTTCTCACACTTCTTGCCAGTCGGGGCGAGATTCCCTTGCCCGGCCGGACAACCTCCGGCCGCCTTGGGGACTCTATGCGCCACCGGTTCTCCCTGACCCACTTCGGTTTTCCAACGCATATAGCCTGGCCTGTTAATCGCCCAATCATTTTCAATGTTGGCTTTCTCTCGTTTGCTCGTTACGTAGTACTTATTGCATCCGCTCGGTTGCTTTCCGGCAGGTGGCAACAAGTGCCTGCACTTGGGGTTTGCCCGGACTTTGGCGAGGACGGCGGCGTTCTGAGGATTTTGTGCGGTGCCGTAGAATTCGTCTTCCGTCATGTACTCCCCGTTCGCTTGAGCCTTGGAGTGCGCCGCGCCGCCACAACATTCACATTTGTGTTTGCCTGGCACCTTGGCGTCTTGTTGCACCGGACTGTATTTGGCGGTGTTGACCATGGGGACGGCCGCATTCGCTGCGGGACTGGCATGATTCGATGTGGTGAGGTCGGTATGTCGGTCTACGTTCTGGCCTTCGAAAAGAACATCCATTGACCATGAAACAAAATAGGTCTTACCGGTGATGACGTGAGTGATGACACCGGCACCCTGGCTTCTTGTGGCGGCTTCATCGCCCAGTGGGGAGGTTTTATAGAAGGAGCGATTTTTTAACATGATCTCCTTGTTTTCGATCTTGACGGTCTTGCTGCCTTTCTTCATGTCCTTGGAAAACGAGGTGTCCGGATAGGGCACCGGGATGGGGCCTGCGGGAGGCGGTGGTGGCGTCAGGCAGACATCCGGGAATGCCGCGATGACCTTGCCGCCACCCGCTTTGCATGCAATCTCATCGCCATTTGCATAAACGTCGCAGCTCATAGGGGCCCCTGGGGTCGACTGAGGTCGCGCACGACGGCGGCGGCGCGTGCACCGGCCAGGGCACTGCTCAGACAGATCGCGGTGGTTCCCGGTGCATAGCCTTTGCGAAACGCCTGGTCGGCGAGTATCAACTGGACGATTCCAGCAATGGCCCCGGTGTCACCCATGGCCTCTGCCCAATGCCACAGTGGCTGATCCTCTTTTCGGACGGTCCGAAAAAGCCGGGCCTCCATCAGCGGAAGTTCCTTGAAGCCGTATTGCTCGCCCGTGACATCGGACAGGCGCAGATCAATTTCATGCAAACCCAGTCTGGCCTGTGCGAGCGCCGTGCGGGCGGCGTCGGTCAGCCCGCCTGCTCGCAGGGGTTTGTTCGACAAAAGCGGTGCCTCTTCTTGCCCGAATCCCAGGCCTGAGATTTCCAAGCAGGTGCCAGGTTGCCGATAGGCCTGAATCAAGATGGCCGCGGCCCCTTCGCCAGGAAACAAGCCGTCATTGTGAGTGGCCGTTTTCAGCCGGCGATGCTGGTCCAGCCATTGCAGCGTCAAGGCGCTGAGCAGCGAGTCGACACCCGCCACCACGCAGGCAGGCGCACGGGTTTCTTGCATCAATCGACTGGCTTCATGAAGGGCTTGCATGCCGGCAACCTGGCCGGAGGGGATGACCCTGGAGTGGGTTGGGTGGAACTGTATGCCCAACTTGGAAGATGCGTCGTGTATGACGGTCTGGGCTATTCCCCTGATATCGATTCCGGGGCGCTCCGGTTCAGCCAGGCACAGGAGAAAGGGCACTTCTGTCCAATCCAGCTTCGGCGCACCCTGTATCAACTCCACCAGTGCATGCAGCATGAGCCCGGACATACGCGATGCTGCCGGCAGCGCCAGGTCGAGACTGGACACCGTCGCGCCGATGATGGGTTCGCAAGCGTTGTCAAAAAACGGCAGCTCCTGGAGCGCTGACAGTCCGGCGCGCTTGGCAGCACAGGCACTGGCGACGCATAGGCCCACAGGGCAAGCCATGCCCATGCTGGTGATGAAAAGGGCCGGCGTCATAACGCCTCTTCTGCGGGAGGATAAGCTTCCTTAGTCCACGCGATGAGTTGAGCCAATGACTTGAAGTGTTGCTTTCCTCGCATGCGTTCTTCGTTGGCCTTGGCCTGTTCGAACTGATCGGCGCTTTGCCCGACGATGACCTTGGCCACTTCCTTGATGTTGCGCCCGAGCGGCGCAGAAGCTCGCCATGTCAGGAGCAGCCGATTCGCGTCCGGCTCCAGAATCACGGTGTCGACAACGGCTGCCGTTTCCCGCGTGCTGTCATCGTGAAAAACCAGGAGCACCGGCAGTTTCAAGTTTGTCGGAAGCCTGAATGCCGTCCGGCCTTTATCGTTGAGATTGAGCAGCGCAACTTCTTCGCCACCTTGCGGGTAGTCAATTTGCTGATCCTCTGGTGCGCACTGGAAATAACGCAGGTCAAAATCTTCCGGCAGAAATGGAAACTGATGATCAAGCCACGCCTGATCATAAGTGCCGGCCCATCGGATCCGCTGTTGCCAGGCTCGACCGATCGGGCCGAATGCCATCGGTTTGTAATTCCCATCGGGCGTGGTGACGGGCCTGTCCAGTTCTTCGGTATTGGGCAGCGGCAGACCATTTATCCGGGCAGTGTTTGCACTTGGGTAAAATCCGACCCCTACAGGGTTCCAGGGGTACCACTGATGTTGAGTGGCGTCGGCATGCGTGCGGTCCACCCCGCCAAAAGCCTGGGCATAGGAAACAGGCATTCTTGTGAAGGGAACAGGCCTGGTTGTCGAGTGTGAGAGGGCGCCCTCCACATAGACTCGTGCCCCCACGACTTTGAATGCTTTTACCAGCGTCCCGACTTTCAGGGCTACGTTCAGCTCTGTTACCGGCTCTCCATTGGGTGCGTAGCAGTGTCCATTGAGCAGGACATCGCAGCGTGGCTTGTGCAGTGCAAAATCGTTTTCGTATAACGCAGCTGATTCGCCCGGTTCCCCTGGGAACACATCAGCCATGATCAGCGGAGCCTGTTGTTCCAGCAGGCGAGGTTCATGTCCAGGATGATCAGCAATGCCGTAGGTTCCTTTCGCCACCACGACCAGCCATTCACGGCCGGTTTTATCGGTTGAGGTGGTAAAGCCGCCGACGAGGCGGGTCTTGTTTATCAATTCCATGGCGTCACTGCCTCAGTTGATCTGTACCGAGCCGCCCTTGATCCGGTTCACTCCAGATGATCGGCTCGAGAGGTAGGCGCCTCGGATCAGTACCTTGCCTTCACGGGTAAGAGTGATGCTGGCCTTGCCGCAACGCAGGACGATTTCCCGTTCTGCGGTGAACTCCAAACGCTCGCCGTCCAGGTTCGCGACGGCGCGGGGCGTGGTTTGCGGCAGGCGCTGGATGCGACCGATCACCAGCGGCCGGGCCGGGTCGCCGGCCTCGAACATCAGCGCGACCTGGGCGCCGATGTCTTCGCGACTGAGCGGTGTGGTGGTGCGCGCGGCGAGCCCCGCGTCATCGGGGCAACCGGGAAAAGCCACCACTGGAGCGTCGGCCAGGGGCACATCCAGCAGCACACCAATCACGACGCCCTCCACGCGCACGGGCGTGGAGGAGGGGGCGAGGTGGTATTCGACGGTCATAGCGCACACTCCATGGCTAGTTCTGCAGAATCTTCTGGCCTTTGACGACAACGTTCCTGTTGGCCTTGATGTTGATGGCGCCGGAGCCGTCGATGGTGATGTTCTTGCCGCTGATCACGATGGTGCCGTCCTTCTTCATGGTGATGCTGGCCGCGCCCGTCGTCAGGCTGATCGAGTCGCCGGCGTTGAGGACAAAGTTCTTGCCAACGTCCAGGCTGTCGTTCTGCTTGATGTCGGTGGTGCGGTTGCGTGCGACGTCGCGGGATTCGTTCTGGCCGATCTGGGTACTCTGGTTGCCATTGATCTCGATACCTTCGTTGCCTTTGACCGTTTCGTTGCGGTTGCCGATGATGCCGATGGTCTCGTTACCGCCCACGTCCTCGGTGCGGTTGCTGACGATGGTGATGCTTTCGTTGGCACCGACCTTTTCCGTGCGGTCCGCACCTATGGTGATGGTCTCGTTGCTGCCCACCTTTTCGGTGCGGTTGGCGCCGATGGTGATTTTCTCGTCGCTGCCCACATCTTCGGTGCGGTTCACGCCGATGGAGATGGTTTCGTTGTTGCCGACGGTTTCCTTGCGGTCGACGCCGATCTTGATGGTTTCGTTGTTGTCCACGGTCTCAGTGCGGTCGTGTTTGACGTGTACGGTTTCATCGTTGTCGATGGTCTTGCTGCGGTCGTGGCCGACCCAATGGGTCTCGTCGTTCTCGACCTCGATGTCCTGATTCTTCTCGGCGTGGATAAACAGTTGCTCCGCGCCTTTCTTGTCCTCCATGCGGATCTCATTGAAGTTGGCCTGTGAGCCGTCCTTGCTTGAACGACTTTTCACGCCACTCTGAGTGGCATTGGCTGGCAGCTTGTAGGGCACGGTCTGTTCGGCGTTGTAGACGCGACCGGTGATGATCGGCCGGTCGGGGTCGCCTTCGAGGAAGCTGACGATCACTTCCTGACCGATCCGCGGGATCTGCACCGCCCCCCAGTTTTTGCCAGCCCAGGCTTGGGACACGCGAATCCAGCAGGAGCTGTTTTCGTTGGATTGGTCATGGCGATCCCAGTGGAAGTGCACCTTGACCCGGCCATACTGGTCGGTCCAGATCTCCTCGCCACTGGGGCCAACCACCACGGCGGTCTGTGGCCCGCGGACAATGGGCATGGGCGTCAGAGGGAGAGGGCGGAAGGCTTGGCTGGCATCCATGCAGTCCAGCTCGCTGACGAACTGTTCGGCTAAATCTGACTGTCCGCTTTCATAGATTTCCTGACGGATCTGATAGCGCGCGACCACCACCAGGTATTCGCGATTCTGGTCCGCACGGTCGTAACCCGTCAGCGTGAACAAATGACCGGAGCCCAACCCGCGGGCCCGGCCGCGCAACTGCACGCGCTCGAACTGGCTGTGAATGGCTTCGATGCGGGTGCGTGCGTAGTGATCGCCATCGTTGCTCTGCAGGTATTCACCGGGGTAGTCATAAAGCGGGTGGTCACCGTTGCTGTGGTTGCGTACCACGCTGGAGCGCACCTCAAGGCTGGCGCGCGGGCGCAGGAAGTCATAGTCGTTCAGCGCCAGCGAACCCGGCTGGACTTCCCGCGCCAGTTGCCAGTCATAGAAATGATCGCGTTCGCGCATCTGCCGATCGGGCGGATAGAAGGGCACCGAGTCGTAGTCCGCTGGCGTGGAGTGAGCACCATAGGCGTCGGCCAGCACCAGGACATGACGCTCCTTTTCATGGCGGAAGTAGTAATAGATGCCTTCCTGTTCCATCAGCCGACTGACGAAATCGAAGCTGCTTTCGCGGTACTGAACGCAGTATTCCCACTCACGGTAGCTGGCGCTGAGGCTGTCTTCAAAATCAGAGAAACCGAGGTCGCGAAACACCTGCTTGATGATGTCCGGCACGGTCTTGTTCTGGAAAATCCGACAGTCCGAGGTCCGCGTGAGCAGCCAGAACCATGGCCGCAAACTGACGCGGTATCCCGCGAACTGGCCGTGACCGGTCAGTTGCCGGCAGCTGCTGATAATGCCGTGGAAATAGCGTTTGCCTCCGTTGTACAACTCCAGGGTCAAACCCATCGGTTTGCCCAGCAACTGATCGAACTTGATCGCCCGGTCTTCGGAGGTAAGGTCCAATTCGTAGTGAAACAACCGCCCCAACTCTTCGCTGCCATCCATGCTCTGCAACAACAGGACATCGCCACCGAGAGGACTGTCGACCTGTACCAGACGGTTGTTTTGGGTGATTGCCATCTACGGCTTCCTTGGCTCGTGTTCGGGCATCCGTTCGCCGTAAGGAAGGCAGCGGCGTATCAGGAATACCGGCCAATGACGGCCCCTCAGATGTTCAAGATAGGTGACCGGTGGTCGCTGACTTAGGTTATTTGGTTATAGTTTCATTCTAGAACCGCACCAACAGTGATGAGCACCAGCAACTAGGCTCCAGACAGGAGGAGGGGCCCGACGGCAAGGGGCGGGCGATTATCGTGTGTTTGCCACAGTGGAATGTTCTTGAGCCCCGGCCTCCAGCACCTGCACCATCACCTCGGATTGCCAGGCGAAGTACGGGTTGTAGGTCAACCGTGCATGGACTTTACCGGGCTCACGATAACCCCAGTCCGAATACCAGACAGGGCCACCTGCCTGGCATTGTTGGTAAGCCGTGTCGCTCTGGCCGTTCCAGCACAGACGCTGGTTACCCTGGCGACCATATTGCGGATTATCTGGGGAGAACAGCACGCCCATATGGGAAAACTGACTGATCTGCTCGGCCGGCAACTGGTCGCTGCGCACCAACAGGCGCGGACTTTGCAATTCGTTGGCGAGGTTGCCGTACCAGATCATCCGCGACCCCGGGTTGGGGAAACGCCGATTGAAGGCGTCCCGTACAAACTCCACATCCACCACCGAGTCATGGGCCGCACTGACCACCAGCACCGGGCGGTCGAACGCCTGCGATGCCAGCTTCCTGCGCACGGCGGTACTGCTTAGGTAAAACTGGGCGAAGCCATTGGTTGGCACGTTCTGGTAGCGCAGCGACGTCTGCTGTGGGGCCGCGCTGGTCGGCTGCCGTAGCCATGGTTTGACCTTCGCCAGCCACGGCAGCACCCAATCAAACCCAACATTGGACTTGAACGCCGGGGAAAACAGCAGCAGCCCAGCGATCGACTGATCGTCCATGGCGTACGCCACAACCAGGTTGGCACCGGTGGAGAAACCGCCCAGGTAAACGTGGCCGACATCCTTGCGTAGCAGCGTCACCTGTTGTTCCACGGTTCGACGCCAATCATTGATGTCAACGTCGAGCATATCGGCCGGCCGAGTGCCGTGGCCGGGCAGCAGCACGGTGCGTACCCGATATCCCTGGCTGGCCAGTTGTGTCGCGACATCTACGAATGAGCCGGGCGAATCGCCAAGGCCGTGAACCAGAAGAACGCCTCTACCATTGGGCTGAGCGGGCACCCATTCACGGGGAGCGTTCCAGGCCAGCTCCAAGGTGTGGTCGGGACTTTGAAACTGCCGATTACGCTCAATCTGCGCCAGGGTTTGCAGGCGGTAGTCGCCGAAGCTGACCGGCGCCGGCTGGGCGACCTCAACCGGAGCGCGCGCGCAGCCGGCAAGGCCGATCATCAAGAGCGCGTAGAGTGCTTTCATTGGGGTTTCCATATGTCCATGTTGATGTCCTATCGAGAGCGATAGATGTACCACGCGGGTCGCAGTGCACAAAACCCGGAAGAGTTACTTTAGGTGGGGGAGCTGACGTCAGGGTGACGGGTGGCTGACAGGGGTGCGAGTAAACGCGCTCTATACACATGCTGTTTAACAAGTGGTAGCTTTCGAGCATGCTCTGTGTGGTCTTTTCCCCCCAACCAGAAGCTTACGAAAATGTAATTCTGACTTCAGGTCACTGACAGGGTGGCTTGTCTAGGGTGCAAGCACGAGCACTAGGTTGTGCTCTCGGCCCTCGACAGACCAAAAGCAGAGGTGCCGACCATAGTTTGCACTGTTGGAGACTGCCCCATGAAATCGCTGAAACCTTTGCTTCTGGTTGGTTCGCTACTGCTGTCTTCTATGACTTGGGCCGAAGGGGGCAGCGACCGTGTATTCGAGCGCATCCAGCAGATGCGTGACAAAGCAGAAGCCGTACTGATCCAGGCGGAGAAGGCCCCGGTCGGCGAGCGGCATGTGCACATGAAGGAGCATATGAACATGCTCGAAGACATCATGAGCCAGCTGCACAACGAACATCCCGCGCCAGACATGTCTGCCGAAGAGCACCTGGCCTGGATGGAAAAGCATGACAAGCTGGTAGACGACGTGCTGGGTCAAATGATTCGAGAGCACAAGCTGATGATGGCCGACAAGGAATGCCATCAGTAAAGGATTTCCCCCATCTTCCAGGCCTTTCGTGATTGCTCCTTTGGCCTAGCAGCGCCTCTATGGCGCGTTGCTTTTTCCCAGCTGACGCAATTGTAGTTTTGGGGTCAGCGGCCTGGCAGCAAGCGGGGAATAGCATGAGATCCAGCACCCATCGCGAGGTCTCACCATGAAAGGCTTATCCTTTAAGCTGCTGATCAGCACTCTGTTCATTAGCACCACTTTTCCGGCATTTGCCGAGGCCGGCGGCAATAGCAATGGCATCGGGCAGCAGACCCAGGCGACTCCGGGAACTCGTACCATCTTGGTAAAGATGGACGACATCAACTACAGCCAGAAAACGATCGATGTGAAACCGTGCGCTTCGTTCTGAAGAACGAGGGCGCGTTGATGCACGAGTTCAACATCGGGCAGACAGCTTCCCAACTGGAACACCAGCGTAAGGTGATCGTACGCTGACGTCTATTGATACTCGTCAACTCCGCCCAGTCTGAGACACCTATGCTGATCCAGCTGCCATTGAAACGAGGCTATTGTCATGGACCATACCCATCACACCAGTACCACTGAACCGCCTTTTTGGAGGAGCAAGATTGGCATTGCGCTGATCATGCTGGCCGTAATCGGCATCTTCTATGTGGCACGCGAGCATTACAGTCACATCTCGCAGGCCCTGCCATACCTCATCCTGCTGCTATGCCCGCTTATGCACCTGTTTGGCCACAATCATGGCGGGCACTCCCACGCTAGCGGTGCCACGGTCTCCAAGGATGAAGATAGGAAATAAATCGCATGCGAAATTCCTCCTGCCACGATCACGGACATGCACACAACTCGCACGGTCAACCGGAAAGTCAACGCGACCCCGTGTGTGGCATGGAGGTGAAATCTGATAGCCCATACCGCGAGAGCGTTGAAGGGAGGACCTATCGCTTCTGCAGTGCCAAATGCCTGCAGAAGTTTCAAGTTGATCCCCACTCGTACATGGGCCACTCGTCTCATGAAGCACATCAGCATACGAGTCAGTCCCCGATATCGGCACCAGAAGGAGCCGCATATACCTGTCCGATGCATCCTGAGATTCGCCAACCGACCCCTGGCAACTGCCCGATCTGTGGCATGACGCTGGAGCCTGTCATCCCGGAATTGGAAGAGGAGGAGAACCCGGAGCTGAAGGACTTCTCACGGCGGTTCTGGTGGACCCTACCGCTGACCGTCATCGTGACCGTGCTGGCGATGGCTGGCCATTCCTTGCAACTGTTTCATGGCACGACCCAGAACTGGGTTGAGCTTGCTCTGGCGACGCCCGTGACGCTATGGGGTGGCTGGGTGTTCTTCGCCCGCGGCATTGACTCCATCCGGCACCGCAGCCCCAACATGTGGACGCTGATCGGTTTGGGAACGGCTGCTGCCTACTTATACAGTTTGGCCGCTACCTTGGTTCCGCGGTGGTTTCCGGCGGCCTTTGTCCAGGACGGACGTATCGGCGTCTATTTTGAAGCAGCCGCGGTGATTATCTCACTCACGCTGTTGGGCCAAATGCTCGAACTAAAGGCCCGCTCGCAGACGTCCGCAGCTATCAAATCGCTGCTGGGACTGGCGCCAAAGACAGCGCGGCGCATCAGGCCCGATGGAGTAGAAGAGGACATTCCTCTGACTCATGTCCATCAGGGCGATCATCTGCGTGTCCGGCCAGGCGAGAAGGTTCCTGTAGATGGCACTGTGCTGGAGGGTGAGAGCGCAGTCGACGAATCGATGCTCACCGGCGAGCCAGTACCGGTTACCAAGCGGATAGGCGATGCCCTTATCGGTGCCACCCTGAACACCCACGGCAGCCTAGTGATGGAGGCGCAGAAAGTGGGTGCCGAAACTATGCTGTCGCAGATCGTGCAGATGGTGGCCAAGGCCCAGCGCTCCAAGGCCCCCATGCAGCGTATGGCTGATGCGGTGGCAGGGTATTTCGTGGTCGGGGTGATCCTGATCGCGGTCCTTACGTTCTTCGGCTGGGGGCTATTCGGGCCGGAATCAGGCTGGGTATTTGGCCTGATTAATGCGGTGGCGGTGCTAATCATTGCGTGTCCCTGCGCTCTTGGTCTGGCAACCCCGATGTCCGTCATGGTTGCGACTGGCAAGGCCGCTAGCTGCGGTGTGTTGTTCCGCGATGCCAGCGCCATCGAAAATCTATGCAAGATCGACACGCTCATCGTCGACAAGACTGGAACCCTGACCGAGGGGCGTCCCGTATTCCATAGTGCGGAAGGGACAGGCGGTTACGACTCCAATGAAGTGCTGCGCCTGGCTGCTAGTCTCGACCAGGGTAGTGAGCACCCGCTGGCTCATGCCATCGTCGATCATGCGCGTGGTCAAGGCATTGCACTGGTCAAGCCGGCTATTTTCGAGTCTGGCTCGGGCATTGGTGTGCGCGGGCAGGTCGATGCTCATCAACTGCAGCTCGGCAACACCGCGCTGATGGACGAGGCGGGTGTCGATATTACCCCGCTGCGTAATCGCGCCGAACAACTGCGTCTGGAAGGCATCAGCATCATCTATTTGGCCGTTGATGGTCGCCTGGCGGGACTCCTGGCCGTTTCCGATCCGATCAAGCCTACTTCTCAACAGGCTGTCTCCAAGCTTCAAAGCGAAGACGTGAAGGTCATCATGGCCACTGGTGATGGCCTCACCACAGCAAGAGCCGTGGCGAAGCAGCTCGGAATCGAGGAAGTGCATGGTGAGGTCAAACCGCAGGATAAGGAGAATCTAGTCGCCGATTTGCAGGGCTATGGCCGTCGTGTCGCCATGGCGGGTGATGGCATCAACGATGCGCCCGCCCTGGCCAGGTCTGACGTAGGTATCGCCATGGGCACCGGTACCGATGTGGCGATGAACAGTGCCCAAGTGACGCTGGTCAAAGGAGATCTGATGGGCATCCTGCGAGCGCGCACCCTGTCAGTGGCGACCGTGAAGAACATGAGGCAGAACCTCGCCTTTGCGTTCCTCTACAACGCGATGGGAATCCCGCTAGCGGCGGGGCTGCTTTACCCGCTAACGGGGCATCTTCTGTCGCCCTTGATTGCTGCGCTGGCGATGAGCGTCAGTTCGGCGTCGGTGGTCTTCAATGCTCTGAGGTTGAAATCAACGGACATCGGCTAGTCTCCCAGACCACCGGCCAACGGCTGGGCCTTATTGGGCTGGGGCAGTTGCGTGAATAAAATCACGAAGGTCATCCAGGCGCTGGATCAGAACGCACGGGTAGAAGTGGATCGAGCAGCCGGCAAGGTCACCGTTGAGAGCATAGAAAGTGCCGAATCGATCCGCCTTACCGACGGCCTGGAGAAGGACAGCACGCAATGAATAAACATTTTCCACACACGTCGTTTAACATAATATACATTACACGTAACAAAGTATGTCGCTACCAGCCGGACTATCCAGCAGATTTTCCACCAGACGCTTCCCCTCACCATCACCCACAAGCATCACTGAAAACCAATTCACCGCGCACCAATCCCTTGGCGAGCGTCATCACGGCAACCACTAAACTACCAGCGCGTGCGCAACGTCATGCCCATGCTGCGCGGGTCGCCGGTAAGCACTCCGTAATCACCTGCACCAAGCCGAGGGTAAACGGCGGTGATGTAGTTCTCGTCGAACAGATTGCGCGCCCACAGTTCGGCTTCCCAACGCCTGTTGCTGCGGCGCAGTCCAAGACGCAGGTTGGTCAGTCCATAGGATGGCTGGTAGCTGCCCTGGCCACCTTCGAGCGTGCCGTAGTAACCGCTGCGGAATTTGTAGTCCAGGGCGCTGAACAGCTCCAGGCCATGCTCCAGTGGGTAGCGATAGTCGATTCCAGCGTTGGCGTTCCACTCTGGAGCGTTGAACACGCGTTGACCTCCCAAATCGCACGACCACTGCGCGCTGGTTGGCGAGCACGGCGCGTTGGGGAAATCCCGGTAGCGTGCGTCACTCCAGGCGATCCCCAGCCTCAGGTCAACCCGTTCGCTGGCACGTAGCTGCGCGTCCAGTTCGATCCCGCGCAGGCGCACTTTGCCGACATTGATCAGGTTGTCGCGGATCGGCGGCGAGAACTGGTCCGCCGGCGCACGGTTGGTCAATGCCTGGTAGTCGTCGACATCGGCCTGGTACACAGCCAGATCGAGCACGCCTCGTTCGTTCCAGAAGCTGCGCTTGAGGCCCACCTCGACCGAAGTGACCCGCTCCGCATCGAATGTCGATGAGACATTCGGGCCGATTACGTCGAGATTGATGCCACCGGCCTTATAACCGCGTGACCAACTGGCATAGCCGAGCAGGTCATCGGCAAACTGGTAGCTGAACGTCAATTGTCCGGAAAGATTGCTCTCCTCGATCGCATCACGTCGGTAGTACTCGCCGCCGAGTGCGACGCTGCGCAGCAACGGGCCCGCCAACTGCGAGATCAGGTCAGGGCCCAGTGGCGCCAACCCCGAAACGCTGCGCGACAGCCAGCCCTGCTTGCGCTCGCGGGTGTAGCGCAGCCCTGGTGTGATCGCCAGGCGGTCCGTGGCATGCCAGGTGAGTTGACCGAACACGGCGCGGCTGTCGGTGCGTTGCTGACCGTCGAAGTCCTGCTGCGCGCCATCGAGCAATGACGGGGCAATCATTCCGGGCGTAATGCCCAGCCAGTCGATTTCCGGGCGATCCCCCAGAAAATAAGCGGCCGCGTCCTCGCCGAAACGCACGCCCACCTCGCGGTTCAACTTCTGCCGCAAATAATAAAGGCCCACCACGTAGTCGAAGTGTTCGTTGGGCGAATCGGCCAGGCGCAACTCCTGGCTGAATTGATGGTGATCGAGTTTCACGGCGGCGTTTTCGGCCACCGACAGCGGCATACCATCGCCGTCCTGGTCCGCATCATAGGTCCAGTCGCGGTAACCGCTGATGCTGGTCAGCGTGGCGCCACTGTCGAGCAGCCAGTTCAACTCCAGCGTAGTGCCGGTCTGCAGCGTCTTCACCGTGTTCGGTTCGTCTTGCTGCACGCGACGCGCATAAGGATCTATCGGCAGTTGGCGGTAGCCAACGAAGGCGGCTCGATCAATGCTCGTCTGGCTGTAGTTGCTGGCCGCAAAGACATTGCCCTGCTCGTCCTGCCAACCATACTCACCGATCAGTCGCGCGCTGAATGTTTCGCTCGGCGTCCACATCAACTGTCCCCGCAGGCCCTGGCGGTTCTGGTCACCCAGGTGGCTGCCGTCGTAAGTGTTCTCTATGAGCCCGTCGCGCTCTACGTCGTAGCCGGTCAGGCGCCCTGCCAACACCCCATCGATCAGCGCGCCTGAAACCGTGCCGCGATACTGACGCAGGCCATCACTGCCGACCGAGACCTCGCCATTGCCTTGCGGCTCGAAGGTGGGCGCGCGGCTGCTGATGTTGATCGCACCTGCCGTGGTGTTTTTGCCATATAGGGTGCCCTGTGGCCCCCGCAACACCTCGACCCGCTCGATATCGACCAGGTCGACCAGCGACATGCCTTGGCGCCCGAGGTAAACCCCATCGAGAAACACCCCGACACTACCGTCCAAGCCATCGTTGTAGGAGCTCGAACCGAGTCCGCGAATACCGTAGCTGGCGTAACGCGCACTGGGCACGGCCACCAACAGACTCGGCACGCGCTGCTGCAGGTCCTCGGTACGGTAGATGCCGGCATCGTTCAATTGCTCGCCATTGAGCACGTTCATGGCAATCGGCACGGCCTGCACGCGCTCCTCGCGGTGGCGGGCAGTGACCTTCACCTCGTCGAGTACCAAGACCGAAGGCCGGCCAGGCTCCGCCTGTTCAGCACCAGGATCCTGATCATCGGCCTGGGCCCCACTCAGATAGAACCAACATACAACATGAAGCAGGCATCCATAGCGCACTCGGGGCTCGATCATCCTGGACACAGCAAACCTCTGATAGCGAACTGACATATAGCCGCTGCGAGGCTACATCATTCAGACTATGGAAAAAATCGTAAACGCTCGGGACAATCCATCCCTAGGGAGGCGGTAACAGCCAAGAACTGTTTGCATCGCGCGTTTGAGCTTGTAGGATCCGCGCATTGTGACTGGATGGCCGAGATTCACCAGGGCCAAAAACGACCGTTATCACACTCATTCGTCTACCCTCACAAAGCGCCATGCGGTTGTTCGCGAGTGCCTGGTGCTTCAATATTCCTGCGTTAACGTACCGGAGATTTTCCATGCTCAAGCGTTCCCTGGCATTGGCCGTCGGCTTGACCCTGTCTTTCAGCGCCTTGCTGGCCCAGGCCGCCGACACCCTGAAAGTCAGCGCGATTCCCGATGAAGCCCCTACCGAATTGCTGCGTAAGTTCAAGCCCTTGGGCACTTATCTGGAACAACAGACCGGCATGAAAGTCGAGTTCATTCCCGTAAGCGACTACCCCGCGGTGGTCGAGGCGCTGGCGACCGACCGCATCGACCTGGCCTGGCTGGGTGGTTTCACGTTCGTGCAAGCACGCTTGAAAACCGGTAATGCGATCCCGCTGGTGCAGCGCGAGCAGGACGCCCAATTCACCAGTAAATTCATCACCGCCGACCCTGCGGTCAAATCCCTCGCCGACCTCAAGGGCAAGACCTTTGCATTCGGTTCAGTGTCTTCCACCTCTGGCAGCCTGATGCCGCGATACTTCATGCTCCAGGACGGCATCAAGCCGGAAAGCTACTTCAGCCGCGTAGGTTACTCGGGCGCCCATGACGCCACCGTCGCCTGGGTCCAGGCCGGCAAAGTGGATGCTGGGGTACTGAACGCCAGCGTCTGGGAAAAACTGGTCGCCGCCGGCAAGGTCGACACCACCAAGGTCAAGGTGTTTGCCACCACCCCGGCCTACTTCGACTACAACTGGACGGTGCGCGGAACGCTCGACCCGGCGCTGGCAGCCAAGATCAAGGCAGCCTTCCTGGCACTCGACCCGGCAAATCCGAAGGACAAGGAAATCCTCGATCTGCAGGCTGCCAGCCGCTTCATCGAAACCAAGCCTGAGAACTACAAGGGCATCGAGGAAGCCGCACGCGCCGCCGAATTGCTCAAATGACATTACATCTGACCCAGGTCAGCCTTACCCACGCCAACGGTGTCCAGGCGCTACGTGGCGTGGAGCTGCACATCGGTGCCGGCGAACAGGTCGCCATCATCGGTCCGTCCGGTGCGGGTAAATCGAGCCTGCTCAATCTGCTGGGCACGGCCCTGCGACCGGGTCAGGGCGAAATGCAGGTGCTCGGTGAAACGGCCTGGCAGTTATCTGCCCGCCAACGACAGCGCCTGCGCGCGCGCATCGGCTTGATCCACCAAGCGCCGCCCCTGCCACCGCGCCAGCGCGTGATCACTGCGGTGCTGGCCGGCAAACTGGGTCAGTGGGGCATGGGCAAGAGCCTGCTGAATCTGCTGCACCCGCTGGATGTTCCCGGCGCCCGGGCGGCATTGGCCAGGCTGGATCTGAGCGACAAGCTGTACGCGCAATGCCAGCAACTCTCCGGCGGCCAGTTACAACGCGTTGGGATTGCCCGGGTGCTGTATCAGGCGCCCGAGGTGTTGCTGGCCGATGAACCTGTTTCGGCCATGGACCCGGTGCTGGCCGAGCACACCCTTTCAGTGCTCTGTCGCCATGCCCGGGAGCACAACGTCACCCTGGTCGCCAGCCTGCATGCGGTGGACCTGGCCTTGGCGCACTTTTCGCGGATCATCGGCCTGCGTGACGGACAGATCCTGTTCGATCTGCCGACCGATGCCGTCGACCGTGAGCGGCTCGACAAACTCTACGCCAATGAGCAGTTGATGCCCTCGCCCCCACCGCCCTCCCCCTTGAGTGTGCAAATCCCGCGATGCTGACACGCGATACCCGAGACCCCGCCAGCGGCCCTCGCCTACTGCTCTGCCTGTTGGCGCTTGTCCTGCTGTGGCCGGGCATCCACTTCAGCGAGCTGGACCTTGGCGTGCTGGTGACGAGCGACAGTCAAAGCGAGATGGGCCGGTTTGTCTCGGCCTTCTGGCCGCCGGCCCATGGCGAAGCGTTCATTGAGCTGCTATTGCAAGCCACCTTGCAGACCTTGGCCATTGCCACGGCGGGCATGGCTTTGGCATTGCTGTTCGCCGTTCCCGCCAGCCTGCTGGCAAGCCGTGCGCTTTCGCTGTCTGCGGCCTCCCGGGGTGGCCAACCGGGCTATTGGGGGCAACTGCTGCGCTGGCCGGTACGCGGTCTGCTGATCTTCCTGCGCAGCGTGCCGGAAATCGTCTGGGCCCTGCTTTTCGTCCGCGCCGTCGGTCTGGGGCCGACTGCCGGGGTGCTGGCCATCGCCATTACCTACAGCGGCATGTTGGGCAAGGTCTACGCGGAAATCTACGAGTCGGTCGACCAGCGTCCGGCACATGCGCTGTTGCAGGCTGGCAGCGGCCGACTGACAGCCTTCTGCTACGGGATCCTGCCCAATGTCGCGGCGGAGCTGCTGTCCTACACGGTGTATCGCTGGGAGTGCGCCATCCGCGCCTCGGTGGTGATGGGCTTCGTCGGTGCCGGTGGCCTGGGCCAACAAATGGACCTGTCGTTGCGCATGTTCGCCGGCGGTGAAGTGGCCAGCATGCTGTTGACGTTCCTCGTCCTGGTCCTGCTGGCCGATCAACTCAGTCGCCTGCTGCGCTGGAGGCTGGCATGAACCGCCTGTTCAACGCGATATTGCTCCTGTGCATCGGTGCAGCCGTCGTCGCCTCGTTCGCCTATCTGGGCATCGACCTCGGCCAGCTTGGCGACAGCGGCAACCTGAACCGGATGGGCGCTTATGCCCAGCGTTTCCTCAGCCCGGACCTGAGCCCGAGCCATCTGAAAGCAATCGGCCACGGTGCCCTGGAAACCATCGCCATGTCCGCCCTTGGCACCCTGCTCGCCGCGGTGTTCGGCCTGGTCCTGGCCCTCCCCGCCGCCGGGCGCTTCGGTTGGCCGATGCAAAGCACCTCGCGCCTGGTACTCAACGCCTTGCGCGCGGTTCCTGAACTGGTGTGGGCGGCGCTGATGGTCTTGGCTGCTGGGCTGGGCCCCAATGCCGGCACCCTGGCATTGGCGCTGCACACCACCGGCGTGCTCGGCCGGCTGTTCGCCGAAGCGCTGGAAAACACCCCACCCGAACCGGCCGAAGCCATTCGCCTGCAAGGCGGCAATGCCGTGTGGGCGTTCTGTTACGGCACCCTGCCCAACCTGATGCCGCAGCTGTTGGCCTACATCCTGTACCGCTGGGAAAACAACATCCGCATGGCCAGCGTGCTGGGCTTCGTCGGCGCCGGCGGATTGGGGCAAATGCTCTATGTCAGCCTCAGCCTGTTCCAGGAGGCGCAGGCCAGCACGGTGATTCTGGCGATGCTGCTGCTGGTCCTCGCGGTCGACTCGCTGAGCAGTTGGAGTCGTCAACGCTGGGTCAAGGCCTGAAAGCTGCCGCGTAGCGGCGAGTTTGACAGCACACGTTCAGATCAGGGTGGCTCCCCTCCCTTGCCCACGGGTTGACCGCAACCGCTGCAGCCTGTCAGCGAACTGAAATATCCCCGACTTATTCTGCTGATGCGCGCATTGCGGCGATGTGCGGGTTGTACGTGCCTGCCCGTTCGGAAGTCATCCAGGGAGTCCGCCATGAAAATCAGTGTATTCGGTAGTGGTTACGTGGGATTGGTGCAAGCGGCGGTGTTGGCCGAGGTGGGCCATGACGTGGTGTGCATGGACATAGACGAACAGAAAGTCGAAAGCCTGCGCCAGGGCCAGGTGAGTATCTTCGAACCCGGTCTGGCCGCGCTGGTCCGTGAGGGGCTGGAGGCCGGACGCCTGCATTTCACCCACGATGAAAAGCTCGCGGTGCAGCACGGTCAGGTGCTGTTCATCGCCGTGGGTACGCCTTCCAGGGAAGATGGCTCGGCCGATTTGAGTCAGGTCCTGGCCGTCGGTGAGGCGGTCGCTCGTTACCGCGAACTACCGGTCCTTGTCGTGGAGAAATCCACTGTACCGGTGGGTACCGGCGACGCCCTGCGGGCGCACATCGACAAATGCCTGCTCAAGGCCGGCCGTTTGTTGCAGTTCGATATCGTGTCCAACCCCGAGTTTCTCAAGGAAGGCTCGGCAGTGGCCGATTGTCGCCGCCCGGATCGCATCGTGATCGGCTGCGAACGCGATGAAGTGCGCGACACCATGCGCGACTTGTACGCGCCCTTCAATCGCAACCATGACCGGATCCTGTTCATGGACCTGCGCAGCGCCGAGCTGACCAAGTACGCAGCCAACGGGATGCTGGCGACGAAGATCAGCTTCATCAACCAGATCGCGGAGCTGGCGGAACACCTGGGCGCTGACATCGAAGCCGTGCGCCTGGGCATCGGCGCGGACTCGCGCATCGGTTATCACTTCATTTACCCGGGCTGCGGCTACGGTGGCTCGTGTTTTCCCAAGGACATGCGCGCGCTGATCCACACGGCCGAGCAAGCCCACTGCTCCAGCGATCTGTTGCAAGCGGTGGAAACCATCAACCAACGGCAGAAGCACAAGCTGTTCGAACGCATCCAGGCGTTCTACAAAGGCGATTTGCGCGGTAAAACCTTCGCGGTGTGGGGCTTGGCCTTCAAGCCCAACACCGACGACATGCGCGATGCGCCGAGTCGTACCCTGCTGGAGGCGTTGTGGGGGGCCGGTGCCAGTGTCCGCGCCTTTGACCCAGAGGCCATGCAGCAGACCCAGCAGCTGTATCCCGACGAATCGAAGCTGATGTTGATGGGCACGCCGGAATCGGTTTTGCCGGGGGCCGATGCACTGGTGATCTGCACTGAATGGCAACCGTTCAAGGCGCCGGATTTCGACCTGATCCAGCAACGGCTCAAGGCTGCGGTGATTTTCGATGGCCGCAACCTGTATGACCCGGACCGCATGGCAGACAAGGGCTTTACCTATTTCCCCATAGGGCGCGGGCAATCGTGCAACCTGCCTATCGCTCAGCAAACCTGGTTTCAAGCGTCCAGAAGCGCATGATCTTCCTTACCTCAAAATAAGTGCACTCAAACAGCATTAATATGAATTTGTAAGCAAGGGCCGCGAACGGCACACTGTGCATCGTTCCTCCCCCAACTGTTGGAACACTTAAAGGGCTTTCAGGGATTCTCCCGTAAGCCCCTTTTTTTGTTCGTTTTTTGGATTTCCGCTTAATGCTTTCTCGCTGGTTCCCCGCTGCTATCAATACCCGCCCCACCGAATGGAGCCGGGCCGCCATCGGTATGGCCCTGGGTACGATGTTCAGTGTCTGGCTGTGTGGCCAGGTGTTTGGCCTTGAGGTGGCGCAACACTTGATTGGCCCACTCGGCGCCTCGGCCGTGCTGTTGTTTGCCGTCTCCTCAGGCGCCCTCGCCCAGCCCTGGTCGATCTTCGGCGGTTACTTGTGCGCCTCGGTGGTGGCATTGCTGGTGGCCCATGTCCTGGGCCGTACCCTGGGGAGCGCCTGTCTGGCGGCCGGCATGGCGCTGGTGTTGATGTGCTGGCTGCGTTGCCTGCACCCTCCGGCGGGCGCCCTGGCGGCGACGATGGTATTGGCCGATCCGTCGATCATCGCCCTGGACTGGCAAGCTGTCGGTGCCGCGATGCTGGCCGGTTCCACCCTGCTCTTGAGTGCATTGGCCTATAACAACCTGACGCGCGTGCGCTATCCCAAGCGCGCCAGCGAGCCGACGCCGGTCATTCCCGCCGACCATTCACCCATCGACCGTCAGGCCATTACGGCTGAGGACTTGAAGCTCGCTCTTGAGCAAATGGAAGCATTCTTTGACGTAACTCCCGAAGATCTCGAGCAATTGATCCACGCCAGCGAACGCAATGCCAGGCGTCGCAGCATCACGGAAGTCCTCTCGGGTCGCGGCTGAGCCTGAGGCTGCTATAAATATGCAGACAGGACCTGCACGTATCCCGGTTGTGCAAGGCAAATTTGCACTGGTACGATCCTGACCGGGTACGCGCGACACAATTCATAAAGAACAATAAAAGCAGGGAGTTAGCGATGACAGCTCAGGTTTCATCACAAGCCTCGGGACCCATCGGAGCCGTGGCTCATGAAGTGCTGGTCGAAGTACGCAACCATATCGGCCACTTGACCCTGAACCGCCCCGCCGGCCTCAATGCCCTGACGCTGGACATGGTGCGCAGCTTGCAGCAACAGCTCGATACCTGGGCTATGGACCCACAGATCCGCGCCGTGGTACTGCGTGGTGCCGGCGAGAAAGCGTTTTGCGCCGGCGGCGATATCCGCTCGCTGTACGACAGCCACAAGCAGGGCGACAACCTGCACCAAGACTTTTTCGTCGAGGAATACGCCCTCGACCTGACGATTCATCACTACCGCAAACCCATCCTCGCCTTGATGGACGGTTTCGTCCTGGGCGGCGGCATGGGCTTGGCGCAAGGTGCCGACCTGCGGGTGGTGACCGAACGCAGCCGCCTGGGCATGCCGGAAGTCGCCATCGGTTATTTCCCCGACGTCGGGGGCAGCTATTTCCTGCCGCGCATTTCTGGCGAACTGGGCATCTACCTGGGAGTCAGTGGCGTACAGATCCGTGCTGCCGACGCGCTGTATTGCGGGCTGGCCGACTGGTATCTGGACAGCGACAAGCTCGATCGGCTCGATGAACGTCTCGACCGCCTGGAATGGCACGACACGCCCCTCAAGGACCTGCAAGGCCTGCTGGCGAAACTCGGCATGCAGCAGTTGCCTGCCCCGCCTCTGGCCGACCTGCGCCCGGCCATCGATCACTTCTTTGCCCTTGCGGACGTGCCAAGCATGGTCGAGCAGTTGCGTCAGGTCACCGTCGCCAACAGCCATGAATGGGCGCTGAAAACTGCCGACCTGCTGGAGACCCGCTCGCCCCTGGCCATGGCCGTAACCCTGGAAATGCTGCGTCGCGGCCGGCATTTGAGCCTGGAAGACTGTTTTGCCCTGGAACTGCACCTGGACCGTCAATGGTTCGAGCGCGGCGACCTGATCGAAGGTGTGCGCGCCTTGCTCATCGACAAAGACAAGAACCCGCAGTGGAACCCGCCGACCCTGGAGGCGCTGGACAAGCGCCACGTGGCGAGTTTCTTCGACGGCTTCGACGACCACGGGAACTGAACCATGCACGACCTTGAGCTGACCGAAGAGCAAGTGATGATCCGCGACATGGCCCGGGATTTTGCCCGCGGCGAGATCGCCCCTCATGCCCAGGCCTGGGAAAAAGCCGGCTGGATCGACGACGCCCTGGTGGCGAAGATGGGTGAATTGGGTCTACTGGGCATGGTGGTGCCCGAAGAATGGGGCGGTACCTACGTCGATTACGTGGCCTATGCCCTCGCGGTGGAAGAAATCTCCGCGGGCGATGGCGCCACCGGGGCGCTGATGAGCATTCACAACTCGGTGGGTTGCGGGCCGGTCCTCAATTTCGGCACCGACGAACAGAAACAGACCTGGCTGGCCGATCTGGCCAGCGGCCAGGCCATTGGCTGCTTCTGCCTCACCGAACCCCAGGCCGGGTCCGAAGCCCACAACCTGCGCACCCGCGCCGAACTGCGGGACGGCCATTGGGTGATCAATGGCGCCAAGCAATTCGTCAGCAACGGTAAGCGGGCGAAACTGGCGATTGTTTTTGCGGTGACGGATCCTGAGCTGGGCAAGAAAGGCATTTCGGCGTTTCTGGTGCCGACCGACACGCCGGGCTTCATCGTCGATCGCACGGAACACAAGATGGGCATCCGCGCTTCGGATACCTGCGCCGTGACCTTGAACAACTGCACCATCCCCGAAGCCAACCTGTTGGGGGCTCGCGGCAAAGGCCTGGCGATTGCCCTCTCCAACCTGGAAGGCGGCCGCATCGGCATCGCGGCGCAGGCCTTGGGCATCGCCCGTGCGGCGTTTGAAGCGGCCTTGGCTTACGCGCGGGACCGGGTGCAGTTCGACAAGCCGATCATCGAGCACCAGAGCATCGCCAACCTGCTGGCCGACATGCACACCCGCCTGAACGCCGCTCGCCTGCTGATCCTCCACGCCGCCCGCCTGCGCAGCGCCGGCAAGCCATGCCTGTCGGAAGCCTCCCAGGCCAAGCTGTTCGCCTCGGAAATGGCCGAAAAAGTCTGCTCCTCGGCCATGCAGATTCATGGCGGGTATGGGTATCTCGAGGATTATCCGGTGGAGCGCTACTACCGCGATGCGCGGATTACCCAGATCTATGAAGGGTCGAGCGAGATACAGCGGATGGTGATCGCCCGGGAGTTAAAGAACTACCTGGTGTAATGGCTGAAAAAGCATCGCGAGCAGGCTCGCTCCCACATGGGATCTTTGGTGTACGCAATCTCTGTGTACACCTCCGAACCCTGTGGGAGCGAGCCTGCTCGCGATGGCGTCAGTCAGGACGCCGCATTACTTGTCCTGAAACTCCGCCGCCCGTTTGGCCACGAACGCCGCCATGCCTTCCTTCTGATCCTGCGTGGCAAATGCCGCATGGAAGACCCGGCGCTCGAAGCGCACACCTTCGGACAGGCTGACTTCAAAGGCGCGGTTGACGCTTTCCTTGACCATCATACTGATGGGCACTGACTTGGAGGCGATCAGAGCGGCGGTTTTCAGCGCGTCGTCGAGCAATTCATCAGCCGGCACGATGCGCGCAACGATGCCGCAACGCTCCGCTTCCACTGCATCGATGAAACGGCCGGTCAGGCACATTTCCATGGCCTTGGCCTTGCCCACTGCGCGAGTAAGCCGCTGGGTGCCACCCATGCCCGGCAGCACGCCCAGGTTGATCTCCGGCTGACCGAACTTGGCATTGTCACCGGCCAGGATAAAGTCGCACATCAACGCCAGTTCGCAACCACCGCCCAAGGCAAACCCGTTCACTGCCGCGATGATCGGCTTGCGCCGGTTAGCCACGCGGTCGCTGTCGCTGAACAAGTCATCGAGGTAGATCTGCGGGTAGGTCAGCTCGGCCATTTCCTTGATGTCGGCACCGGCGGCAAAGGCTTTTTTCGAGCCGGTCAGCACGATGCAGCCAATCTTTGGATCAGCCTCCAATGCATCCAGCGCCTGGTTCAGCTCGCTGACGATCTGCGCGTTCAAGGCGTTCAACGCCTGGGGACGGTTGAGGGTGATCAGGCCAACGCGGTCCTTGATCTCCAATAAAATCGTTTCGTAGCTCATGCAGGACTCCTGTTCAAAGATTGCGCGAAATGACCATGCGCTGAATGTCGCTGGTGCCTTCGTAGATCTGGCAGACCCGCACGTCGCGGTAGATGCGCTCCAGCGGGAAATCGTTGAGGTAACCGTAACCGCCCAGAGTTTGCAACGCCATGGAGCAGACTTTTTCGGCCATTTCCGAGGCGAACAGCTTGGCCATGGACGCTTGCACCAACGCCGGCTGGCCGTTGTCGCGCAAAGCAGCGGCGTAATGGACCATTTGCCGCGCCACGGCGATCTGGGTGGCCATGTCCGCCAGACGGAACGCCACGGCTTGGTGTTCGATAATCGGCTTGCCGAAACTTTGCCGCTCGCGAGCATAGTCGCGGGCCGCTTCGAACGCCGCGCGGGCCATGCCCACGGACTGCGCCGCGATACCGACCCGTCCGCCTTCCAGGTTCGCCAGGGCGATCTTGTAGCCCTCGCCCTCCTCCCCCAAACGGTTGCCCACCGGAACACGGACATCCTCGAACAGGATCTGGCAGGTGTCGGAGGCGTGCTGGCCCAGTTTGTCTTCGACCCGCGCCACGCTGTAGCCCGGCGAATCGGTGGGCACGATGAACGCACTGATGCCACGCTTGCCGGCGCTCGGATCGGTCACCGCAAACACAATCACCACCCCGGCGTTCTGCCCGGAGGTGATGAACTGCTTGCAACCATTGAGCACGTAGTGATCGCCCTCCAACCGTGCCCGGGTCTTGAGGCTACTGGCGTCCGAACCGGCCTGGGGCTCGGTCAATGCAAAGGCACCGAGCATCGCACCGCTGGCCAGGGGGGTGAGGAATTTGGCCTTCTGTTCATCGCTGCCGAACTTGAGGATCGGCACGCAGCCCACCGAGTTGTGCACGCTCATGATGGTCGAGCACGCCCCATCGCCGGCGGCGATCTCTTCCAGGGCCATGGCATAAGTCAGGTAACCGGTGTCGCAACCGCCCCACTGCTCCGGCACGAGCATGCCGAAGAAACCCAGTTCGGCCATTGCAGCAATGGCTTCCTTAGGGAAGCGGTGCTCGCGGTCCCACTCAGCGGCGAACGGTTTCAAGCGCTCCTGAGCGAACTGCCGGGCCACGTCGCTGATTTGAGTCTGTTCTTCAGTCGGGAGCATGGTGATTCCTTAATACAGGCATTCAACGGCCATGGCCGTGGCTTCGCCGCCACCGATGCAGATGGCCGCGACGCCACGCTTGAGGCCTTTCTGGCGCAGGGCCGAAAGCAGCGTCACCAGGATCCGCGCGCCCGACGCACCGATGGGGTGGCCCAGCGCGCAGGCGCCGCCATGGACGTTGACCTTGTCGTGGGGGATCTCCAGCGCGCCCATGGTCGCCAACGCCACCACTGCGAAAGCCTCGTTGATTTCAAACAGCTCCACGTCGTCGAGCGACCAACCGGTTTTGTCCATCAGTTTCTTCACCGCGCCGATGGGGGCGGTGGGGAACAGGCTCGGCGTGTCGGCAAAAGCGGCGTGGCCGTGAATCACCGCCAACGGCTTCAAGCCTCGCTCCCGGGCCTGGCTCTGGCGCATCAACACCAGGGCTGCGGCACCGTCAGAGATGGAGCTGGCATTGGCTGCAGTGACCGTTCCGCCCTCACGGAACGCCGGTTTGAGCGAGGCGATCTTATCCAGGCGGGCCTTGGGCGGCTGCTCATCGTGGCGCACGGTGACCTGTTCCTTGCCGACCATGACCTGCAACGGCACGATCTCGGCGTCGAAAC
Source organism: Pseudomonas sp. N-137 (assembly GCF_034555295.1). Classification (NCBI taxonomy): domain Bacteria; kingdom Pseudomonadati; phylum Pseudomonadota; class Gammaproteobacteria; order Pseudomonadales; family Pseudomonadaceae; genus Pseudomonas; species Pseudomonas sp. N-137. The sequence goes on from NZ_JAXUDQ010000006.1 coordinate 627,767, forward strand.
TGCCGTCCTTGATCGCCTGTTGGGCACGGGTGGTGGAAGCGATGGCGAAAGCATCCTGGGCTTGGCGGCTGAAACCGTTGGTTTCAGCGCAGTCTTCGGCAAAGGTGCCCATCAGGCGGCCCTTGTCGTAGGCATCTTCCAGGCCATCGAGGAACATGTGGTCAAGCACCTTGCCGTGACCCATGCGCAAACCGCTGCGGGCGCGGTCGAGCAGATACGGGGCGTTGGACATGCTTTCCATGCCGCCAGCCACCACCACCTCGGCGCTGCCGGCGATCAGCATGTCATGGGCAAGAATTGCCGCCTCCATGCCCGAACCACACATCTTGTTGAGCGTGGTGCAGCGGGTCGATTTATCGAGCCCGGCCCCCAGTGCGGCCTGGCGCGCCGGAGCCTGGCCCTGGCCTGCCGCGAGCACACAGCCAAACAGCACTTCTTCAACCGCATCAGGGGCAATGCCGGCCCGCTCCACGGCAGCTTTAATGGCGGCGGCTCCCAGTTGCGGAGCGCTGAGGCTTTTCAGTTCACCTTGAAAGCCGCCCATGGGGGTGCGGACGGCGCTGACGATAACAATCGGATCGTTGGACATGACAATTGCTCCTACTTGGCAGCCATACGCAAGGCGCCGTCGAGACGGATCACCTCACCGTTGAGCATGGTGTTTTCAATGATATGCCTGACCAGCGCCGCGTACTCGGCCGGTTTGCCCAGACGCGGTGGAAAAGGCACGCCAGCGGCCAGGGAGTCGCGTACTTCGGGTGTCATGCCGGCCATCATCGGCGTTTCGAAAATGCCCGGGGCGATGGTCATCACACGGATGCCGAAGCGCGCCAGTTCCCGGGCGGCCGGCAGGGTCAGGCTGGCGATGGCGCCTTTGGAGGCCGCGTAGGCTGCCTGGCCGATCTGGCCGTCGAAAGCCGCCACCGAAGCGGTATTGATGATCACGCCACGCTCACCCTCGGCATCGGCCTCGGTTTCACTGATAGCGGCGGCGGCCAGACGCAACAGATTGAAGCTACCGATCAAGTTGACGTTGATCACCTGGCTGAAGCTGGCCAGCGCGTGCGGGCCGTTCTTGCCGAGGATCTTCTCGCCGCGCACGATGCCGGCGCAGTTCACCAGGCCATTGAGGCCACCGAACGCCGCCAAGGTGGCCTTGACCGCCGCGTCTGCCGCCGCTTCGTTGCTGATGTCCGCCACCACGCTATGGCAGCCCAGCATCTGCGCCTGGGCAGCCACGGCTTCGGCGTTGAGGTCCACCAGCATCACCTTGGCACCGGCCTTGACCAGCATCTCGCCGGTGGCCGCGCCGAGGCCGGACGCGCCGCCGCTGACGAGGAAAATCTTGTTGTCGATCTGCATCATGGTTTCCTTGGATTCAAGCTGAAACGTTAGGCGCCGCGGCCTCTTGAGCCTTGGCGATCTCCTGGTTGCGCAAGATAAAGCGCTGCAACTTGCCGCTTGGGGTTTTCGGCAAATCACTGACAAATTCGATTTCACGGGGATAGGCGTGAGCGGCCAAGCGCTTACGCACGTGCTGGCGCAACTCTTCGGCCAGCTCTGGCGCGGCGCGGTATTGGGCGCTGAGCACCACGAAGGCTTTCACCAGTTCGGTGCGTTCGGGATCGGGCTTGCCGACCACCGCAGCCTCGACGACGGCGGGGTGTTCGATCAGTGCGCTTTCCACGTCGAACGGGCCGACGCGATAGCCGGAGGTGGTAATCACGTCGTCGCTGCGGCCGACGAAGCTGATGCTGCCATCGGGGTTGAACTCAACGGTGTCGCCGCTCAGGTAATAATCGCCGACGAAAGCCTTGGTTGGCCCGCCCTCGTAACCGGCGAACCAGCACATCGGTGACTGGCTGCGGTCGACAGCGAGAATGCCCGGCTGGCCCACGCCCAATTCACGGTTATTTTCATCCAGCACCACGATCCGGTGGCCCGGCGAGGCAAAACCAGCCGCGCCCATGTGCACCGGATGTTCCAGAGCGTGGTGATTGCACAGCACCATGCCCAGTTCGGTCTGGCCGTAGTGATCGTGGATCACCACGTTCAGGTTGTCGGCAAACCAGCGGATGACCTCCGGGTTCAGCGGCTCTCCGGCGCTGCTGACCGCGCGCAGCGTGCCCTTGATCGAGCGGGCGAACTGATCGCCCCCGGCGATCAACAAACGATAGGCAGTGGGTGAACCGGCGAGGTTGGTGATGCCGTACTTGTTGATGACTCGGCAAGTGCTTTCCAGGGTGAACGGCCCATCGTAGAACGTGATGGGATGCCCCATGGCCAGAGGGCCGGTCACACCGAAGTAGATGCCGTAGGCCCAGCCCGGGTCAGCGACGTTCCAGAAGGCGTCTTCGGGACGCAGGTCCACGGCGTCACGCATGTAGCTCTGGAATGCGACGATGGCCTTGAGCGGCACCGACAGCGCCTTGGCCGGCCCAGTGGTGCCGGAGGTAAACATCAACAGGAACGGGTCTTCGCCACTGAGCATCACCGGTTCGCACTGGTTTGCATGGTTCGCCACTTCTGCCCAGAAACTGTAATCGCCGCGAACGATGCCCTGGCCTTTTGCGCCGCCGACCGTGACCACTGTGGGGCAACCGGCTACATCGTTGAGTTTGGGGCGATTGACCGCGTCGGTGACCACAACACGCGCACCGGAGCTGCCCAGACGGTGTTCGATGGCCTTGGGGCCGAACGCGGTGAACAACGGCTGATACACCGCGCCGATGCGCCACGTGGCGAGTACCACGATCAGCAATTCAGCGGTACGTGGCAGCAGGCCGGCCACCTTGTCACCCTTGCCCACGCCTTGGGCCAGGAGGAAATTGGCAAAACGTGCGGCGTTGTCCTGCAGGTCACGGTAAGTCCAGGTCGCGTCGCTGCCGTCGCGACCCTCCCAGAACAAGGCAATACGCCCCGGCAACGCATGCCGGTCGCAACACTCGACACAGGCGTTCAATGCCTCGAGCGAGCCGTGCAGTGCGGTGTTGACGGTGTGCAGGTAATCGAACTGTGACGTGGCGGACGAGTAATCGCGCATGACCAGAATCCCTCTGTACTTTTTATTGGTTGGGGGAACCGTAAACAGCAGGGAAATACTCGCGCCGAAGGGCTTGGGCGGCAATGGTCAAAGCCATCAAGTTGCTTGACTGGTTTGGCCATGGTTGGGTGATGTGGCGTCTGGGAGGCCGTTATCGCGAGCAGGCTCGCTCCCACCGGGGCAATGCGAACCTTATGTGGGAGCAAGGCTTGCCCGCGATAGCGCAAGCCCAGTCAACCCACATCCCAAATCAGCCAGGATCGTTGAGAATCAGGCTGCGATAATGTCCCGGATTGGACCCGGACCACTTGCGAAATGCCTTGTAGAAGGAGCTGGCATCGGCAAACCCCAGGCGTGCGGCGATTTCCACGAAACTGATGGAAGGTTCGGCCAGCCAGTTGATGGCCAACTCTTTGCGCACACTGTCCTTGAGCCCTTGATACGTCTGGCCCTCCTCCGCCAAGCGGCGGCGCAGGGTCGACGCCGAAACGCACAACTGCTGGGCCAGAGCCTCGGTCTCCGGCCACTGCTCGGGTGGCAATTGGCGCAGGTCGTGTCTGATGCGGCTGGCGAGGCTTTGCGGGTCGCGATATTTGACCAGGATGTTGGCCGGTGCCTGGGCCAGAAAGCGGTTGAGTTCCTCGGCGCTGCGTCGGATGGGCAGGTCCAGGCATTCGGCGGAGAAGATCATCCGGGTGCGGGGCCGGTCAAAGCGTAGGTTCCGGGAGAACATCACACGATAGTCGTCGCAGAAATCCGGTTCCGGGCAACGCAACTCAATGGAAAGAATCGGAATACGCCGCCCGGCCAGCCAACAGGCCACGCCATGAACAATCATCCAGTAGGTGAAATAGGTGAAGGCCCGTCGCGGATCCTGATCGTCCTCCAGCAGGACGATTTCCGCCAGGCTCTGCTGGCGGCCCCATTGGGCCGGCAACTGTTCGAACATCAGCGAGAGGAACCCCAGCCCCGCCGTCAGGCCGCTCGCCAGCGTGGGTTGGGCCATGGCGCACTGGCAGAGAAACGCCAGGCTACCCGACTTGAGCTTGCGCGGGTCCATGCCAAAAAACTCGTCATCCAGGCGTCGGGCGAGCAAGCGCCAGAGCCGCGCATAAGCATGGGCCGGAACCCGCGCCTGGGAGTCGTCGAGCAACGCAGGGTCTATGCCGACCTTGCTCAGAACCTCATCGGTGGCCGCTCCGGGAGCGCAGCTTTGCAGCAGCGCCTCACGTACCAACTGGATGGAGATGGTGTCTTTTTCCGACATGGCACGAGCTTTCACAGGATCCGGTAAAGCAGCCGCTCGATCCGCACCCGGCTGACCCGTTTCAGAAACCTGGCGACTGCGGCGGGATAGTCCGGCAGGGTTTCCAGGTCCAGATATCGATCGATGCGCCGGGTGTGTTGGTAAATCTGCTCAAGCTCGGCCTGACGCGGCCCCAGCAGTTCGCCCTTGGGGTCATCCAGCAACAAAGCGTTTTCCAGGTCCAGGCGAAACGCCCGTGGATTGAGGTTATTGCCGGTCAGCAAGGTGTAGCGCTCGTCGATCCACATGCCCTTGAGGTGATAGGTATTGTCACCGTCACGCCACAGGTGCAGGTTCAGTTGGCCGCTGTCGATGTAACGCTGATGCCGCTTGGCGAAGCGGCGTAGGCTGATTTCGTAGAGATAGGGCAGCGCGGCGATGATCTTGAACGGCTCGCTGGGCGGCATATAGAAGTCGTTGGCGGTTTTGTCGCCGACGATAATGTCGATCCTGACCCCGCGAGCCAGCGCGCGATTGATTTCCCGGGTCACCCCCAGGGGCAGATTGAAATACGGCGTGCAGATGGTCAGTTGCCGGCGGCTGCTGGCAATCAATTCGCCAATTACCCGGCTCAACGGATTGTTCTTGCCCACGCCCAGCAACGGGCTCACCGACAGGCCGCTCTTGTCGAGGTTGCCGGCCTGCGTGTCATACGCGGCGTACTTGAGCCGGCTGCGCAGATCGCCGATGTCCTTGCGCAGGCTGCGAGTGCTGGGCAGGTTCGGCAAATCCAGACGATGCACGGCGCTGGAGGCAATCAAGCCATGCTGTATCAGGTGCTGCATCGAGTCGGCCAGTGCCTCGTTGCGCAACAGGTGGTAGCGGTCGTAGCGGTATTTGTCGAACTTGTGCAGATAGACGTTATTGAGGCTGGCGCCGCTGTAAAGCACACAGTCGTCGATCACGAAGCCTTTGAGGTGCAGCACGCCGAACAACTCGCGAGTCTGCACCGGCACGCCGTAGATCGGCACTTCGCTGGCGTGAGTGCGGGTCTGCTCCTGATACCACGCCGAATTGCCCGGCTGCTTCTTGGCGCCGATCAGCCCGCGCTGGGCCCGCAGCCAGTCCACCACCACGACCACGTCCAGTTCCGGACGCTTGGCCTTGGCGGCGTGCAAGGCATCGAGGATTTCCTGCCCGGCCTCGTCCTCTTGCAGGTACAGGGCGACGATGTAGATGCGCTGGGTGGCCTGGGCGATTTGCTCCAGCAGGCAACGGCGGAACTCGGCGGCGCCATCGAGGATGGTCACGGCATCGACGGTCAGTGCAAAGCTGCGCAGCTTAGGCAGCAAGGGGCGTTTGAAAAGCGACGGCATAGGGCTCGCAAAAGGTCGAATCCGAAGAGTGGTTGAGCTTACACCATCGATGGGTTCGGGTCTTCAGGGCGTCATGAAAAAACAATTTGACCAAGGAGAACGTTCGTTCTACTGTTAGTGACATGAACGAAATCAATAGCAATGAGACCCGAGACATTATTCTCGATGTCGCCGAAAAGTTGATCTATAAAAGTGGCATCGCGGCCACCGGCATGGATCGGCTGGTGAAAACCGCCGGCGTCTCCAGAAAGAGCATTTATCGCTACTTTGCCAACAAGGACGATCTGATCGTGGCCGCACTCCAGCGGCGCGACGAACGCTGGATGCACTGGTTCAGCAGTGAGGTCGACAAGGCCCCTACTCCGCGCGCCCGGCTGCTCAACCTGTTTACCGTGCTCAAAACCTGGTTCGACAGCGAAGGTTTCCGTGGCTGTGCGTTCATTAACACCAGTGGCGAAACCGGCGACCCACAGAACCCGGTCCGCCAGGTCGCCAAACTGCATAAACAGAAGTTGCTCGACTATGTAACCCGGCTATGCACAGAACAAGGCGTCGAGAGCCCGGGAGCCTTGGCCCGGCAGTTACTGATCCTGATCGATGGCGCCATTACCGTCGCACTGGTCATGGGCGATCACAGCGCCGCTGACCAGGCCCAGAACATACTGAAGTCCTTATTGGCTGAAACTGAATAACCCGTTCCCGTAAACCGCTGTGCCACTTGCTCGATCACTCACTGGAGATCTGCCATGTCATCCACTGCTGAAGTTCGTCCGCCGCTGCCGCCTTTCACCCGTGAATCGGCCATTGAAAAAGTCCGCCTGGCCGAAGACGGCTGGAACTCCCGCGACCCACAACGGGTGTCCCTGGCCTATACGCTGGACACTCAATGGCGCAACCGTGCCGAATTCGCCCATAACCGCGAAGAGGCCAAGGCCTTCCTGACCCGTAAATGGGCCAAGGAACTGGACTACCGGCTGATCAAAGAACTGTGGGCCTTCACCGGTAACCGTATCGCCGTGCGCTACGCCTACGAATGGCACGACGATTCGGGCAACTGGTTCCGTTCCTACGGCAATGAAAACTGGGAGTTTGACGAGCAAGGGTTGATGTCCAACCGCTACGCCTGCATCAACGACATGCCGATCCAGGAAAGCGAACGCAAATTCCATTGGCCGCTGGGTCGCCGGCCGGATGATCATCCGGGGCTGTCTGACTTGGGGCTGTAGGCGCACGGCATTTGTATAAGCAACGGAAACCTTGTGGGAGCGGGCTTGCTCGCGAAGGCGGTGCGTCAGCAGGTAGCAATGCTGGACGAACAACCGTCTTCGCGAGCAAGCCCGCTCCCACATTGCTACTGCGGGCTCGGCCCAGCGCCCGCTCACAACGGCGCTAGACAAGCGGCCACTCGCCAGGGTTGACCGGCATGCCGCCAGGCATCACATTGCCTGGACCGCCGATACACTCAGAGGCGATTTGCTCGTTGCTGACCTGTGGAGCCCATGACCGCGTCGATTCCGATCCGCCCCCCCTGCCCGCCTGGTATCTGTGACTGCGGGCGTGATGCGTTGCTGCAAACCCCGGGCAGTGACCTGCGCATTCTTTGCTTGAACCGTCAGGAAGAAAAACGCCTGCTCGAACGGCTGGAAAATATCCAGAGCCTGGACGAACTCCAACGGTTGCAGCAGCGTATGTACGAGAACCTCGGAATCCGCCTGAGCGTCGAACCCGGCTACAACGAAGTGCGCACCATGCGCGGCATCGCCATCGAGTTCCAGGAGCAGCCCGGCCTGTGCCGCAAGATTCGTCAGTCGATCCCCACCGCCATTCGACGCGGGTTGGAAAAACGTCCCGAAATCGCCTGGCGACTGCTGGATGCCCACGACCTGTTCCGTGACACCTGAGAAACAGCTTCATCCCTGAAGCTGCACATCGGTCTAGAAGTCCACGGTGGCCGAAAGCAGGTAAGTGCGCGGCGTTGCCAGGGTCAAGCCTGCCTCGCTGTCATCCGAGGCGCCGGCTGAACTCCAGTAGCGCTTGTCCGCGACGTTCTCGACATTGGCACGCAGGGTGATGTTCTTCTGGTCCACCTTGAACGCGTAGCGCGCGCCCACATCCACACGCTCCCAGGAATCGATTTCCTTGGTGTTGGACTGGTCCAGGTACTGCGAACTGGAGTGGATGGCGCGGCTGGTCAGGGTCAGGCCCTGCACGGTCGGCACATCCCACTCGGCGCCCAGATTGACATTGTATTTGGGCGTGGCCGGCGCCCGATTACCATCAAAGGCGCCATCGGTGGTATCGGTCAACTCGCTGTCGATATACATGACCCCGCCGAGCAAACGCAAACCCTTGAGCGGCTCACCGAACACGCTCAACTCAACCCCGGTGTTCTCGCGTTTGCCGTTCGGGCCGAAGACACGGGTCGTGGCATCGGTGGCGTAGGCAGGCTGCTTGATCCGGAAGACGGCGGCGGTGACGGCGAGCGCACCCGCGTCATATTTGGCTCCCACCTCGACCTGACGACTGATGAACGGCGGGAATATTTCGTCCTCGTTGATCGAGGTCGATGGCGCGATCTTGCCCTGGCTCAAACCTTCCATGTAGTTGGCATACAACGACAGCTTATCGGTTGCCTTGAACAGGATTCCGCCCGACGGCGACATCTTTTCCTCGTCGTACGCGGTGGCGCCTTTGACGTTATCCGTCCAGTCGTCAACCTTGATCCGCTGCCAGCGGGTGCCGAGGGTCAGCAGCAGTCGATCATCGAAGAAACCCAGAGTGTCGGACAGCGCCACGCCGGTGGAGCGGTTTTCGGTATAGACCTTGCTGTCCTGGCGCGTGGGGTCGCTCGGAGTCGGCGTTTGCACCGGGTCATACAGGTTGCTCGGGGACGAAGCATAACGAGCGCCGCCGTTGGTGAAATCCATGTAGAAGTAGCTGGCGGCCAGGTTGATCTCATGGCTCACCGGGCCGGTATGGAACCAGTTGCGCACCCCGGCCGTGGCCGTGCGGACATTTTCATCGCGGGTAAAGTCGCGGGGTTGAACGCTGAAATCGCCAGCGTCGTTGCTAACCGAAACGTTGTGCCGCAGGAAGTCATGATCACTTTTGCGCGCCCCTGCACTGCCGTACAGCATCACGGAATCGTTGACATCGTATTGCGCGTTCACCGCGCCGAAAGTGTCCTTGGTGCGCGCCTTGCTCCAGCGCTGAGCGTAGTTGCGGCGCACATCGCTGGCGTGCGGGACCTGTGCGTTGGCCCCTACCAGCACGCGCTCCTGCGGCGCGTCGGTATCGCGCTCGGTGCGCCCGATATCCGTCGAGAGGCGTAGACGCTCGCCACGAAAATCCAGGCCCAGCACGGCCATGTCACGGTCGACACTCTGGTGATCCCATTCAGTGTCGCCGGACTGCTTCACGCCGTTGAAACGAACGCCGAACTGGTTATCTTCACCAAAACGCCGGGCGACATCCACGGCGCCGCCGAGCTGGTTGTTGGAGGCGTAGCTGCCCGTGAACGAAGTGATGGGTTTGTCGGTGGCCCGCTTGGGCACCACATTGATCCCGCCACCCACGCTGCCACGTGGCGAGACGCCGTTGATGAGCTGGGTCGGGCCCTTGATGATGTCGACGCGGTCGGCCATCTCCATGTCGATCGAATAGGTCGGCAGGATGCCGTAGAGACCGTTGTAGGCGACATCACTGTTGAACAGACTGAAACCGCGAATGGTGAACTGCTCGAAACGCCCGCCTGCCGGATTGGTGGCGCGAACCGAAGGGTCGCTGGCAATCAGGTCGCCCAGGGTCCGAGCCTGCTGGTTCTTGACCACTTCGCTGGTATAGGTGGTCATGCTGAACGGGGTTTCCATGAAGTCTCGCGACCCGAGCAAGCCTTGCGAGCCGCGGCGCGCGACCTGGCCACCGGCATAGGGCTCGCCCTGCGCCAGGCTCGTGGCCCCCATGATCGAGGTGGGAGCCAGTTGCAAGCTGCTGCCTTCCGGCGCCGGGGTCAGGATGTAAGCCTGCTCGCCCACCGGCTGCAGTTGCAGACCCGAGCCCTGTAACAGTCGGGCAAAGCCCTCCTCCACGGCATACTCCCCCGACAGACCGGGGCTGTTATGCCCGCTCACCAGGGCCGGGTCGACCGACAGGTTGACCCCCGCCAGGCCGGCGAACCGGGTCAGCGCGGCGCTGAGGCTGCCGGCCGGCACCTGATAGCTGCGTCGGGCAGCTTCTTCGGCCTGACTGGAGGACATGAACAATGGGCTGGCGCTAAGGCTGAGCACGAGGCTCAGGTTCAACAGCGGACGCCAGCCGGCAAGGGCCGGGCGAAAACGCAAAGGTACTACTGCGGACATTGGAGGGAGCTCTCGTTTTTGTTCAGTTGCCTTGAATGACAAGCGAGACAAAAAAAGGGGACAGGCGTCACACAGTATTTTTGCGCAGCGTCAATGTGACCCAGTATCGGGTGCGCGTTTGCACGTGCAGCGGCAGGCTGGCCGAGAGCAACGCGAGGATTCGATCGGTGTTTTCCAGACGGAAGCTGCCGGTCACCCGCAGCGACTCCAGGGCGGGGTCCCAACGCAATAAACCTGGGCGATATCGGCCCAGCTCACGGAGAAAATCCCCCAACGGCTGGTTCTGCGCGACAAGCACACCGTCACGCCAACCCAACTGCGCTACGTCGAACGCCCCCACCGGTCCGGCGCCCGAGGCCAAGAGGTTGACCTGCTCGCCTTCCTTCAGTGTCAGCATTGGCCCGCGCAACGGTTGCAGTTGCACCGAACCACTGAGGACCGACACCAGGCAACTGCGCTCATTCAGGCGTACGCAGACCTCGCTACGGCTGACGGAGATCAAGCCGAACGGTGCCTGAATGGCCAATGGCGCAGGCCCCTGGACATTGAGGGCCATCTCCCCTTGCACCAGCACCAGGCGTCGAGCCTTGAGGTCCAGGTCCAGGGCGCTGTCGGTATTCAACTGCAAGGCGCTGCCGTCGGCCAGCGACCAGCGCCGCTGTTCGCCCGTGGCCGTATGCAGGTCGGCGCGCCAGACCTCCAGCGGCAGCTCTCGCCCCAGCCACCAGGCCGTGGGCACCAACGCGGCGACGCCGAGCGCACGCTTGAGCACCGCCCGACGGGGCAATGCCGGGCGATCCAGGGTCGCCATACCCAATGAAGGCGGCACCCCGGCGAAACGCTGGCGCAATCGCTGGGCTTTTTGCCAGGCGGCCTCGTGGTGGGCGCTGCTGTCGCGCCAGCGTTGCAGCGCGGCGCAATCGAAGTCATCCCCGCCAGACTCCATCATGGCCAGCCAGCGAGCCGCCGCCCGGGCGACTTCGCGAGCTTCAGGCGAAGGGGCCTGGCGCATCAAAACTCCACCAACAGGCAATGCTCATAAGCCTGGGCCATATAGCGCTTGATGGTGCGCTCCGACACCTGCATGCGCTCGGCGATTTCACGGTAGCCCAGGCCTTCGAGCTGGCTCCACAAAAAAGCCCGCCGCACCAGAGCCGGCAGGCCATCGAGCAATTCATCCAGGGCTTGCAACGTTTCCAGCAGCAGCCAGCGCTGCTCCGGGGACGGTACGCACGCTGGGGACAAGCTCGCCAAGGCGTCGAGGTAAGCCTGCTCCAGGTTGCGGCGCGCGTAAAAGTTGCTCAACAGACGCTTGCCGACTGTCAGCAGATAAGCGCGGGGTTCGTGCAGATCGGCCAATGGCTGAGCGCTGGACAGGACCCGCAGGAACGTATCCTGGCGCAGGTCCGCGGCATCCCAGGCATTGCCCATGCGTCGTCTCAACCAGCCTTCCAGCCAGCCACCGTGGTCTCGGTACAGCGCGTGCAAGGAACGCTCCGTTGGCGTAGCTGCATCAGACATGTCAAGAAGCCTTGTGCAAGGAATACATTAAATGAGAGTGATTCTAATTAATGTTCCCGCACGAATCCAACTTCTTTATCGAACCGCTCTGTTAATGACCCTGGCCTATTGTTTTTTGCCAGCCTGCCAAACGGGTGGTTCGCCCCCCAACGCAGCCAGGGACGAACTCATTTGTTCAAACGGCCTCAGTGGCTGGCATGCAGTTGCTTCTGGACTTGCGGCATGGCCGAGGAGTGGTGGTTAAGGATCTTCCACTGACCGTCAATGCGTTCATAGATAAAGGTGTAGCGCGCCTGAACCTCGCGCTTGGAGCCGTCGGCGTTGGTCAGGGCAAAGGTATAGACACCACTGTCCATCGCCGCGTCAGGTCCCAGGTGACGGATTTCCCGGTAGTTGATCTGCCCCACCGGCTTGCCGGCCAGGAAGTGTTCAAAGTAATCCTGAATCAGTGCCGCCGTGTTGCGCACCTGGTTGGATACGGTGGGCTGCAATATCGCATCCGGCGCATACAGGCTGGTTACTGCAGCAGCGTTGCCGGTTTTGAGGGCCGCGTTCCAGCGGTCGAACAATGCGGCGATTTCACGGTCATTCTGATTCTGTGGCTGCTCGGCTACGGTGCGATAAACGTATGGCGTTGTTTCAAGTGCCAGGGCCAAGGGTGTGGTCAGCATGAAAAAAGCGGCAGCGGCGAAGGTTTTCAGTTTCATCGTAACGTTCCTGTGGGTTTCAATGAGCCGACTTTGCCGGGCCTGACGGCCTTCGCCATCGGCCAACCGGTGCCGATTGCCTATGCCGTTCGGCAGATAGGCCCGGTGCTGATGACACGCTCTAATACCGCCACGCCGACCGGTCCCATCCACGCTGGAGCCCTATCATGCAAAGCCCACCCCATGACCCCGGCAGTGCCCTGGCCATCCGAACCCAATATCGCCAGTCGCAAAGTCGTGCCGCACGCCTGCGCCTGCTGTTGGGCACCGGCCATGAACTGACGCAATTGCCCCTGTCGGCGATGCGCCAGCGCGCAGTGCAACGAGCGTGCGCATTCATGGCCATGGATCATGGCCTGCTGCTGGAGTGGGCAGCGGACACCACGTTTCGCACCATCGCCAGCCATGGCAGCCAAGAACGGCTCGATCTGCTTGCCAACCTGGCTCAGCCGCCGTCAGCCGAGCCACAATGGCTGGAGTACCCTGGCAGCGCCCTGCCCCAGGTCTTGCGCGTTCCGTTGCGTGGCTCCGACGGTGTGGTGTTCGGGGCTTTATTGCTGGGCAACGGCGTAGCCCTCGGCACGCCGGACAACGAGGATATTGAGTCACTGCAATTGCTGGCGACCCTGCTGGCTGCCCATCTGGAAAACAGTCGTCTGCTCGAAGCGTTGCAGGCCCGCGAACGCACCATGTCCGAGCTGGTCCATCGACTGTTCAGCGCCCAGGAAGACGAACGCAAGCGTGTGGCCTACGACCTGCATGATGGCCTGGCACAGAACCTGGCCGGCCTGCATCAGCGCCTGCAGGGGTTCGCCGGTCGCTGCCCGCCTCTGCCGCCGGCCCTGGCGAACGACTTGCAGGCCATCCTCGATCTCGCCCGGGGTTGTGTCGGCGAAGGCCGGCAGTTGATCGGCGGTCTGCGTCCCCATGCGCTGGATGACTTCGGTCTGTACAAAGCCGTCGACAAGGAAGCCGACCGCCTGCGGGATGCAGGCCTGTCGGTGGACTGGGCCGAGCACAGCGCCGCTCGCCTGCCGGGCAACACCGAAATCGCCTTGTTCCGCATTGCCCAGGAAGGCATCAACAACATTCTCAAGCACGCCCGGGCCAGCCATGTACGCCTGGGATTGATGGTGAGCGACGACCGGGCCTCGCTGCGGGTCGAAGACAATGGCCGTGGTTTTGCTCTGGAACAACCCATCGAGACCAATGGCACCTGCCATCTGGGCCTGGCGGCCATGCAGGAACGAGCCAGCCTGCTGGGCGGCCACCTGAGCTGTTTCAGCCAGCCCGATGGCGGCACCCGTTTGCTGGCCAGCGTCCCCCTACCCACCCACGGAACACACTCATGACGTCCCCTTTACGCCTGCTTTTGGCCGATGATCACGAAGTGACCCGCACCGGTTTTATCAGCATGCTGGCCGGCAGCCCGGGGTTCGAAGTCGTCGGCCAGGCCAGCGACGGCCAGGAAGCCCTCGATCTGTGCGAGCGGCTGCAACCGGACATCGCCATTCTCGACATTCGCATGCCGGTGCTCAATGGTCTGGGGGCGGCGCGTATCCTGCAGCAGCGCCAGCCGGGGATCAAAGTGGTGATCTTCACCATGGACGACAGCCCTGATCACCTTGAAGCCGCCATCGGCGCGGGCGCGGTCGGTTATCTGCTCAAGGATGCCAGCCGCGATGAAGTGCTGGACGCCCTCAAACGGGTCGCCCAGGGCGAAGAGGCCCTGAACAGTTCGGTCAGTGCGCGCCTGCTGCGGCGCATGGCCGAGCGCGGTGCCAGTGGCGCTACCCCGGTCCAGGCCCTGACAGCCCGCGAGCGCCAGGTGTTGGGGCTGGTGGCCGGCGGCTTCAGCAACCGTGAAATCGGCGAAAAACTCGGCATCGCCCCCGGCACCGCCAAGGCCCACGTGGAGCGCGTCATCGGCAAGTTGGGAGCCGCCGATCGAACCCAGGCCGCCGTGCGCGGTGTTGCCCTGGGGTTGGTGGCACAACCCAGCGGGCAATGGCCATGAGATTCCTCGCCGCCCGCCGCTGGGCCAACCTGCCATTGCGGGGCAAGGCATTGGTGGTCATTTCCCTGCCCCTGGTGGTGCTGTTGCTGTCGCTGGTGCTGATCTACATCACCGAACGCCAGACCGCCCGGGCCGAAGAAGACGTGCGCCGGGTGCTGCTGGTCCAGGGCGATATCCAGACGGTGCATACCCTGCTGGCCGAAGCCGCAGCCAGCGTGCGCGGTTACCTGCTGACCCGGCGCGAAGACTTCCTGCCCAGCTACGAACAGGCCACGCCGCTGATCAAGGCCGCGTTGCAACGGTTGGACCACAACATCCGCGACGCCCGGATGCGCGAGCGCCTCAAGACCATCACCCCACTGATCGCAGAAAAACTCGATGGGCTGGATGCCTTGCGCAACGGCAAGGCCGATGACACAGCGGCCATCACGACGATTCTGATCGAAAACAAACACGTCCTGGACGTGCTGCGCGAGCAGATCAACGCCATGCGTATACGTGAGGACGCCCTGCTCGCCGACCGCAGTGCCGCCGCATCGGCCACGCGCATGCGCCTGTTGTTCGCCACGCTACTGGCGGCGCTGTGCGGGCTGCTTGGCGCCATCGTGGCGGTGCTGTTCCTGTCCAAGGGCATTGTCGCCCGCGTGCAACAGGTGCAAGGCAACGCTCAGCGCCTGGCCTTGGGTCAACCGTTGTTGCCGCAACCGCCGGAGCAGGACGAAATCGGCCAGTTGGGCACCCGTCTGGTAGAGGCCGGGCAGTTGCTTGCCGAACGCGAGCGGGCTCTGCGGGATAACGAAGAACGCTTGCGACTGATCATCGATGGGGTGAAGGACTACGGCATCTTTGCGCTGGACGCCCAAGGCCATGTCATTACCTGGAACGCCGGTGCCGAGCGGATCAAGGGTTACACCGAACAGGAAATCCTCGGCCGGCATTTTTCGTTGTTCTATCTGAGCGAAGAATGCCCGGCGCACCCGGACATGGCGCTGCACGAAGCGGCCCGTGACGGTCATTACATGGAAGAAGGCTGGCGCTGTCGCAAGGACGGCAGCCGCTTCTGGGCCAGTGTGGTCATCACTGCCCAGTACGACAGTACCGGCACCCTGCGCGGGTTTTCCAAGATCACCCGCGACATCACTGACCGCCGCGCCGCCGAGATCGCCCTGCGCACCGCCCGTGAAGAAGCCGAAAGCGCCAGCCGCGCCAAGAGCGAATTTCTTTCGCGCATGAGCCACGAACTGCGCACACCCCTGAACGCCATACTCGGCTTCGCGCAACTGCTGGACATGGACTCCAGCGCCGGCCAGCGCCCACAGGTCAGTCACATCCTGCGCGCCGGCCAGCATTTGCTGGCATTGATCAACGAGGTGCTGGACATTGCCCGGATCGAGGCCGGTCGTCTGCCGCTGAACATTGAGCCGATTGCCTTGACGACGGTGTTGCATGAAGCCCTGACGCTGGTTTCACCCATGGCGGCCGACGCCGGGATTCAGTTAGCCGAGCTGGCGCCGCTACCCGACAGCAGCGGTGTGCTGGCCGACCGTCAACGCCTGGTGCAGGTGCTGCTCAATCTGTTGTCCAACGCCATCAAGTACAACCGGCCCGGCGGTGAAGTGCGCATTGAAGTGACGGCCCAGGGGCCGCGAGTCAGCATTGCCGTCAGCGACACCGGGCATGGCATTGCCCCTGAGCAGCTTGACCGGTTGTTCAAGCCGTTCGAGCGCCTGGGTGCCGATCCACAGGTCGAGGGCACCGGTCTTGGGCTGTCCTTGAGCAAGAGCCTGCTGGAAATGATGCAAGGCAGCCTGCAGGTCCACAGCGAGCCGGGGCAAGGTTGTTGTTTTACCCTGCAATTGCCCGGTGCCCAGGTGGAACACGCCCGCTTGCCCCCCATCGTCGCGCTGAAGGCACCGCGTCCGTCAGTTGAATATCACGGCAAGATACTGTGCATCGAAAACAACCTGTCGAGCCTGGCGCTGATCGAGACCCTGATGCAGCGACGTCCGGGTATTCAACTGCTGTCGAGCATGCAAGGCCAGTTGGGCCTGGACCTGGCTCGCCAGCACGCCCCGCAGTTGATCCTGCTGGACGTGACCCTGCCGGACCTGACAGGCCTGGAGGTACTGCGCCGCTTGCGTCAATCGGCGGCCACGGCGTCCACACCGGTACTGATGATCACCGCCGATGCCAGCGACCTGACCCACCGTGCCCTGCACGAAGCCGGGGCCACAGCGATCCTGACCAAACCCATTCATATCCAGGCCTTTCTCGGCCACCTTGAACGTTATTTACCGGAGCCCGCATGAATCACGATTTGCGCATCCTGATCGTTGACGATCAGCGCCCCAACCTGGACCTGATGGAGCAGTTGCTGGCTCGCGAAGGGCTGCACAACGTACTGAGCAGCACCGAGCCTTTGCGCACCCTCGACCTGTTCAACAGTTTTGAGCCTGACCTGGTGATCCTGGACCTGCACATGCCGGCATTCGATGGCTTCGCCGTGCTGGAGCAGCTCAACCGGCGCATCCCGGCAAACGACTACCTGCCGATCCTGGTGCTGACCGCCGACGCCACCCGCGACACCCGCCTGCGCGCCCTGGCGCTGGGCGCCCGGGACTTCATCAGCAAACCCCTGGATGCGCTGGAAACCATGCTACGCATCTGGAATCTGCTGGAAACACGGGCGCTCTATAAGGCGTTGCGCGAGCTGGTTCCATCGCAGCAGATCGAACTGTTGCGCCAGCACCGGCCGGCCGCCGGCGCGGTTTAGTCCGATTAAGCCGGCCGCAACAGGCTCGGGTTCTATTCGATGCGGTAGTGAAAGGTATTGCGCACCGCCGGCACTGTCACGGCCTGGCCGTCGACGATCCGCGGCTGATAACGGAAGGTTTGGGCCGCAGTCAGCGAGGGTCGGATGAACAACGGGTGACAGCCGTCCAACACCTTGGGGTTGTCGATTCGTCCGTCCGGCTTGACGCTGTACTCCACCGTGCAATCGCCTTCCAACCCTTTGTCCAAAGCCCGTTGCGGATAATCCGGAGCCTCTTTGCTCAGGGGTTGATAGTGGCGACTGTCGGCGGCGGCCAGGCGTGCCTGTTCGGCTTGGCGTTGCCGGGCGAGCGCCTGGGCCTGTTGAGCCGCTTGGCGCTGTCGTTCGGCGGCCTGTTGCTCGGCTTCCTGCTGACGTCGCTGGTTCTCCTGACGCTCGCGCTGCTGCTGGGCCTGTTGCTCGGCCTGCTGCTCGCGCTTTTGCTCCTCGACCCGTTTGCGCGCCAGGGTTGCCTGCTCCAGTTTCTGCGCTTGGAGCCTTGGATCAACCGCAGGTTTGCTCGGCGCCGGGCGTGGCGCTTGCACTGGAGCCGGCGTGGCTTCGACCGGTTCTGGGGCGACCTCTGCCACGGCGGTCGGCGCAGGCGCTTCAGGCACCGGCAGCGGTGGCAACATCACCAATTGCGTGCGCAGCACCCGGGGCGCTTCGACGGTCGGTTTCTCTACGGTCCAGCCCAGCACCAGCAATGCCGCGACAACCGCGTGCAAGGCCACGGCGAGTCCCGCTGCCAGGCTGTTCCTCCAGAAACCGCTGCCGGACACCGTGGGTAAACCCAAGGATGGACTGTGCATGATCATCGCCGTCATCGGGGTGCCTCGGTCACCAGGCCAAGGTTGCTCACTCCGCCCTGCTGCAAGGCGGCCATGGCGGCCACGACACGACCGTAGTCGGCGTGGTCGTCGGCACGGATATACACCTGGGTATCGCTGCGCTCGGCAACAACCTGGGCCACTTTGGCGCGCATCTGATCCAGGTCCACGGCGCTGTCGGTCTGGCTTTGGGTGTCCAGTTCAGCACCCAGGTTCCAGTAGTAACCGCCCTCGGCCTTAACAGACAGGGTCAGGATCTGTTGGCGGCTATCGTTGGCCAATGCCTGGCTGGCGACCTTGGGCAGCTCGATTTTCACGCCTTGGGTCAGCATGGGTGCCGTGACCATGAAGATCACCAGCAGCACCAGCATCACATCGATGTAAGGCACCACGTTCATTTCGGCCTTGGGCCCGTGCTTGCGTTGCGGCTTGACTAGCATCTGCCCTCTCCTCTCAAGCGGCCGCGGCCAGGTTCACCGGAGCGCCGTGCAGCTTGCGATGCAGGCGTGCCTGCAGCTCGTTGCCGAACGCGTAGTAGCGTGTCAGCAAGGTCTGGCCGCGGGCGGAAAAGCGGTTGTAGGCGATCACCGCGGGAATCGCCGCGAACAGGCCGATGGCGGTGGCGATCAACGCCTCGGCGATGCCCGGCGCCACGGTGGAGAGGCTGGCCTGTTGTACCTGGGACAACCCCAGGAAGGCATTCATGATCCCCCAGACCGTGCCGAACAAACCGATGTAAGGGCTGACCGAACCGACCGTGGCGAGAAACTGCAAGCCTTTCTCCAACTGCACCTCCTGCTCGCTGATTGCCACTTGCAGCGAACGCTCCACCCCTTCAAGCACCACCTGTGGGCTGCCGGAGGGCACGTTGAGCTGGGTGAAAGCCTGGAAGCCGGCGTGAAAGATCGGCTCCACGCCGCCCTCTTCCTCGCGCACCTGGGCGGTCTCGCGCAACAGCGCTGGCAAATCGCTGGTGCTGCGAAAACGCTGCATGAAACCCTTGAACTGGCGCTCGGTGCGGCGCAGCACGGTGCTGCGCTGGATGATCAGGTACCAGCTCAGCAGCGAGGCCAGCAGCAGTGTGAGCATGACGGCCTTGACCAGAAGACTCGCATCGCTGATCAGGCCCCAGATTGTCATATGTTCCAGCGTGGCTTGCATGGGTAGAGCTCCTGTCTGGCTGCTATTCGATGAAATGTTCATGACCGGTTGATGACAGCGCCGCTCAAGGCAGGCGCAAGGCTTTCGCGACTTCGTTCCAGGGCACGAACTTGAAGTTCTGGGTCTGCTCGGGCATCCGTTTGCGGCCGTCCTGGACCACCAGCATGCCGTCGCTCCAGGGACCGCCAAGGTTGGCCGAAGTGACTTCCAGGCCATCGGTTTCCGAGGCGCCGTCGATGCCCGCGGCGCCGTTCAGGCCGACACGGAACGCACCGCGCACGGCATAAGGCGGTTCGGCATCAAGTAGCACATAGCTGTCGTTGCCCTGGCTTGAGATCACCAGGTAATCGTGGCCGGCGCCTTGGTACAGGGCGATGCCCTCGACGTCGGCATGCAACTGAGGTCCGACCTTGATCACGTTGTCCAATGTCGCCGGCCGGTCGGCCCGGGCATCCACCGCCCAGACTCCGACGTCTTCTTCACCGAGAAACAGCCGCTGGCGCCGGTCATCGGCGACGCACCCTTCAGGCTGGCTGTCGACGCTGAACTGGCGCACCAACTGCCCTTTCACCACGCCGTCCGGGGCGCTGAGGCGGTACTGCAAATAGCGCCCGTCCTTGCCATTGGCGAAGGCATACAGTTCGCCCTCAACCGGCTGGAACAGGCAGATGCCGTAGATTTCCTTGAGTGGCGTGGGGATCTCGCCGGCCTCGCGCAGTTCGCCGCTGACCCGGTCGATGCTGAACAGGCTGAGGCTGTTGCGGTCGCGGTTGCTGGCGACTGCCAGATCGACGGTTTGCGTACCCAGCTTGAAGTTGCCGCGCACATCGACGTTGTTGAGGCGGCCCACCGCCAGCTCCTGCAGCAGCTTGCCGTGCAGGTCATACGTCAGCAGGCCTTGCTTCTTGTTAGTGCCCAGCACCCGGCTCAAGGCTGGCGTCGTGGGATGAACCCAGATCGCCGGATCATCCGCCGCGTCGCCCTGGCGCGCCACCGGCTCGCTCTGGCCAATGGCAGCCACTGTAGGCAGCACCGGCGGCAGGGACACAGGGGTGGGTTGCCAATTGATTTGGCCCTGATACAGGCGTGCGCTGTCATCGTCGCGCAACAACAGTTCAAGGCCGTTTTTCGTCGCCCGTACCGCCAGATTTTCCGGCTCGTTCAGGCCCGGCAGCGCCAGACGGGCTGTCGAGGTCCAGCCCTGGCCGTCTTGCTGATACAGATGCAGCTGTCGCGCTTGTGGGTCCAGGCCCAGCAACCCGCCTGGTAACGCCGCCAGGTCCCCAGCGGCCTGCTGGATGTCACCGAACGGCGTGCGCATCGCCACGGGTACACGCACGGCATCGGCCTCGGAGGATGCCGGGTAGGCCCACCAGCCGACTTGTTCCTCGTTGACGAACAGTTGATTGGCGCTGTCTTGCACCTGACAGGTCTGGGCATCGGGCGGCAGTGGCAAGCCGCGTACGCGCTGTGCACTGGCGCTCAGGTGCTCGCCGTTGCCCACCAGCCATTGCTCCCCCTTGCCTTCTTCACCCACCAGAAACACAAACAGGTTGCTCGCTTCATCGCGGTACAGGCACAGCCCGTTCACCGGGAAATCTCGCGCAGGAAGGTACAGCGGCGTCCCCCACTGACGTTTATCCGGATCGAGGCTGACCAACAGTGCTTGCTGACGAGTGCTGTCGAGGCTGGCCACCAGAACGTTCGCCCCGAGGGCACGGCTGTCGAGACCTTCGAAGGAGCCCTCCAGGCGTGACAGTTCGCGGCCTTGGGCATCCAGCAACAGCAAGCCTTCACGGGCGCTGGCCAGTCGTTCGCTGGTCCAATGGCCGGGTACGAATCCCAGGGCATTGATCGAGCGTTCCTGTGCCTGAGGCCAGGGTTGCAGCTTCAGGGTTGGGGAAGCCGCCAACGCTGGAACGCTTGCCAGGCTGATGAGCATTGCCAACAGGTACTGCTTGGGTAAAAAAAAAGCTGTGTTCAACGGAAAAATCCTTGTCATTGAGCCGGGTTCAAACGGGTCTTTTGTCCACCTGCAGGGCGAGGGGATTTTTCCCCTCGCCCTGACGGATCGGCGTCGCGATCTAGAAATGGGTGAAGGTCAGCCCCAGCTTGTAGGTCGGGCCGTATTCTTCGTATTGACCGTTGTAGGCGCGGTGGCCGGTGTAGACGAAATACGACTCGTCGGTGAGGTTCTGGGCTTCCAGGCTCACTTGCAGGTTTTTGGTCAGGGAGTAGCGGGCGCTGAAGTCGACAAAGGTCTGGGCGTCAACGTGCAGGTCATGGTCGCGGTCGCTGATGGACGCCAGCTCATACAGGTAGGCCGACTTGTAATTGGCCGACAGACGCAGGCTCAGCTTGTCGTTTTCCCAACCCAGCATCAGGTTACCCACGGTGTCCGACTGGTTCGGCAGGTCGATGCTGCGCTTGCGTTGTGTTCCGCTGGCCTGATCGAACCCTTCGATCTCGGCGTCCGAGCGACTGAAGGTGGTGTTGGCCCCCAGAAGCAATCCATTCCAGGGGGCTGGCAGCCAGTCGAATTTTTGTGAGTAGGCCAGTTCCAGGCCATAGAGCTTGGCGCTGTCACCATTGGCAAAGCTATGGGCTTCGGAGAAGTCGGCCCAGGCGCCCGTGCCCGCCAGGTCGGTGTTGTAGACGAAGTTCTTGATGTCTTTGTAGAACACGAAAGCCGACACAGTGCCGGCCCGGCCCATGAAATGTTCAATGCCCAGGTCCAGGTTGCTCGACTCCAGGGGTTTGAGGTCCGGGTTGCCGAAGGTCGCCTCGTCATCGTCAATGACAAAACCCGGGGCCAGTTGCCCGAAGGTCGGGCGCACCACGGACTTGGTCCAGGCCGCACGCACCTGGGTGTTCTTGTCCAACTGGTAACGCGCGTGCAGGCCCGGCAGCCAGTGGTGATATTTGCGCCGGGTTTGGGTGTCGGTGAACACGCCGTCGGTAACGCCGCTGCCTTTGGCTTCGAACTCCGTGCCTTCATAACGCATGCCGGCGATCAAGCGCCAATCGTCGATGTCCACGGTGTTCATCAGGTAAGCGGCGTTGATGTCTTCGCTCATCTGGAAGTCATTGACCCGCGACTCTTGCGCATCAAAGAAGGCGTCGCGATCCAGACCACCCAACAATTGTTCGATGGCTCCGGCACTGATGCCTGGACCGTAACGGCCGAGACTGTAATCCACGTTGCCCTTCTGGAATTGTCCGAGGTTCAACTGCTCGTCGGTGAACCCCAGGTCGCCGAAATCCTCATAGACCCAGGCGTCGAGGTCGTTGTCCTTGTCGCGGCGGCTGACTTTGCCGCCGAATTTGACCTGGGAGGCGTAGCCACTGACGTCATAGTCTCTGGCCAGGTCCAGGCGCAGGTTTTTCTCGGTGTCGGTGGTGTTCTGCTGTTCCCAGTCCACCTTGTCCAGGCTGAAGTTGGCCGGATCATAGAACCCCGAACCAATGATCGGCCGCGGCTTGTCGTTGCCGTAGAAGCCCCCCTCGAAACTGTCGATGCCTTCGAATGTGGCACCGGCGATATGACCGGGGCTGTCCTCGCTGGACTTGCTGTAGCCGCCCTGGCCGCTGAGAGTCCAGAGACCGAACATGCGCTCCCCGCCCAGTACATAGGACTGGATCTCCTGGGTTTCTTCGCGCTGCTTGATCTTGCGCTCGCCTTCTGCGGCACCCAGCTCACCGGCCGCTTGCGGATCTTCGAAAGCCAGGCTGGCGGCATTGCGGGTTTCGCTGTCTTTGTAACGACTGTAAAGCGTGCGCAGGTAGTAGCTGCTCAGATCATCAGGCTTGTAGTCGAAGTTCAGCCCGCCGCCGGCGCGCTCCCGACGGATGTCATAGTCGCGTTGTTCGAACTCTTCCAGTCGTGAGCCTTGCTCGAAATCCCAGGCGCCGCCGGTTTCAACGTTGTCCGAGCCAAAATCGCGCTTCTGCCAGCTCAGCGCTGCTGCAACGCCGAAGTTATCGATGCCGTCGCCCAGGCTGAAACGGTCGCTGATAGCGCCAGAGAATTTCGGACTCGTCTGGCCGGTATTCTTGTCGTAGCTGGCTTCGCTGCTGCCGGTGTAGAACAAGCCCTTGTGGTCGAACGCCGAGAGGCTTTTCACGTCGACCGTGCCGCCCAGGGAGTTGGCGTCCATGTCCGGCGTCAGGGTCTTGATCACCGACAGCGACTGCACCAGCTCCGCGGGCAGCACGTCCAGGGCAACGGCCCGGCGCTCGCTTTCCGGTGCCGGTACCAGCGTGCCGTTGATGGTCACGCTGTTGAGGTCTGGCCCCAGGCCCCGCACGCTGACAAAACGACCTTCGCCCTGGTCACGTTCGACGCTGATGCCCGGCAGGCGCTGCACGGCTTCGGCGACGTTTTCATCCGGCAACTGCGCCACGCCGTCGGCATGCACCACGCTCTTGATGCTGTCGGCGCTGCGCTGCTCCTTCAGGGCCTGATCGATGCTGGCCGCCTGACCAACCACTTGGACGTGTTCAGTGGTCGTCTGCTCGGCAGCGCTCAGCCGTTCACTGGCAATGGCCATCGCCAACGCGGTGAACGTAAAACCGACGAGCCCGGCAGTGCTTGTGCGGTGATGCATGGTGGTCTCCCCCAGGAATCCGAAAATCCGCCAGGCAACGGCCCGGCAACTGGGAGGGCACGCTAGGGGTGGGGGGTGACGGTTCTGTGACAGCGTTTGCCCGCAGGGCCTAAAACACACTGATGTGAGGGGGTTGGCGGACCAGAATGAGCTGAAATGACCTGTTTCCGAGTCGCACAGGCCTTCAGCAGCCGATCACTTTTTGCGAAACGTCGCTCCACACCGCTGTGGGAGCAAAGCTTGCTCGCGATGCAGGTGCCTCGATCCCCTGAAAAACCGCGTCGTCTTCGTCGCGAGCAAGCTTTGCTCCCACAAAATCCCCTCGCCACAATGAGATAAGGGCGATCTCATGCATAAAAATCCGGACAACCAATGAGCTGATTCGACCTCCCCCACCCATTCACCCACCGTCACCGCACTGTCACATCCATCTGCTGTGCTGAGCCGCATTCCGCTTCTGGCAAAGGATTCCGGCCATGTTTTCCGTGCTGCGCCCGCACCGCCTCAAACTCGCCCTGCTTCTGCTGGCGGCCAACCTCGGGCTGATGCTCCACCTGGCCAACGGTGAGCTCAAACCGCTGAGTGAGTGGGTCTGGCTGGATATCCTTGGCGAAGGCGGCTCGGCCTTGCTGGCGCTGGTCTGGCTCGGCCTGGTGCTCAAGAGTCGCCCGGCCGGTCGGGTGACCAACTACCTCGTATGGGGCCTGGGTTGCATCTTTTTTTCCTGGTGGATCGACAGCCTCGACGAGTTCATCCGTTTGCCCGACAGCATCACCTGGGACCACTGGCTGGAGTCCGGGCCGATGCCGGTGGGCATGATTCTGCTGACCCTCGGCATCTATCACTGGCACCGGGAACAACTGGCGATCAACGGACAAATGGAAAAGCGTGAACGGTTGTTCCGCGAGCACCGCCTGTTCGACAAACTCACGCCGCTGGGAGGCGCGGACTTTTTCAGACATGAACTGACGAGCAGCCTGGAGGACAGCCGACGCCGCCAGCAGCCCTTGTCATTGCTAGCCCTGGACCTGGACAACTTCACCGCCATCAATCAGCGCTTCGGTCACGGCGAGGGCGATGCGGTG
Organism: Pseudomonas sp. N-137; assembly: GCF_034555295.1. NCBI lineage: Bacteria > Pseudomonadati > Pseudomonadota > Gammaproteobacteria > Pseudomonadales > Pseudomonadaceae > Pseudomonas > Pseudomonas sp. N-137. The sequence goes on from NZ_JAXUDQ010000006.1 coordinate 652,530, forward strand.
CTGCAAGCCGTCAGCCAGTTGCTGGTGCTGAACCTGCGCCGTCAGGATCTGCTTTGTCGCCTGGCCGGTGATCGCTTTGTGGTCCTGCTGCCCGACACCGGCGAGAGCCAGGCCCGGTATCTGGCCGCAGAACTGGCCCACGCGGTTGGCAGCCTGGCCCACAAGACTCGGCAACACGGCGAGCGCTTGCAACTGGCCGCCAGCACCGCCGTGGTGATGGCATTTGACGAGTCGCCGGAGGCCTTGCTCAAACGCCTCAACCTGACGCTGGCCCGATCCCGTTCCACGTTGAAAAGCGCCTGAGGCCGGCCCATGACCCTCAAGACCTGCTGGTATGAAACCGACAGCCGCTTCATTCCGGGGCACTATCAGCCTGCCGCGCTGATCGATCTGGCACTGTCGCGTGACATCGACAGCCACCGCCTGCTGCGTGGCACCGGGCTGTTCCACGACGATATCCTCGCTGGCCAGAGCCGCATCAGCCCGCAACAGTTTCTTGGCCTGATCGACAACAGCCGACGCCTGCTCGATGCCAGTGACAGCAGTTTCCTGTTTGGCCAGCGGCTGCTGCCGGGACATTACGGGCCAGCCAGTCATGCGCTACGCCACGCGCAGAATCTGCATCAGGCCCTGGAAACCCTGATTGACCAGCAAGCACTGCTCAGCCCCCTGGCCGCGCCGCGCCTGTTGTTGGACGAGCACTACGCCTACATCCATTGGCTGGACAGTTGCGGTGCGGATGAACAATGGCGCTTCATACTGGAAGCCAGCATGACTTCGATGGTTGCCATGAGTGCATGGCTGAGCGGCGAACGCCTGCCCTGGCAATGCAGCTTCCGCCATGAGGAGCCGCGTTACGTCGAACAGTACTGGGTGCACCTGGGTGAGCAGACGCAATTCAATCGGCCGCTGGACCTGATGCGCCTGCCCCGCCACTGCCTGGCCCAGCCCTGGCCCAACGTGTCGGCCACCGCCGGCCAGGTGGCGCGGATCGAAGCCCGAGACCAACTCGATCAACTGGGTTTCGCGGCAAGCTTTCTGGACTGCGTCTACGACTACCTGCACAGCCATGTGCAGCAGACGCCCAGCCTGGAACAGATCGCCCAGGCTTTCGCCATGAGCCCGGCGACGCTCAAGCGCAAGCTGCACAAGCACCATACCGGGTTCCAGCAACAGGTGGACCGGGTGCACACCCATGTGGCGTTGTACTTGTACCAGGTCAAGGGGTTCAGCAACGAGGAAGTGGCGCAGTACCTGAACTTCAACGACACGGCGAATTTTCGCCGCTCGTTCAAGCGCTGGACCGGCAGTACGCCGAATCTGATCCGGCAGTTGCTGATGTTGGGGTGAGGAAATTTAGCGAAACTTCGCACCATTGTGGGAGCAAGGTTTGCTCCCACAGATAAATTCCCTGTGGGTTCAGTGCCCGCGAATGTAATGCTCCAGCTGCCGGATCAAATCCGCCTGCTCGACAATCGCCTCCTTCACCAGATCGCCAATGGACAACAACCCCATCAACTGGCCGTTATCCAGCACCGGCAAGTGCCGCAGGTGGCTGTCGGTCATGACTTCCATGCAGCGGTCGATGCTCTGCTGGCTATCGGCGGTGACCACGGGAGCACTCATGACGGTGCGTACCGAAGTGCCCACCGAGGAGCGTCCTTGCAACACCAGCTTGCGCGCATAGTCGCGCTCGCTGAACACGCCAACCACCTGACCGTGTTCGATCACCGGCAACGCGCCGACGTTTTTCTCGGCCATGATCTGCAGCGCTTCGAGCACGGTCTGCTCCGGCGCGATGCTGTGAACCTGCTGGTTCTGCACACTCTTGAGTCTTACCAGTTGAGCGGCTGTTTTCATTGTTGATTCCCAACTTCAGTTAAAGGCAAGCCAATGCACTTAAATTGCCTGATTCATTGTGGCGCCCCGGTCAGAGGCGGATCAGTCTTCGCCAATCTCCACCACATCACCATTCAGGCGCACCGGCCACACCCGCAGACGCTGCTCCGGGTATTCCAGGCAATGGCCGTCTTCCAGGCGGAAATGCTGTTTGTAGAGGGGCGATGCGATCACCAGTTCACCCTTGATGCTGCCCAACAGCCCCCGACCGATCACGTTCGCCCCGGACTTGGGGTCGCGATTGTCGATGGCGTACAACGGTTTGTCCTGCTGTTCGGGCAGGTACAACAGCGCCACCTGGCGGCCGTCATGCCAGGCGACCACGCCGGAGTTGGGCACCAGATCCTCGCGGCTGCACAGGGTACGCCATTGCACGGGACTTTGGGCCGCGTTGCGGGTGGGGATACGAACGACGTTTGACTGGCTCATCAGAGCACCTCCTCGGTGACGGGAATCAGGTGAAGCTCGTGGGCGTGAACCGGCCGGCGCTGGCCGCGTTCCCTGACGAAATGAACATCCGGATCACCGCGACCGTCGTTGACGAAGGTGCGGAAGCGCTTGAGCTTGTCCGGGTCTTTGAGGGCGTTGGCCCACTCGCATTCATAACGATCGACCACCAGTTGCATCTGGGCTTCGAGTTCGGCCCCCAGGCCCAGGCTGTCGTCGATGATGACGTCCTTGAGATAGTCCAGGCCGCCTTCCAGGCTTTCGCGCCAGACCGACGTGCGCTGCAACTTGTCGGCGGTGCGGATGTAGAACATCAGGAAGCGGTCGATGTAGCGGATCAGGGTCGCGTCATCCAGGTCGGTGGCGAACAGCTCGGCGTGACGCGGGCGCATGCCACCGTTACCGGCCACGTAGAGGTTCCAGCCCTTCTCGGTGGCGATCACGCCGACGTCCTTGCTCTGGGCCTCGGCGCACTCGCGGGTGCAACCGGACACCGCGAACTTGAGCTTATGGGGCGAACGCAAACCCTTGTAGCGATCCTCAATGGTCAGGGCCATTTGCACACTGTCCTGCACGCCGTAGCGGCACCAGGTGCTGCCCACGCAGGACTTCACCGTGCGGGTCGACTTGCCGTAGGCGTGCCCGGTTTCGAAACCCGCTTCGATCAGTTCGGCCCAGATATCCGGCAACTGGTGTAACTGGGCGCCGAACAGGTCGATACGCTGGCCGCCGGTGATCTTGGTGTAGAGGTCGTATTTCTTGGCGACCACGCCGATGGCAATCAGCTTGTCGGCGGTGATTTCGCCCCCGGCGATGCGTGGCACCACCGAATAGGTGCCGTTTTTCTGCATGTTGGCCATGAAGGTGTCGTTGGTGTCCTGCAACGGCACCAGGGACGGGTCCATGATCGGCTGGTTCCAGCACGACGCCAGGATCGAGCCCACCGCCGGTTTGCACAAGTCGCAACCGGTGTGCCCGCGGCCGTGCTTGGCCAGTAGCTCGTCGAAGCTGATGATGCCTTCAACCCGCACCAAGGCATAAAGCTCCTGGCGGGTATAGGCGAAGTGTTCGCACAGGCTCTTGTCGACACTGACGCCGCGAGCAATCAGTTCGTGCTCGAACACCTGCTTGACCAGGGCGGCGCAACCCCCGCAACCGGTGCCGGCCTTGGTATCGCATTTCAGTTGCCCAAGGTCGGTGCAGCCGCTGTCGATGGCCGCACAGATCGAGCCTTTGGTGACGTTGTGACACGAGCAGATGGTCGCCGCCGCAGGCAGTGCTGCCGGGCCCAACGTGGGTGCACCTTCGGAACTCGGCAGGATCAGGCCGGCAGCCTCCTTGGGCAACGCGATGCCGTTCTGCATGTATTGCAGCAGGGTGTCGTAGTAGCTGTTGTCGCCCACCAGGACCGCGCCGATCACTCGTTTGCCATCGGCGTCCACCACCAGTCTCCGGTAGCTGGCGCTGGTTTGATCGATGAACTGGAAGCTGCGCGAACCCGGTGTATTGCCGTGGGCATCGCCGATGGAACCTACGTCCACCCCCAGCAACTTGAGCTTGGTGGACATGTCCGCGCCAGTGAACGGCTCGGCGCTTTCACCGCACAAGCGAGCCGCGACGTTGCGGGCCATCTGGTAACCCGGAGCGACCAGGCCGAAGATGCTGCCGTTCCAGGCTGCGCATTCGCCGATGGCGTAGATGTCCGGGTCACTGCTCAGGCAATGGTCATCGATCACCACGCCACCGCGCGGACCGATCTGCAGAGCGCACTGGCGAGCGAGGGCATCCTGGGCGCGAATGCCGGCAGAAAATACGATCAGGTCGGTTTCCAGGAAATCGTCATCGCCGAAATTCATCCGATAACGGTACTGCTCACCGGCGCTGATGGACTGAGTGCCCTTGGACAGATGCACGCCGACGCCCAGTTTTTCGATGCGCGCCTTGAGGGCCAGACCGCCCTGCTCATCCAGTTGTACCGGCATCAATCGTGGGGCGAATTCCACCACATGGGCTTCCAGGCCGAGGGTCTTGAGGGCATTGGCCGCTTCCAGGCCCAGCAGACCACCACCGACCACCACACCCCGGCGGGCGTTGCTTGCAGCGGCACGAATGGCGTCCAGGTCTTGCAGGGTGCGATAGACCAGGCAGGAATCGCCTTCGGCGCCCTGGATCGGTGGCACGAACGGGTAAGAGCCGGTAGCGAGCACCAGTTTGTCGTAGCTGATGCGAGCCTGGGCAGTGACCACCTGGCGCGCCTCGCGATCAATTTCCAGCACCGGCACGCCCAGGTGCAGCGTGACGCCAGGGGTCTGGTACAACGAGGCTTGCCCAAGCGCCAGGGACTCGGCGTCACGGCCAGAGAAATACTCCGACAGATGCACGCGATCATAGGCGCGCATCGGTTCTTCGCTGAACACATGCAGGTGGTAATGATTGAGGGCACCGCGCTCGATCAGTTGCTCGACGCAGTGATGGCCGACCATGCCATTGCCGATCACGATCAGTGTTTGCAGCTTGTTCAGGGAAGCAACGTTGGAATTCATAAAAGCACCCGACAAAAGCCCATCACGGTTTTGAAAGCAAAAAAAAAGACGCCTGAAACCTTGCGGTTCCAGGCGTCTTTGCCTGTTCTGTGCGGTATCGATCCGGCGACTGCGCCCCGATCTACCGTTACCCCCGGCCTGCTGGCTCTCGATCTTCGTTGACCGACAGGGTTGCCCACTTGAATGTATTTACAGTGGGCCTGAACAGCCTCTTGCAGCGAGCGTGCCAAGCCTTTGTCTGCCTCCCTGAAGTCATAGACCCAACGCTGCTTGCAACCCTCGAAAATCCCTGTGGGCGCGGGCTTGCCCGTGAAAAAGGCCGTCCAGTCACCTCATGCTTATAAGCGCTCGCCTGACGCCTCCATGCGCGGACGATTGCCTTGCCATGGTGCGACCCATCGCCTGCGGCTTCATAAAAGTGCAGTGACTGGGCTGACGCTATCGCGAGCAGGCTCGCTCCCACAGGGGGGCTCGGGCCATTCGCGATGGGGAAGGTTCAGGTTGCGCCGATGCGGGTGGCTCTATCCACCATCGCCACGATGGTCACAAAGAGCTCTTGCTTGGCCTCGGCGGCGCTGACTTCCCCGGTGGCAGCGGCATTGGACAGGGCCTCTGCCGCACCCAGCATCGCCCGCAGACTCGCCTGGGTGATGGCCCGTGTACCGGCGAACGGTTCCAGGACGGTTCGGCACTTGTCCAGGAAAATCGCCTCATATTCGCGCTTGATGCGCTCCAGTTCTGGCGAACTGGTCAGCGCCGCGATCACCCCCGGGATCTCCCGGCCTTGCAGCAGGACGCATTCGACAAACGAAGCAGCAATCACCTCCGCGCGGCTTTGCAGTGTCGGTTCGCTCGCTTCCAGGGCGGCGTCCATGAGCGCCGTCTGACGGGCATCGAAATCCTGATAGAGCGCCGCCAGCAGCCCGGACCGAGTGGTGAAGTGGTCATACACGATGGGTTTGGTTACCCCCGCCTGTTCGGCGAGGCGGGCCAGGGTCAGCGCTTCGCTGCCCTCCTCTCGCACCAGCCGCCAGGCGACATCCAACAGCTGCCGTTGCCGATCCTCGCGAGACAAGCGTCGACGGGGAGCAGCTGTAGATCGCGAATTTTCATCAAGGCTTGACATGCTAACTTTACCAACCGTAACTTACTAAAGGTAACTTAACCAAGCATACCTGCTTGATACCGGTCATTGCCATGAGGAGTTTTGCCATGCACGCACTCATCGTTGTCGCTCATCACGATCCCCACTCCCTTACCCACGGCCTCGCGAAAAAAATCGCCCAAGGCCTGACCCAGGCCAATCCCGCCGATACGTTCGAGATCGCCGACCTGGCCGCCGAAGGCTTCGATCCGCGGTTCAGTTTCGCCGATCACGCGGTACACCACCGCGAGGCCTCACCGCCCATGGACGTTTTGGCCGAACAAGCCAGAATCGACCGCGCAGATGCGCTGGTGCTGGTGTATCCCATTTACTGGTGGTCGATGCCAGCATTGCTCAAAGGGTGGATCGACCGGGTGTTTTCCAACGGCTGGGCGTTCGATTTCAGCCTCGATAAACCCTTTATCAAAAAACTGCAGCGTTTGCAGGTGCATCTGGTGGCCCTGGGCGGGGCTGATGAGGGTACGTTCCTGCGCCACGGTTATGGCCAGGCGATGACCGCGCAAATCGACCACGGCATCTTTGATTACTGCGGCGCCCGGGTGGTCAGTTCCCAACGTTTGCTCGACTCGGAAACCCTCGAACCGGCGCTTCACCTGGCCACTGCCTATGACCTTGGCCGGCGGCTGTTCCCGCAGTGCGAGAAGACTGCACAGGTTCAAGCCAGCAGCGAGTGCGCCTGACCGCCATCAGAGCACGCTGCCCTTGGCGGCAGCGAGGACCTGATCACGCTTGTAGATATCCGGGATGTACACCGCCTGCCCCTGGCTGTCGGCTTGCACTGTCCAGTAGCCCAACAGAATCGGCACCGGCCTGGCCAGCCTGAACTCATGAGTCAGCCCGCTGGCCAGCAGCGTGTCGGTGCGCAGACGTTCAGCCGGGCTCACCAACCAGTCGCGCAACTGCATGGCCTGTTCGACTCGCACACACCCCGAACTGAACGCCCGCGGTTCCTTGCTGAACAGTGACTGGCTGGGCGTGTCATGCAGGTACACGGAAAACGGATTGGGGAAGCGGATCGCCATTTTACCCAGTGGGTTTTGCGGACCGGGGTCCTGGCGCAGCATGAGGCCGCCGGGATGCTCCCAATCGATGTCCTGGGCCAGTAACGGCAAGCCATCGCGATCGATCACCCTCAGGTTGTGTCGACTCAAGAACTCTGGGTCGCGACGAATCTCAGGCAGTTTGTCTTCACGCATGATAGTCGGGGGGATGGTCCAGGTCGGGTTAAGTGTCAGTCGTGTCACTCGGGACTTGAGCAATGGGGTTTCCCGGTCCGCGCGGCCCACTTGGGTGCGGGTTTGCCAGACCGCTGCGCCGTCCTGGTAGACCGTCAACCGGGCCGCCGCCACATTGACCAGTACGCTGTCCGGCTCCAGGTCCCGGGCCAGCCAGCGCATGCGCTCCAGATTGACGCGCAACTGCTCGCGCCGCATGAACGGGCTGATGTTCAGCTCCGTCACCGTCCATGGCCCCACTACCCCATCGGCTTGCAGCGAATGGTGAAGCTGGAAGCTTTTCATCGCCGCCACCAAGTCGGGGTTGTAGTGATCGTCGACGATCACGGGGGGTGCGCTGAAATAGCCTTCGCTGAACAATCGCTGGGCCAGGGCCGGTACGCGGGCGTCCCGCTTGTCCGGGTGCAACAACGGGCCGCCGGGCACCGGTTGCCATTCGGGCAAGGGCTGTTGCCGTTGCCGGGCGTAAAGTTCACGCAAGTTGCGATACAGCGCCAGGCTCGGCCGGGCCTGCTCAAAGGCCTCGTCCAAGTCGTGCAGGCCCGACCCGGCAATGGCCAACACCTCGACCTGACGATCCTGCGGCAGCGGGTCGGCCTTCCACACCGGCTCCAGGCGGTCCTGAGGCAGGTATCCGAAACGCAGCTCATACAGCGCTTGCAAGTAGCGCTGACTGATGGCGATGTCTACACAATGGGGGTTTTGGGCGGTTCCTTCTGCGGGCAAGCTGTAGCGTGCCGGGTCCAGTCCGTCGTCGGCCAGTTGCTGCAACTGTGCCTGCAACGCCATCCGTCGCTCATCGTCCGACCAGACGTCCTGGCCTGCGTTTTGCTCGTAGAACGCCTGCAAACTCATCATCGTCGGAAAGTCGACGCCTGCGGCCAGCTCGGGACAGTTGACCGACAGCTGGGCCAAGGTGGTTTGCACCAATGCCGGATCGCTTTGCTCGGCTGTTGCGACCAATGGCGCAGTGAGCAATAAAACGCTCAGGTAACATGCGGACTTTTTGAACAACTGCTTTACTCCAATCCATGGCCGTCCCGTTGACGGTCAACTTTGCGACAGGTACGACCCGCCATCATGCAAACAAACCAAATCGGACGGGATGCCGCAAACAAACACCACCGTGGGAATTTTCCATCTTCAGCAAGCCTCTTGCGCCGACTCTGCCTGGTCATCACCGGCCTTGGCGTGATGTGCAGCCCGGCGCTGGCCGACAAAGGAAATTCTCAGCCGCTTTACAACAGCCTCACCCACGCGGCGCCGGAACTCAATCCCCAAGCGCTCAAAAGTGCCTTGAGCGCCATGCAATGCGCTGTCGCCAACGGCGCTCGCCCAGCCCGCCACCTGGCGGTCATCGACTACTCGCAACCTTCCACGGCCCGTCGCCTGTGGATCTTCGACCTGCGCCAGAAGAAGCTGGTATTGCGCGATCTGGTGGCCCACGGGCAAAAATCCGGGGAAAACTTCGCCACGCAGTTCTCCAATCGCCTGGGCAGTTTCCAGTCGAGCCTGGGACTGTTTCGCACTCAGGAAAGTTATCAGGGCGCCCATGGATACTCGTTGCGCATGGACGGTCTGGAGCCGGGCTTCAATGACCTGGCCCGCGACCGCGCGATCGTGATCCACGCCGCCGATTATGTGAACCCGTTGTGGAGCGTGCGTCAGGGGCGCATCGGCCGTAGCCTGGGCTGCCCTGCCGTCCGCCCGCAGGTGGCGCGCAAGGTGATCGACAAACTTAAAGACGGGCAATTCATGTTTTCCTGGTACCCGGACCCGAGCTGGCTCAAGCGTTCGGCCTACCTCAACTGCCAGCCGCAACAGGTTGCGAGCATTTTGGCTACTAGCGGCAGTTAGGTAGCACCTTTGTGGCGAGGGGATTTAGCGAAACGTCGCACCGCCCCGCTGGGCTGCGAAACAGCCCCAATGCAGCAGACTCCATCTTCCTGGCACACCGAGTTGGCAGGCAGGGCTGCTTTGCAGCCAGCGGGGATAAATCCCCTCGCCACAGATTGCACCTGCTGAAAGGCTGGTTAAAATGCCGGCCTTTCGCATTGCTGGCCTTGTCCGATGAACCCTGAAGCCCTTCAAACCCTGCAGACCCATTTACTGACGGCCCTGACCTCGGTGCCGGAAGAAACCCGGCGCCTGTTCCATGGCCGCGGTCGCTGCTGGCCGGGGTTGGAGCAGATCACCGTCGACTGGCTGCAAGGGGTGATGCTGGTTTCGTTGTTCAAGCAGCCTGAGCCGACGCAGTTGGACAATCTGATGTCCACGCTGCTCGCCCTCACCGTTACCCCGGCCTGGCAACAGAGCAAGGCCCATACGCTGGCCGTGCAACACCGTTACCTTCCCGACAGCCTTACCCAGTGGCTGGTGGGTGAGGCTCTGGACGAATGGACCTTGGTCGAAGGCGGCTTGCGCTATCGGATCGACCTGGGCAAGAAGCAGAACAACGGTCTTTTCCTCGACATGCGCTACGGCCGCGACTGGGTTCGCGCCAACGCCAGCGGCAAGCGAGTGTTGAATCTGTTCGCCTACACCTGCGGTTTTTCCGTGGCAGCCATCGCCGGCGGTGCACAGCATGTGGTCAACCTGGACATGTCGCGCGCGGCCTTGAGTCGTGGCCGCGACAACCATCGCCTGAACGGCCATGACCTGAGCCAGGTGAGTTTTCTTGGCCACGACTTGTTCAAGTCATGGGGCAAGGTGATCAACAGCGGCCCTTATGACCTGGTCATCATCGATCCCCCCACCTTTCAGAAAGGCAGCTTCCTGCTGACCAAGGACTATCAGCGAGTCCTGCGGCGCTTGCCGGAACTGTTGTGCGCCACTGGCACGGTCCTGGCCTGCAGCAACGACCCCGCCACCGGCCCGGACTTCCTCATCGACGGCGTCACCCGCGAAGCGCCTGGCCTGAAGTTCGTGGAACGCCTGGCCAATCCCCCGGAGTTTCCCGACGCGGATATGGAGTGCGGCTTGAAGGCATTGGTGTTCACCCGCGACGATGGCTGCGCCGTGTAACGATGCCTGATGCGCCCCTTTGCAAGGGCGCTGTGGCGAGGAGATTTACGCCCTCGCCACAGCTTCGCGGCAGGTGTGCCGGCACAGGTTATTGCGGTCGCAGCGACCACCAAGGGGTGACCAGGCCAGTGGTTATCCGATGCACCATGGCCTCGACTTCCCGGCTCTTGACCGAACGGTAGATCGCCATGGTGCGCCGCAATTGGTCTTCGGTGAGCGTCACCGGCTCGCCTGCGGCCCAGTTCACATCTGCTACGGCCTCGAGCCTCACCCGATACCACATCGTCCCGGTGGGCTGGGTGATTGACTCCAGGGCGCTGGGCAGGTCGGCGTCCGGTTGCGCCAGGTTATCCAGCAATACCTGCGGCCAATGGGAGGGATCCACCGGCTCGCTGAAGGCATCCACCAGGTTTTCCTCCACCGTGTCCCAGATGGCCAGGCCGTCGAGCCAATCGCGAGACATCAACCCCAGATACGGGCGCCAGGCCAGTTCCCCTACGCGGGGCGTTTGATCATTGCTGTTGAATGTGTCCTGTGCGTCACTGAGCCAGTTGATGAAACCCTCACGGGTCATCGCGGCCCGGCGTTGCACAAGCTCGGGATATCGGCCGCTTAACACCTGGCCCCAATAGTCATAATGGTTGGTCAGAAACCTCGCAAAGTGTATGCCCTGGGGTTCGAGGCGAGCACGCTGAACCGAACCGAACATGAGGAAATGCAGCTCCAGCTCGGCAACGTCTGGTGTTTGCCTGTCCAGAACCCGTGCTTGCAAGCGGGTACGCAGTTGGGCCAATTGCTGGTCGAAATCTGCGATACGGCCCGACAGCTCGGTATAAAGGTCGGGGTAGCCAGTGTAGTACTGCAGGATACCGGCAGCCCTCTGACGATCTCCCAGGGCCAGGCCGCCTGGTTGATCGGCGTCTGCGTCACGGATGGCGCCGCAGAACCAATCGATGAAGCGGCGCCCTCCGGCATCGTCGCGAGCCACTTCCAATGCACTCTTGAGGTCGGGGAAGTCACGGAGCCAGTCATCGACGGTGTAGCGAAAGGCCTCGGGGTCCAATGCGCGAAGGGCGCGGATCTGGGCGCTGGGCAGTGGATTATCTTCGAGCCAGAGCCCAAGGGTGTTCGTCTTCGGCATGTTGCCAAGGGCAGGAATCAGATCATCCTGGATGTTGCTGATGCGATTGCCCTTGAGGTCGAGGAAGATCGGATCGGATGAAGGCCTGGCCAACAGCGCCAGGGCCAATGCCGGTACCCGATCGAGCCCCGCGTTGGCCAGTTCCAGCTCCTTGAGGTGCGCAAGCTCCGGCAGATCGGGTAATTCCCGACAGTTGTTACCGCTCAAGCGCAGGTCCTCCAGGGCCGTGGCGGCACGCAAGAATGCACTGCCCTGTTCATCCAGGCGAAGGCCACAACGAACCAGGTCCAGCGCTTGCAATCCTGGTAAAGCGGTGATGGCCTCCAGCTCCTGGGGGGTGAAATGCAAGTTGTCGGACCAGACCAGTTCACGCAGGGACGGCAACTCAGCCAGGCGGCCGATGGCCGCGACCATATTGGCACTGGCCACGGGGTCCGAGCCACTGCTCACCTCGGACAGCTGCAGCTCTCGCAAACCAGTAGCACGGTCGGCGCCGATCAAGGGGGCAAAGGTGTCCGCATTCATATTGAGCGGATTTCTGCCCAATGACAGCTCCTCCAGAGAGCGAAACTCACCCGCCGCTACCGGCACGGCGGTGAGCTCATTGCCATGCAGGCGCAGCGTATCGATATTGGGAAACAACCTCAGGAAATTCGAAGGGTCTTCGCTCAGCCCCAGATGAGCCAACGTCAGCTCTTCAATATGCTCGAAACGTGCGCTGATGGGAGGAAGCCGGCCGATGTTCAACCCCGACAGACGTAGAGTCAGCTCGCTATCCTCCCTGCGCGGATCCGGCTCACGGCGCCAGGCGCGACGGATCTCCTGCGCCACCTCCCTGCGCATGGCGATGGTATCTGCACGGGTATATTCGCTCTCGACGGGGTGATGAACCCCCTCATGGACCTCCCACTGACGCAGGCCTTCGTCCAGCGTTGCCCAATCGTTGCTCAACCGGGTCACCAGGGTGTCCAGGCTGATGCCTTCGCGCCTGGCCTGATCGGCCAGGCTACGCTGAAGCCTGGCCAGCGATTCCCCGGCATAGTAGGGAAACAGGCGTTCAAGACGCCCTTCCACACGGTGGCGCCAGCCCTGCAAAGGAAGTTTCCCGCGCCCACTGAGCGGATAACCCAGGCGTCCGTTCTGCCATTGCAGGGCAGCTGCGTCGTTGCCCGTGCGTTTGAGCGACAGGTACGTACGCAGCCTCTGGCGATCGCCAAGGGCTTGCTCCATCAGCACCTTGCGAAGGGTGGTCGACGCCCAGATGTTCAAGCCGAGCGCGTTGCGGGCCTCATCCGGCATCGCTCTGAGCAGCGCCTCTTCGAGGCTCGAATCCCCAGCCAGCTCATTTCCCCTTTCGTCGAAGGGATGGTATTTCCCGCCGTCCTGGCGGATGACTTTCAAGGGGCCGTTCTCTCCCACCTCGAGCGGAGCCAACAACTTGTCCGACAACAGCCGCAGGTGCAACCGGCCTTGCAGTTGCGGCGCATTGCCAAGTAGGCCCATGACAATGCGATCCCGGTCCGCGCTGCTTTCACCCCGCTCAAGATCGCGCAAGGCTCGAGTCAGGCGCAGCTCAGTCAGGGCTTCTACGCATTGTTTACCCAGGCGTCCCGTCACCCGGCCTGCTTGCAGCCGCACCCGGTCCTGGCCCTGAGACTGCCGGGCAAGCTCGTTGGCGATGGATTCAGGCAGCCCGGAAAAAGCCCGAACTATCGGAGCGGCCAACGGATCGAGCCGGGTGGACGAGGCCATGCCAGCAGTCACCTGCGTAACATTGCGCTCAAGATAATCGGCCCAGCGGCCGGCCAACAACCGACTGCTTTCCACCGGGCGCAGGCCGATAGAACTCTGCCCCAGCAGCACGCGCTGTTCGTCCGCGCGAAGACCGGCCAGGATACGCTCCGCCCAGGCATGATGCTCCAGGTCCGCTTTGTCCAGATCGAGAAAACGCATGGTGGCCCTGTCGCCCACGGAGTGAACCTGCTCGCCATCGTGCAAGCGCAGCGTCATGTCCGCAGGCCAACCGGGCAAATCCACAAGGGTTTGGGTGACCTGAATGTGCGCGCTCCCGGGTGCTTCACCCGCGCGCAAGCGTCCAACGGTCTGCTGCACCCATTGCCAGTTGCGTGCCTCAGCGAGGGCATCGGCGAATATGGCCGGCATTGGCTGCCCGCCTACTTGCAGGTAGCGCAGATGCGCCTCGCTGATACCGACCTGCTGCTGTACGGCCAGGAGCATAGCGTCGTCCAGCTCGGCGGGCGTCTCGACAAAGTTGCGCAGCAACTCCAGATTGCTTCGCTGCAAGGGATTGCGGTGTGCCCATTGCCAGCCGCGCGCGCGGCTCCACTCCAGAGGCGGGGTCACGCCTCGGTGACCGGCAGGCAGGCGCAGCCCCAGGGCCTCGCCGGTGCCTTGCACCTCGAAATAACGACCATCGATCCGCACCCATGCCTCGTCTGGCGTACGCCAGACACCCCAGGCGTCCTGCTCGGCCTCCACAGGCGGCAAGCGTCGCGCCTGGAAGGGCGTGACATCGCCATTCCACAGCCGCGTCGTGCCGTCATGCAAGGGCATGGGTTCAACAGCCCCGCCGATGAAACCCAGATAGGCACCTTGGGCGACCCCGAACAGCACGTTGAAGATGTGATTGATGCCTTCTTGCGCGTGGCCTTCGTTGAGCGCCTGGATACCTTCAAAGAACTCATACACCAGGCGCACCCCGCCCACCGCCGCCGCAGCCATCCCCATGGGAGCGCAGAACGGAATGAAGCTGACAGCCAGCATCAATGAACGCTCGGCAAGGCCTTCCCAATACTCCAGGCGTGCCAGCAATGCCTGCCAGTCCTGGTCCCGGGTCGAGATCATCAGCGCCGAGGCATTGCTCAGGGTGTGGGTGCGCCATTCGTGATAGCGATCATTCCAGTGATCCTCGCGAACATCGCTAAGGGTCCAGGGGACGTGGGGAACAGGCACGCGAATGCGCCGGGGATTACCCTCCTCGCCAAGCTCGCCTTCACGCCAACCCACAATACGCGCGTGGATTTCCTGGAAAAGGTTGAGGTTGTCTTTTATCTCCCACTCCACTTGGTCATGCAGGGCCTCACCTAAGCGGGCCTGCAAGCGTACCGGCAGGTAACGCATCAGGCTCTGGCGGTAACTGCGTTTGCGCACCAGTTCGGTCAGCTTTGCGGCCATGGCCTGCAGGCTGGGAAATTGCCTGATCGGGGCCACTACGTCATAGGGCAGGTGCAAGACGACCGGGCGAACGCCTTTTGCGTCCCCTTTCAGCCCCCAATACACCCGTGCGCCGAACAACGGCGCAGACAGCACCTCCAGGCCCTTGACCTCACACGCCAGGGAAGCCACCGGACGATCTTCGAGCCGCACCCCGACATAGGCCAACAATCGCTCGCCGGTGTCGTCCAGGCGTCCATCCAGCTTCGCCTCGTACGCGTCATAGGCGAGCAGACTGCGCGCGTAGGCCATATAGGCGTCAGCCACGACAGGAACCTCGTCGCCGATAGGCGGCAGGCGTTGCTTGAGCAGACGCTGGTAGGCACCGCCCACATCCACCTGCCGACAGACTCGGGCAAAACTGGCAGGGGTCGTGGGCAATGCCGTGGTGTCTGACGGCGCGCCCCAACGGTAAAACTCTCCAGGCTTGCCCTTGATGAAAAGCTCGCCGGTTTTATCGAAAGAACTGCCGGTGGCCGCATCAGCAGGAGGAAAGTTGCGCATGGCGGCCTCCACCACCGACAGAGAGGGGCCGAAGTGCTCGCGCCTGACCCTTGCCCGCCGGACTGCGTCGCAAACACTGCCGCGGCCATTGATCGGGCGCCAGGCCTGCATGGGTGGCTGAGCCTGTAGCAAATCGAGTGTGAAGGGTTCCGGCGCTGGCAGGTCGATAAGCAGTGCGTTCAGCGCATCGCTGTCGCGCTGCAATTGCTGGGCAAGGACCTTGAAACGCTCTTGGCGGTGGCGCGAAGCTTGTTTCAACCAGGCCGGTAGCCTGGCCTGGATGAAATCGATATGGGAATCGACAGTGGACATGATGGACCTCCTTCCTTGGGGTCGATTAAGCATCTGAAATTTTGAAATACGCTAAGCCGGGGCGTGGGCGATCCTCTCCAAAATGAGCTTGTTTTTAAACCGCCCAACCGTTGCAAGGGGTTGCAGGTTCCATGGCCAGTCGCTGACAGGTCTGCATCAAATGCTTGCGCCTGATCAGGATCACACCACCAACGTCAACCACGCCGACATCAGCAACAACACCGCCATGATCCGATTGAACCGCCCCATGGCCACGGTGGATCGGCAGAATCTGGCGGCGCCGAGGCCCAGATACGCCCAGGCGGTCATGCATGGGATCGAAATCGCGAAGAACGCCAGGGACAGCCAGAGCACCCGCACGGTGCGGTCGGCCTCGGTGCCGGCGAAGACGCTGACCACCGCCAATGCCATCATCCAGGTCTTGGGATTGACCAACTGCAAACCGGCCGCCCCCGCCAAGCCAAGACGCAGACCCTCAATGGGTCGTTCAGGGTCGATGGCCTGGACTGGCGTGCTGAATATTTGCCAGGCCATCCAGCTCAACCAGGCAATTCCGGCCCATGACAGCAAAGTCTGGAGCGTTGCATGACGGGCCAGCACATCGCCCAATCCGGTGCCCACCAACAACACCAACAAGGCTGCGGCGGCGCAGGCGCCGAGGATGATTGGCAAGGTGGTCGCCAGGCCAAAGCGCGAGCTGTGGCTCAGCACCAGGATATTGGTCGGGCCCGGGGTGATGGAGGCAACAAAGGCGAACAAGGCGAACGGCAGCAACTGGTCCATGGAGCAACATCTCGGTGAATGATCGTAGCCTGATCATCCCCACCCAACCGCGCTCAGTCTGGAACGTTTGAGCAACGCTTGCGGTAGTCCGCCGGGCTCAGGCGATAGGCGCGCTGGAACCAGCGACCCAAATGACTCTGGTCGGCAAAACCGAGTATCGCCGCCACCGCCACCGCGCTTTCGCCACGGGCCAGCAAGCGCCGGGCCCGGGCCAGGCGTAACTGGATCAGATAGGCATGGGGGGCGAGACCGAACGCGGCCTTGAACGCCCGGGTCAGGCGAAAACGGTCCACCCCGGTGACCCGTGCCAGGTCATCCAGCCCGATGTCTTCACTCAGATGACTGTGCAGATAATCACGGGCCTGCTGCGCCACCAATGGCAGGCGTGGATCGGGATTGATCCGCGCACGCCAGTGCAGGTGCTGGGTCAGGTTGGCCAGCAAGGTGTCGAGGGCCGTCTGGCGCACGATGCGCATCTCCTGCTGATGCAAACTCTGGAACGCCATGGCCGTGGCGCTCGCCAGCCGCGCATCGTCGGCCAGGGTGGCGGCGAATCCCAGCTGTGCATTATCCGGAGCCACGTCGAACAACGACCGCAGTTCGCGCTCCAGCCACTGTGGCTCGAGGTACAACGTGCGATAGGTGAAACCGCTGGCGTGGGGCGCGTTGCCGTCATGCAACTCCCCAGGCTCGAGCAGAAACACCTTGCCCGGCGTGCTGTTGTGCTGCTGGCGGCGACAATGGAACTGCTGCACGCCCTGTTCGGTCACGCCCACCAGATAGGCGTCGTGCCAATGGGGATCGTAGGCATGCCCCTCGAAATGCGCGCGCACGGTCTCGATGCCGGACGTGGCGTCCTGCTTGAGATCGATCCAGTTGCGCGTTGTCATGGGCAGTCTCGTTTTGTGTATCAGCACGAGCAGGTTAACCGCTGGCGGCGAGGGTGTCTGGAAGATTTGTGCAGTTTTGTTTTCGCCGAAACGAAGCAAATGGATCCATTAAAGACTGCCAACCGTCTACCAGGACACCAAAAATATTGACAACCGAATTAGTTAAGAGAGTTAATGGATCCATAAGCACAACAACATCCGCCCGGAGATCCGTCATGTATCCCAAGAACACCTGGTACGTTGCCTGCACCCCCGATGAAATCGCTGACAAACCTCTGGGCCGCCAGATCTGCGGCGAGAAGATGGTTTTCTACCGTGGGCATGAAGGCAAGGTCGCGGCTGTCGAGGACTTCTGCCCCCATCGCGGCGCCCCGCTCTCTTTGGGTTATGTCGAAAACGGTAACCTGGTGTGCGGCTATCACGGGCTGGTGATGGGGTGCGACGGCAAGACCGTCGAAATGCCCGGGCAACGGGTGCGTGGGTTCCCTTGCAACAAGACGTTTGCGGTGCAGGAACGTCATGGGTTTATCTGGGTCTGGCCCGGTGACCAGGCCTTGGCTGACCCGACGCTGATCCATCATCTTGAATGGGCCGAAAGTGACGAGTGGGCTTACGGCGGCGGCCTGTTCCATATCCAGTGCGATTACCGCCTGATGATCGACAACCTGATGGACCTGACCCACGAAACCTACGTGCACGCCTCGAGCATCGGCCAGAAGGAAATCGACGAGGCGCCGCCGGTGACCACGGTCGAAGGTGACGAAGTGGTCACCGCCCGGCACATGGAAAACATCATGGCCCCGCCCTTCTGGCGCATGGCCTTGCGCGGCAACAACCTGGCCGACGACGTGCCGGTGGACCGCTGGCAGATCTGCCGTTTCACCCCGCCCAGCCACGTCCTGATCGAAGTCGGCGTGGCCCATGCCGGCAACGGCGGGTATCACGCCGCGCCGCAGTTCAAGGCGTCCAGCATCGTGGTGGACTTCATCACCCCGGAAACCGAGACATCCATCTGGTACTTCTGGGGCATGGCCCGGCATTTCCAGCCCCAGGACGAAGCACTGACCGCCAGCATTCGCGAAGGCCAGGGCAAGATTTTCAGCGAAGACCTGGAAATGCTCGAACGCCAGCAGCGCAACCTGCTGGATCACCCGCAACGCAGCCTGCTCAAGCTCAATATCGATGCTGGCGGCGTGCAGTCGCGTCGAGTGCTGGATCGTTGGATTGCCCGTGAGCGCGAGCCACAAGCGGGATTGATTGCCAGCACCCATCAGGGAGAGCAGCGAGCATGATTGAAGTCCAGGTCACGGCGCGACACAACGAAGCCCAGGACATTTGCAGCTACGAGCTGACGAGTGTCGACGGCCAGCCTTTACCGGCGTTCACCGCCGGTGCCCATATCGACGTACACCTGCCCAACGGCATGATTCGTCAGTATTCGCTGTGCAATCATCCCGAGGAACGGCATCGCTACCTCATCGGGGTGCTCAAGGATGCCGCATCCCGAGGCGGTTCGCGCAATTTGCATGAACAGATTCTGCCAGGCGCGCGCTTGCTGATCAGCGAACCGCGCAACCTGTTCCCCCTCGCCCCCGAGGCTCGACGTAGCCTGCTGTTTGCCGGCGGTATCGGTATTACGCCGATCCTGTGCATGGCCGAACACCTGGCCCAGAGCGGTGCGGCGTTCGAACTGCATTACTGTGCCAGGTCCAGGGAGCGTGCAGCCTTTATCGAACGCTTGCGCCAATCGCCTTATGCCGACCGGGTGTTTCTGCACTTCGATGAAGAGCCTGCAACCATGCTGGACGCTGCCAGGGTCCTGGCCGCCCCCAGTGAGGATCTGCACCTCTATGTGTGCGGTCCCGGTGGCTTCATGCAGCATGTCCTCGACACCGCCAAGGTTCAGGGCTGGCGGGAAAGCTGTGTGCACCGCGAGTACTTTGCCGCTGCGCCCACCGACACCCGCGCGGACGGCAGCTTCTCGGTGAAAGTCGCCAGCAGCGGCCAGGTCTTCGAAGTACCCGCCGACCGAAGCGTGGTCCAGGTGCTGGAAAGCCATGGTATCGAGATTCCGATCTCCTGCGAACAGGGCGTGTGCGGCACCTGCCTGACGCGTGTGCTGGAAGGTGTGCCGGAGCACCGGGACATGTTTTTGACCGAGGCCGAACAGGCTTGCAACGACCAGTTCACGCCGTGCTGCTCCCGCTCGAAGACGCCACTTTTGGTGTTGGATATCTGACCCAATACCCTGAGGGAAGAGCTTTGTGGGAGCAAAGCTTGCTCGCGATGGCGGCGACTCAGTCAGCATTGCTATCGGCTGACAGACGGCTATCGCAAGCAAGCTTAGCTCCCCCAGCCGTATGCGCGCTCACTGCGAGCGAACAATCACCTTCATCCGCTCATCAGCCAACGTCGAGCCGAACACCTCGGCATAACGCAAAGTCGCATTGGCATGTTCGCGCATGATTGCCTCGGCGCGGGCTCCCTGGCGATGGATCAGCGCATCGAACACCGAGTGGTGCTGCATGTGGGCGTAGTTGAAGCGGCGAAATTCGCCGGCCATGTTCTGACGATCCACCGCCAGGGCGGTGACTGAGGCAAATGGCAGGTGATCGTTGCGAGCCAGGGCATCGGCAATCGCCGGGTTATGGCTGCCCTCGACGATCACCTGATGAAAGCGCATGTTCAAGTCGTGATAGACCTCAAGGTCATCCTCGGTCACATAGCCCTTGGCAAACAGTTCGTCGCCCTGCACCAGGCATTGTTCAAGTGCCGCTCGCCCCTCTTCGGATAAGCCACGCTCGGCCGTTTGCCGCGCGGCCAGGCCTTCGAGCACACCACGCACCTCCACGGCCCCGGCGATTTCCTCGGCACTGACCGAGCGCACCTGGAATCCGCGACCACCGAAGCGCACCAGCAGCCCTTCCTGCTCCAGGGTACGAAACGCCATGCGCACTGGCATTCGCGAAACACCGAACAACTCAGCCGTGGGAATTTCCATCAAGCGCTCACCGCCCGCCAGCTCGCCTGAGGCGATCATCCTGCGCAATGCGACCAGCACCGTTTGGCCGGGCTTACTCATCCAGGTTCTTCCAGAGAAAACAGAGTCGCCATAGTAGAAGGCTTGGGACGGTGTGTCACGGCGGGGGTATGGAGCGAACGCAAGAGCAATCGAGCGCAGGAAAATCAGCGGGGCAGGCAGACCGCCATCGCGAGCAGGCTCGCCCCCACAATGGGTCCGCCATAGATCCTTGTGGGAGCGAGCCTGCTCGCGATGGCGGCAGACCAGACAACATTGATGGCAAGCCTTGCTGTCACGGATTTTGGGTCTGGACCGACTAGTTCGCCCGCAGGATCGACAGATCTTCGCCGCAATACAGCGCCTCGACTTTCGCCGCGCGCCATTGCAACACCGCCCGTTGGTTGATCGAGCCCTTGTCGGTGATTTCACCACGATCGATGGAGGGCGGCTCATCGAGCAAGGCAATCCACTCTACGCGGCTGGCGTTGCCGCTCGCCTCGCGGTTAAGACGTTGCAGCCAATCGGCAAACCACTGGCGTACCGGTGGGCTGGCCAAGACCTCGGCATCGCTGGCGCTCGGGGACAGGCCTGACAAGCGTCGGCATTCAGCCAGCCGTGGGAACACCAGCGCGCCCAGGCACTCGCGATCCGGCGCGGTCACCACCAGGTCCTGGACATACGGGGTCCCCTCCAGCACCGCCCGGTTACGCAGCGGCCCGACACTGACAAACACCCCAGAGGACAGCTTGAAGTCCTCGGCTATCCGTCCGTCAAACATCAGGCCCAATTGCGGGTCATGGGGATCGGCCAACTTGATCGCATCGCCCGAACAGTAAAAACCGTCTTCGTCGAATACCTCAGCGGTCTGCTGCGGCGAGCGCCAGTAGCCGGGCATGATGTGCGGTCCGCGGAAGCGCCCTTCGAACTTGCCGTCCACCGGCACCAGCCGCACCTCGCAGCCGGGTGCCGGCAAGCCGATGTAACCGGCCATGGACAACGGCCCGGTGGTAAAAGTGCAGGACGGCGACGCCTCCGTCATGCCCAGCCCGGCCATCATGCGAATGCGTTCGCCGCAATGCCGTTCGGCGACCTTGTCGAGCCGGTCCCAAGTACTTTGGGACAGACCCGCTGCCGCAAAAAAGAACAGACTGATGCGCTCGAAGAACCGCTCGCGCAACTCGCCGTCCTGCTCCAGGGCACTGACCAACTCTTCCCAACCTTTGGGCACGGTCAGGTACGCAGTGGGAGAAATCTCCTTGAGGTTGCGCAAAGTTTCGGCGAAGCCCTGGGCGGTGGGCTTGCCGTCGTCCAGGTAAAACGTGCCGCCGTTGTACAACACGATGCCGACGTTGTGACTGCCACCGAATGTGTGGTTCCACGGCAACCAATCCACCAATACCGGCGGCGCTTCACCGAACACCGGAAAGGTCTGCAACAGCATTTGCTGATTGGCGCAAAGCATGCGTTGGGTAGTGATCACAGCCTTGGGCAGCTTGGTGGAGCCCGAGGTGAAGAGAAACTTGGCAATGCTGTCCGGTCCGGTGGCGGCAAAGGCCCGCTCGGCCTCAATACCACCGGGTTGCGCCAGCAGGCTGGCGAAGCTTGCCCTGGACCTTGCGGCCATTTCCCCACGTACCGTGATCAAGGGAATGTCCGCCGGCAACACCGCATTGATCGCCCGCTCAAACGGCGCGGCCTCGCTGACAAACACCAGCCCCGGCTGCAACAGATCGCAAACGTGCCGCAGCTTGGCGAAATCCTGGGACAGCAACGAATAGGCCGGCGACACCGGGCAATAGGGAATCCCAGCGTACATCGCGCCAAGGGCCATTTGCAGGTGCTCGATGTCATTACCCGATAGCAGCGCCAGGGGCTTTTCGGCTGACAGGCCATAGCTCAACAAACCTTGAGCGATGGCCCGCACGCTGTCGAGCATCTGGGCATAGCTGACTCGACGCCAGTCCCCGCCCGCCTGGCGGGCTGCAATAAAGGTCTGTTGCGGGCGCACCTCGGCCCAATGCACCAGGCGATCAAGCAAGCGCGTCGGCAACGCAGCCAACGGCTCCAGGGAGCGCATGTGCAGGATGCCCTGCTCTTCTCTGACTTCAACGGCTGGATGACCAATCGACACCTGGCGATAGCGCCCGGGGCCGGCTCGGGAGGACGATCTGAACTCAACACTCACGTACATTTCCTCCATCAAGGCACGCCGAACCCGCGCGAAGCGAGCGGAGCGTGGCAGCATCTGGCTGCGGCCTTGTTATTGTTATGTCTGGCCTGCATCGGGCCGGCGATGTCCACGCGCCGCCGCCCGCAATGCGACGGATATCAGATCGGGTAATGCCGGGCGCCGTTCTGCATCGTCACCCAGCGCAACTGGGTGAAATGCTCGATGGACGCCTTGCCGCCAAAACTGCCGTAACCGCTGGACTTGACTCCACCGAAGGGCATCTGCGCCTCATCGTGCACGGTCGGACCATTGATATGGCAGATGCCCGACTCGACCCGTTGGGCCAAAGCCAACGCCCGAGTGGTATCGCGGCTGAAAATGGCTGCCGAAAGGCCGAACTCGGAGTCGTTGGCCAGGCGCAACAAGGCTTCGTCGCCTTCACCACGCAGCAACACGGCCACCGGACCGAAAGACTCTTCGCGGTACAGGCGCATGTCTGGAGTGACGCCGTCGAGCAAGGTCGGCTGCAGAATGCTGCCGTCCAGTTGCCCTCCCGCCACCAGCGTCGCGCCTTTGGCCAAGGCATCGTCGATCAACCCCTTGATACGCTGGCCGGCACTGACGTCTACCAGCGAACCCAATACCGAATCACCGGCCGCAGGATCACCGGCACGCAAGGTGGCGATCTTGGCGCTCAGCCGGGAAACAAAGGCATCGGCCACGCTGGCATCGACGATCAGCCGCTCGGTGGACATGCAAATCTGCCCCTGATTGAAGTACGCCCCGAAGGCGGCGGCTTCTACCGCTGCATCCAAGTCAGCGTCATCCAGCACCAGCAACGGCGCCTTGCCGCCCAGTTCCAGTAATGCCGGCTTGAGGTGGCGCGCCGATAGTTCGCCAACGATGCGCCCGACATGGGTCGAGCCGGTGAAATTGACCCGGCGTACCGCCGGGTTGGCGATCAGCCGCGCGACAATGGCCGGCGCATCTGCCGGGGCATTGCAGATGACATTGACCACGCCATCGCCCAGTCCGGCGTCCTGCAATACCTGGCCAATCAAGCGGTGCACCGCCGGGCTGATTTCAGAAGCCTTGAGCACCACGGTGTTGCCGCAGGCCAGCGGCATGGCGATGGCGCGGGTGGCGAGAATCACCGGGGCATTCCACGGCGCGATACCCAGCACCACGCCGCAAGGCTGACGCAGGGCCATGGCAAAACTGCCGGGCACATCCGAAGGAATGATTTCGCCGTTGATCTGGGTGGTCATGGACGCGGCTTCGCGCAGCATATTCGCCGCCAGATGCACGTTGAAACCGTACCAGTTGGCCATGGCGCCCGTCTCGCCGGCAGCGGCGATGAACTCGCCAGTGCGCGCCTGCAATTGCTCGGCGGCACGCAGCAGACGCGTGCGTCGCTCATTGGGCGCCAGCGCTGCCCAGACGGGAAACGCAGCTTGCGCGGCGGCCACGGCGGCGTCGGCATCCTCCAGCGTGGCAGCCGCCACACGGGAGACCACTTCACCGGTTACCGGATTGCAACGCTCGAAAGTCCGACCGTCACGGGCGGGGCACGACTGGCCGCCGATCAACAGGGGCACGTCCAGCATGGTGATTCCTCTTTATTGTCTTTATAGGGAACACATTCACAGTAGCGCCAAGGGCTTTTGAACAACAGCCTGCGGGCGCAGGATAGACACCCGCCGCGCCGTCGTCTCAGCGCTTGTAGGTCTGCAACCCCGGCTTGATGCTCTTGTCGTCGAGGAACTGCTTCATCCCCTGCTCGCGACCACCCTCGGTGTCGAGCAGGCGCGACTGATCGAGCTTGGCATACAGGTAATCCTCATTCTGCTCCCACGTCAGTTCGCGGCAGCGTTTGAACCCGTGCTTGGCTGCTCGCAACACCACCGGGTTTTTCTCCAGCAGGTTACGCGCCAGCTCAACGGTGACTTCGCGCAGTTGCGCCAGGGGCACGCTTTCGTTGACCAGTCCCATCTCGGCGGCTTTCTGCCCGCCAAAGGTCTTGCCGGTCATGATGTAGTACAGCGACTGGCGATGGCCCACGGTATCAGCCATGGCCTTGCTGACCAGATTACCGGGCGGGATGCCCCAGTTGATTTCCGAAAGGCCGAAGGTCGCCTCGTCAGCGCAGATCGCCAGGTCACACGCCACCAGCGGGCTGAAGCCGCCACCGAAGCACCAGCCATTGACCATCGCAATGGTCGGCTTGGCGTACATGCGGAGCAGTTTCCATTGCCACTGGGAGGCTTCGCGACGGATTTTTTCTTGCAGGATTTCAGGCCCGGCATCCACTTCGCGGAAATACTCCTTGAGGTCCATGCCGGCCGTCCAGGCATCACCGGCCCCGGTCAGCACCAGTACACCGGCGGCCGGGTCCTGCTCCAGGGTTTCCAGCACGTCGATCATCTCGCGATTGAGCGTCGGACTCATGGCGTTGCGTTTTTCCGGACGATTGAGGGTGACCCAGGCAATGCCTTCCTCGATATCGACCTTGACCGTTTTCCAGCGACCTTCGTAATTGCTCATGGCGGGCGTGCTCTCTTGTTCTTGGCTGAAGATGAGCAAAAATTAAACTCGAAAACTAGTTATGTCAATTAACTATTAATCCATTTATCTGTATTTTTCCCAACGGACAGGACAAAGCGACAAATCACGATTTCGATATCCACCATAGCCATCGCGCTTCAACCTCGGCAAAATGGATAGCCTTGTTAATCACTCACCTTGAGGATGCTCCCTCCGATGGCCAAGTCTTCCAAGCTTGCCGAACCCGCCGAGCCCCAGGCCAGCGGTACCGACGCACAGGCCCCGCTGGACTCCGCGCTGGATGATCTGATCGGTTACGCCCTGCGTCGCGCCCAGTTGAAACTGTTCCAGAACCTGATCGGTCGACTCGCCATCCACGATCTGCGGCCCGCCCAATTTTCGGCCCTGGCGATCATCGACCAGAACCCCGGCCTGATGCAGACCGATCTGGCCAAGGCCCTGTCGATCGAACCGCCGCAAGTCGTGCCCCTGTTGAACAAGCTGGAAAGCCGGGCACTGGCCGTGCGGGTGCGATGCAAGCCCGACAAACGCTCCTACGGGATATTCCTGAGCAAAACCGGCGAAACCCTGCTCAAGGAACTCAAGCAAATCGCCGCACAGAGCGACCTGGACTCCACCTCAACGCTTGACGGTGCCGAGCGCGAAGAATTGCTGCGCCTGCTCAAGAAGGTTTACCAGGCATAGAAAAACGGGCGCCAGCGTTTACAATCGCCGCCTTCTCCTACTACCCAAGGAATCGCCATGTCCGGGCTTGAACTGTTTGCCGCAGCCCTCGGCGTGATTGCTGTCTGGTTGACCGTCAAGCAGAACCCCTGGTGCTGGCCGATCGGCCTGGTCATGGTGCTGCTCTATAGCTGGATCTTCTTCGAAGTGAAGCTGTACTCGGACATGTTGCTGCAGTGTGTCTACGCCGTACTGCAACTCTATGGCTGGTACCAATGGACTCGTGCGGGGCAGCATCATGAGGGGCGACAAATCACCCGTCTGGGCGCGCCTTCAGTATTGCGTGGCCTGGCGGTCGGCGCGGCAGGCAGCCTGATGCTGGGTGCTGCCATGGCGCACTGGACCGACGCCGCCCAGCCCTGGCTCGACGCTGCACTCACCGGTTTCAGTCTCGTGGCGCAGTGGTGGATGGCGCAAAAACGCGTGCAATGCTGGCCGTTGTGGATCGCCCTGGACATCATCTTCGTGGGCTTGTTCATCTACAAGGACCTGTACCTGACCGCTGCGCTCTACGCTTTGTTCACGCTGTTGGCCGTACAAGGCTGGCGCGAATGGCGCGCCGACCCGGTCCTGCGCACATGAAGGTGATGGTGCTCACCGGCCCGGAGTCCAGCGGCAAGAGCTGGCTGGCGGCGCAGTTGCAGGAGCACTTCGGCGGCTTGCGGGTGGACGAATACGTTCGCCACTTCATGGAGCAGAATCCGCGTGAGACCCGCCTGTCGGACATCACCGATATCGCCGCAGGACAGTTGGCCTGGGAAGACGCGGCCCGCGCCGGTAAACCACCGTTGTTGATCCTCGACACCCACCTGTTGAGCAACATCCTCTGGAGCCAAACCCTGTTCGGCGACTGCCCAAGCTGGCTGGAGCCGGCCTTGCTGGCACGCCATTACGACTTGCACCTGCTGCTGAGCCCGCAACAGGTCGAATGGACGGGCGACGGC
Organism: Pseudomonas sp. N-137; assembly: GCF_034555295.1. NCBI lineage: Bacteria > Pseudomonadati > Pseudomonadota > Gammaproteobacteria > Pseudomonadales > Pseudomonadaceae > Pseudomonas > Pseudomonas sp. N-137. The sequence goes on from NZ_JAXUDQ010000006.1 coordinate 679,131, forward strand.
CTGCGCTGCCAACCCGAACTGGAAGACCGAATGAGGTTTTTCGAGGCTATCGAGCAATGGCTGGTTCGGCATCAGCAACCCTTCCAGGTTATTGAAGGCGATTGGGCGCAACGTCGGGAACGGGTGTTTGCAACCGTGACTCGACTGCTCCAAGCCTGATTTACCCCTCTGTTTGTACCACTCTTGAAACACCCCAGTCTTGGCAAACCCGGCTCCAGAGCACTTCGATGGTTTTTCCAGTGCCTTTGTCAGGTTCTTGAAACACCTGCTTGCGAAGCCTTGAACCAGAGCCAAGCGATAGCGCCCGGCCATTAGCCTTCTATCGGCCTGTCTCACGGATGAAACAGGTGCTGGGCGAAATTCCTCTGAAATATACCAACCAATTGAATTTGATAGATTTTTTATAACCGGCACAACACCTGCTCTTCCTCCTTCGCAACGCTGGACCAAGGCCAGCCCACCGAAGAAGGAATCGATGCCGTGGGGACTTTCAATAGAAGCTTGACCTGCATGCTGTTGATCGGCTGCGCCGCTGGCGCGACGTTCAGCCTCCCTGTGCAGGCCGAGGGCAACGGCGTCATTGTGCTCACCCGTGACGTACAGCCCGTTCATATCGGTCGCAACGGTGGCAAAGACCCCTACCCGAGCACCGTCAACGCCAACCCATCTGATCGAGTCAATCAAGCGACCGCCAGCATTGAGCTGAGCGACGGCGAATTCGCCAGCGTCGCCAGCGGCTCGTCGATCCGCAACGCCGTGAACCCGAACAACACCGGCGTACAAGGTCTGAACATCGTGACCAACCCCAACGGCTTGCCGGGCATGCGCGCCGGTCACGGTGGCGGCAACGGTGGTGCCATCTCCGGCACGATCAACCGCTCGCTGAGTTCAGGGCTGGCCCCGCTGGGCCGGCTGGCCGGAGGTCAGTGACATGAAGCCAACCCTATTTCTGCTTGCCCTGCTCGGCTCGTCCACCGCGTTCGCCGATCCGGGCGCGGCGGTGATCAGCACTGCCAATCTGCAGGATTCCGGCAGCCGCTATACCGGCAACTTCAACGTCAACCAGGCCGCTGGCGATCAGACCCAGCAGACCAACACCCGGGCCATCGCCATCGGCACTCACGCCCAGGCCACCACTGTCGTGCGTCAACGGCTGGATACAGCAGCCAACCCATCGGTGAACGCAACAGCCCGCATCGGCGGCAGTTCATTCAGCAACGGCAACGGAGTGCTGGGCGTGAACCAGTCCGCCGGTGCCAACAACCAGATGGCCAATGTCATGCGGGTGGGTATCAGTGCCCGGCCGCAGAGCATCGACGATAGCGCCCTTTCTCAGCAGAACGTGGCGTTGTTACCAAACTCAGGAGCAACTGGCACCCCAACCGGCAGTCGCCAGGTCGTCACCAGCGACCAGGCCTTCACCGGCAGCCGAGGGGTTATCCAGGTGAACCAGAGTGCCGGGGTGGGGAACCGCATGGCTAACACCCTGAGCATCCGGGTCGCTGACTGACCCGAAAACCGTGGGCATAAGAAAGTACTGACACTTAACCAACGACACGCAAGGAGAAACACCATGAAACCAACAATGGCACTTAAACCATTGGTTTTCGCTCTCGCCGCTGTCATGGCAATGGCTGCACAGGCTGATGGAAACGGACGTGGCAACGGGCATGGCAATCACGGTCCGCAAGGTCCGTCGTTTGAACAACTGCTTTCGATCACCGCCGGGGCTAGCGCGACCGTGATGGATGAGCAGAACAGCGACGGCAACGTGGTGACCAACCAGGCCACCCGCAACACGGCTGAAGCCGCTGACTCGCTCAATGGCAGCAACGGCAATATGGGCGCCAACATCGCCGCCGGCGATGGCAACCAGCAGGACAACGCCGCGGCCATCGCCACTGCAGACGAAGCCTTCATCTTCGGCTCGGCGGTTGCGACCTCCAGCGCCATGCAGGTCAATAACAATAACTACGTCAAAAACAACTCGACCCGAAACAACGCCTCGCTCACCAATGCGGGCAACAATGGCTCCGGCAACATCGGCATCAACGTGACCGCCGGCAACTTCAACCAACAGAAAAACAACCTGGCCATCGCTGTATCGGGCGGACGTGTCGCAGAGGCCGCAGCCTCGGCTGATCAGTCTTCCACCGGCCTTGTGGTCGACAACAAGGGCGTACGGACCTACAAGACCGACACCCTCACCAGCACCTATGCTGCTTCCGGCACATTCAAGGCCAAAGGCACCGGCACCGTCGAAGACGACGACCATGGCGGCTGGGGCAACAGAGGCGGCTACGGCGGCGGTCACGATGACGACAAGTTCAAGTTCTCCGCCGTGGGCACTTTCGAACTGGCCGGCAGCAACACTCAACAAGTGCTGACCCGCGATGGCTGGAAAAACCCTGTCATCAACAACGCGACCATGACCAACTCCATGAACGGCTTCTCCGGTAACGGCGGCGCCAACGTGTCGGCGGGCGTGGGCAACCAGCAAAGCAACTCGCTGTCCATTTCGGCCGGTTGCAGGGCTTGCATGTAAGCGCGATCGAAACGAAGCCCCGGAAACGGGGCTTCTTTCCCAGGTGTGCATAAGGCGTATCGATCATGCGAGCGGCAGCCCTTTCTCTGCTCCTTTGTCTGGCCGGCGTGGCTGAAGCTGCGCAGATGCCGGTCGCCGCCCTGCCCGGCGGCATGCTGGTCTACAAGCCAGTACAGAGTGTGCGCGAGCGCAAGTTCAGTGACATCGTCGAACAGAAAACCGATTTCAGTTGCGGCGCCGCCGCGCTGGCCACGGTACTGCGCCAGGCCTATTGGCTTGACGTGGATGAAGAGCACGTCATCAAGGGCATGCTGGTCAAAGCCGACCATGACCTGGTCCGCACCCAGGGATTTTCCATGCTCGATATGAAGCGCTACGTGGAAAGCATCGGCATGCGCGCCAGGGGCTACCGGATACCGCCGGAAAAGCTCGAGGCAGTGACAATTCCGGTGGTGGTCCTGATGGACATCCGTGGCTACAAGCACTTCGTGGTATTGCAGCGAGCCGACCAGCAATGGGTTTATATCGCCGACCCCGTACTGGGGCACAAGCGCTACGCCCATGACGATTTCGTCAAAGGCTGGAACGGCATCGTGTTTGCCATCGTCGGCCCGGGTTACGACAAGACCAACGCACTGCGCACCCCTCCGCAACCGCTAACGGCGCGTAACAAACTGGACGGGTTCAACCCGGTCAAAGATGCAGAGCTGATGGATTTTGGTTTCATACAGAGCGACTTTTTCTAATCGCCGACCAATCGCCAACCATAAGTACAAAAGGAGCAGGAAGCTCCGGGAGCAGCACATGAAAACTTCACGCTGGCTGGCGTTTGCCAGCCTTGCCGCGGCTGTGTCGGGCCATGCCCACGCCGGATTCAAACCCATCGAAGTCAAGGATCAGGAGCTTGCCGAACTGCGTGGACGCTATGTCATGCCCGGTCGGGTCATCAGCTTCGGCATCGTCATGAGCAGCACCTGGCGCAACGCCAGTGGCGACCTGATTGGTGCGAGCAGTTCCATGCAAATCCAGGCGGCCACCGTCAAACCCCAGTTCTATGTCTCAACGATCAAGCAGACCGGCAATGGCCAGGCCCCGCAACAGGGCAGCGGCAACATTGTCGGTGGCGCGGGCCTGGCCGGTGGCCAGGGCGTGACCCAGAGCGTGCGCGCCGCGGGCGATGGCAATTCCGCCTACAACAACGTCAGCATCAACGTCAGGGAAAGCAACCAGGCACCCGCACTGGTGCCTGCTCAAGGCCAGCTGCTGAGCAAAGGCCAAACCATCAGCGGCAGCAACGCCGCCGGCAGTGTCGCGGTTACCGCCACCGGCAGCGGCGTGCAGATGGCGATCCAGGCCAACCACAACCAGGGTAGTTCTCTGCAACAAGTCGCCCAGGGCGGCTTGCTGCAAAACACTCGCTTGCTGGGTAACAGCAACCTGGTCAACAACATGACGCAACTCAACGTGGTGTTGAACAACAACGGCCTCAGCGCCGGAGCTTTGGACTGCAACCTGACCCAGCTGCGCGGACTGCGCAATCTCGGATATTGAACTACGCTGCCTTGCGACCACTGGGCAAATAGGGACGGCATATTTCATGTATCGATCCGTATCGTTGCGCGCTGTGATGTGCGTAAGCACCCTTTTACCGGCGCCCCTGCTGCAAGCAGCACCTGACGCCGACATTCAAGCACTGAAGCAGGAGCTTCTCGAGCTCAGACAACGATACGAGGTCCAGCAAAGAGCCCTGGCGGTACTCGAGCAGCGAGTCCGCCAGGTCGAAGATCAACCCGCTGCTCCCGCGCCCAAGCGCCTGGCCAAATCCCCAGCCGACATGAAAGGCAACCAGACTGCGGCTGGCGGCAGCGGTTACGGGCAGTCCCTGGCCGATGATTCACAGCCCGCCCAGAGTGTCTCCAACCTCTATGACGAGGCCAGCGGCTTTTTTGGCGGTGGTAAGTTCAGCTTCGAAACCGGCGTGACTTATTCGCGCTACGACACACGACAATTGATTCTGAACGGCTTCCTGGCCCTGGACTCGATTTTCCTGGGCAACATCAACCTGGACAGGATCAAGGCCGACACCTGGACCCTGGACCTCACTGGCCGTTACAACTTCGACAATCGCTGGCAGTTCGACCTCAACGTACCGGTGGTCTACCGCGAATCCACCTATCAGTCCGGCGGTGCCAACCAAGGGGCAGCTGGGGTGACCAGCGAAGAAACCGTTACCCGCGATCCCACCATCGGTGACGTCAACTTCGGCATCGCCTACAAATTCATGGACGAATCGATCAACAGCCCGGACGCGGTGCTCACTCTGCGCGTCAAGGCGCCAACCGGCGAAGAGCCGTTCGGCATCAAGCTGCGCCAGTCCCAGGCCAACACCAACCTGTTCGTGCCTGAAGAGCTGCCCACCGGCAACGGCGTATGGTCGATCACACCCGGGATCTCGCTGGTCAAGACCTTCGATCCGGCTGTGCTGTTCGGTAGCCTTTCCTACACCCATAACTTCGAAGAGTCCTTCGACGACATAAGCTCCACCGTCAACCAGAGGATTCCGGGCAAGGTGCGGATCGGCGACAGCTTCCAGATCGGCGCGGGCATTGCCTTCGCGCTGAACGAGAAGATGAGTATGTCGTTCTCGGTTTCCGACCTCATACAAAAGAAAAGCAAGCTCAAACAGGACGGCGGGGATTGGGAATCGGTGGTTTCCAGCGACGCCAATGCCGGCTACTTCAACATCGGCATGACCGTAGCCGCCAGCGACAACCTGACCATCGTCCCCAACCTGTCCATCGGTCTGACCGACGATGCACCGGACTTCACCTTTAGCCTGAAATTCCCGTATTACTTCTAACGCAGTGCCCTGTGGGAGCGAGCCTGCTCGCGGTAGTGGTAGATCAGTGACCTGTTGGTGACTGACACACCGCTACCGCGAGCAGGCTCGCCCCCACATCGAATAGGGCAAGGCTTGATTCAGCGGATTTGATGCTTGTGCAGAAGCCGGTAGAACGTCGGTCGGGATATGCCCAGCACGCGGGCAGCAACACTCAGGTTGTCACTGTGCCGGTTAAGCACATCGCTCAACGCCTGGCGCTCAGCACGGGTCTTGTAGTCTTCAAGGGTGCCCATCGGCGCCACCGGCCCTTGATGACCTGTCAGGCCAAGGTCCATCGCTTCGATCTGCCGCCCCTCGGCCAACACCAGGCCGCGACGTACTCGGTTGGCCAGCTCACGCACATTGCCCGGCCAGTCATGCTTGCCCATGGCCACCAACGCGTCTTCACTGAAACTGCGAGGCCGGCGACCGGTTTCCTGACTGTAGAAATGCGAGAAGTGGCTGGCCAGCATCGACAAATCGCCATGGCGTTCACGCAACGGCGCCATCAGCACCTGCAGCACGTTCAAGCGATAATACAGGTCTTCACGAAACAGCTTGTGCTCGATGGCTGCTTCCAGATCCACATGGGTGGCGGCCAAAATCCGCACATCCACGGCGATCGGCTGGCTGCCTCCGACCCGCTCGATGTGTTTCTCCTGCAGGAAACGCAACAGATTGGCCTGTAGCTCCAACGGCAGGTCGCCAATTTCATCCAGAAACAGGGTGCCGCCGTGAGCTGCTTCGATCCGCCCGATCTTGCGCTGATGGGCACCCGTGAAAGCGCCTTTCTCGTGCCCGAACAATTCCGACTGGATCAAGTGCTCCGGTATCGCGCCACAATTGATGGCAATGAACGGTTTGTTGCGCCGATGGGATTGGCGATGCAGCGTGCGCGCCACCAACTCCTTGCCGGTGCCGCTTTCACCGCGAATCAACACGGGCGATTCGGCAGGTGCCAGTTTGCTCAACAATTTGCGCAGCTCCCGAATGGGTTTGCTGTCGCCCAGTAATTCATGTTCGGGCTCATTGATGTGAATCGAGCCCTGTCCGCGCAAACGCGCCATGCCAAAGGCGCGGCCCAGAGTCACCTGAACCCGGGACACGTCGAATGGCAAGGTATGAAAATCAAAAAACCACTCGCAGACAAAGTCCCCCACATTCTTCAGACGCAACACTTCCTGATTCAGCACGGCGATCCACTCGGTGCCGCTGCGGCTGATCAACTCCTTGACCGCCTCCGGCCGTTCCAGATGAAAAGGTTGAAGTCGCAACAGGCCCACATCGCACGTTCGATCGCCCGCATGTTCAAGGGAACAGCTCTCCACGTCCCAGCCAATGGTGCGTAATCCGGGCAACAGGCGATGGCAATCATCGCAGGGATCAACCACGAGCAGACGACGCGACGTACTGGCTTCGATCATGACTGATCCTTGGCGCCAAAATAAGGAATATGAGGAAAAACAGTCGTTTGGCGAACCTGCATGTAACAGTAGCAAGAAGTTGACACCTGCTTGTATCAATTGATTATCGAGTTCGCTTTAAAGTGGTTATAAGCGCGCGTTTCGTTAGTTGTCGCCCGCTTGAATCTTTCATCAAGCTTTCAAACAAAAGTCCAAAAGCCGGGTCTGAAAGAAAATCGAAATTTATTTAAGGAATGTGTGACCTGCCCCCCCTTACAAGACATCAGTACAAGTAACCAGCCGCCCGGTACGCCCAACCGACGGCACATCATTTGATTGGGCATACTTAAGAGATAACGCCATGAACGCCCCGCTCCGTATCAACGAAGCTCTTTTGATTGCCGACCGCGCCTTTCGTCCTTTTCAATGCGTGGCCTGGGCTCCACAAGACGGTAATGGTGAACTGAGCCTGACCGTCATTGACCGCACCAATACTCATATTGGCCGCACTCAGATTCCAAGCAGTGCCTACACCGACCCGGCCCAACTGGCTGACTGCTTGAAACAGGCCCGTGCCGAGTTGAGCCAGGAAGGCTACACCCTGCAATCCTGGTCCATGCCTGAGTAAATCCTTAGCGGTAAACCTGATGATGGATTGCAGGCTTTGCACTGGATCGAAAAGCCAGTGTTCTGGCACGATTCGCTGCTGTTTCTGCAGCGTCTGATAGTTGTGCATTGTCACATTCAGGGATTGAATGTTGCCCTCATGCAGTCGTCGCCCCTCCGGGCTTATCGACACGCAAGGAGAGGCATGCATGCTCGATCAAACCGCGTTTGCAATGCGGACGGCCGCAGCCTGTGCCGGCCAACTCGACCCAGGCTTTGCCGATAACGGTAAAGCCTGGGTGCATTTTACCGGTAGCTTCGGGAGCCGGACCACGGGCCTGACGGTCGATCATGCCGGAAGGATCCTGGTGGCAGCCCGGATCGAAACGACCGAAGGCAGCCGGTTCGGGCTTGCACGGCTCAACCACGACGGTTCGGCTGACGCGAGCTTCGGACACCATGGCTATGTGATCGGCTCTTTTGAGCGCGGCTTCGAAGCCACGGCAGGCAAGGTGATGGAATTACCCGACGGCCGTATCCTGCTGTCCGGTCTGCACTACGAAAACACCGACCGCACCCTGCCCGCCATCGCGCTGTTCGATCAGCAGGGCCGCGCCGTTCAAAGCTTCGGCAGCGCCGGGCGGCAGGTCATACGGCTGTGCGGCAATCTTTCCCAAGGTCTGCGCGACACCTGGCTCCCACCCGGCGTACCGGGTCTTGAAGCCTGCGACATGCGGGTGCAGGCCGATGGCCGGATCCTCATCCTCGCCAATCATCATTACCAATTATCTGACCATGTCGGCATCCTGATCCGGCTCCTGCCCGACGGCGCATTGGACACTTCGTTCAACAACCGCGGCTTTGTGATGGTCCGGCATCTGTTGAAAAACACTTGGCTGGGTTGTGTGGCGCTTCAGGCCGACGGCAGCATCGTGGTCGGCGGAGTGATTGACTTGCCCCAACAAGGTTTGATGGCCCGCTATGATCCCAGCGGCACACTTGATGACAGCTTTGGCGAGGACGGTTTCCTGTCCATCACGACCCAACAGCACAGCGTGATGGTCAGCCAGATCGTCCAACTTCCAGACGGTGATCTGCAAGCACTGGGCAGCAGCCGCGACCCGATGCATTGCCTGTCGCTAAGAGTGGGCAGGGACGGCAAACCGGACCCTCGCTGCAATCAAGTACAGTGTCAGTTCCTGAAATTTGGCAACAGCGCCAGTCAGTGGACGGCGGCCCAGCTTCAAGCAGACGCAAAGCTGGTGACCGCTGGGGCCACCATCGGCGGTATCGAAACTGACTTCGTTCTGGCCCGGCACTTGCCGGACGCCAGCCTCGATCCGGATTTCGGTGAGGGCAGAGGTTGGGTCCGCACTCGACTGGGCTACAGCCTCGACACCGCCACATCCCTGGCGCTGCAGGCAGACGGGAAGATCCTGGTGGGCGGCTATTCTCTGCATGGCAAGTATCGAGCAGTGGTGGTGCGGTACCGGCCCTGAGGATTTGCTTGGTTCATCGAGCCAGAATGAATCGCTCGATTGCCAGCGCCGCGCCGTCTTCGGTGTTGGCTGCGGTGATGACATCGGCCTGACGCTGAATCGCCTCCTCCGCCTGCCCCATGGCAATCGACAACCCCGCACGGTGAAACATCGCCGGATCGTTGCCACCGTCGCCCATGGCGGCAGTCTGTTCCAACGGCACCCCCAGGAACGCTGCCAGGGTCGCCAGCGCTTCACCCTTGTTTGCCCGCATCGCCGTCACATCCAGATAGATCGGTTGCGAACGCGAGACCTGAGCCTGGCCCTTGAGCAGCGGATGCAAACGCGCCTCCAGCTCAACCAGTAGCTGCGTATTGGCGCTGGTGGCGACGATCTTGTCGATACGTTCCAGGTAAGGCTCGAAACTCTCGACTTGCACCGGCGGATAGCCAAGCCCACGCGTCTCCACCGGCACCATCGGACCGTTGGCGTCGCGCACCAGCCAGTCGCCGTCGGCAAACACCCAGACCTCGATATCAGGCTGGTCGGCGTACAAGGCCAGCGTCGCCAAAGCCGCCTCAGGTGGCAGGTAGTGCACGGCGAGGAAACTGCCGTCCGGGTGGACCAGCGTACCGCCATTGAACGCGGCGGTAGGCAGGTCCACGCCCAAGGCTTCGATCTGCTGCAACATCGCCCGGGGCGGCCGCCCGGTGGCGAGGCTGAACATCACGCCCGCCTCGCGCAGCGAGCGAACGGCCTCGATAGTGCGCTGGTTGAGACTGTGGTCGGGCAGCAGCAGCGTGCCGTCCATGTCACTGAGTAAAAACCGGATGGGGTGTTTCACCTGATCACTCATCGAGCGCATGCCAAACGCGGCCATCGCGTGTCAGCAGGTCATCTGCGGCCGACGGACCATCTTCACCGGCCTTGTAGAACTGGACCGTCGCGTCCTGTTGCCAGGCATCGAGGAACGGCTGGACCACACGCCAGCCGTTTTCAATGTTGTCGGCACGCTGGAACAAGGTCTGATCGCCGGTCAGGCAGTCGTAGATCAAGGTTTCGTAGCCCGTGGACGGTTGCATTTCGAAGAAGTCCTTGTAGGCAAATCCCAGCTCAATATTCGCCATGTCGAGGGTTGGCCCCGGCCGCTTGGCCAGCAGGTCGAACCACATGCCTTCATTGGGCTGGATCTGGATTCTCAAGTACGTAGGTTGCAGTTCATCGACTTCGGTATCGCGAAACTGCGCGTAAGGCGCCGGTTTGAAGCAGATGACAATTTCCGTGTCCCGCACACTCATGCGTTTGCCTGTGCGCAGGTAAAACGGCACCCCGACCCAACGCCAGTTATCGATCATCACCTTGAGGGCGACGTAGGTTTCGGTATTGCTGTCGGGCGCGACATTCGCTTCCTCGCGGTAACCATTGACCGGTCTGTCGCCGACGTGGCCTGCGGTGTACTGGCCACGCACCGAATTGGCGCGGGCCTGCTCCACCGACCAGGGGCGAATGGCCCCGACCACCTTGGCCTTCTCACCACGCACCGCATCGGCGCCAAAGGCGGCCGGCGGTTCCATGGCCACCATCGCCAGCAACTGGAACAAGTGGTTGGGTACCATATCCCGCAGGGCGCCGGTGTGTTCGTAGAAACTGCCACGGGTTTCCACGCCAACGGTTTCCGCGGCGGTGATTTGTACGTGGTCGATGTAGTGATTGTTCCAGAAGGCCTCGAACAGGCTGTTGGAAAAACGGCTGACCAGAATGTTCTGCACCGTTTCCTTGCCCAGATAATGGTCGATCCGGTAGATCTGTTTTTCGCTCATGACTTTGAGCAGGCAGGCATTGAGCGCTTCGGCGGTTTGCAGGTCGGAACCGAACGGTTTCTCGATCACCACACGCCGGAAGGCATCATCCTGTTCCTGAAGCAGCCCAGCCGCGCCAAGGCGGCGGACCACTTCACTGAAAAAGCGCGGCGCGGTCGCCAGATAGAAAACCGCGTTGCCGGTGCCCCTGGCGGCGATTTTCGCCGCCAGTGCTTGGTAGGTGCTGTCGTCGAGGAAGTCACCCTGAACATAACTGATGCCCCGAGCCAGGCTGGCCCACAGCACCGGGTCGAGCGCCCGGTCGGCATCACCGCCCTTGCTCGCCGCCTGGTGACGGATGAAATCCTCGAGTTTCCGGGCGAAGTCCACATCACTGATAGCATTATGGTCAACGCCAATGATCTGCAGGCCATCCCCCAGCAGCCCGTCGCGACTGAGGTGGTACAGCGCCGGCATCAGCAGACGCTTGACCAGATCACCATGGGCGCCGAACAGAAACAGCGTGGTCGGCGGCGCGGGTTCTGCCTTGGATTTCCTGCCGATCGAGGTCATTTTTTCGGCGTCTCCACGTGACCACCGAAGCCAAAGCGCATGGCCGAGAGCATCTTGTCACCGTAGGTGCTCTGCTGGCGCGAGCGGAAACGGGCGAACAATGAACTGGAGAGCACCGGCACCGGCACCGCTTGCTCAATGGCCGCTTCGATGGTCCAGCGCCCTTCACCACTGTCGGCAACCTCACCAGAGAAGCCGTCCAGCTTCGGATCGCTGGCCAAGGCGTCGGCGGTCAAATCCAGCAGCCAGGACGACACCACACTGCCGCGACGCCAGACTTCGGCGATATCGGCCACGTTCAAGTCAAATCGCTGCTCAGGTGGCAGGCTTTCGCTGGATTTGGTCTTGAGGATGTCAAAGCCCTCGGCGAAGGCCTGCATCATTCCGTATTCAATGCCGTTGTGGATCATCTTCACGAAATGCCCCGAACCGGCTGGGCCCGCGTGGATGTAGCCGCGTTCAGCGCGATCATCGTCGGACTTGCGGTCCCGGGTGCGCGGGATATCGCCCATCCCTGGTGCCAGGCTGTCAAACAAGGGGTCCAGGCGCTTCACCACTTCGGCGTCACCCCCAATCATCATGCAATAACCGCGTTCCAGGCCCCAGACGCCGCCGGAAGTGCCGACGTCGATATAATTCAGGCCCTTGACCGACAACGCCTGCGCGCGACGGATGTCATCCTTGTAGTACGTGTTACCGCCATCAATGATGACGTCGCCCGGCTCCAGCAACTCGCTGAGAGCGTTAATCGTGTCTTCGGTGGGTGCGCCGGCAGGCAACATGACCCAGACAGCCCGTGGTTTTTCCAGACCGGCCACCAGTTGCGGCAGATCCGCGACGCCCGTTGCGCCCTCCTGGCTCAGGTTTTCAACAAAGGCGGCATTGCGATCGTAGACGACGGTGGTATGCCCATTGAGCATCAGGCGCCGCGCAATATTGCCGCCCATGCGGCCCAGTCCAATGATCCCGAGTTGCATGTGCTGATGCTCCCTACTACAAATAAAGGTGTGTCAAAGGTTTAGCTCAATCGACGAGTGGAGGTTAGTCCAGAGCATTGCTGCATAGTTTCCGGGTAATTCGAGCGATCACAAGGGATAACGCTCCAGATCCGGCCAAAGACACAGCGACCATGAAAAATAAAAAAGTTCCAATCACAAGCAAAAGAAATCAGAATCGGCGCCGATAGTAGAGGTGTCGACCAAATACTGGCGACATCTCTATAGTTGATGTACGCCATTTGCGAGGTGAGCAATGGACTCCGTAGTTACCGCACGTCCTCCCCAAACCCTTTACGTGACCATTCGTCGCGACGAATTACGCCTGCTCAAAGAAGAGCGTGATCTGCTGCTTGATGAGGTGACGCAATTGCGCATGCAGTTGCAACACTCCCAGCTGTCCCATCAGAGCCAGGCCCTGGCTCGGTAACCCCCGAGCAGAGGCGCGGCGCCGGAAGTGGCACTGGACAAACCGGTGTCATTTCCATGTGTACCCATTCGTGCCAAGGGCATGTGTTCTTGCCGCAGCACGTAGCGGCCAGCCCCTGAGTGCGCGGGTTTCAGTGCGTGAGGTTGCAACGCGACCACCGGAAATAAACCTCCTCGCCACAAAAAACGCCTTCGCCACAGCCCCCCGACATTCGTTTTGTAACCAAATATCTAACAAACTTTTCACACCCCCATCGCGATACTCCCGGCCTTTTAGGTAGTTCGGCGCATGTCTGTGGGCATCCATTGGGTGCCAGCGGCTTTGTCGACAGGAAGGCTGGAGCGCTTGATGAGTTTGTTCAAACGCAGCACAACGACTGCGAAAAGTTTCGACTGGGCCGGGTTTGGCTGGTTATTTCTGTTTTTCTGGTATTTCTCGGGCATTACCCAACTGCTCATACTGGTGACCGACACCTCTGGGTTCACCGGGTTTCGCCAGGCATTCGTGATGAGCGCGCTGTGGCTTGCGCCCATGCTGCTCTTTCCTGCCCGGACCCGTTTACTTGCTGCGCTGATCGGCGTGGTCCTGTGGGCTTGCTCCATGGCCAGCCTGGGCTACTTCTTCATCTATCAGCAGGAGTTTTCCCAGAGCGTCATCTTCATCATGTTCGAATCGAACGTGTCCGAAGCCGGCGAGTACATGACGCAGTATTTTGCCTGGTGGATGGTGGCGGCCTTCCTGGCCCATACCGCCGTCGGATATTGGCTCTGGACACGTCTGCGCCCGGTGTACCTGCCCCGCGGCCAAGCCATGGTCGCGGCGACTGCGATTGTGGTGGCAGTTGCCGGCTATCCGCTGGTCAAGCACACCCTGCGTGCAGGTACATTTGCCGGTGGCCTGGAGAAATTCGAAAGTCGCATCGAGCCGGCCGTGCCGTGGCAGATGCTGGTTGCTTACCGGCGCTATGGCGAACAACTGGAAAACATGCAGGGCATGCTTCACAGCGCCAGCAAGATCGCCCCCCTGGGCCACCTGAAGGACGCCATGGCCGACCAGCCCGCCACTCTGGTGCTGGTCATCGGCGAGTCCACCAACCGCCAGCGCATGAGCCTGTACGGTTACCCAAGGAAAACCACGCCGGAACTGGACAAGCTCAAGGACCAGCTCTCGGTTTTCGACAATGTCATCACCCCGCGCCCCTACACCATCGAAGCGCTGCAGCAGGTGCTGACGTTCGCCGATGAACAGAACCCAGACCTTTACCTGAGCACACCGTCCCTGGTGAGCATGATGAAGCAGGCCGGTTACAAGACCTTCTGGATCACTAACCAGCAGACCATGACCAAGCGCAACACCATGCTCACGACCTTCTCTCAACAAGCCGATGCGCAGGTATACCTGAACAACAACCGCAACCAGAACGCGGCGCAATACGACGGCGATGTGATCGCCCCGTTCAACCAGGCCCTGGCAGACAGCGCTGCGCGCAAACTGATCGTGGTGCACCTGCTCGGCACCCACATGAGCTATCAATACCGGTATCCGCCCAGCTTCAAGACGTTCACCGACCGCCAGGGCGTACCGGCGGGGGTACGTGACGACCAGGTCCCGACCTACAACAGTTACGACAACGCGGTGCTGTACAACGACTTCGTAGTGTCCAGCCTGATCAAGGACTACGCCAAAACCGACCCCAACGGCTTTTTGCTGTACCTGTCGGACCATGGCGAAGACGTGTTCGATTCGCCGGGCCACAGCACGCTTGGCCGCAACGAAGGCAAGCCGACCGCGCCGATGTACACCGTTCCGTTCATCGCCTGGGCCTCGCCCAAGTGGCGTGAAACTCATGACTGGAACTTCAGCGCTGACCTGTCACGCCCCTACAGCAGCGCTCACTTGATCCACACCTGGGCAGACCTGGCCGGTTTGAGTTTTGATGAGCTGGACCGCAGTAAAAGCCTGGTGAACGATGACTTCAAGGCCCGCCCGCTGTTGATCGGCAACCCTTATGAACACCAGCGCAAAGCCTTGATCGACTTCAGCCTGATGCAGCCCAAGACGCCTGCGGTGCGGGTCGTGCAAAAATAACCGCACTGCCCTCGCCCGCTACCACAGGGGCGGCCTCTACAGGGGCTTTGTCCAGAACAGCATACGGCCATGGGCCGGGTCGAACATGCCAGGGGCAAAGCCAAACCTGGTATAGCTGGCCTGGGCGATGGCATTGCCTTCAAGCACTTCCAGGGTGATTTTGCAGCAACCCCGCTGGCGGGCGATATCCTCGACCTTCTGCAGCATCTTCTGGCTCAACCCCAACCCGCGGAACGGCTTCATCACCACAACATCGTGGACATTGACCAGCGGTCTGCAGGCGAAGGTCGAAAAACCTTCGAAGCAATTGACCAGGCCCGCTGGTTCGCCGTTGACGAAAGCCAGTACGCTGAAGGCATGCGGGCGCTTGGCCAGTTCCTCGGGTAGATGCAGCAGCACTTCCGGCGGCAGCGACTGACCACCGCCCATTGGATCTTCGGCATAGCCGTTGAGCACATAACAGATTGCTTCGGCGTGGACTGCATTGGTGTAGCTGGCTTGCAATACAAGAATGTCCCTGGTTTCTTCCACGGCGTTCCATCTCACTTCGGTAGTACCGACGGCTCCGGTGCCGTCGGCGGGATACGGTCAGGCGGACTGACCAAAACGCTGCATTTGCATTTCCTGCAGGCGGCTGAGCGTACGACGAAACGGGAATTGCAGATAGCCCTCGGTGTACAACCGGTCCATCGGTACCTGTGCCGAAAGGTACAACGGCACCTTGCGGTCGTAGCATTCATCGACCAGGGCAATGAACCGTCGCACACCGTCATCATGAATGGACAACTGCGGCAACTCACGATCACCGGCCTCGACCCTTTCAACCCCGTCTTCGGTTCCACGGGCAATGCGCCCCTCGCGCTGCTCGGCGCTCAGATTGGGTACGTCGCTGATCAGAATGGCCTTGAAACGGTCGCACAGTGCCATGAAATCCATGGCTGAGAACGGCTGTTCGCACATATCCGCGTAACGACTCCAGAGCACCGTATCGCTGGCCCGCACGGGCTGAAGCAGACGATGGCCAACTTCAATCGGCAAACTGTTGGACGCCTGTCCTGCGGTCAACTGGGCAAAAACAGCCTCCAACGGATCGGGTTGTCCGCCGTCGCGTAGCCAGTAGCGCTGCTGCAATGCTCCCGGATGCTGGCGATGATCTTGCCATCCGTTCACCGGCACGACCCGCATGTGCTGCTTGATCGCCGTGATGGTGGGCAGGAATCGCTCGCGGTTGTGGCCGTTGGCATAAAGCTCCTCGGGCGGCAGGTTGGAGGTGCTGACCACCACCATGCCCCGCTCGAACATGACCTGAAACAGACGGCTCAGAATGATGGCATCGCCAATGTCGGTGACGAACAACTCGTCGAAACACAACACCCTGACCTCTTGGCTCAGTTCTGCAGCCAATGCCTGCAAAGGGTCCGGCGTGCCCGTAAGCTGGAACGAGCGCTGATGCACCCAGGCCATGAAATGATGGAAATGCTGACGACGGGCCGGCACCCTCAGGCTTTCGTAGAAACGGTCCATCAACCAGGTCTTGCCGCGGCCGACCGGCCCCCAGAGATAAACGCCCTGGATCGACTTGCGCCCCTCGTGCAGTGCCTGGTGGCACTCTTGCAGAGCCATGATGGCCAGTTCCTGGGCTTCATCCTGGACAAAGCCATGGTGTTCGATGGCATGCTGCCAGGCGCTCAAGGGGGAGTCGAAAGTCATACGGCCCGGATCCGGAAAACGAGGTCGGGGAGTATGCCATGTCGGCGGCTTTGAGTGAGTGATCTCACCTGCCTGTGAATCCAAGCAAAACCCTGTGGCGAGGGCGATTTATCCCCTCCCCACAGGTGTTGACGATCCAACGTGCAAACATCTAGATCGAGATATCCAGCCGACTGATCTTCCCCTGCTCGTCGAGCCGGAAGGTGTAGCGCAACTCCAGCGGGCTGCCGGGGAAAGTTCCGGAGATCAGGTTATGCACCAGCACCTTGCCGGTGCGTTGCTGCACATTGAGCACCTCGACCCGAGGCTGTAAACGCCGGGCGGTGTCTTCCATCCATTGAGCGATGGCCTGGGTGCCGGCGCGGTGCTGGCCTTCATCGAACACGTTGGCATCCTCGGCGAAAAAACGCGTCACCGCCGAACTGTCACGGGCATTGGCGGCTGCAATGTAGCCGGCAATGGCCGGGGCCAGGGAAGAGACGGGATTGGACATGGTAGGGCTCCTTGTTTTATCGATCTGACACCATGCTAGAACAGCCTTGTGTCAGTTTTTGTCAGGAGTGAAACGCCCCATTTCGTCCAGTTCCATCAGCTTGAACCAGGCGCGCAACAAGTCGCTGCGCCGGCCAGGATAGCGCTCGCCCTGCTCGGTGGCAGAAGCAATCCGGTCAGTGCGAAAGGTCCGATAGGCGCCGCGTAGTTCACACCAGGCAACCACTACCCGCGCCTCATTGAAAAAACCCAGGGCCAACGGCCAGATCAGGCGCTGGCTGGGGGTTTTGTTCACGTCGGCGTAATCGATATGCAGCTTGGCTTGGGCGCGAATGGCCTGGCGGTACACATTCAGCTCCACCGTATTCTGTGGATAGCCATAGCCAGGAGGCCCGGGCAATACCGTGGGGTTGCGCAGGGCATCCCGGACGTCAGGCGCCAGCACTGCGGCCACCTTGGCCAAAGCGTCGGCAGCAGCCTTGCCCAGCACCTCGTCGCCACGCTGATCAACGTAGCGCAGCCCCAGCACAATGGCTTCGATTTCATCAGCCGTGAACATCAATGGCGGCAGGAACAGGCCGCTGCGCAACACATAGCCAATGCCCGCCTCGCCCTGGATCGGCGCCCCCAGGGCCGAGAGTTCGGCGATATCGCGGTAGAGCGTGCGCTCGGACACTTTCAACTCGGCCGCCAATGTCGCAGCGGTAACCGGGCAGCGCTTGCCTCGCAAGACTTGCAATAATGTGAGCAGTCGAGTGGTACGCGACACGATGGGCGATCCGGAAAAAAGATTGACGCAGATTAGCAGAGCCTGCTGTCAGAAACTGTCAGGAGCCATGAGCCCTGTCTGGATTGAACTGGACGGGAAACCGCGTGATGTGCGGTGGTTTGAGAGAAATGTGGGTTATCGTGCTCAACAGCTCGCCCGTTTGCCCTACCTATTATCGTGAGAGTTTATCCATGCGCAGAGCCCTCGGTGTGTCCCTTTTCCTGATGTTGCTCAGCCTGAGCGCCTGCGCCCTCTTCCCGCACCGCGATCCGCTGAACATCACCGTGGTGGGCATCGAACCGTTGCCCAGCCAGGAGCTGGAGATGCGCTTTGCCGTGAAACTGCGATTGCAGAACCCTAACGAAACCGCCATCGATTACAACGGTGTCGCGCTCGACCTCGAGGTTAATGGCCGGACACTGGCATCGGGGGTCAGCGATCAGACCGGATCCATCCCACGGTTCTCCGAGGCGGTACTGAGCGTGCCAGTGAGCATCTCGGCTTTCTCCGTGCTGCGCCAGACGCTGGGCCTGAGCCAGACCCAAAGCCTGGACAACCTGCCTTACGTACTCAAAGGCAAACTGGCCGGTGGACTGTTCGGCACCCTGCGCTTCGTGGACCGCGGCACCCTGGACTTGCCGGGTACCGCGGCCACTTGGTAAATCAGCGAGTAAAACGCACGCCGGGTTTGGCCCGCTCGTCCACCACCAGTTCGAACACATCGGGCCTGGCGTAATGGCCGACCACGTCATAGTCGTAGCGCGCCGGTACCAGTTCATCGGTATCGATTTCGGCGGTCAACAACCCGCTTGTGCCTTTAAGCGGACCGGCCAGGACGTCCCCCATGGGGCCGACAATCACACTGCCGCCGGCAATCAGGGGACGCTCGGCAGGCCAGTTCGCCACTTCAATGCCCAGCGCCTGAGGCGAGGCCTGAACCTGACAGGCGCTGACCACGAAGCAACGACCTTCGTGGGCGATATGACGCATGGTCACCTGCCACATCTCCCGCTCATCCACCGTCGGCGCACACCAGACCTGCACCCCTTTGGCGTACATCGCGGTGCGCAACAGCGGCATCATGTTCTCCCAACACACCGCAGCGCCTACACGACCGACCTGGCTGTCGATCACCGGTAAAGTCGAGCCGTCGCCCTTACCCCAAATCAGACGCTCAGTGCCAGTGGGCATCAGCTTGCGATGCTTGGCCACCAGGCCGGCATCGGGCTCGAAATACAGGGCGGTGCAGTACAAGGTACTGCCGTCACGCTCAATGACACCCACTACCAGACTTGCCCCCGTGCGCGCCGAAAACCCGGCCAAGGCCTCGGTTTCACTGCCCGGCACGTCGATGGCGTTGGCAAAATAACGAGCAAAGGCCTCGCGTCCCTCGGGCAACCGGTACCCCAACTGTGTACCGAAGCTTTCTCCCTTCGGATACCCACCCAGCAGCGCTTCGGGCATCACCACCAAGCGTGCTCCGGCCTGGCGTACGGCATCTTCATAGGAAAGGATCTGCGCCAGGGTGTCAGCTTTGCCTCCGGGCAACGAGCCGATCTGCAGGGCAGCCACAATGGATTTGGGCATGGTTTTCAACTCCTCGATCATCTGGGGTTGCTGATTTTCAGGTGCCAGACGATCATGAATAAAGCCCCATACGCTGCTAAATGATATGAGTGTTATGAATATCGCGGATGTCGACCTTAATCTGCTCAAGACCTTCGAAGCCCTGCACGATGAATCCAGCGCCAGCCGCGCCGCGCTACGCCTGGGCGTGACCCAGTCGGCCATCAGCGCGGCGCTGCGCAGGCTTCGAAACCTGTATGACGATCAATTGTTTGTGCGCACTGGCCGCGGCCTGGCGCCGACCTTACGGGCCAATCAGCTCAAACCGGTGATCAGCGACGCACTGAATAAATGTCGCCAGAGCCTGGCGATGGTTGACCCCGATGCCAGTCACTACGAAGGTCGCTCGGTCATCGTCGGGTTGTCCGATGATTTCGAAATTGCCCATGGCCGGCGCTTGATCGAGGACGTGGCACGACGCGCGCCGGGGCTGCGATTGATTTTTCGCCAGACCCATAGCCAGATCGTCGGCCGGGCGCTGATGGAGCGCAGTTTCGATCTGGCGATCACGGCGGGAGGGTTTACCGAACGCTTGCTCAGCCGTCAGGTACTGGGCGAAGGCGACTACGCCTGTCTCGTCGACCCGGCCAGCCTGACGCAGGACCAGCAGACGCTGACCCTGGAGGCGTTCGTGGCCCGTGAGCATCTGCTCGTGTCTTCCGGTGGGTTCATCGGCATCACCGACGAAGGGTTGGCCGGCCTTGGGCTGAGCCGGCGGGTGTGTGCCTCGACCACCCACTTTGCCGCCCTGCCGTTCCTGCTCAAGGGCAGCCAGGCCGTGGCGACCATTCCGCTGCATGCCGCCGCGGCGATCGCCTCCCTCAGTGGCCTGGCGTTGCTGCCCTGCCCGCTGGACCTGCCCCGCTACCCGATCGAACTGGGCTGGCGAACCCATACGCAGATGGACCCGGCCGTGGTCAAGGTGCGTGAGGCTATCATCGCGACCTTTGCCTGAGGTTTATTTGTTGGCTGCCATCAGACGATTGACTTCACTGCGCACCATGTTGGCGTACTCAGGCGGCGACATGCCGTCCAGTTCGGCACGTACCCATTCGGACCACTTGCCCTTGCGCTTGGAACGCTCGCCGAACAACCGGGCCGCGTCACCCTTGGCCTTGCCCAGATTGTTTTGCCACAGTTCAAAAAGTCGGGACTTTTCGTCTTCCAGTGCCGCGCGCTCGGCCAGGGGCTTGTCAGCCAGATTGAAACTCATGGGAATTACCTGTTGCGTAAATATGCGCCATCTTACACCTTGAAGAGGCGCGTCTTAACCACGTTTTATGATCCACAGTGCTGCCGCTGCCAGACGCTGCAACTTTTGCTCAAGGGCAGCACTCCATTGTTCACTGCCATCATCAGCAAGGAGTACCTCAATGGCTCGCAAAAGCACGCTGCAAGGGAATGGAGAGCAAATCAAGGATCAAGCCTTCAGCGAACTGAAGGCTTTGATTGAGGAATCGGAAAAGCTGCTCAAAAGCAGCGCCTCACTGGTCGGCGAAGACGCTGAAAACCTGCGCGACCAGATCTCGCAGAAGCTGCAACAAGCCCTGGATTCGGTTGCCAGCGCACGGGAGCGGACCCGGCCGATGGTCGATGCCACCGAAGTCTATATCGGCGGACATCCATGGCAGACCGTGGCCATTTCCGCAGGCTTCGGCCTGGTGGTGGGGTTGTTGCTCGGACGCCGTTAAGCCCTTGGCAAAAACCTGTTTGAATGATCACTGATAGTGTGGCGAGGAGATTTATTTCCTCGCCACTGATGCGTGAACCGCCAGAGCCTCATCCGAAGCCGGCTTTACAAACCCGCCAACTCCCGCAACTGCGCCAATGTCTGCTCGTCCAGTGCGATCCCCCGCTCATTGGATTTGCTGCGCTCGTTGTGTCGACGATCACCCGGCAGCCGTCGCAACCCGACACCATGCATCTGTCTGACCAGCTCCTGGCTGCGCTCGGCGAAGTTCTGCCCGGCGGCCTTGCTCGGGTCGATCACAATCAACAACTGGCCGGTCCAGGGTGTCTTGGCCCCAGGATGGTTGTGCCAATCGAACTCGAAGGAAAAGTTGCCACCGGTCAGGGCGGCCGCCAGCAGCTCGACCATCATCGACAACGCCGAGCCCTTGTGTCCGCCAAAAGGCAGGAGCGCCCCACCTTCGAGAATCGCCTTCGGATCGCAGGTCGGCTGACCGAGGCTGTCCACCCCCATTCCTGGCGGTAGTGACTCGCCCTTGCGTGCAGCAATCTGCACATCTCCGTGGGCAATCGCGCTGGTGGCCAGGTCGAAGACAATCGGCTCACCATCTGCCCGTGGCGCAGCGAAGGCAATGGGATTGGTACCAAAGAGTGGACGGTCAGCACCGTGAGGCACCACGCACGTCATGCTGTTGACCACGCTCAATGCCACGAGACCTTCATAGGCAAACGGCTCGACATCCGGCCACAGGGCAGCGAAGTGATGGGAGTTGTGGATCGCCAACACTGCAATCCCGGCGCTGCGGGCCTTGGCCACCAGCAACGGACGTGCGGCGGCCAGGGCCGGCTGGGCGAAGCCGTTACCAGCGTCCACCCGTACAAACCCTGATGCCACATCTTCGACTGTGGGTACTGCCTGACCATTGACCCAACCACTTTTCAGCGTCGAGACATAACCGGGAATGCGAAACACCCCATGACTGTGGGCGCCATCACGTTCGGCTCCGGCGCAGTTTTCGGCCAGGGCCCGCGCGACCTCGGCCGACGTGCCGTGTCGCAGGAATATTTTCTCCAGCAAGCTCACCAAAGCGGAAAAAGACAGGGTGCTTGAACCGGCATGATCGGATAGCGCAGACATCTGAAGCTCCAGAGTGATTGTTGGAGGTAGCAACAGCGTAAGGGGAACCAGCCGGCTGATTAAACACCGCTTCACTGTCGGAGCAAAGCTTGCTCGTGCCGGATTACGCTGATCACCGCGCTTGGGTGCGGTAACTATGTACCACCTTGGCTCATTGATCGTTGCCTAGTCTGGCCGCTCATCCACCAAACGTGCCGCCTCGCGGCGCCTTGAGCGAGAAGCAACGATGACCACTGCAACGACGCCGTTATTATTTCCCGAGGTATTGGCCGCCAATAACCTGGAGGACTTGAACGCCCCCCACGGATTGACCCAGGCCGACCTCGACTGGCTGCACCATGTGTCCCTGTCCAACCATACGCTGCGCGCCGCACAGACGCCCCCCATGTCTGCCGAAACGATTCGCTTGCAGGTCGACGCAAACGCGCCGATCCCGCTGGCCGGCTGCCTTGTGCTCAAAGCGCTGACAGACGCAGACGCAGCGCAGACCCAGCCTGCGTTCCTCT
Source organism: Pseudomonas sp. N-137 (assembly GCF_034555295.1). Classification (NCBI taxonomy): domain Bacteria; kingdom Pseudomonadati; phylum Pseudomonadota; class Gammaproteobacteria; order Pseudomonadales; family Pseudomonadaceae; genus Pseudomonas; species Pseudomonas sp. N-137. The sequence goes on from NZ_JAXUDQ010000006.1 coordinate 701,859, forward strand.
ACACGCCCTACGGCGGAATCAGAAAATTCGACAGCCCCGAAGCTCTCGAAGAGAAGATGGAAGCAATGCTGGACAGTCCAGCCGAGCGTGACGATCTTTTTCGGCTGTTATCGATTTCCCAGCGCGCCGAACTCAACAGCACCTCCGCGATCAGAACGACCCGGCAACGTATCGACGGTGACGTCTTCAACACCCTGGTCGAGTCCATCGAGTTCGCTCAAAGCCTCAACGCCCGAACAATGGTGGATGAACTGATCAAGTTACCCTCCCTCAGTACGATGCTTGACGCGATCTTGAATGAGGTGCTGTCCAACTTTGATCATCGACAGACCCGCGTAACCATGAGCACGGGGAGTAGCGCGGGGAATCAGAAGACAAGCCAGTTGACCAGAAGCATGACACTCAGCGAGGCGGTCCTGGCCTACTTCCACAGCCAGGGTCGGCCCGCCGGGCAAGACGTTGACTTCATTCATCCAGGCATCACCGTATCACCGCAAAACAAGCGTCAATGGGAGAGCGTGTTGAAGGTGACCGCCAGCAACCTGATCCCCAGCCTTGCCCACTGTATCGACGCTTATTGGGACGCCACCGGCCCGTTCAATACCTCGCGCCGGCGCTTTCTTTCCCAAGTTCTCAGCGATGCGCTACAAGCCACGATTCTGATCAAGCGGGAGAAAAGACAACTCACCGAGGCCCACGCCCAGGAACTGCTGCGGCTGTACAGGCCATCTCGCCCGGACGAACCGCTGCTGTTTATCGAAACCCTGCGTCTTTGGGAATATGAGCCGCTCTACGTAGAGCTGGCGGGTTCTTTGATGATCAGCGCCAAGGGACACTATCTCTATACCCCCAGTCACGGCCTTGAGAAAGTCGACAACTACCTGGGTTTCAAGGATGCACTGCTCAATACCCCCACCGGCGCAGGGCGAAAGGAAGAACTCTACAGTCTGCTCAGCCTGGAGGAGCGCAACCGCTTCCTGCGCTTTGACGATCCCCAGGTGTCAGGTAAGGCGGTGACGTGGCCGGTATTCGAGTCTCTGGCTGATGCGATCATCGGCAAACAGTCGAAAAACCTTCATTTTGCAATGGAGATGTCCCGCCAGGGGGACGTGGACGTCCACGCGCTCGTTGACAAGGCCCTGGACATACGCAGCCTGATCGGCAAAAACCTGCTGACGCAAAAAACCGCTGGACACTGGGGCACGCAGCCGGTTTTTTACGGGGACCTGCGCCCGTCCAATTTCATGGCTGATCAACTGGAGAGGAAGATCAAGAGCTACGCCAGTGTCGAAGAGGCCTTGAATGCCGAACTGAGCCGATTGCCACTCTCCAGCGACACCTCGCTGCGTCACGCATTGAAAGGCCTTCTTCCTAAACTGACCAACGTATTTTCCCTGGGAATACGTGCAGAAGCCGAACTCAGAGAACTCAACGCAACCCTGTCTCCCGCCGCGCGCGACCTTATCGCCGCGGTCTTTGCCTTTGATGCCGAATATCCGGACCGCACTCAACGCATCGGGGTAAAGGGCTTCCGGCCCGATGTCTATTCGCTGAGGCTGGCATGTACCGAGGACGGCAAAACCGTCTCCTTGCCGCTGGCCAATTGTTTCCTGCTGACCGAACGCGGCGGGCTGGATACGCCTCATTCCGGCCTGGCAATTCTCTGGACACCGGCCGATGGTTTACAAGTGTTTGCCTCAGTCGAACTTGCCACCCAGCAATTGAATCGCCACCTGCTCGACTCACGAAAGCGCTCTGGTCTGCTCGCCAACCTCTGGCCCGCCCAACGCAAGCCCCATGGACGCTATCAGCTTGATGGGTTTGAGCTGATCGAAGACAACGTGCTGCTCAATCGGATGAAGTCGTTCAACGCACTGTTCGAGGCCCAATACAGGTATCTGAGCACGCTAAAGAGCGGGGACTGGCAACTGACAGGGCCTGAACGGGTAAAAAGCCTGGGCACATTGCTTGAAAAGGCCGCGCCTACCAATCTGACACACGCCACACGTATCGCCCAGGCGATCCGCTTGCAACAGAAACTCCCCGCCTGGCTTGGCGCCGCACCACTTGAAGAACAGCGCCTACAGGTTGACCTGCTTGAGCAATACAGAAGCAGTGTCGACGATGACGAGGATTATCTGGACGGTATCGAGCCCCTGCACACCTATGTGAGCAAAAAGCTCAAAGCGCTCCTGGATGCGCGTTTCGCCATAAAAGACCTGGATCCCGCCACCCTGTTGATCACCCCGAACCATGCGTTGGCGGGGCCCGCCAGCAGCTTGACCGAGTTCGCCCTCAATCATGCCGACTTCACTCAAAAGACAGGCTTCAGGGTGTCCTCGACCTCCGGGCGCGCGTTGCCCGACAGCCTGAACGAGACGGCTGTCAGGCAAATGCTTTCGTTGGACATCCCCACCGCCTATAAAAAGATCGTACTGGACGAACTCTCCACTACCTCGACCGATGGCCAGAAAAGAAAGCAGCGATTTCGCCGGCAGTTGCCCTGGCAACTGTTGCAACATGCCCACGCACTGCATCTACAACAGCACCTTTCTCCCACAGGGTTTGACTTGATTCGCCAGGTACTGGACATGCCGGATGCCATCGCACGCCAGGCAGTGGACGGCGCCAGCGCGTTGATTCGTCCACTGGAGCTGATCAAAACCCGGGGAACTGCGGCGATCAAGGCACTGGGGCTCTACCTGATCGGATCAAGCACCGATGATACTGCCCCCCATGTGCTGTATTCCCCCTACCATGCGGGCCACAACTTCACCGAGTTCAAGGACCAGGCCAGCCTCATTGCAGCCTTCAACACGCCGGGCGCGTTGCAGGACCTGCTGATTCGTCGACTTCCCGAAAGCCAGCAAGCCACGTTCAAGAACCTGTTCGCCGCCACGGTCGGTTCTCTATCGGAAATCACCCTGGCTTCCAATCCGATCAAGACCAACCTGTTCGATGTATTGTTCAACGACAATACAACCCTGTTATCGGACATGCTGAGCGCACAAACAGAAAAAAACCGCCAGTTTGACTGGGAAACGGCCCTGCATTTGTTCAGCGCCGGCGTCAAACTGGTGGGGCGGCAGTTGCAAGGCAAACTGACGTTTATCGAAACGCTTTGGGAAAGTTACCAAGACTTCAAGGCCTCTTCTGAATCCCTGCAGCAGCATGACTGGAAAGCAGGCTTGCACGACTTCATCGCCGGCGCGGCAGAGATGGTCTCACTTGGCTTCCTGAATCGCGACGACACCTTCGGCCTGCTCGACCCGATAAGTCCCGGCACGCAGAACGCCTCCATGGCGACCCCGCCCCGCTGGAAAGACATCGCCTCCACCGCCCCGACGCGCACCAACCTGCGGGCCTTCGAAGCCACGGAGGTGAGCCTGCACAACCTGCAGAAGAACCGGATCGACGGAACCTACAGGGCCCCAGGGTCCGACAAGCTTTACGCACCTGTTGCCGGCATGGTTTTTCAGGTGGCCAAAGCCAATCAGGTCTGGCGCGTGGTCCATGAACAGGGAGAGGGCCCAATACTGAGGCAGTCGCCTGATAACCAGCAATGGACCGTAGACCCACAACGGCAGACCATTCGCTACGGCAAAGTGATGTCAACGCTGGCCAATTCCTACAGCGACTACAAGGCTTCAACGTCGCTCAACATTGAGGCTCGGGGCATGGCGCAAATACGCCGCAAATACCCGGCTTACGCAAACATGATCGAGCAGGCCCTGGAGGTGGCCAGGTATTACTCATTCAACGCCCTGCATAATCTGGATCAGATCAAACATCAGGTCCCGCCGGGCTCTCGGCTGGATACCTTCCTGAAGACGTTTTTTGGGGTGAGGACAGTCGACGCCAGCCTGATCAAGAAAATACACACCGCCGTCTCGCCGCTGTGCCGAGCATTGGCCGACCCGTCCTGGGAAACCCGCAACGCCAAGCGCCTTGTAATCGGCCGTTTGAAATACATGGACGATAAAGCCACTGCATTCGTGCTCGAACCGGAAACGGCAGGAAGAATCTATCTGACCCAGTATTTCTTCGAGGTCGGATTGGATTGGTACAAGGACGCGGTCCCGGATTCCTTCAATGTCGATGCCCACGCCCAGGCCGCGGTGCTTATCCACGAAGTTTCTCATCAGCTTTTCGACACGCTCGATATTGTCTATCTGGACGCGGCACTGCCGTTTCTGGACCTGATTTCCAATGCCACTCAGTTCGGACATTCAAAATACAATTATCAAAAGGACCAGCAACGCAACGGGCTGTCGTTGACCACGCCACGATCCAAACTGTTCATGGGCTGGGACAGTGCAGCCGGCGGGCTCAAGAGCCTGGAGCTTTTCCCCGAGCATCGGAATATGGCCCGGGAAATCCTGAAGATGACCGGCGCCAGAAGCATGAGCGAGGCGCGCAGTATCTTTCTGGATCCAGGTTCACCGACAGCACGCATCGACGTGATCTTGCGAAACGCCGACTCCATGACGCTACTCATCTGTGAGCTGGGTCGACAGCTGGACTCCCCACCCTTGAGTCCCGCTGCCACGTTTTAAACGGCCTCTGCGAACGCTGCGCGCGGACGGGTCTTGATCTTTTTTTCACGAGATGTATGCCACGCTATAACCACGACATACCGGTGTTCGAGCCTTTGACCGGAAAAAACAGGCTCATTTTGATGTGCAAACGCCATGATGGCGGTTCTCGACAGGTCATGCCGAAGGTTAGAATGCGGCAAACCAGGAAGAGTCAATGACCGAACATACACTCTCGGAAGCCGAATACGACGCCATTACCGATGCGGCCGCGCATTGGTGCATGCGTTTGCACGCCGTCGACTGCACCGACGCCGAACGGCTGGCATTCAAACAATGGCACGATGCCGATCCCCTGCACGCTTTCGAATACCAAGCCATGCTGGAGATCTGGGCCGTGGCCGATCATCTTCCGCGTGTCGAAGCGGCACCATCTCCCGCGCCAATACCGCGACCTCGGTCCCGCTGGAGTCGGATGGCTGTCGCAGCCGCGGTGCTTGTGCTGGGCGTGCCCCTGGCCGCCTACACAGGCTGGAACCTGGGCTGGGTTGCCAACTCCTACGAACGATTCGAAGCGGATACAAGCGTGCGTCACATCACCCTGGGTGACGGCAGCCAGGTAGAACTGAACCTGGGCAGTGAACTGGTATTTGCCAATTACAAGAATGAGCGTCGGGTGACGCTGAAAAAGGGCGAGGCGTTTTTCGACGTCAGCCATGACACACAACACCCATTCGTTGTACGGGCCGGCCAGGGCCAGGTGCGCGTGACCGGCACTCGCTTCAATGTATGGATGTATCAGGATCAGGTCCGGGTGACGCTGGTGGAGGGCTCGGTATGGGTGACCAGCAACCAGGCACTTGCCAGTAACGGCTCGCAACTGTCGCCGGGCATGCAGGCCAGCTACAAAGCTGGCGACTACCAACCGCAAATCCGTGAAGTCGATGCCAACGACAGCTCGCTGGCGTGGCGCAACGGCAAGCTGGTGCTGGACAACCTTGCCCTCAGCGATGCGCTCCCGCTGATCAATCGTTATCTCGAGCATCCCGTCATGCTGGCCGACAACAGCACGGGCGCCCTGCGTATCGGTGGTATCTACAACCTCAACGAAGTGAAGAACCTGGTGCCTTCGTTGCCCAAAGTCCTGCCGGTCTACCTGACGCAGAACCAGGACGGCAATCCAGTCCTCAACTCCATCGGTCAACGGCCGTCCAACTGAAAAAGCCGCGACCTGATCAGGTCGCGGCTTTTGTGTAAAACAACAGCGATCAGTGCGCGGCCACCCTGCCCGCCTCATCACGCTCACGGATGATCACCGCCTGATAGTGCGGATCGGCTTTGATCTGCTGTTCGGTGAACGGTAGCGCACTCCATTGCTTCTTCGAGAATGCCTGGGTCTGGTCGGCCGAATACGGCGATGCCGGGTCGCTGGAAATGGAAAATGCCAACAGACCTTCAGCCCGAGGTCCTTTGCCATCAAAACTCACCACTTGCAGATAGCTGGTGCCGCTGACCACTTCCCGTTTGCCGTTGGCCCCTGGCACGCTCTGAATCGCGTTATAGATCCCCAGCTCACCGGGGCCGCCGTGGATTGGCGTCTGCCGGCTGCCACTGCTGGCAACCTGGATGTCCTGCCAGCGGCTATCCTTCGGCAATCCGGCGGCCTTCACAGAGGCCTGCGAGGCCAGCATGGCTTGACGCACAGCCTTGTGCACCGGGGCACGCTCAATCGCCAGGCCGTTTGGAGTATGTCGCGGGTCTTGCGGATCGAACGGGACACGCCATGAATCAGGCACCCCCTGCAACTGCGCCATGATGCGCTGGAAATGAATGAAGCCCAATCCGCTGTCCAGGCCAGCGGTTCGATCCCAGACCCTGAGATCGTTGCACACCTGGGTCAACGTCACGGCATCGGCCCCCAGGTCACCGGCACAAAAGCCCAGCAGGTCGGGCATCACCTGATCAGCAAGGTAGACCTGGTCGTCCATGACCATACGCTGCAAGTCATCGACCTTCACCGGCCCGTCCTTGGCCAGTTGACCCAGCCGCTGCAGAGCAAAACGCGCACGCAGGCCCAGCGGTTGGTCTTGCTGGCTGATCAAGGGCGAATAACCGGACAAGGGTTGTGAAGGGTTGACCATCCAGGCCGAATCGTTGGAATTTTGCACATAATCGCGGCGCAACAACTGCGGTAGCTTGTCGGCGGCGTAAATGCCTTTTTGCACGGCCTCGGGATCGATATCCCAGGCGCATTCGCCGCGTGAGCCGTCCAGTACGATGAGTTGCAGCCCTGCCCGCGGGTCGCTGCAGCGGGCCAACTTGTCGGCATCGACGTTCGGTACCACCGACACGTTCATGTAGAGACTTTGCCCCTGATCGTCCACCGCCAGGGTGTTGACCCATGGAATACCGTGGATCTCATGGACCGCACTCTGCAAGTCCTTGAGCGTGACGGCCTTGTTCATGGCGTACCACTGGGCGAGCACCCGATCATTTTCCCGGTTCGCATCGCGCAGGCTGTAGGCGAACTTGTCATCCCAGTCCAGCCGGCCGGGCCATTGCACGATCGGACCGAACTGCGAGCCGTAGACCACCCGCGAAACGCTCTGCACCTGGCCATCGGGTTGTTTGATGTCCACCGTCACCGTCTGTTGGCTCATCGGTACGGATTGACCATCGAGCAGGTAGCGGGTCGGGTCTTTCGGGTCGAGTTGCAGACGGTACAGCGTGAAATGTTTAGAGGTGTCGACGGTGTGGGTCCAGGCCAGGTGCTGGCTGAAACCGATGTTGATCACGGGCAAGCCTGGCAGGGCCGCGCCCATGACGTCCAGTTTGCCGGGAATGGTCAGGTGCATCTGGTAAAAACGCATGCCCCCCAGCCATGGGAAGTGCGGGTTCGCCAGCAACATCCCACGCCCGTTGAAGGAGCGCTCACTGCCGATGGCGACCGCGTTACTACCACGCTCCAGGGCGAAACGCTGCTGCCGGGTCGCAGCGCCTGCGAAACCTGTCCTCGGCTCGCCAACGTCCGCCGTCGCTTGTGGCGGCTGAGCGCCCGCCAGGGCTTCGGCGAACTGGCCGACGCCACCTTCCACCAACAGGCGCCGGGTCAGTTTGACCAGGTCCAGCGCGGTGATCGGCCGCACCCACTCACTGGCACATTGCTCGGGCAGGCCGATGGCCTTGCGTTCGGCCAGCGCGCGGTTGAAACCCGCCACATAGCCTTCGACCAGTTGCTGTACTTGAGGCGTCTGGGCTTGCCAGAAACCGGAAACGGCTTGCGGCGTGTTGAGCCAGTTGAAAAATACATCGCTGACGCGGTTCTCCCGCTGTTCGAGCGTGACCTGCTCCGGGCCGAAGTAGCGCGAGCGTTGACCATTGACCGTGACGATCTCATTGGCCAGCAGGCATAAATTATCCTCAGCGTACGCATACCCGATGCCGTAGCCCAACCCGCGCTCATCCTGAGCCCGGATATGTGGCACGCCAAAACTGGTGCGGCGGATCTCGGCACTGGCCTGTTCTTTATCACTTTGAGCGCTGGCGACGCAGCTGAACCCCAGGCTCACTGCGAAAAACACACCTGCGAGGCCAAACCTCGATAACTGCCCGGACATTCTCACGTTCACTCCTGATCCAATACTTTCTAAAACCAGGACGGCTGCCTGGGAATTCACATACCGCGTGCCTGGCCGGAATGTGCCTCCCTTGAAAACGAATGGGATGAAAAAAAATTAATGGCCTGGCACCGCCTGACTACGGGCGTTTGATCGCCTCCAGACAAATTTTTCAGCTTTTTGCCTTCATGATTGGCCGCGTTCGTTCGTCCTATTACAGGAGAGTATCCGTGACCTTTTCTGAACAGGCTGGTAAGGAGTTTTTGCATGCATGACGCGCGTCAGCCCATGGAGGGCAAGCCCAGGTCGACCGGCGTTCCGGCGACAGCCACTCACAACCTGTTCGACAGGCCGGCAGAACGAGGTAGCAATGAACACATCAGGCTTTTGCTCAAGAGCTTCGGCCTCAGAACCAGCCTGATTCGCCTCAAGGTCATCGATGCATTACTCAAGGCCGCCGATGAAAACCGCAGCCTGGGTGTGCGGGGCGTACACAGTCAACTGCTGGGGCTGGACATTCCATTGTCCTTCCTCAGCGTGCGCGAGGTGTTGAAGCGCCTGTGCAGCGAGGGTGTCGTCACCCTTAACCCCGATAAGACCTACAGTTTGCACCGCAAGGCCATGCACGTGCTCCAGGGCGGGGAGTGACGCCTGCGCTCAGGGCTTGACCTTGCGTCGCATCACGCCGTTGATCACGACCACGATGACCGCGACGGCAATCGCGATGTATTGAAACAGCTGCTCGCTGATCATGCCGTTGTTCTGCATCCAGGTCAGTCCCAGCATGATCGCCAGAACCACGAGGACCACCAGAATCGAGTATTTCAAACGTTGCGATTGAGTCATTGCCAATTTCCTGAATGTATCCGCTCTGTATCCCCGTGCTTGCCAGCCCCATACCGTGTTTTGGAAATAGCGGGCAGCAGACGGGGTCTCATGGTACAGCCGAACGGGCGTACTCACGCAACCGAAGCCCATCAGATTAATTACCTGCATCACCACAGAAGTCCGCCCCTGGCGGACTTTTGTCTTACAGAATTAACTCATATTTCTGCCACAAACAAAGGGGAAGACTTCTTTCGGCCCTGAATTCCCCCAACGTATTCTCGAATAAGAGGCGCTTACCTCCTTACCGAAAATCGACGTTGGAAATCATGCAAACCTTGCTGGCAACTCTTTCGCCAATACGATTGACAGGTTTTTGCCTGGCTATCGCTCTTTTCGAACTATTGACTTATCTGGCCAGCGACCTGGTCATGCCGGCCATGCTCGCGGTGACCCGGGAACTGGATGCGCCCGCGGATAAAATCCCCTACGCCTTCAATCTGTATCTATTGGGCGGTGTTCTGCTGCCGTGGCTGATCGGTCCGTTATCCGATCGCTATGGGCGTCGTGCATTCATGCTCGCCGGTTGTGCCGGTTTTGTCCTAGCTTGCGCGGCGATCACCCTGGTCACCCACATGCAGGGATTCAACGGGCTTCGTTTGATCCAGGGTATGGGGCTGGGTTTCGTGATCGCGGTCAGCTACCCGGCCATACAGGAAGTATTCAACGAGTCGGACGCTGTGAAGGTCATGGCGTTGCTGGGCAATCTCGCCCTCCTCTCGCCCTTGCTGGGGCCGCTGCTGGGTGGCTTGCTGCTGCAATGGCTGTCCTGGCGCGAGCTGTTCATGTTGCTGGCAGGCCTGGGGGCAGTGAGCTGGCTGGCCTTATGGACATTCATGCCCCGAAGCCCCGGTCTGGCGCACTCCTGCCCCCGGCAACCGGCCCTGGAGCCGTTCGAGGTGCGCACACTCATCAGGCGCTATGGCGCGCTGCTGGGTCACTCCGGCTTCATGGCCGCGTGCGTGGCGCTGGGGTTGATGAGCCTGCCGCTGATTGCCTGGATCGGTCTGTCCCCCCTGCTGCTGATCCAGGACCAGGGCCTGTCGCCCCTGGTGTATGGCCTGTGGCAAATCCCGGTGTTCTCGGGCGTGATCCTTGGCAATCTCCTGCTCAATCACCTGGTAGAGCGGGTGGGCGTGCGCGGGGTATTGCGCTACAGCCTGTGGCCCTTGTCTACCGGCCTCATCGCACTGGTGATCGCCAGCCCGTTCAACCTTGGCGTACCCGCGCTGGTCAGCGGCCTGGCGCTCTACGCCCTGGGGCTGGGCATGGGCAACGCGGCCTTGTATCGATTGGCGCTGTTCGCCAGCGACGACAGCAAAGGGCTGGTCTCGGCCATGGTCGGGATGATTTCCATCGCAGTGATGAGCACCGCCGGCTCACTGCTCGCGCTGCTGGGCGCCGGAACAAGCCTGAACGCCTTTGCCTTGATGGTCGGCATTGCCGGGCTCAGCTGCCTTGTGGCGCTGCGTCTGTTCCTGTCGCAACCGGCCGCTCACGTCTGAAAATCCCCTCCCTGAGGAACGTTACCCATGATTCATTTTCCCCACGCCGATGCGCTGTGTGCATTGGCGCAGCCTTACGATCCCGATTCGGTACCTGCTGGTCTGTTTGATCGGGCCATGGCCCAGATCAGCCTGTTCCATTGCCACCACACCCCCGGCTACGAACACTGGCTCAACGCCAACGGCCTGGCGGTAGAGGATCTGGAGCATTTGACTGACTGGTCGCGCTTGCCGCCCATCTACGCCAATTACTTCAAACAGCGCTTGTTGCTCAGCCCCACCGGCGAGAACGCGCTAGAGCTGACATCCTCCGGCACCAGCGGCCAGAAAAGCCGCATGCGCTACGACGAGCGCAGCATGGCCGCGGCCCAGGGCATGGTGGCGCGTATCTTTGAACATTACGGCTGGTTCACGCCGGATTCGCCCTGCAACTACCTGTTGTTCAGTCACGAACCGGAGAAGGTCAATCACGTCGGCACCGCTCATACGGACCAGTTCTTGCGCAGCTTCGCACCGGCCAATCGGATTTTTCATGCGCTGCGGCGCACCGGAAAAGGTCATGAGTTCGATGTCTTTGGCGCGATCCGGACCCTTCAGGAGTTCGCCGAAGAGGGCCTGCCGGTGCGGATCTTTGGCTTCCCGGCGCTGCTGTGTCATGCGCTTGAGCGCATGCGTGAAACCGCGACGCCGAACCTCAAACTTGCCCCCGACTCCCTGGTATTTCTGGGAGGCGGCTGGAAAAAACAGGCCGCCCAGGAGATCCCCCGCCACGAGGTCTATGAACACATCACCCGGCAACTGGGCATTGAGGCGCACTGCTGCCGCGACGGTTACGGTGCCGTCGAGCACGCCGTGCCGTACATCGAATGTGCGCATCACAGGTTTCATGTGCCGGTCTATTCGAAAGCTTTCATACGTCACCCCTCGAACTTCAGCGTCCAGCCCTTCGGCGAGGCGGGATTGTTGTCGTTCGTCTCGCCTTACATCTCTTCCAGTCCCGCCCATGCCGTGGTGATGAGCGACCTGGCGACCCTGCATCCGGCCAATTGTGAGTGCGGCCTGAACACCCAATGGTTCGAGCTGCACGGCCGGGCCGGCACCAGTGCCAGCCGAAGCTGCGCCATGGCCGCTTCCGAATTGATCAAGGAGAATTGATATGTATCTCATCAATGGCCAACTGCACGCTGATCTGCCCCTCGATACAGCCCTTGAACGCCTGCAGACGCAACTGCCTGCTCTTCTGGACGCACCGCCCCCCAGTGATAGCGTGCTCGATTGTGCGCAGGCGTTCGCACAGATGCTGCGGGCCCCAGAACAAACTCCGTTCCTGGACGACGACCAGCGCCAGGCACTGATCGCCTTCTGCGAACGCAAGCATTTGAGCCGCAAACTCGAACGGGAGCTGGGGGCGGACGCGCGCTCGCTGCGCCGAATCGACTATAGCGATGGCCCTTTCGAAAGCTGGCAACCCCTGGGGCTGGTGGTGCATGTCACCCCCGGCAATGCTCCGCTGCTGGGGTTCTTCGCGGCACTGGAAAGCCTGCTGGCGGGCAACGTCAACTGGCTGCGACCCAGCACGCGCGATGCAGACCTGACGGCGCGGGTGCTGGCGACGTTCCTCGATTGCGACCCAAGCGGCCAGTTGCGCGATTACGTTGCGGTGCTGCCAGTGCCCTACCACGAGTGCCGGCGTCTCTTCGCGCTGGCCCAGGGCGTCAGCGCCTGGGGTGGCGAGACAGCACTCAAGGCCATGCGTGACCAGCTTCCAAGCGGCTGCCGCTGGATCGATTGGGGACATCGCATCAGCTTCGCCTATGTCACGCCGCAAGCCGTCAACGAGCAGGCGCTGGACAGTCTGGTGGATGAGGTCTGCCGCCTCGATCAGCAAGCCTGTTCCAGTCCCCAGTGGCTGTTGGTGGACAGCGACGAGCCGGCTCAGATGCTGGCACTGGGTGAGGCCCTGGCTGACGCATTTGAACGACGCGCCGGACAATGGCCAGCGTTGGAAACCAGTGCAGCCGAAGCGTGCGAGATCACCACCCGCACGGCACTTGCCCGACTCGACCACAGCTTTGCAGGACAAACCGGCCAGATTTGGGAAGGCCACGGCTGGCGCATTATTTGGGAGCATCACCGCGACCTGTTGCCATCGCCACTGTTTCGCACGCTTTTGTTACGACCGGTGCCCCACGGGCTGATCACCGAAACCCTGCTGCCCTGGCGAAACGTGTTGCAGAGCTGCGCGCTGATCTGTGAACCGCAACGGGCGCCTGAACTGGCACGTCGCGTCTTGGCCGCCGGCGTGACCCGCATCTCGGCAACCGCAGACATCCAGCAAGGCTACGAGGGCGAGCCTCACGACGGCGTCTACGCGCTGCAACGATTGAGTCGTCGGGTATCGGTCGGTCTTGAACCAGAGGTCGCCAGTCATCGTGTGACACTGGACGCCCCGCCGACCACGACACCCATTTCACCCTCGACGCCGATCATGGACAAAGCGGCATTCCTGGCGCTGCCTGCCGCACCCGAGGCCCAGTTGTTCTTCCGCTCAGGTGGTAGCAGCGGCGCACCGGTGCTGTCGCCCTACAGCTACCGCGATTTTGATCGCCACATGCGGGCCGCCGCCGATGGACTGCGCGCGGCCGGTCTGGATCCGGCGAAGGATCGGGTGATGAATCTGTTTTATGGCGGCAACCTCTACGGTGGCTTCTTCAGCTTCTCGAAAATACTGGAGCACATGAACGCCGTGCATTACCCCATGGGTGCGACGTCAGATGCGGACTTTGAAGAGATCGCACGGATGATCGTCGCTCACAAGGTCAATACCCTGGTGGGCATGCCAAGTACCTTGCAGCGCCTGTTTTCCAGCCAGCGAGAAACCCTTCAAGGCTACGGCGGCGTGCGCAAAGTCATGCTGGGCGGCGAGCACCTGGGGCCAGGCTGCCGTCAGTTGCTTGAGGACTGCGGCGTGACAAGTATTCGCTCAGCCATCTATGGCAGCGTCGACGCGGGTCCCCTTGGCCATGCCTGCACTGCCAGCGGCGAGGGTGTATTCCACCTCATGGAGGACATTCAACACCTGGAGATCGTCCAGCTGGAACTGGACGCTCCGGTCGCGTCGGGGGAAACCGGACGGCTGCTGTTCACTTCGCGCAGACGCCAAGCGCAGCCCCTTCACCGCTACGAAGTTGGTGATTGCGGGCGCTGGCTCACCGCTCCCTGCCCGTGTGGCCTGGAGTCACCCCGGTTCGAGTTGCGCCAGCGCCACGGCGCCCTGATACGCATCGTGACGTACCTGATCAATACCCACGAGCTGGCTGAGCAGGCACAAACGGCCATTCAGATCGTACTCGATTACCACAGCAGCGGCTGCGAACGCCTGTTGATTCGCGCCGATGGCGATGCACAAACGGTCCGGAGCCAGGTCATGGGCCTCGAACTGCTGTCCACGCTGGTGGAGTCCGAAATGCTCGTACTGGACGTGCAATCCTGTCCGGCGACAAGTTTCGAACATAACAAACACAGCGGCAAAGTACCGCTGGTGATTGATCGCAGAATCACCGCTTGATTGTTTTCCCGTGTAATTGAATAAGCGGACGTTAGAGTCCGAGAGAACCCTGATGAGCACCTCTTTACCATTCGAACAATGGCTCGCCCATATTCGTACGCATTCAACGTTCTACCGCAAGTCTTTACGGCATTTACCCGCGCAGAATTGCGCTCTGGAGGATTTCCCCATTGTCGACGTCGCCGACTATTGGGCCGGCAGTCATGACCTGGACCATTGGGACGTACTGACCGGCAAAGTCGAAGACGCACTGATCTACAAAACCGGTGGCACGACCAGTCAGGGAAAGCTGTCTGTGTACACCCACGCTGAATGGCAGCGGATGCTCGAATGCTTCGGTCAGAGCCTGGCAGCACAACTGAGGGCTGGTGATCGAATCGCCAACCTGTTCTTTTCCGGAGACCTGTACGCCAGTTTCCTGTTCATTCATGGCGCCCTTGGCAAAGTCGATGTAGCCATCACCGAATTCCCGTTCACCGGGGCGGTGGATCTCGACGTGCTGACCGAGGCGGTGACCGGCCACCGCATCAATGTGCTGGCCGGCGTGCCTGCGCACCTGCTGGCGTTTGCCGACCATTTGGATCAACAGGGGCGAACGCTGCCCGGCATCACCACCGTGCTGTTCGGCGGAGAAAATCTGTTCGACAGCCAGTTGCCTGCGTTGCAGCGCGCCTTCCCACAGGCACGCTTCGCCTCCATCGGCTATGCCAGCGTCGACGCCGGGCTGGTGGGCGCCAGCGCACCGGACTGCAACCTGGGCGAGCACCGCGTATTCGGCGAACAGATACGGGTGGAGATCATCGATGAACTGAGCGGTGAGGTCATCCAGGCGTGCGATCGGCCCGGCAATCTGGTGGTGACCAACCTCACCCGAACCCTGATGCCCATCGTGCGGTATCCAGTGGGCGACCGAGCGTGCTGGCGCGAGCCGGTTGGCACCCCGCGACGCAAGTTCGCGCTTCAGGGCCGCAGCGCGAAAAGCCAGCGAGTGCGGGTAGGCGTTTTCTCACTGTTTTCGCAGGAAATCAGCGACATCATCCGCAGCATTGGCGGTGACCTTCAGTGGCAATTGATCATCGAGCACGCACAGAACAACGACCGCGTGTTGCTCAAATGGGTGCCTGGCGGGCAAACCCAGGCTTGCCAGTCACTCTCCAACACATTGAAAGCTGCCTTGACCAAACAGTATCCGGGTATCGACCAACTCGACCTGCACGTCCAGGCCTGCGGCCTGCAAGCGTTGGAACGCCATCCACGCTCTGGCAAGCACCTGTCGATCATCGACCGCCGCACCTATGCTCCGTTGACAGCGAGGCACGCCGGATGAGCAGCGTGGTCATCCGAGCGTTCAGGCCCACGGATGGCGTCGGAACCAGCGAATTGTTCCGCCGGGTTTACGGCGATCACTACGTCTCACCAGACGTCTACCTGCCACACATGATTGGCCTGCACAACCTGCTGAACCGTTGGCACTCCATGGTCGCCGTGGAGGATGAGCGCGTGGTCGGTCATGCCGCATTGTGTCGGCAGACGGCCGATGGTGAAGACGCGGAACTGGCCCTGATCGCGGTGGACCCCGCGGTGCAGGGCGGCCAGATTGCGACGCGCCTGGGGCAGCAATTACTCGACAGCTGCCAGGACCTCGGACTTGCCAGGCTGTCAATCAAGCAAGTCACCAGCCATTGCTACAGCCAGCGTCTGGCACAACGCCTGGGGTTCCATGACACCGGGCTGCTGCCTGACCATGTGCCCTCACCTTTCGCCACGGTCCACGCCGAAACCATCGTGGTCGGCAGCCAGGTGGTCAGCGGCCATCGCCGCCCGCTGCCGCACCTCAAATGGCCCGCGGCATGCCAATGGCTGACGCAACCCTTGGCATCGCTGTTTGGTACCTCGCTCGAGGCGCCCTTGCCTTCGGTACAGCCTTTTCAAATCCGACAGCTGCCCGGAAGAATCGACATTGTGGCCGGGTACATAGGCCTTCGCCTGGCCGGGCAACTGCTGCGCTTGCCGGCCCATTGGTCACTTTCAGTGCGACTCGGACTGCGTCAGCAATTCGCCGACGATTACCAACGATTGATGGACGCCGGATTCATCTTCACCGGGATCATGCCTGCCGAAGGCGACCCCGGCTGGCAGGCGCTGTTTCACCGTGGCGCCCTGGATCGCCCGCTCACCTTGCATTCAGAGCCGATGCAACGGCTCCACGAACAAGTGCAAGCCCAAGGGCACATCTGGAGGAGCGCCCAGGCAGGTTCGGCGGCTTGAAGATGAGTTGGCGCTAAAGCGCCCCAGGCTGTTTGCGCATGACCCTGTGGGAGCGAACCTGCTCGCAATGACGGCGGCAAGGTCGACACTGGCCAAGCTGAACCACCGCGATCGCGAGCAGGCTCGCTCCCGCAGGGTTCTGCGGTGGCGGGTGAATTTGCGCCGAACTTCGAATCAGTACCGCTTCCAACCTGACAACTCTGTAATCCGCCCCTCAGCCCACTGTCAGCTCACGCTCGCTACTCTGTTATCCTCCTCCCAAACTGTTCGACACGAGACTGTCCCCATGGCCAATCCCCTGCACCTGCTCGCCCTGAGCGCGTTTTTTGTCACCACCCTGGCCCAGGCCGCCGAACCGATCACCATTGAGGTACACCGCGATGCCAATTGCGGTTGCTGTAAAAAATGGATTTCACATCTGCAAGAAAACGGCTTCAAGGTCAACGACCATGTTGAAACCGACATGAGTTCAGTCAAACAACGCCTGGGTGTTGCGCCCAACCTGCGCTCCTGCCACACCGCCCAGATCAATGGCAAATTCGTTGAGGGGCATGTCCCGGCCGACCAGGTCCTGGCGTTGAGCAAACGGGACGACCTGCTGGGTGTGGCCGCGCCTGGCATGCCCATGGGTTCGCCCGGTATGGAAACGGACGGCATGAGTGATGCGTATCAGGTGATCGGCCTGAAAAACGACGGGACTCAAACCGTGGTGGCGGATTACCCGGCCCATTGATGGGCGAGGCTTACATCGGCTTGTTCCTGGCGGCATTCGGTGCCGCCACCTTGTTACCGCTGCAATCCGAAGCGCTGTTGGTTGGGCTGTTGCTCAGCGAACGCTATGAAACCTGGCTGTTGCTGGGAGTCGCCACCCTGGGCAACGTACTGGGCTCGCTGGTGAACTGGTGGCTGGGCACACGCCTGGAGCAGTTCAAGGATCGGCGCTGGTTTCCGGTCAGTCCGGCCCATCTGGACAAGGCCCGCGTGCATTATCAGCGTTATGGGCGTTGGTCGCTGCTGCTCAGTTGGATGCCCATCATCGGCGATCCACTGACCTTGGTGGCGGGCGTGATGGGCGAGCCGTGGCGGCGCTTTGTGTTGATCGTGACCCTGGCCAAAGGGTTGCGTTATGGCGCACTCGCCCTCGCGACCCTGGGCTGGATGGGTTGAACGTTCGCGACTTTGGGTTGCCTGTGGTTAATGTCGCCATAATCGGGCCACGCCAGGATCGGCCGGATGCCCAAAGGAGATTGCCCATGTCGCGTTCCACTGCTCGCTGGTTACCCAGCCTGTTTCTGACGGCCGCCCTGCCGCTGTTCGCCCAGGCCGAAAACCCGCCTGAAGGCCCGGCCTATGGCCCGGAACTCCAAGGCTTCGAATACCCCTACACACTCAAGCACTTCCCCCTTCAGTCCCAGGGCCAATCGTTGCAAATGGGCTACATGGACGTGCCGGCCCAGGGCGAGGTCAATGGCCGCACCGTGGTGCTGATGCACGGCAAGAATTTTTGCGCCGCCACCTGGGGCGACTCGATCAAGACCCTCAGCGAGGCCGGTTACCGGGTCATCGCCCCGGATCAGATCGGTTTCTGTACGTCCAGCAAGCCCGCTCATTACCAGTACAGCTTCCACCAACTGGCAACCAACACACAGGCCCTGCTCAAGGCCCTCGGGGTGCAGAAAAGCATTGTGCTCGGCCACTCCACCGGTGGCATGCTCGCCACCCGTTATGCCTTGCAGTTTCCCGATCAGGTCGAGCGGCTGGCGATGGTCAACCCCATCGGCCTGGAGGACTGGAAAGCCCTCGGCGTGCCCTACCGTACCGTGGACCAGTGGTACGAGCGCGAACTGAAACTCAGTGCCGACGGTATCCGCAACTACGAGCGCACGACCTACTACGGTGGCCGCTGGAAACCGGAGTTCGAACGCTGGGTGGACATGCTGGCCGGGCTGAACAAGGGGCCGGGGCACACGCAAGTCGCGTGGAATTCGGCGCTGATCTACGACATGATCTTCACCCAGCCGGTCTACTACGAATTCAAGGACCTGAAAGTACCGACGCTGCTGCTGATCGGCACCTCCGACACCACCGCCATCGGCAGCGACATCGCGCCGCCGGCCGTGAAAGCCAAACTGGGCCGGTATGAAGTGCTGGGCAAGCAGGTGGCTCAATTGATTCCCCAGTCGACCCTGGTGGAGTTCGCCCATTTGGGGCATGCCCCACAGATGGAAGAGCCGGACCGGTTCCACCAGGCCTTGCTGGGCTGGCTGAACAAACCCATTCCCTGACGAGGTGTTCCATGGCGGTGCAAATAGCAGTCATCGATGATTGGCAGGACGTAGCGCGGGACGTGGTGGACTGGTCGGTGCTCGATAGCATCGGCCAGGTGACATTTATTCATGAGTACCCTGCCGAGCGCGACACCCTCGCCGCGCGCCTGCACCGCTTCGAAGTGATCTGCGTGATGCGTGAACGCACGCCATTCGACGAAGGCCTGCTGCGCCGCCTGCCCAACCTCAAGCTGTTGCTCACTGGCGGCATGCGCAATGCCGCCCTGGACCTCAAGGCAGCCGCCGAACTGGGTATCCAGGTATGCGGCACCGAAAGCTACAAGCACGCAGCCCCCGAGCTGACCTGGGCGCTGATCATGGCCCTGACCCGCAACCTGGTGCAGGAGGCCAATGCCTTGCGCGCCGGGCTATGGCAACAAGGCTTGGGCGGCGACCTGCATGGCAAGACCCTGGCGATCCTCGGCCTGGGCAGCATCGGCACACGGGTAGCTCAGTTCGGCCAGGTCTTCGGCATGCGGGTGATCGCCTGGAGCCAGAACCTCACCGCTGAACGGGCCGCAGAGGTGGGTGTGACCTACGTGAGTAAACAGCAACTGTTCGAACAGGCTGACATTCTCTCGGTGCATCTGGTACTCAGCGAGCGCTCCCGCGGTTTGGTGGACGCCCAGGCGCTGGGCTGGATGAAACCCCAGGCGCTATTGGTCAATACCGCACGCGGTCCAATCGTCGATGAAGCCGCCCTGATCGACGCCCTGCGCGACAAACGCCTGGCCGGTGCCGCCCTGGACGTCTTCGCCGAGGAACCCCTGCCATCCGACCACCCGTTCCGATCCCTGGAAAATCTACTGGCCACACCGCACGTGGGTTACGTCACCCGGAACAATTATCAGAAGTTCTATTCCTTGATGATCGAAGACCTGCAAGCCTGGGCGGCCGGCAAACCGATCCGCCTGTTGACCCCCACTGGCGACTGAACACGTTTTAAGTGGGAGCAAGCCTGCTCCCACAGAAACAGCGTATTTCCGGGCCAACAATGGCCACTAAAATGCCTCTATTTCACCCGCCCCCTGATGGTGCATCGCGCCATTGCATCGCGCACGCCGATGAAACACCCCCATTCCCCATACACCCATTACGTTTCCAGAAACTGCACTTCGTCGGTGCGTATCCCCCTTTGTCGTGTAAGACATTGCCGCCAACAAAGCTGATTGTCGGACAATTCGACGAAGCGCGCCGCACCGCTCTAGGTTCTGACCTAGACTGCCAAACCGGGGAGAAAACCGACCGGTCGTCCAGACGAAAAAAAGTGGAAACTTTTCGCAACGGCGACGGGTCAGGTTAGAGGTAGGGCAACAACGGCTGGTGCAGTCCTTGCAAGTCCTTGAAGCAGCCCCTTCACCTGATTCGCTTAACCGCATTGGGCAGCGCTTTGCTTACCTTGCGTAGCGCTTGTGCGCCTGGCCGCAGGATTCGGCCAATGAAACAACAGCTCTGGCGCTTGCCGGAAACAGATCGAGAAAATGGGAGAAAGTTATGATCAGTGCTGCCTTGGAACCACAGCAAGTCCGTTCTCAACTTCCGCTGGCGACTGACTCGCCGACGGCACCGGTGCTGGCCACCGGTGGCAAGGCACTGCTCCCGGTCGTCAGGCAGAATCCCAATCGCAAGAAGGTATTGTTCGTAACCTCGGAAATTGCCGACCTGGTCAAAACCGGCGGCCTGGGCGATGTTTCTTCCGCCCTGCCCCGGGCCATGGCCGGCCTGCATGACGTGCGGGTGCTGATCCCCGGTTACCCGCAGGTGATGAACAGCGGCAACCCGATCCACATCATCGGTGAACTGGGCGGCCACGCCGCGCTGCCGCCCTGCAAGATCGGGCGCATGGACATGGCCGACGGCCTGGTGATCTACGTACTGATCTGTCCGGAGCTCTTTGCCCGTGAAGGCTCACCCTACGGGGCCAACAACGGTCGCGACTGGCCCGACAACCACATTCGCTTCGCCCGACTGGGCCTGGCCGCGGCGGATATCGCCGCCAACCTCGCCCAAATCCACTGGTGCCCCGATCTGGTCCACGCCCATGACTGGCCGGCCGGTCTGGCGCCGGCCTACATGCACTGGCGTGGGCAACGCACGCCTACCCTGTTCACCATTCACAACCTGGCATACCAAGGCGTAGTGAGCCTGGCCTCCTGCCCGGAGCTGGGTATCCCGGAGCACGCGCTGCAACAGGAAGGCATGGAGTTCTACGGCAAGTTGTCGTTTCTCAAGGCCGGCATGGCCTACTCCAGCCATATCACCACGGTTAGCGCCACCTACGCCCAGGAAATCACTACCCCGGCATTCGGTTGCGGGCTCGACGGTTTTCTTGCGGCTAAAACACAACAAGGCCTGCTCAGCGGCATTCCCAATGGCATCGACGAGAGTTGGGACGCGGCCACCGATACGCACTTGTTCCGCCAGTTCGCCATGGGTGACTGGGAAGGCAAAGCCGTGAACGCGGCTCATGTACGCGATCTGTTCGGTCTCGACGACTCCAGCGGCCCGCTGTTCGCCGTGGTTTCGCGCCTGGTGTACCAGAAAGGCCTGGACCTGACCGAAGCCGTCGCCGAGTTCATCGTCGAATCCGGGGGCCAGATCGCGATCATCGGTCGCGGCGAACCGGAGGAAGAGCAAGCCATGCGTGAACTGGCGCTGCGTTTTCCCGGACGCATCGGTGTACGCATCGGCTTCAACGAAACCGACGCGCGGCGGATGTTCGCCGGCAGCGACTTTCTGCTGATGCCTTCACGCTACGAGCCCTGCGGCTTGAGCCAAATGTACGCCCAGCGCTTCGGCTCGCTGCCGGTGGCACGCAATACCGGCGGGCTGGCGGACACCATCGAAGACGGCATCACCGGCTTCCTGTTCGATGAGTCCACCGCCGAAAGTTACAAACAGGCATTGAGCCGGGCCTTCAAGGTCTTCGAGTTCCCTGACCTGCTCAACGCGATGCGCTGCCGGGCCATGTCAGCGCCATTCAACTGGTGCAAGGCCGTGGAACCCTACGCCGAACTCTATGAACAGCTAGTGGCCAAGTCACTGGGTAAATCGGCCAGACAATGAGGTAACAATGCCGTCAAGGACGCCTGAAACCTGGACCCATGGCGCGGTCATGCTCGATGCCGAGCACACCCGCTTCGCCCTCTGGGCCCCGGATGCTTTTTTTGTGAGTGTCGAACTCGACACTGGAGATTCAATACCGCTACTGCCCCAGGCCGATGGCTGGTTCATGATCCAGACCCGCTGCCCCGCCGGCACTCGTTATCGCTACAACATCGACGGCGAACTGGAGGTTCCCGACCCGGCGTCCCGCGCCCAGGCCGGTGACATTGACCGCCACAGCGTGGTGGTCGACCCTCATGCTTACCGATGGCGCCATACCCAATGGTCCGGGCGCCCCTGGCATGAAGCTGTGATCTATGAGTTGCACGTCGGCGCCCTCGGTGGTTTCCAAGGCGTCGAACAGCACCTGGCGCGCCTGGCTGGATTAGGGGTAACCGCCATCGAACTGATGCCGCTGTCGCAGTTTCCCGGTGACCGTAACTGGGGCTACGACGGCGTCCTGCCCTACGCTCCCCAGGCCTCCTACGGCACGCCGGAACAGCTCAAGCACTTGATCGACAGCGCCCACGGCCACGGGCTGGCGGTGATTGTGGACGTGGTCTACAACCATTTCGGCCCCGACGGCAATTATCTGCACCGTTACGCAAAAGGTTTTTTCCGCGAAGACAAGCACACCCCCTGGGGCGCGGCAATTGACTTCCGGCGCCGCGAGGTGCGGGACTTCTTTATCGACAATGCGCTGATGTGGCTGCTGGAATACCGTTTCGACGGACTGCGCCTGGACGCCGTGCATGCGATCGAAGATCCGGATTTTCTCCAGGAACTGGCCGCCAGGGTGCGCGAACAGGTAGATCCGGTTCGGCATGTCTGGTTGACCGTGGAAAACGAACACAACCAGGCCAGCCTGCTGGAGCACGGCTATGACGCCCAGTGGAACGATGACGGGCACAACGCCCTGCACGTGCTGCTGACCGGCGAAACCGACGCCTATTATGCTGACTATGCCCAAGAGCCGACGGAACAATTGGCACGCTGCCTCAGCCAGGGCTTTGTCTTCCAGGGCCATATCAACCGCCACGGCGAGCCCCGGGGCGAACCCAGCGGTCACCTGCCCCCCAGCGCCTTCGTGCTGTTTCTGCAGAACCACGATCAGATTGGCAACCGGGCACTGGGTGAACGCCTGCACCAACTGGCCCCGCCTCAGGCCGTGCAAGCGGCGACGGTCTTGTTGCTGTTGTCGCCGATGATTCCGCTTCTGTTCATGGGCGATGAAGTAGCCGCCCGGCAACCCTTCCTGTTTTTCACCAGCCATCACGGCGAGCTGGCGGAGCTGGTTCGTGAGGGTCGGCGCAACGAGTTCAAGGCGTTCAGTGCCTTTGCCGATCCCGAAAAGCGTGAGCGCATCCCGGATCCTAACGCGGCTGATACCTTCGAGGTGTCGAGGCCTGAGCTGGAGGCGCAGCACGCTGAGCAACTAGCCAGTGAAACACTCTATCGACAACTGCTGAAAATCCGCCGTGAAGTGATCGTCCCGCGCTTGCCCGGAGCCCAGGCCTTGGACGCCGAAGTGCTGGGCCATGGCGCAGTCAGCGCACGCTGGCGCATGGGCGACGGCAGCGTGTTGCGCATTGACCTGAACCTCAGCGATCAGCCGGTCAAGCATACCGCTCAAGAAGAGGCCGAGATTCTTTTCGAACATCCGCAGCACGCCATGGGTCTGTTGCAGCAAGGGGCCCTGGCGCCCTACAGCGCGCTGGTCAGTCTGACGCACGCGGCAAACTTGCCCAACATCACTGGAGAGCGCCTATGAGCGATGCGCAACTGGAAATTCTCGCCGGCCGAGCGGGCCTGGCGGTGGACTGGATCGACGCCAACGGCCGGGCGCAGAAAGTCTCGCCCGCCGTCTTGCGTTCAGTCCTCATCGGTCTGGGCCATCCAGCCGGGACCGCCCAGGAAATCGACGCCAGCCTGCTGCAATTGCAACAGGACCAACAGAATCATCAATTGCCACCGCTGATCACCGCCGATGTCGGCGCCAGCGTGGATCTGAGCCGCTACTTCGAAGCCGCCACGCCCTGCGAAATCCAGCTCGAGGATGGTGCCACACTGAACCTGAAACTCGACGCCGACGCCAGGTTGCCGGGGATGGTCCCGGTGGGTTACCAGCA
The DNA here is from genome assembly GCF_034555295.1 of Pseudomonas sp. N-137. Taxonomy (NCBI): domain Bacteria; kingdom Pseudomonadati; phylum Pseudomonadota; class Gammaproteobacteria; order Pseudomonadales; family Pseudomonadaceae; genus Pseudomonas; species Pseudomonas sp. N-137. The sequence continues at coordinate 725,798 of NZ_JAXUDQ010000006.1, forward strand.
CGTCAGCATCCAGGACCAGCATTTCACCCTGGCGGTCGCGCCAGCACATTGCTATAGCGTGGCCGATGCGGTGGATAATCCGACGCCCCGCGCCTGGGGCCTGAGCGCGCAGTTATATGCGCTGCGCCGCCCCGGCGACGGAGGTTTCGGTGACACCCAGGCCCTGGAGGAGTTGGTACGGGTCGCCGGCGAGCGCGGTGCCGACGCCCTGGCGATCAGCCCGATGCACGCGATGTTCAGCAGCGACACCGGCCGTTACAGCCCCTATTCACCGTCCAGCCGGCTCTTCCTCAACAGTCTCTATGCCGCGCCGGGCACCGTTCTCGGCGAACGCGCGCTGCGCGCGGCCATTGACGCCACCGGTTTGACCAACCAACTGCGCAATCTGGAAGAACAACCGCTGGTGGATTGGCCCGTGGCGGCCCAGGCCAAGCAGAAAGTCCTGCGCGCCCTGTACGACGGCTTCAGCCAGGGCGAGCATCCATTGCATGAGGATTTCAGCAGTTTCCGCCACACCAGCGGCGAACCCCTGGAGAATCATTGCCGCTTCGAAGCCCTGCAGGCCGAACGTGCGGCTCGGGGAGAGAGCCTGGACTGGCGCCATTGGCCCGAAGAATGGCGCAACCCGCGTAGTTCGACGCTGGCGCATTTTGCCGAGGAGAACGCCGACGAAATCGGCTTCTACGCGTTTTGCCAGTGGCTGATTACCCGGTGCCTGGAGCGCGTCCAGAGCGCGGCTAAATCCAGCGGCATGGGCATTGGCCTGATCGCTGACCTGGCAGTAGGCGCCGATGGTGGAGGCAGCCAGGCCTGGAGTCGGCAGGATGAACTGCTCGCCTCGTTGACCGTGGGCGCACCGCCGGACATCCTCAACCGCTCCGGCCAAGGCTGGGGCATCTCGGCATTCTCGCCAGAGGGGTTGGTACGCAATGGTTTTCGCGCGTTCATTGAGATGCTACGGGCCAACTTCGCCCACGCCGGCGGCTTGCGCATCGATCATGTGATGGGCTTGCAGCGCCTGTGGGTGATCCCCAACGACGCCCCGCCCAGCGATGGCGCCTACCTTTATTATCCGGTGGACGACCTGCTGCGTCTGCTGGCCCTTGAATCCCATCGCCATCAAGCCATCGTCCTGGGCGAAGACCTCGGCACCGTGCCCGAGGGCCTTCGCGAGAAGCTCAGCGCCCGGTCGATCCTCGGCATGCGCGTGCTGTTGTTCGAACAGGACAACACCCACTTCAAACCCATCCTCGACTGGCCGGACAATGCCCTGGCCACGACCAGTACCCATGACTTGCCGACCCTCAATGGCTGGTGGCACGGCCACGATATCGACTGGAATGCCCGGCTGGACCTGATCGATTCCCACACCGAGATGGACTGGCGCAGACACCGCGAGCGTGAACGTGAAGGCCTGAGCAATGTGTTGAATCAGGACCCGCAGAACTTTCGTGAAGAACACCAGGATACCGACGAGATACTCGACGCCAGTGTGCGTTTTCTCGGCCATACCCGTGCGCCGCTGGTGTTGCTGCCCCTCGAAGACGCCCTGGGCATCGACGAGCAGGCCAACCTGCCTGGCACTACCGATACCCACCCCAACTGGCGGCGTCGCCTGGCGTGTGACAGCCAGGTGCTGCTGGATGACCCGGGCGCCGCCCGGCGTCTGGAAATCCTCGCCTGCGCAAGGCTTCAGGCGAACGAGCGTGACCGATGAATCAGACGTTGATCCAACCATTGCGGGCGACCCTTCGCCTGCAATTTCATAAAGGCTTCACCTTGGACGATGCCATCCCCCAGGTGCCGTACTTCGCATCGTTGGGCATCAGCCATATTTACGCCTCGCCACTGCTCAAAGCCCGCGCCGGCTCCATGCATGGCTACGATGTGGTCGATCCGACCCAGGTGAACCCGGAACTGGGCGGCGAAGCGGCGCTTCGACGCCTGGTCGCCAGCCTGCGTGAGCACCGAATGGGGTTGATCCTCGATGTCGTGTCCAACCACATGGCCGTCGGCGGCAATGACAATCCCTGGTGGCAGGACCTGCTGGAATGGGGACGTTTGAGCCCCTTCGGCGAGTTTTTCGATATCCAGTGGCATTCTCCCGACCCCTTGATGGAGGGCCAACTGTTGCTGCCGTTTTTAGGCAGCGACTACGGAGTGGCCTTGCAGGAAGGCACCCTGAAGTTACGCTTCGATGCCACACAAGGCAGCTTCCTGGCCGAGCATTACGAGCATCACTTCCCTATCTGCCCCATGCAGTACGGCGAATTACTCAAACCTGCCGAAACGCTGCCATCCGAACAGGCCGAATCCCTCAAGGCGTTGGCCGAGCGTTTTACCACGCTGAACTACCAGACCGACGCCCATACCCTGGCCCGACCGCTGCAGCAGCAATTGCAAGAGCTGGCCAGCCAGCCGGGCATTCAGGCCGCGATCGAAGATAATTTGCTCGCCTACGACTCCCAGCAACCCGAGGGGTTCGAGCGTTTGCATCAGTTGCTGGAGCGCCAGAGCTACCGGCTCGCCAGTTGGCGCACGGCGGCGGACGACATCAACTGGCGGCGCTTTTTCGACGTCAATGAGCTGGGTGGCCTGCGGGTCGAGCGCCCTGCGGTGTTCGAAGCCACCCACGCCAAAATTTTCGAATTGATATCCGAAGGATTGGTGGACGGCTTGCGGATCGACCACATCGACGGTCTTGCCGATCCTCGCGGCTACTGCCGCAAATTGCGCAGGCGTCTTGATTCGCTTTCGCCCTCGCGGCACCTGCCCATTTTCATTGAGAAAATCCTCGGCGATGGCGAGAGCCTGCGTCGGGACTGGAACATCGACGGCAGTACCGGTTACGAGTTCATGAACCAGATCTCGTTGCTGCAGCATGACCCGGCCGGTGCCGAACCCCTTGCCGAGTTCTGGAGTCGCCACAGCGAGCGACCGGCGCACTTCATCGAAGAAGCCCGTCTGGCCCGTCAACAGATTCTCAATGGTTCCCTGGCCGGAGACTTCGAAAGCGTCGCCCAGGCCCTGTTGCAAGTCGCGCGGGACGACGTGATGACCCGTGACCTGACCCTCGGCGCCATTCGCCGCGCGTTGCAGGAACTGATCGTGCACTTCCCGGTGTACCGCACCTACATCAACCCGCTCGGCCGCTCCAACGAAGACGATGTGTTTTTCCGTCAGGCCCTGGAAGGCGCCCGACAGACCCTCAGCGAAGCCGACTGGCCGGTGCTCGACTACCTGGCCGACTGGCTCGGCGGCATGCCCTGGCGGGATCGCCCTCGGGGCGGTCAGCGCAAACGGCTGCGCCATGCTTGCGTGCGCTTCCAGCAACTGACCTCGCCAGCCGCCGCCAAGGCCGTGGAAGACACGGCGCTTTATCGTTCGGCAGTGCTGTTGTCGCGCAATGACGTGGGCTACAACACCGAACGGTTCAGCGCCCCGCCGCAAGCGTTTCATGACGCCTGCCTCGAACGGCTGGAGCATTTCCCTGACAACCTGATGACCACCGCCACCCATGACCATAAGCGCGGCGAAGACACCAGGGCGCGGCTGGCGGTCATCAGCGAACGAGCTGATTGGTACATGGCGTGCGTGGACCAGTGGCGCATTCTTGCGCCATCGCTCCACAGCGACCCCGCCGCTCCTTCAGCCGGTGATGAATTGATTCTGTACCAGGCGCTACTGGGAAGTTGGCCGCTAGACCTGGATGTGCACGACCACACGGCACTGGCCGACTACAACGAGCGCATGTGGCAATGGCAACGCAAGGCTTTGCGCGAAGCCAAGTTGCAAAGCAGTTGGTCGGCCGTCAACGACGCTTATGAGCAGGCGACCCAACTGTTCCTGGAGCGGCTGTTGCTCGGTGATGAGGGGCTGCCTCTGCGCAACGCCCTCGCCGAAGCGGTCCAGGTCATCGCCCCGGCGGGCGCCCTCAACAGTTTGGCGCAAACCTTGCTGCGCATGACTGTCCCTGGTGTACCGGACCTGTACCAGGGTAATGAGTTCTGGGATTTCAGCCTGGTGGATCCGGACAACCGCCGCCCGGTGGATTTCCTGGCGCGCCGCGAGGCAATGCAAACACCAGGCACCCCAGCGCAACTGGTAAGCACCTGGCGCGATGGCAGGGTCAAGCAAGCGTTGATCGCCAGGACACTGGCCGTACGCACCGAACACTTGCAACTGTTCCAGCAAGGCCGCTATCAGCCATTGCAAGTGGTTGGCGCGCAGGCCAAACGGGTCCTGGCCTTTATGCGTGAGCATGAGCAACAACGGGCAATCATAGTGGTACCGATCCATGCCGCTCGCCTGCTGGAAAACGGTGCCGTGCCGCTGGTGGCTGCATCGGACTGGGGCGACACCCGCGTATCACTACCGTTTGCCCGTGGGGATGAAAAGCTGAAGGGACTTTTTTCCAGCGCGGCAGTCACACCCCAAAGGGAGCTGATGGTCAGCGACGCGCTGGGGGATTTCCCGGTCAATGTCTTTATCCAATCTTGAGTTCAGTCAGGAGCACTGCGATGAGTACCGACGATAAACGCATTCGTGAATTCGCCTATCAGATCTGGGAATCCGAGGGTAAGCCTGCCGGGCAGGAAAAACGCCACTGGGAGATGGCTCGCAAACTTGCCGAGGCCGAAGCCCTGGCACCGAGCAAACCCGCCAAGGCCGCCGGTAAACCAGCGGCGAGCAAGCCTGCCGCGACCAAGAGCACCGCAGCCAAGCCTGCCACGAAAAGCACTACGCCCAAGGCCAAGCCTGCAGCCAAACCTGCCGCTGTCAGCACCGCGGCGGAAAAACCTGTGGAGAAAAAGCCACGAGCGCCGCGCAAGCCGCCGGCTAACTGATCCATACCTGACATCCGCCTCAAGGGCATGCGCCCCCGTTCTGCCAAGGGCGCGTGCTGACGCCACACCAGGCCGACGCCTGGATGCGCGGTGTCGATCAATGGTGCCGCTAGGCGGCACAGCGGGAGCAAGCTGCCTCGCCACAGTGAAACGAATAGATTTTAAGTGAACAGCATTGCCGTATCTGTCTGTCTTTTGCAGGAGCAACTATGACCCATCCAAAAAACACTACGCCGCCGCCCGTTATCGAGGCTTCGCGGATTCGTGAAGGGCTGCCTTTCCCGCTGGGTGCGACGTGGGATGGCCTGGGGGTCAATTTCGCGCTGTTCTCAGCGAACGCCACCAAGGTTGAACTGTGCATTTTCGATGATACCGGCGAAGTCGAGCTCGAGCGTATCGAGCTGCCGGAGTACACCGACGAGATTTACCACGGCTATCTGCCTGACGCCCATCCGGGGATGATCTATGGCTACCGGGTCTATGGCGCTTACGACCCGGAGAATGGCCACCGCTTCAACCCCAACAAACTGCTGATCGACCCCTACGCCAAGCAACTGGTCGGCCAGCTGAAGTGGTCCGAGGCACTGTTTGGCTACACCATCGGCCACCCGGACGGCGACCTGAGTTTCGATGAACGCGACAGCGCGCCCTTCGTACCCAAATGCAAAGTCATCGACCCGGCCCATACCTGGGGCAACGACCAGCGTGTCAGTGTGCCGTGGGACAAGACCATCCTGTATGAAACCCATGTTCGCGGCATCAGCATGCGTCACCCCTCGGTTCCGGAAAACCTGCGAGGCACCTTCGCCGGATTGATGGTGGACGATGTGCTCGAACACATCCGCAAGCTGGGTGTTTCATCGGTGGAGCTGCTGCCCGTCCACGCGTTCGTCAATGACCAGCACCTGCTGCACAAGGGCATGACCAACTACTGGGGCTACAACAGCATTGCCTTCTTCGCCCCGGACCCGCGTTACCTGGCCAGCGGCAAAATCGCCGAATTCAAGGAGATGGTTGCGCACCTGCACGAGGCCAACCTGGAAGTCATCCTCGACGTGGTCTACAACCACACCGCTGAAGGCAACGAGCAAGGCCCTACCCTGTCCATGCGCGGCATCGACAATGCCTCGTACTACCGGCTGATGCCGGATGACAAACGCTACTACATCAACGATTCCGGCACCGGCAACACCCTGGACCTGAGTCACCCGTGCGTGTTGCAGATGGTCACCGACTCCCTGCGCTACTGGGCCACGGAGATGCACGTCGACGGCTTCCGTTTCGACCTGGCGACTATTTTGGGTCGATACCACGATGGCTTCGACGAGCGCCACAGTTTCCTCGTCGCCTGTCGCCAGGACCCAGTGTTGCGCCAGGTGAAAATGATCGCCGAGCCGTGGGATTGCGGCCCTGGTGGTTATCAGGTGGGTGGGTTCCCGCCAGGCTGGGTGGAGTGGAACGACAAATTCCGCGACACGGTGCGCGCATTCTGGAAAGGCGACGACGGCCAACTCGCCGACTTTGCCAGCCGCATGACCGCCTCCGGCGAGATGTTCAACCAGCGCGGTCGTCGCCCATACGCCTCGGTGAACTTCGTAACCGCCCACGACGGTTTTACCCTGCACGACTTGGTGTCGTACAACGACAAACACAATGAAGCCAACGACGAAAACAATCAGGACGGCAGCAACAACAACCTGTCCTGGAACCATGGCGTCGAAGGCCCGACAGACGATCCTGAGATCAATGAACTGCGTCAGCGACAGATGCGCAACTTCTTTGCGACCTTGCTGCTGGCCCAGGGCACGCCGATGATCGTCGCTGGCGATGAGTTCGCTCGGACCCAGCACGGCAACAACAACGCCTATTGCCAGGACAGCGAGATCGGCTGGGTCAATTGGGACCTCAGTGAGGATGGCGAGGCGCTGCTCAAGTTCGTCAAGCGTCTGATCAAACTGCGCCTGACCTACCCGATCCTGCGGCGCGGGCGGTTCCTGGTGGGCAATTACAACGAAGACCTGGGCGTCAAGGATGTCACCTGGCTGGCCCCCGATGGCAGCGAGATGACCACCGAGCAATGGCACGACGGCCACGGTCGGTGCCTGGGCATGCTGATGGACGGGCGCGCCCAGGAAACCGGTATTCGTCGCAAGGGTGGCAACGCGACCCTGCTTCTGGTGGTCAATGCCCATCACGACATCGTCAACTTCCGCCTGCCGGAAGTGCCCGAAGGCAGTTTCTGGACATGCATGGTCGACACTAACCAGCCGAAGGTGCGTGGCCAGGAGCGTTTCGATTTTGACTACGAATACTCCGTCACCGGCCGCTCGCTGTTGTTGTTCGAGTTGCAACGTGAGGAGGAGGAATAAACCTTCGATAAACGGGTGAAAAAACACAACCGCAGGGACGCGGTTTGTTCACCCGCTTAGTCCCCGCGCAGAAAAACAGCATTCGCAACAACATGGGGCGCGACGAATCGCCCAACATGATCAATACTTGGCGAGCGGTAGATTCCAGGATCGGAACATCGCCGCTCGCAGTCAGGCCCTGGTGGGCACCACCGGGCAATCGGCCCGGTGCATGGCTGAAAGATTGAATACAAACAGGGACGTCTCTCATGAAACTCGCTTCTCGCTTGCCAGGTCGACAGCATCCGCAAATATGGAACAGCGCCCCCCAGCTGGCCGACATTCCCATCATCAGTACCCAGACCCTCATTCCCGCTGGCGCACGCGCCGTCATCCTTGCTCCGCATCCGGGTGATGAGGTCGGTGCCTGTGGCGGTCTGCTCCAGTTGCTGAGCAATCTGGGTCATCCCATCTTGCTGATCTCGGTCACCGACGGCAGCATCAGCCATCCCGGCTCACCGCTGTGGACCGATGAGCGCCAGCATGCCTACCGCCCCCATCCCCAGGAAAGCGTGGACGCCCTGCATCGCCTTGGGGTACCGGCCCGTGGCATGCAGTGGGTGCGCGGTGGTTTTCCGGAAAAAACCCTCGCCGACCATGAGGCTCAACTGAGCGCTTTCATCGCTCGGTACTTGAAGCCGGGCGACGTTGTGTTCAGTACCTGGCGCAAGGATGGTGACAGCGACCATGATGCCGTTGGCCGCGCCGGGGCCCTGGCCGCCGAAAGCATTGAGGCGGTGTTCATTGAGCTGCCGGTGTGGGCCTGGCACTGGCCGGTCCGTGAGCAAAACAAGATCCCTTGGCACCGGGCCCGCAAGCTGCGCCTGGATATCTGGACCACCGCCCGCAAACGGCACGCCATGCACGCCTACGCCAGCCAACTCAACGGTGAGCCCGCCAGCGGCATCGCACCGTTGGTGCCACGGGTCATTCTTGATCGCATGGGTTTGCCCTATGAAATAGTGTTCATCTGACCACCGCCAATCCAGTGTGAGGCATGTCACAAAAGCGATGCCCCCTACCCTGTGGGAGCGAGCCTGCTCGCGATAACGGTGGCTCAGCGGGTGACGTGATTGACCTGGCAACGGGGAAAAATCCGGAACTGCGGCAGCCACCATAAGTCGCATGAACAGGTACGTCTGATTCAGGAGTGAACGTGACTGGCGATCCCAACCGGCAAGCCGCCGAATCAACGCCTTTGGACACGCCCGCGGCGGTCCATCGGCTACGGGTTCTGACGGTCAATACCCACAAGGGTTTTACCGCCCTCAACCGTCGTTTCATACTGCCCGAGCTGCGTGAAGCGGTACGCAGCACCGGTGCCGACCTGGTGTTCCTGCAGGAAGTGCTGGGCGAACACGACCGCCACGCTTCGCGCTACGAGAACTGGCCGCCAATGTCCCAGTACGAGTTCCTCGCCGACAGCATGTGGAGCGATTTTGCCTACGGTCGTAACGCGGTGTATCCCGATGGCCATCATGGCAATGCCTTGCTGTCCAAATACCCGATCCGTGAGTTTCGAAACCTCGACGTTTCCATTACCGGTCCCGAGCGGCGCGGACTGCTGCATTGCGTGCTGGACGTACCCGGTCATGCCGAGGTCCACGGAATCTGCGTGCACCTGAGCCTTCTGGAAAGCCATCGCCAGTTGCAGCTCAAATTGCTCTGCCAATTGCTGGATTCGTTGCCCGAAGACGCCCCGGTGATCATCGCCGGTGATTTCAACGATTGGCAGTTGCGCGGCAATACCGCCCTCGCTCGTCGCCAATACCTGCACGAAGCCTTCGAGCACCACCACGGTCGTCCGGCGAGGACCTACCCGGCGCGTTTCCCCCTGCTGCGTCTGGACCGCATTTACCTGCGCAACGCCACCAGCCATGCCCCGCAAATCCTGGGCAGCAAACCCTGGACACACCTGAGCGATCACCTGCCGCTTTGCGTGGAAGTGCATTTGTGAGGCCAAACACTGCGCGACACCCGGCGTACGAATCAAATGGTGAGTCGATGAACCAGAGGGGTTGAAACGGTTGATTGACGTCAATTCACCGATCTAGATAACCGAAAAAAATCAGTTATTTATTGGCACTGATTTCAGTTTGCCATTCATCGTTCATTTTCTTGACGCGACGGCACCGGTCTTCTTGACTACAACGTACTACCCCCGGAAATACAGTCAGGGGCAAGCCTCGGAACCCCGCTACAGCGGACGGCCCGAGGTTTGCCTCAATCCATTCGGTCGCCCCTCGTTCGGGGTAGGAGAGACGCCATAAGCGAGAAACGCATGCGATTGCAAGGCAGGCCCCCATGAAAACTTCCCTCCGTCCACAAGAGATCACTACCACTTTCTACACAATCTCGACTTCGTTGTTACTGTGTTCGTCCATGGAGGTATGGGCCTGGCCCGCCGAGCAGACGTCGCAACCCTGGTATGACCGAACACAGTCCGACAGCCAGGGCGCCGCCTCCACTGACACTGACCCCACCTCCAGCAAGAGTCCCGCCCTCTTCACCTTGCGAAACGACAGCGGCCATACCCAACGCGTGGGCCTGATCAGTGGACAGAACCAGGTCATCACCCGCGTCAATGGCACGCTGGTGACACCGGCCATGGCCGAGCCCGGCAAAGAAGCACTGAACCTGCAAGGCACCCATCTGGGCGCGTACTGGAGCCTGACCGGTCCGGCAGGCTGGCATGTGGATCTGAGTGCCAGCGGCGGGCGCGTCAACGGTTACAGCCGCACCGAGCAAGGCCAGCGTCAGGCCGCTGAAGGCAATGCCGTCACGTTGTCGGTCGAAGGCGGTTTTCCCATCGGTATCAGCGACCATTGGGTGGTCGAACCCCAGGCGCAACTGATCAACCAGCGCATCACCCTTGACAACCCCAATGCCGAGAACGGCTCCGGCAACGAACTGAGCACCTGGAGCGGGCGCGTCGGGGCACGCCTCAAAGGGACGTATCAGGTCAACGGCCTGGGCGTGGAACCCTACGTGCGCACCAACCTTTGGCACACGGTCCAGAGTGCCGACACCTTGACCCTGGACAAAGTCGACAAGATCAGCAGCAGCCGCAAATCTTCCACCGTCGAGGTAGGGCTGGGGTTGGTGGCGCGGGTTACACCGGTGGTGAGCCTCTACATCAGCGCTGACTACAGCAGCGACGTCGACGACAACGACCTCAACGGGCTGATCGGCAGCCTGGGGGTACGGATGCGTTGGTAAACCAGCGCTTCAGGGCGGGTCGCAGCCATGTGTTGGCGACTCGCCATGCCAACCGACAATGAGTCCAGCCTGCCCGCCTCCACACCTGCCTGACGCCGATAAAATCCTGTCCCTCGCCCCCCGGCACTTAAAACGCACCGCCATTTGGGCGTATAACCCTAAAAGCGATTTACGCCTGAAAGCCGTCAGCCCATGGCTCATTTCATTGATGGAGTAACGACATGACCCAAGCCAACCTCTTCGCCAACCTGTTTCCCAGCGCTGCCGATATTCCGCAGGCCTACCGCCTCGAGGGACAGATCGAGCAGCGCGAATACCTGATCGATGGCGTGCTGCAAACCTGGCAAGGGCCGCTGGCAGTTGTTCGCAGCCCGGTGTACCTGGCAGGCCCGCAGGGGGACGAACAAGTGATACTGGGCAGCACGCCGCTGCTGGATGCACAGACCGCGCTCACCGCCCTGGACGCGGCCGTCCGCGCGTATGACCGCGGCCAGGGCCAGTGGCCAACGATGCGCGTTGCAGAACGCATCCGCCATGTGGAGGCGTTCCTGGCGCGCATGCGCGAACAACGCGAGGCGGTGGTCAAGTTGCTGATGTGGGAAATCGGCAAGAATCTCAAGGACTCCCAAAAAGAATTCGACCGCACCTGCGATTACATCGTTGACACCATCAACGCCCTCAAGGAACTGGACCGCCGCTCCAGCCGTTTCGAGCTGGAACAGGATACGCTCGGACAGATCCGCCGCGTGCCGCTGGGCGTGGCCTTGTGCATGGGCCCCTACAACTATCCGCTGAACGAAACCTTCACCACGTTGATTCCGGCATTGATCATGGGCAATACCGTGGTGTTCAAGCCGGCCAAGCTCGGCGTACTGCTGGTGCGGCCGCTGCTGGAGGCATTTCGCGACAGCTTCCCGGCTGGTGTGATCAATGTGATCTACGGCAGTGGCCGGGAAACCGTCAGCGCGCTGATGGCCAGCGGCAAGATCGACATCTTTGCCTTCATCGGCACCAACAAAGCTGCAAGCGATCTGAAAAAACTCCATCCGCGCCCGCACCGTTTGCGTGCCGCCCTGGGCCTGGACGCAAAGAACCCGGGCCTGGTGCTGCCGGATGTGGATCTGGACAACGCCGTCAGCGAGGCGCTGACCGGCTCGCTGTCTTTCAATGGCCAGCGCTGCACGGCATTGAAGATCCTGTTTGTCCACGAAGACCTGGCACCGGCATTCATCGAGAAATTCAACGCCGGGCTGGCCGCCCTGAAACCTGGCATGCCGTGGGAAGATGGCGTGGCACTGACACCGTTGCCCGAAGCGGGCAAGGTCGATTATCTGCAGGCGCTGGTGGCCGATGCCGCCGCCAAAGGTGCGCAGGTGACGAATGAACACGGTGGCGAATCCCGCGGTTCGTTCTTCTATCCGGCCGTGCTCTATCCGGTGAACACTGCAATGCGGGTCTACCACGAAGAACAGTTTGGCCCGGTCGTCCCCATCGTGCCGTACCGGGACCTCAATACCGTGGTCGATTACGTGCTCGAGTCCGATTTCGGCCAACAGTTGAGCATCTTCGGCAACAACCCGGCCGAAGTCGGCAAACTGGTGGACATCTTCGCCAACCAGGTCGGACGCATCAACATCAACGCCCAATGTCAGCGTGGCCCGGACACGTTCCCATTCAACGGCCGGAAAAACTCGGCCGAGGGCACGTTGTCGGTCCACGATGCGCTGCGCACCTTTTCGATCCGCACGCTGGTGGCGACCAAGTTCCAGGACAGCAACAAGGCGCTGATCAGCGACATCATCCGCGGGCGGGACTCTAACTTCCTGACCACCGACTACATCTTCTGACCCGCGCCGAACGATGGGCTATGGCAGGGCTGGACGGCGCACCTTGATGCCCCAGCCCTGCTGCATGCCGGCGGCCGCCAGCAGGATCGCTGCCACACCCAGCCACTGCAGCAACTCGAGGCGATGACCGAAGGCGAACCAGTCGACGAAAATCGCCGCGATCGGATAGATGAACGACAATGCGCCGGTCACTGCGGTGGGTAGCCGTTGAATCGCGCTGTATAGCAACACATACATCACGCCGGTATGAACCATGCCCAGGGTTACCAGGCTAGCCCAGGCCTCGGGCTGCTGCGGCAACGCCGAAAAGTTCGCCCAGGGCGCCAACAGCAACACACCGGTGCTGACCTGGATCAGCGCGATCAAGTGCGGCGGTGTCCCGGTCAGATGCTTGATGATCAACGCCGCAATGGCGTACAGCAAGGCAGCGCCCAACGCCAGGGCGATACCCGTCAGATAGTCGCCGCCACCCTGCCCTTGCTCACCGTGGGCGCTGACGATGGCCAACATGCCGAGAAACGACACCGCCAGCCAGAACAGCTTTTGGGCGGTGATTTTTTCCCCCAGCAACAACGCCGCCAATCCCACCAGCATGAACGGCTGAACGTTGTACACCGCCGTACCGATGGCAATCGACGCGCGGGAGTACGAAGCAAACAGCAGCACCCAGTTGCCCACGATCGCCACGCCACTGAGCACCGCCAGCAAGAAGGTGGTACGCGTCAGGAGACCCGGACGCAAGAATCCGAAACCGGCGCAAATCAGCAGCAAGGTCGCAGCACCGAACACGCAGCGCCAGAACACCACGTCCAGCACCGGCACACCGGAAACCAGCACGAACCAGCCGATGGTTCCGGAAATCAACATGGCGGCGGTCATTTCCAGCGAACCGCGACGTAAGGTCTTGTCCATCTTCAGCCTCCTTCAGCAAGTGGGCACAGTATGCCGAGCCAAAGGGGCGCTCCTCCATGGCACGAGAAAGGCTAAACTGGCTTTCGACCTTTTTTATCAAGGCAACTTCGAGCATTGGCCTAACGGAGTGAAAAATGACTGACGACATCGACCAGATCCTCATCAGCGCTCTGATGGAAGACTCCAGGCGTTCCCTCAAGGCCCTGGCAAACTTGAGCGGCCTGTCTTCCCCCAGCGTCGCCGAGCGCCTTCGAAGGCTCGAAGAGCGTGGCGTGCTCAGGGCGTACACCGTTGAAGTGGACCCCAAGTGCTTCGGCTACCAGCTCCAGGCGATTGTGCGTATTCGCCCGTTACCGGGGCAGTTGCAGGAAGTGGAACGGCAGATCCAGGCCATCGCTGAATTTACCGAATGTGACAAGGTCACTGGCGATGACTGCTTCATCGCTCGGCTGCATGTGCGTTCGATGGAGCAACTGGACACCTTGCTGGACAAGCTCAATGTTCTGGCAGAAACCAACACCGCCATCGTCAAGAAGACTCCAGTCAAGCGGCGATTGCCACCCATGGCATGAACCTGACCCGGCCTCGGTGTCATCCGAGGCCGGGATTTATGTTACTCGAGGTCTTCCAGCTCAGGACTGCGCTGCACTTTTTGCACCTCATCCTGAGGCGCATTGCTTGCTTTCATCAATTTTAGCGGCACGATTTTTTCGCAAGCATTCTTGCCATCGGCATAGACGCCACTGTGGTTACATTTCCAGTCATAGAAGTTGGCCAAGGCCGCGGACAATTGCAGGCTGTAGTCCGTGCTTTGGGTGCCCGGCGTAAAGGGTTGGCCGGCGGGGATGTTCTGGAACCATTTCATCCACTCTTCAGTACCCGGCGCTGGTGGGTTGGCCTGGAAAGTCGGGTTCATGATCGCCAGTTGCTGGTATTCAGCGGTCATGTGACAGCTCAGGCATGAAGCCTGCGGGTTGTCCACCGGCCCATTGAGGCGTCCGTTCCAACCCAGGTGGGTCGGCGGCAGTTCTTTGGTATTGGCATTGATTGCGGTCTGCTTCAACGCAGGGTTGATTTTGGTTTCTGTCGGGGTCGGATTGGTGAACTCGCTGCTGGTCACTTCAGGGTCGTTACCCCACATGATTCCGACCGGCACCAGGTTTTCCCAGTCGCCTTTGCTTTTATCGATGCCGTTGTACTGAAAGGTCCCGAAGAGCCATCCGGTCTCGCTGACACGCGAGTCACGCACGGCAATGTCCATCTGGATCAATGCGACTTTTTTCACGACGCGATCAGTGGATGTAAACGTGACGGCGGTGTAGGCATCCAGCAGCAAGGGATTGGCCAACGACGGCACCGAATTGACATCGATGTCCGCATACAACGCCTTACACACCACGGTGCCGTTGGGGAAGCTCTTGGGCTTTGAAGTGAAGCTCGGGTCAGGGTTCTGCGGATCTTTCCAGACCTGGCCGATGGTAAAGGCACCGATATCGTTATAGATCCCCACCGCATAAGTCTGACCGGACTCCAACTGTGTGTGAGCGAGCTGTTTAGGTTGAATAGGCGCCTCTCGAGTCAGCCCGTGGATGCCTTCACGCCCGCTCGGCCCATAATGCTGCCAGGGCATGTGATACCACTGGCGGACGGCGTTTTTCTGCACATTCCAGTTGGTCTCGGCGTTGCCCTCCAGACAGTATTGCTTGACGCCCTCCATATAGGCTCGCCAGGTTTCAAAATCATTGCTGCGTGTTGTTGGCAGAATCTTGAAGAACGCTGGCATCGACGCGGCGCCAGGGGCAGTGGTGGGATAGTTCTGGCTGAGCTGGAACGCAGGGCCGGAATATTCACTCTTGGGAGGGGCGAAGCCGAAATCAGGGAAGGTGCCGGCATTGGCCATGGACGACCCGCCGGCCAAGGTCATGAGTACAAGGATCTTTGCGTGGGACTTAATCATCGGTATCTCCTTATAGGGGCAACGCCTGCCAAATCATCGATCTCCTGATTGATGCGCAGGGCTTCCTTTGTTATTGGGCCAGGGCGCGTTGCCCCCGCCGGCTCACGGTTAACGCTCAGTGACGTGCGTACACCTCCTTGGCGCCTGAAAAACGGGCGCAATCAGACCTGGCTCGGATAGCCGAATGCGAACGATATCGGGGGGGAACGTGGCGAAGATTTCGCGCGGTGGTTGACCGGTTTACCTCATGCCGCCCCTGGCAATGCAATCCCTTGTCATAGTTGTAGATCAATTATTCAAAGGCGCCATCACGATTCGGCTTTTTTGCGGGCAATTGGCCATAACGAAAAATCGGGGACGAAAAAAAGCCCGCCGAAGCGGGCTTTCCATATCACGCATGCAATCAGTCGTCGCGACCCATCAGGCCGAACAGCTGCAACAGGCTGACGAACAGGTTGTAGATCGATACATACAGGCTGATGGTCGCCATGATGTAGTTGCGCTCGCCGCCGTGGATGATGGCGCTGGTCTGATACAGGATGCAGACCGACGAGAACAGCACGAAGCCGGCGCTGATTGCCAGTTGCAGGCCGCTGATCTGGAAGAAGAAGCTGGCAACTACCGCACCGAGCAACACGAAGAAGCCTGCGGTGATGAAACCGCTCAGGAAGCTCATGTCCTTGCGGGAGATCAGCACGTAGGCCGACAGACCACCGAACACCAGCGCGGTCATGGCGAATGCCGAGCTGACCACTTCGGCGCCACCCTGCATTCCCAGGTAACGGTTGAGGATCGGGCCGAGCAGAAAGCCCATGAAGCCGGTCAGGGCGAAGGCCGAAACCAGGCCCCAGGCCGAATCGCGGAGCTTGTTGGTGAGGAAGAAAAGGCCGTAGAAACCGATCAGCACCACGAAGATGTTCGGGTAGCCGACGCGCATCTGTTGTGCAACGAAGGCCATCACACCGCTGAAAGCGAGCGTGAGTGCCAGCAGGCCATAAGTGTTGCGCAGGACGCGGCTAACCTCTAGCTGCTCAGCCTGCACGCTGTTGTTCACTGCGTAATCCTGTTCGCGCATGGCGACACTCCTCCGGTTTTGAAACATTCAGTGGCAAGGATGATAACAGACGCTCTGTAACAAGCTACGTAGAGAGTTTGACAGTGTGTTTCATTCGGGTATTATGGCGCCCGCAACGCAATACGGAGGTGTGGCCGAGTGGTTTAAGGCAACGGTCTTGAAAACCGTCGACTGTAACAGGTCCATGAGTTCGAATCCCATCGCCTCCGCCATATTTGTACGATAAAGCCCTGATTATTCGGGGCTTTTTCGTTTCTGTGATTTGGTAAAAAGCCCCAGCCCACACTTCAGCCCACACCCTGGATGGAGTATTGCTTTTCGACCAGCAGCTAGTTTTTCGAACGGTCTTTTGTCCCTGCACTTCCGAAGCACCGCTGTAGACAGTGGCGGCGAAGGCATCCAACGCCACCGACGGCACATTCACAGTGAACTGCGTGGTGAAATCCAGAGTGGCCGCATTGAGCGCCTTGTAGGCATTGAGCGTGAACTGAGTGGTGGTGCCGAGCTTGATGCCCAGGGTCGGCACGCCCGTCCTCCACCCCACGGATCACGGCTGACCCAATCTTCTCTTCAATATCGAATTTGATTTGCGGATAGAGCGCGACAAAGCCGGCCACGTCGTCCAGCAGAAACTGCGACAGCGCCGAGGTGATCGCGTGGATTCGAACATGGCCTTTGATCCCCAAAGCGTATTCGCCCAGCTCGCTGTCGAGCTGCTCCAGGGTCTGCTTCAACCGCCGGGCGTAAAACAGCATCGACTGCCCTGCCGGCGTCAGCTCCACACCTCACGCATTGCGTATCAACAGCGGCGAGCCGACCTGAAGTTCCAGCTCGCTGATGCGCTTGCTGATCGCCGATACCGCCAGATGTTTGATGCGGGCCGCCCGCGTCAGATTGCGCTCCTGCGACGAAGAGATCCCGGCTCGTAAGGCCATAGCGCAATGGGAAAGCCTTGCTTCTACGTTCAGCGGCTAAATGAATGCCTATTAACGTCTAAATAGCCAAAGAAGGAAACTTGAACAAGCGCACCTTCAAGCCCTTTATACCCAAAGAAAACTCAAAAATGCGGGATTAAAGTCAGTTAGAGATCTAAAAACAATGTCATATTGACACACTAAAATGCAATGTTATTTTGGGCGGCACAGATACACGCATCCAGCCAAGGCCTGGGTCGCCCTACTCCACCAAAGGGATACTGAACATGCTGTCACGACAACTCTCAATCGCCAGTCGAATGGTTCTGGGGTTCGTAATCATCGCAGCGTTCAGTGTCGCGCTCGGGGTATTCGCCCTTCGGCAGATTGACGAAGTGCAAGATCAATCCATTCAGATCAAGGACAACTGGCTCCAGCAGGTTCGTGTCTTGGGTGCTGCCAACGCGGCATTGAACAGGTACCGGATGGGGTCGATGCAGCACATCCTTTCGACCAGTGATAAAGACATGCAGTCCTACGAAGAAAAAACTGCAGTTCGCTTGCAGCAGGTTCGCGAACACATGCAAACATATGCGCAGTTGCTGAACAGTGACGCCCAGAAAAATCACTTAAAGGCATTCAACAACAGCTTGGATGTGTACGCAAAAAATCATCTGGAACTGCTCAAACTCTCCGGCCAGGGCGACAAGACCGGCGCTCGGGAATTTTTGAGGACGATTCGCGACTCCTACGATCAGATGACCAAGAATTTCGATGACCTGATCGATCGCGCCAATCAAGGCGCCGAGGTCGCCGCCAATCAATCAGTCGAGGCCTACCAACGGGCTGTCAGGGGTGTCGTGCTGGGCATCATCATCGTCAGCATTGGCACGATACTGGTGGCGTGGGTGCTGACGCGTAGCATCACTGCCCCACTGAACAATGCCGTAAGCGTCGCCAGAACCATCGCCGACGGCGATCTGAGTAAACCCATCGAACCAACTGGCAATGATGAAGCCACCCGACTGCTGGAATCACTGGTGATCATGCAGGCCAACCTGATCAAGACACTGGGGCAGATTTCCGGCTCATCCACCCAGTTGACCAGCGCCACCGCGCAGTTAAATACGGTCGCCGAAGCATCGAGCCAGGATATCCAGCAACAGCACACGGAGATTGAACAGGCGGCCACTGCCGTCAACGAAATGACCGCAGCAATTGAAGAGGTTGCCCGCAATGCCCTGTCCACCTCAGAACTCTCGATTGCCTCCAGGGACATCGCGTTGCGCGGTCAGCAACGCATGGTCGAAACCCTTGGCGCCATCGAGACGCTCACCCATGACGTGCAACTGAGCTCCAGGCAAGTCGAAGGTCTGGCGGAGCAGGCCCAAAATATCGGCAAGGTACTGGACGTGATTCGGACCATCGCCGAACAGACCAACCTGCTGGCGCTGAACGCCGCCATCGAGGCTGCGCGCGCAGGCGATGCGGGGCGTGGTTTTGCCGTGGTGGCCGATGAGGTCCGTGCTCTAGCCCACCGGACGGCGCAGTCGACCCGGGAAATCGAAGAGATGATCAGCGGCATTCAGAGCGACACTGATACCGCGGTTGCAACGATGCTCAGCAGCAGGGAAAACACCCGGCTCACCCTTTCGTTGGCTCAGTCCACACAAAGCGCCCTGGCAGAAATCGTCGCTGCCAATGACAACATCAACCAACGCAACCTGATGATCACCACCGCGACCGAGGAGCAAGCCCATGTGGCGCGATCGGTAGACCGTAACCTGCTCAACATCCGGGACTTGTCGGTGCAGTCGGCAACCGGCTCCCAGCAGACCACCCGTGCGTCTCACTCGCTCGGCCTGCTGGCGCTTGAACTGAACTCAATGGTCCGGCACTTCAAGATGTAACGCTGCTCCGTGCATTTTTTTGCACAATTCCACGCTAATAAATAGTCATCTGCCTCGAAGCCTGATCGAATCAGTGCAAAGGCTTTATTGGGTCTCACGGTCCGGGCTCAACCGGATCGTGATTGTTCCACTCCATTAAGTGAACACAGCCATGGCTCCAAGCGCACTTGTGCAACGAATCGCAGCGCAGATCCGTCAGAAAATTCAGACCGGTACATTATCTGAGGGCGACCACCTCAGCGCGCAAAAGGTCGCCGATGAGTTCAACGTCTCCCGCTCTCCAGCGCGAGAGGCGCTGGTATTGCTTTCACAGCAAGCGGTTCTCGAACAGTTGCCCAATCGAGGGTTTTTCGTTCTGCAAATGCTGCAGGATCCCTCCCAGGAAAAAGACGAAGTCGTGCCTTTGGAGGAGCCAGACGCATACTACCGGCTCTCCGAAGACTGGCTGAACAACGCCATTCCCGGTGAAGTCACCGAGCAGTTTCTGCGTACCCGCTATGACCTGACCAAAGCCCAGGTCATCGACATTCTCAATCGAGCCGCCAAGGTCGGTTGGGCCGCACCCAAGCCGGGTTATGGCTGGCGCTTTCTGGATGTCGCAAAAACGCCGGAAAGCCTCGAGCAAATTTACAAGGTCCGCTCGCTGATTGAACCGGCGGCACTGCTGGAGCCGACTTACCTGCACGACCTGCCCAAGCTCAAACAACTGAAAAAAGAGCAACAGGACATGCTCGACGGCGGCATTGAAAGCTTGCCGGCCGATGTTCTGCTGAAAAGCGGTATTCGTTTCCACGAAGAGTTGATCAAGCTCTCCGGCAACCCGCTGTACCACATGATTCTCATACAGTTGAACAACATGCGGCGGCTGATCGAATACCGCTCAATGATTGACCGCAAACGTCTCTACAAACAGTGTGCCGAACACATTCAGATGATCGAACTGGTGGAACAGGGCAACAACCTCGAGGCGGCGCATTTGATGAAACAGCACCTGAGCGGCTCGTTCGCGCAAAAATCGCCGATCCTGCAACTTCGACCGGAATCCGCCGCGATTGTTGAGTAACGACGCGCAACTGTGTATGTCCTCTCTCAGGACTGCTGCAGGCGTTTCAACCAGAAGCGATGGACCGGTTCAGCGCATAGCATCACCACCACAAGCCGCATGATCTGCATCGCCGTGACGATCCCGACGGCCAGATTCAAGGCCTCGGCCGTCAGATACATTTCCGTGCTGCTACCCGGCATCATGCCCAATGCCAGCGTCATCACCGGCACCTCCAGCCACTGCCCCATCACCAGCCCTAACGCCAAGGTGCAAATAATCATGCTCAGGGTGAACAACGAAACCTTAAGCAGGAAGGTTGGCGAATTTCTGAAGAAATGGCGGTCGAAGTAACCCCCGAGGGCACAACCGATCATCAACTGCCCGTAGTTGCTCAGTTCCATGGGCAATGCGGTATGCAGATTGAACATCGCGGTGGTGACGGCACATAGGGCCATCGGACCGAACATCCAGGGATTGGGCAGCTTGCACCGCTTCCAGATGATGGCCGTCAGCGCCCCTCCCATCAGCAGCGGCAACAGCCAGTGCCAATCGCTGGGCAAGCGGGCATGCACCACCGACGGCGAGACTAGCGCGGAAAAAAACATCACCGGTGGCACGCACAGCACGATCAGCACCAGGCGCACGCTGTGGGCGGCGGCGATCTGGCTGACATTGGCCTTGTGCCTGATCCCCGATTGAATCATTTCCGAGAAGTTGGCCGGCATAAAAGCGAAAAACGCCGTCGTCAGGTCCATTCCCCTACGTCTCATGAATTCGATGCCCAGCAATGCCAGCAGCAGCGTCAGGAAGGCTGCGAACAACATCATCATGAAATGCCCGAGGATATGCTCCAGCACAATCGGCGTGAAATGCAGACCGATGGAGGTCGCAATCATCCACTGCCCTGTCAGGCGCCCATTGGGAATTTCCCCTACCCTCCAACCTATGCAGCGCACAAGGATTACCGCCAACATCGATCCGATGATCCACGGCAGTGGCCAGTTGAGGTAACTGGCGAGCAACGCCCCGGCGATCCCTACGAGCGGTGTTGCCCACCACGATCTCATCGAAGAGAAGAACGCTTTCATGCTGTCAGTCCATCGAAATCCAGCCACACAGGAAGGCGACATGGCAAGCATGCCGCCAGCGCAGATTGCATTTTATTGCATTAATATTCAATTTCCACAAGCTTTTTGCCCAAATCAACACGCTGCCCGGCCATGGCAGGGTGCTGGTAGTCGATGATGGCAGCAGCGATCGCGACGCGCTGTTCGGAGACGTGATCGCCGAGGACTTACTGAAGAATGGCTGGACCGGCGCGCTGGTCTACGGCTACATCCACGACAAAGCCGCGTTGCGCGATATGCCGATCGCCATCAAGGCGCTGGGCAGCTCGCCGTGAAGACGGTGAAGCGCAATGAGGGGCAGATCAGACTCCCTGTTGAATTCGCCGGACACACCATGGCCGACGGTGACCTGTTGTGCAGCGACGATGACGGTGTAGAGCCGATCGTCAGCTGACGATCGATAGCTCAAGGCGGCGCTGGTACTCCAACTCATCCTTGGCCTCTTTATCGGTTTTTACCGCCCGACGACATCGAGGTGGTTGCGCAGAAAATCCGCAGCGGCTTCGCGCTGTCCACTCTCGATGAGATCCAGAAGATGGATGTGTTCCTTGCACTGGTTGATCAACCGAGGCCAATTCACGCTGGCTTTATAGGCCATGAACCGCCGCAACTGGTTTTGTCTGCGGATAGCCTCAAGAAAAAATGCGTTGCCCGAGCATTGCACCACCAGTTCATGGAGCTGCGCACCGATCTGGAACAGCTGCGATCGCGACAGTTTGAAGATGTCGCCATCGAGCAGTTGTTGCTGCGCCTTTCGAGCTTTGGCAAATGCAACCTTGTCCACCACGTAGCCGGGCTCGAGCACTGCGGCAGGTTCAATCGCCATCCGAAACCGGTAACTCTGGATGTGGGTCTTGGAGTCATGCAGGAAACTGTTGATCTCCCAGCCCTGCCCCGGCTTGCGCTCGATCATCACTTCATTGGTCAGGCGGCTCAAAACTTTCATGAGCTGCCCGTTATCGACGGCATGGCCGGAAGAAGTTGGGGGCGGGTGATTAACATATCCTCGGTCAACGCCCAGCTAGGCCAAGTGGGTCAGGTCAACTACTCATCACGGATTTACCCGTGCCCTTGCACGGGAAGTCGGCCCCCGCGGTGTCACAGTCAATACCGTCTCGCCCGGCTACTGCCAATAGGTGGGCTGCATTAAACAGCCCGCCCAATCCAGCTTAATCGTCTTCTTGCAGCCTGATGCCCCGAACATGAAGCAGGTGGGGAACCAACAGTACCAGAATCGTTAACGTCAGAAATGCCGCAGATATGGGTTGCGTCACAAACACCATCCAATCGCCCTGACTGATGGACAATGCGTTGCGTAGTTGTTTTTCAGCCATCGGCCCGAGCAGCATTCCCACGATGACTGGAGCAACGGGAAAATCAAATCGGCGCATGAGCACGCCACCCCAACCGATCCCCAGCATCAACAACAAATCGAACGAAGAGTGGCGCATGCCATACACGCCGATGGTGGCAAATACCAGGATCCCCGCATTGAGGTATGGACGAGGGATCTGTAGCAACTTCACCCATAGCCCCACCAAAGGAAGGTTAAGCACGAGCAGTATCAGGTTCCCGATGTAAAGAGAGGCAACCAGTGTCCAGACCAAATCTCCCGAAGTTTGAAAAAGCATCGGCCCCGGCTGCAAGTTGTAGTTCTGGAACGCGGCCAACAGAATCGCCGCCGTTGCCGAAGTCGGAATGCCCAGCGTCAGCAGCGGTACCAACGAACCGGTCGCGCTCGCGTTGTTAGCTGCTTCGGGGCCAGCGACGCCTTCAATGGCGCCTTTACCTTTGCTAGCTGCAAACTCCTCCGGGTAGTTACTCAGCTTTCGCTCTGCCGAATAGGACAGAAAAGTAGGGATTTCAGCGCCGCCGGCTGGAATAGAACCGAAGGGAAAACCAATCACGGTTCCCCGGATCCAGGCGGGAATAGATCTTTTCCAGTCGGAGCGCGTCATCCACAAGGAAGTCATCCTATGCCGGCCGGCCGCTTCCTCTTTTTGGTAGAGAAGGCTGTACAAGGCTTCACCTACGGCAAATAACCCGACAGCCACTAGCACAACTTCAATGCCATCGACCATCTCAGGGACACCCAAGGTGTAACGCGCTATTCCCGATGTAGAGTCCAAGCCAATCAATCCAATAGTCAGCCCAATACCCAGAGACGCGAAACCACGCAGCATGGACGCTCCCAGTACCGCCGACACCGTGGTGAATGACAAGACTAGAATCGCGAAGTATTCCGCGGGGCCAAATTTGAGCGCCAGTGTCGCAACGATTGGTGCAAACAACGTCAGCAGCAATGTTGCGATAGTGCCGGCCACAAATGACCCTATCGCTGCCGTAGCGAGTGCAGGGCCAGCACGTCCATTGCGGGCCATGAGATTGCCCTCCAGGGCCGTGACCATGGAGGATGATTCGCCTGGGGTATTCAGCAAAATAGATGTGGTCGAACCACCGAACTGAGCACCGTAATAGATTCCCGCAAACATAATCAGAGCGCCGGTTGGATCGACCTTGGCGGTAATCGGCAGTAGTAAAGCAACCGTCAAAGCAGGTCCAATGCCAGGCAGTACGCCGATTGCGGTGCCGAGCAAACAGCCGATAAAGCCCCACATCAAGTTGATCGGATCTAGCGCCGAAGCGAAGCCCGATGCCAAGCTTAAGAGAATTTCCACCGCGTTATCTCCTTCAACCTAGGTCAGATCCAGGCGTTGATAAGGGGCGGAAGGGAAACCCCTAGCCCGGCGCCGAACAGCCAGTAAATAGGTAGGGTCAGGGCAATACCGATGGCGAGATCACACAGCGGGCGTCCGCTACCGAAACCTCGTGCCGAACAGGCAAATAGCAGCCCGGCTGCTAATACGAATCCGATGAGGTTAATGAGCAAGGCGATCGACACGAGGCCCGCCGTTACCCAAGTAACGCCTGCTTTACCACCGGGTATTGCTTTAGCAGACGCCTCGCTGTCTCCCAAATTACGGAGTCCACCGTTAACTGATTGGTAGCTCAGTAACGCTCCCACAGCCCCAAGAAAAAACGATACGGCATAGGGATAGACGTGAGCACCCAGGATGACAAAACCCATTTCGGGTGGAAATCGAAACGCGCCGATTGCCAACGTTAAGCTGATGGCGATCAGGCCCGCGCCGATCGCTAGCTGTTCTGGCTTTACACTGCTTGACTTGGCCATATCAAAGCAGCCCAACCTTGACCAGCATCGCGCGCAGCCGTACGTGTTCATCGTCGACGAATTTGCCTAACTCCTCCCCGGTCAGAATGCTGGATGACCAAGCGTTGGCTTTAAGATTGTCCTGCCAAACTTTGCTGTTGGTGGCGGCCAAGACGGCGTCAGTAACTTCTTTGCGCTGCCCGGAAGTGAGGTTCGCAGCACCGTAAACTCCGCGCCAATTGGCGATTGTTACGTCGTACCCCTTCTCTTTCAGTGTCGGTGCATCGATGCCTTCAATGCGCTCGGGGGCGCCGATGGCGACCAAGCGGAACTGCTTGGACTGAACATACTTGGCAAGCTCGGCGTAGCCACCAGTGATCACCGTAACATGTCCTCCCAGCGTCGCCGCAACGACTTCGCCCCCACCCCCGAAGGCGATGTAATTCACCTTATCCACCGGAACATCCATCTTGCTCGCTAATTCAGCGATGCCAATATGGTCGATCGACCCCTTGGAGCCACCGCCCCATTTGATACTGGATGGGTTGGTCTTGAAGGCAGCCAGCAAATCGTCAAGGTTTTTGTATGGGGAGTCCTCACTCACGGCAAGCACGTTGTACTCCGTAAACAACCGTGCAATCGGTGTTACGTCCTTCAAGGTGATTTGCGGCTTGTTCTGTTCCACGGCGGTAACCATGATTGCTCCGACAACGAGCAGTGCATTCGGATCGCCCTTAGTGCTATTGGCAAACTGTGCGAGTCCCAACGTTCCGCCCGCGCCACCTTTGTTCTCGAAGGTGACGCCTTTGACGACTTTGGCTTCTACCAAGGCTTTGCCCAGGATCCGCGCGGTCTGGTCATAACCACCACCCACCGTGCCTGGGGCCATGAACTTGACAGTATCCAGCGCCAGGACGGATGTCGTGAATGTGAATGCGGTAACAGCTGCTGCAATAGGCACAAAGCGGCTGAATCGATGGAATGATGTGAACATGAGTTTCTCCCGATACTATTGTTTTTGTTGGTGCCGGTTGAATTTCGTCCAGGGGACTGAGCCCTGCTTTACCTTCGCTTAGTCAGACTTGTACCTCTTGATGCACGATATCCCGGGGATTAGCGGTAGTCTCCAGTAGACTCGACAATACGTATGGAAGAATGCCGCCGTTGGCGAAGTAAGTGGCCTCAATAGCGGTATCAATACGCGCTAATAAGGTCACATCCTGGTGGCTACCGTCTTGTCGACGGATCCGTAGCGTCACATCCTGGGTTGGCTGAACTCCGGACTCCACACCCAGGATGTCGAAAGACTCCGTGCCCGTCAGTCCGAGCGAAGCTGCGTCCTCCCCGGCTTTAAATTGCAGAGGCAAGATACCCAGACCTGCCAGGTTGCTGCGATGGATCCGCTCGAAGCTTTTGGCGATTACAGCACGTACACCCAACAGTCGCGTGCCTTTCGCTGCCCAGTCTCGACTGGAGCCGGTACCATATTCTTCACCTGCGAAAATAAGCACGGGGGTTTCGTTCGCGAGGTAACGTCGGGACGCATCAAACAAAGAAGCTCTTTCACCGGCCGGTTGCAGCAGGGTGAAAGGGCCTTCATCCGCTGCCCCGTCGGATCGCGTGGGTAGCATCAAGTTTTTCAGCCGAACATTGGCAAACGCTCCGCGAACCATCACTTCAAAATGTCCACGACGGGCACCGTAGGTGTTGAAATCCTTCTGGTCGACACCTCGTGCCGCAAGCCATTGCCCAGCACTGGAATCGGCAGCGATGGCCCCTGCAGGGCTAATGTGATCTGTGGTAATGGAGTCCCCAAGAATTGCCAATGCGCGCGCACCCATGATCGGGCGAGCGGCTTGCTCGGTGTCAAAGAAATCTGGTTCTGCTGCGTAAGTAGACTCAGGCCAGTCGTAGACCTCACCTTCGGTGGTCTTGATTGCATTCCACAAGTCATGGTCACGCGTCAGATCTGCATAGAGATTTTTATACAGTTCTGCGTTGGCTGCCTTAACGCTTAATGCCTTGATCTCGTCGTTTGTAGGCCAAATATCGGCAAGCATTATCGGCTGGCCTTCGGCGTCATGACCCAACGCCTCAGTGGTCAGGTCACAACGCGTCGTTCCTGCCAAAGCAAACGCCACTACGAGCGGTGGACTGGCGAGAAAGTTGGCCCGCAGATTCCCGTGAATCCGTGCTTCGAAGTTGCGGTTGCCAGAAAGCACTGCACTGCACACCAGATCCTGACCAACGACGACTTTTTCTAGAGCCGCATCAAGTGGGCCAATGTTGCCGACACACGCCCCGCAACCATACGCCGCAATATCAAATCCCAGCCGACTGAGTGGCTCAATCAAACCCGCATCTTGCAGATAGGCAGTCACTACCCGTGAGCCAGGCGTGAACAACGTTTTAACCCACGGTTTGGCAACGAGCCCCTTTTCTACTGCCTTTTTAGCCAGCAGACCCGCTGCAATCAGCAGTTCAGGATTCGAAGTGTTGGTACAGGAAGTAATCGCTGCGACCAATACATGACCATGCCCGACTTCGTAATCTTGAGCCGGGCCAGGGGCCCCAGCGGGCAGAGCATGAACAACATATTGCTCTTCCAACTGTTCAGCTGTTTTCGCGTAACCACCGCTTTTAGCATCTTGCAGCATCACCTCATCGAATCGGCGTCCCAAAGCTACTAGGTCGACACGATCTTGCGGACGCTTTGGGCCGGAAACACTTGGGACGATGTGGTCAAGCTCAATGGTAATGACCGTTGAATAGTCGATGCTGCCCGGCAAAGGTGAACCGAACAAATTCTGAGCTTGGAAGTAGCTTCGAATCAACTCGACCTGCTGAGCACTACGACCAGTTTGCGCGTAGTACTCGAGGGTCTTTTCATCGACAGGGAAAAAACCGCTAGTGGCACCATACTCGGGTGCCATGTTGGCGATAGTCGCACGGTCGGTCGCGCTAAGGGAGTTTGCCCCTTCGCCGAAGAACTCGACCAGTTTGCCCACCACCTTTGCAGCGCGCAGCGTTTGAGTGATCTGGAGCACCGCATCAGTTGCTGTGACACCCGCTTGCAGTGCCCCTTTGAGTTCAACTCCGACTACATCGGGCATCAGCATATAGATAGGCTGACCGAGCATGCCGGCCTCCGCCTCGATACCGCCAACCCCCCAACCCAATACGCCAATACCGTTGATCATCGTGGTATGGCTGTCAGTACCGACCAGCGTATCCGGATAAACCACGCCGTCTTTTACGATCACGCCCTGAGCCAGATACTCAAGATTGATTTGATGGCAGATACCGATGCCTGGAGGAATGACTTTGAAAGTCTCGAAAGCCTGCATGCCCCACTTCATCAACTCGTAACGCTCACGATTACGCTTGAACTCCACTTCCATATTCTGCCGCAGTGCATTGGGGACATTGGAGAACTCGGTCTGTACCGAGTGATCCACCACCATATGCACAGGCACCATTGGTTCTATCGCTTTGGGGTCAGCGCCATGCTTTTTCGCCTGGCTTCGCATGGCGGCAAGGTCGGTGAGTAGCGGAATGCCGGTAAAGTCCTGCAGCAGTACCCTGCCCACCACAAAAGGGATCTCGCATTCGCGGCTTTCCCGTGGCTGCCATGAGGCCAAGTCTTTCACGTGAGAAGCTGACACCTTCGTGCCGTCGCAATTGCGCAGAACGGACTCCAGCAGAATTCTTATGACCACCGGCAGCCGATTGAGGTGCGGATATTCTTCAGCCTGCAATGCGACCAAGGAGTGGTAGAGGTGCACTCGCCCATCGGATGTCCCAAAAGATCGCAGACTCTTGACTGGTGGTTGATTCGAGTCGTTCATCAGGCTTCTCTAGTGGCTTTTATTGTTTATTTTCCATCAGAAACACAATCAGGCTAGATCTGAATTATTGTGTTTGTCAACGCATAAACGCAATCAAAGACGAAAGGACAAAAAAAGGCCGCGAATGGCGGCCTTGGATGTTACGAGTGGACTATGACGCGGCTAGAGCGTCAGTTTCGGCGGGAATAGTCATAGGCTCGCGATCGAAAACCGCAGACACCGCCTTCTTACGCCATGCCGCTTCGATATGCTGGAGCATGTAGCTTGCCGCACCAAGATTATCGCCCTTCTCAATGGCTTCGAGAATTAACAAATGTTCTTGGGCTATCGCCTGCCGAGGCAGGTTGTGTCTCGCCTGTCGATACTCGGCCAAACGCCGAGCCTGATCGAGACGTCGCAGCGTCTGCAAGGCAAACCGATTACCCGACCACTCTGCGATAGTTTCGTGAAACCTGGCGTTTGATTCGAAGCGTTCAATGGCCGTCATGGACTTGTATCCACCATCATAGATTGCCTGTTGTTCTTTTCGCAGCGCATGCAACTGATCCAAATCAGGCCTGAATTTGGCACTCAGTATGCCTGCTGGCTCGATGGCCAAACGCAATGAGTACATGTCCTCATAGGCCTCAAGGGAATCGATCATCGGCAGGAAGCGCCAACCGTAGCCGACCTCTTTTTCTACCCAGCCTTCGCTTTGTGCTCGAGCAAGAACCTTCCCGATTTCACTTCTGGAGACCCCCAGCACACGAGTCAAATCCGCCTCGGTAACTGATTCCGGCACAGTGCCATGAAACCGGGCATCGGCCAGTTTCAGATACAAGGGATCATCCGCGCCAGACAGGTGCGCCAAGACTTCCGGTGGCAAGCTATCCAGGTCGCCATCAACATGAAAGCCACGGTTTTTGTCGTAGCGCATCAATCCAGCGGTTACCAGACACTCCAAAGCCACCTTCACCGGAGAGCGTGAGGTACCGATCAGTTTCGCAAGCGTCCATTCCGGTAAGTGGGTGCCCACCGGCAAGCGCTCCCGACGGACATAATTGATAATTTCCCGCAGCGCCTTGCGCTGGCTGTTGGTCAAGTCCTGAGTCATATCTTGTTGGCTGGCTGAGGTAAGGGCATTAGGAGCAATAAATATACACGCCCAGACAGCAGCGTGTAGAAAAGCGCAAATCCCTAGAAATACGCGCACGCCCTATTTTTGCGCTTTTAAACAAATAAACGCAATAATAGCATTGACAAAAACCACTGCCGACAACTGGAGAACCTGCGGGCATCCATTGCGAAGTTTGTCGCAGGACGACGAAACTCTTGAACCCGTTGCCCAATCATCAAGCTTGTGGACAGGCACTCGGCCCACCTAGGTGGGCCGATGCTCACGTGGATCAGATGGACAAGCTTCGCTCGCGCAGCTCGACGTTGAGGATGCGATCGTTCTCTGAGTAATCGACAGGGCAGTCGATTACGTGCACGCCTGGAGTATTGATACAGTGCTCCAGCAGTGGTCGGAGCCCCTCTGCGCTCTCCACTCGGTGCCCCTGCGCACCGTAGGCTTTGGCGTACTGCACGAAGTCGGGGTTGCCATAATCCAGGCCATAGTCAGCGAACCCCATGTTCGACTGCTTCCAGCGGATCATTCCGTAGCCATCGTCACGCAGGATCACCGCAGTCAGATTCATCTTCAGGCGAACTGCAGTCTCCAACTCCTGGCTATTCATCATGAAGCCACCATCGCCACACACAGAAATGACGGGCCGATCAGGATAGACAAGATGAGCGGCCATAGCCGATGGCAGGCCGGCCCCCATGGTTGCGAGCGCATTGTCTAGCAGCACAGTGTTGGGCTTATGGGCCTTGTAGTTACGGGCAAACCAAATCTTGTAGATGCCGTTGTCCAGAGCAACGATGCCCTCAGACGGCAGGACGCGGCGAATGTCGGCGACCAGGCGTTGCGGGTAAATAGGAAAGCGGTCGTCGTCAGCACCTTCGACAATCTGCGCTTCGTTGGCCTCACGGATCGTCATCATCCGCGTAAAGTCCCAATCCGAGGTCTCACTTAGGGCTTCTCCGATCTGCCAGATAGCATTGGCGATGTCGCCGATCACTTCGACCTGCGGGAAGTACACCGGATCAACTTCGGCTGAGCGGAAGTTGATGTGAATGACTTCTGTGCCTCCTCGAACCATGAAGAAAGGTGGCTTCTCGATGACGTCGTGGCCAACGTTGACGATGAGGTCTGCCGCCTCGACAGCGCGGTGGACAAAGTCGCCGGACGATAGTGCAGCGTTGCCGAGAAAACGCGGGTGACGCTCGTCAACAACACCCTTGCCCATCTGTGTGGTCACAAACGGGATGCCAGTCTTGTCGATTAGTTGCTTGAGCACCTTGGCGGTCATCTTGCGGTTGGCACCGGCGCCGATTACCAAAATCGGGCTACGAGCAATTTGCAGTTTTTCGACAGCGGCCTCGATGGCTTTGTGCTCGGCTAACGGACGCCGGTGCAGGCTCGGTGGGATCGGCAGACTGTCGGTTTGCTCGGCGGCGATGTCTTCGGGCAGTTCCAGGTGTACGGCGCCAGGCTTTTCTTCCTCCGCCAGACGAAAAGCCTCGCGTACACGGGACGGGATGTTGTCCGCAGAGGCCAGTTGGTGGGTGTACTTCGTTAGCGGTTGCATCATGCCGACCACATCCAGGATCTGAAAGCGGCCTTGCTTGGACTTCTTGATCGGCTTTTGACCTGTGATCATCAGCATGGGCATACCGCCAAGATAGGCATAGGCGCCGGCAGTCACCAGGTTCGTTGCACCGGGGCCGAGGGTCGACAGGCTAACACCGGTCTTACCAGTCAGGCGCCCATAGGTGGCAGCCATGAAGCCAGCCGATTGCTCATGGCGAGTCAACACGAGCTTAATCCTGGAGCGACGGAGCGATTCGAGAAGATCCAGATTCTCTTCGCCGGGGATACCAAAGACGTACTCGACGCCTTCACTTTCCAAACATTGAACAACGATGTCCGAGGCCTTTGCCATTATCTGTTTACCTGAAGTGATGAAAGCGATGCCTCGCCTTGCATGTCCGAATATCGGAGAAATAATGCTGCCTGGATTAATACGCTTCTGGCAGTGCCACTCGCGCGTCATGTTGCCCACTGGCGGCTAGCGCCTTGGCGACGAAGCCATTTCTCACTTGACGACTTATAAAGTCCTGGATGTATTCAGCTGCAATTTTCCGCATCTTCGGAACAGCCATCGCTTGACGTATTTCCGTGAAGTTGTCTGCCAGCACCCTTACTCCCGGAGCTGACCTTGCAAATCGCTCCAACGGCTGTCGAACCCCCGCTGCCGCCTCCAACCCCTGTTCAAGAAAGAGATCAACAGCGCCCGCTGAAGTCTCCCCTCTGACGAGCTCGGCTTGCTGCAGGGTGCGAGAGAGATATAGGTCGTACGCGGCACCCCTGCCTACAGAAATTCTGTGACCTTGCACATCGAGATCAGATGCACTTTGGAACGGGCTTTCCTCTCGGACGAGGTAAGTGCCATCGATACTCACATATGGATTTGAGAAGGCGATCTTCTCAGCGCGTACTGGCTCGATAGCCAGAAACGCCAAGTCCCAAAGTCCCTCCTCTAAGGCAGCGAACACTTTCCCAGCGGCGTCGTACGGAGCCAGCTTGACCGCGACACCCAACTCGTTTGCCAATGCATTTGCCAGTGCAACAGAGACGCCTCCTAAATTGCCGGTGGCTTCATCGCGCTGGGCCAGGACTGGATTGCCTAGATTGATAGCTACTCGCAGTTCGCCTCCAGGGGCTAAATCGCTGCGCACAGCTGCAATATCGAAACTCATAGCTGCTCACCTCTTTCAGACGTCTGGAGACGTATAGCAATCGATTTGCTGGCGACTCCTGACAAGCTGTCCAACAATCAAGACCAATACCGCGCCGACCAGCCCAGCTGCGTAATGCGACCACGACGGTAGGCTTGGCAGGCTGATGTCTCCGACAGCCATGCTTCCGGCGATCCAGCCAAGCAATGCCGCCCCGAGTGTGATTACCAATGGAAATCTATCCATAAAGTGAAGCACTAACTTGCTGCCCCAGATGATGATAGGAATGCTGATGACGATGCCAAAAATCACCAGCTCCAGGTTTCCGTTGGATGCTCCCGCAACCGCAACGACGTTATCCAGGCTCATGACAGCATCAGCAACAATGATCGTTTTGATTGCTCCCCACAGACGAGGGCTGGCCGAAAGGTTGTCGTGCGCATCCTCCTGCTCTGGAATAAGCATCTTGATACCTATCCAGAGAAGCAGCGCTGCTCCGATGAGTTTGAGGTAAGGCAACTCCAGCAATTGCAGTGCAAAGAAAATCATCACGATGCGAAGCACAATGGCGCCCAGGGCACCACCAATAATGGCGCGATTGCGCTGAGCTTCCGGGAGCTTGCGGCACGCCAATGCAATGACAACTGCGTTGTCGCCTCCGAGCAGAATGTCGATGGCGATGATTTGCGCCACCGCCAGCCAGAATGTTGGCGAGTTGAGTAGTTCGATCAAAGTAAGCACTCCAGACCTAGCGAATCAGGCAATCAGGTCGTTTTGAAAATCATACAAACAGGGCTGCCGGTTTTAATCACATGGCCATTTTCAGTGAGGCCACCTGAATTTCTGTCAACGTCGAATGTGACGATGTTGTCGGTCTCTTCGTTGGCTACAAAAAGACGAGAACCATCAGGGGTCAAATTCATGAAGCGCGGTTTACGGCCTTGTGAAAGCGTGTGGCCCTTGGCCAAAAGCGCACCCGTTTCATCGATCTCAAAAGTCGCCACGCTGTCGTGACCACGGTTCGACACATACAGATATTTCCCGGACGGCGCCATGACGATGGCAGCTGCTCGACTGTTACCTGTGAACTTAGACGGTAAAGTAGGCAGGATTTCCTTCGCAGTCAGTGATCCTTGCTCTGCCTCATAGGCGTACTCGGTGACACTGCTGTCCAACTCGTTGACAACATAGGCATGCCGCGCGTCAGGGGTAAAGACGATATGACGCGGGCCTGAACCCTCTCTTGCCTTAATCATGCTGACTTGCGTTGCATCGAGCTTCGCGTTGTTGTTTCGAACGCGATAAACAAAAATCCCGTCGAGGCCTTTATCGGGGATCATCAGAAAATGCCCTGAAGGGTCAAACGGAATCATGTGTGGGTGAGAACTGCTTTGCTCGACCTTGTGAGGACCAGCCTCACCTGGAAGCGGCTCAACGTGCGATGAACCACCCAAGCTGCCGTCCTCCTGGATGGGAAACAAGGCAAAGCTACCGGTCGCATAGTTGGCGACGGCCAAGAATTTATTGGTGGGGTCAACGCTAAGGTGGACAGGATTTTTGCCTTGGGTAGCGACGGTATTGAGCTTGGTCAGCTCACCTGACTTTGAGTCGATAGCGAAGGAACTGACTTCACTCTGATCACCGTGAACACAGTAAAGATGAGACTGGGTATGGTCGAAGGTCAGAAATGAGGGATTGACCAAGTCATTGAGCGTTTGTACCAGTGTGCATGCGCCGGTTTCTGGAGCGTAGCGGTAAACAGTGATACCAACGCCGCGCGCGTTGCGTTCTTTGGTTGTTCGAGATCCGACATACGCAAATCGAGGGGTTTGAGTGGTTTTGTTGTTAGCCATTTTGTATTCATCACTCGTAGAAGCTGCGCTTGCAGGAATGTTGAAGTAGCCGGCCGCAATCCCGCCTGCCGCAATGGCGGTGAGTTGAACGAATCGACGGCGAGGCAGGAGGTGACCTGGGAATTCGGATGAACTCATGACGGAACTCTCATTTTATTTTTATTTTGAACTCGGACGTGCTCATGCCGAGCGTTGCTCGGCATGACACAGCAAATCAAACTACTTCGGGGATACGCACCCAACCTTCCATCAGTCGACGAGCGCTACGGCTCATGACTGCTTTTCCAACTGTCCAGGCCCCGTCTACGAGGGACGTTTTCGCACCGACAGCAACGCTGCCTGCAGTGTGCCCCATGCGAACCTGACGATCTCCGATGTCGCCGACGATGCGATTGACCAACGTGCCATCAAGCGCCGCTGCAACTGCGACAGCTACTGCCCCGGTACCAGTGATTGCATGGTGGAGCCTGCCCATTGAGAGAATTCGAGCAATCACGTCAATGTCACTAGGCTCAACCTGTTTGCCACCTGCCGCTTTGTAGGCTTGAGGTTTAGCGACCATACAAAGCTTCGGCGTGTGAGGACGCAAACGTGTCGCTTCATCCGCACTCTCGGCCAAGCCCATGGCCACGGTGCAATGCGCGCGAATGGTTTCAAGCCGTGCAAGCAACTGCGCATCACCGTTAACCTGGTCTTGAGTTTCGGTGCCTTTCAGGCCCACCTTATCCGCGTCTACGAATATGGTCGGGTTGCCAGCATTCAGCAGTGTCACTGCAAGATTACCGACGCCCGGAATGTCCAATTCGTCGATGGCATTTCCGGTTGGCAGAATGCTGCCATCTGAACCACCGGGATTGAGGAACTCCAAGACAACTTCGGCAGCAGGAAAAGCTACGCCATCGAGTACGAAATCACCCTCTTCCTGAACCTCACCATCACGCATTGGCACGTGGGCGATGATTCGCTTCTGGATGTTGGCTTGCCAGATGCGGACAACTGCCATGCCATCGCGAGGTGCATCCACCAAGCCTTCGGAAATCGCGTAAGGGCCAACCGCCGAGCTCAGATTTCCGCAGTTACCTGACCAATCGATTACAGGGGCCTCAATCGCCGGCGCACCAAACAGGTAATCCACATCACAGTCATCACGGGTGGATTTACCGATGATCACAACCTTGCTCGTACTGGAGGTGGCGCCGCCCATCCCATCGATCTGCTTGCCATACACATCCGGACTGCCAATCACACGAAGCAGGATCGCATCACGCTCCGCACCTGCCGGTGGCAGACTCTCGTCAAGGAAGAACACGCCTTTGCTCGAACCGCCACGCATGTAAACGGCAGGAATACGTCTTTGAGTCATTTTATATTTACTCCAACAGATCAGCGTTGCATCAGTTAACGGATGCGTTCTTCATGCTTTCGATCAAAAGCTGTGGCAGCAGACCGCCGCTGCGGAAGTAACGAACGTCCTCAAAGGTGTCCAGACGACTCACGACCGTGACACGCTCTTTCCCACCATTCTCACGCTCGATCACCAGCGTAATCTTTGCGCCTGGCTGGAAGTCTTCGGTGATGCCTTCAACGCTAAATGTTTCACGTCCGGTCAGACCCAGACTGTGGCGAGAAACACCATGCTCAAACTGCAGCGGAAGAATGCCGAGGCCAGCCAGGTTGGTGCGGTGGATGCGCTCAAAGCTTTCGGCAACAACCACACGAACACCCAACAGACGAGGGCCTTTTGCAGCCCAGTCACGTGAGGAACCACTTCCGTATTCTTTACCGGCAACGACAATCAGCGATTGCTTACGCTGCGCATAGATCTCAGCTGCCTGGAAAATCGTGGTGACTTCTTTCTCGGGCAGAAGCAACGTCCACGGGCCTTCACGACCATCTTCAAGCAGTTCATTTTTCAGGCGAGGGCTTGCGAAGGTCGCACGCTGAGCCGCTTCATGGTTGCCACGACGCGTGCCATAGGAGTTGAAATCCGGTACTGCGATGCCGTGCGACTGCAGATACTGACCCGCATCGCTTTCTGGAAGAATCGCGCCAGACGGCGAGATGTGGTCGGTGGTGATGTTGTCCGAGAGCATGGCCAACACACGCATGTTGCTGAGATCTTTGGCGGTATCTGTCGCAGTCACCGCGTCGCTCCAATACGGAGGTTTGCGGATGTAGGTGCTGCTCGCTTGCCAGGCATATTGGTCGCTGACGCCGGCGCGCAGATCGCTAGCGATCAAGCCTGCTTCACGCGGAACATCCTCGTAGGCCTTGTCGAACAAATCGGCAGTCAAATTATCTGCTTCGATTTGAGTCAGCTCCTCATCGCTCGGCCACAACTCGTGCAGATAGACCGGCACGCCTTTATCGTCGAGACCCAATGCGTCCTTTTCTGGGTCAATCAGGTAGGTACCGGCAATCGCATAAGCCACGATCAACGGTGGCGACATGATGAAAACTTCGCGGGCCAGTGGGTGGACTCGGCCTTCAAAGTTACGGTTGCCTGAAGTCGCAGCCACCGTCTCCAACTTGCGAGCACGAATTTCGTCTTCGATTTCGGTGCTGAGCAACGGGCCGGACATACCATTGCAGGTGGTGCAGCCGTAGCCAACCAGGTTGAAACCCAAGGCGTCCAGATCTTCATTCAGGCCAGACCGCTCAAGATAGTCAGAAACCACCATGGAGCCAGGAGCAAACGAGGTTTTCACCCAGGGGGCTCTCTTCAGTCCACGCTTGCGTGCGTTTCGCGCAACCAGTCCCGCAGCAATTACTCCGCGTGGGTTGGAGGTATTGGTGCAACTGGTGATAGCTGCAAGCACCACTGAGCCATTGTCCAGACCGGTAGGAAGATTGGTCGCGGGCGCCTTTTGTCCCAACACGATGCGTTGGTGCGGTTGTTTCGGCCCGGCAATCGAGCGTGCGACAGAGCTCAGATTAAGTGTTACGACACGGTTGTATTCAGCATCGGCAAGACTGTCGTGCCAGAGACCTTGTGCACGAGCATACGCTTCCGTCAGACCCGAAATCTGACCGCCACGCCCCGTCATTCGCAGGTAGTGCAGCGTCCGGTCATCAATGGCGAACATTGCCGCTGTTGCACCGAATTCAGGTGCCATGTTCGACAAGGTCCCTCGGTCAGCGAGCGAAAGTTGCTCGACACCAGGGCCGAAAAATTCCAGGAAGGAACCGATAACACCCGCATTACGAAGTTGCTCAGTCAAGGCCAGAGCAATATCGGTCGCGAGGTAGCCCTGAGGCAAGGTGCCTTCCAGGCGCACACCAACGATTTCCGGCAGACGCAGCATCAGTGATTTACCGAGCATCGCAGCTTCGGCCTCGATACCGCCAACGCCCCAGCCCAAAACTCCAATGGCATTGATCATGGTGGTGTGGCTGTCGGTACCTACCAACGTGTCAGGAAATGCCCACAGTTCGTCGCCGCGACACTGGGTCCCCACAACCGTAGTCAGGCGCTCAAGGTTGATCTGGTGAAGAATCCCTTTACCCGACGGAATGATCGAAAGGTTGCTGAATGCCTTATTGCACCAGTCCAGAAACTGGAACCGCTCGGCGTTGCGTTCACGCTCGATGGCTTCGTTATCAGCCAATGCACTCGCGTCACCCCAGCGCTCGACATTGAGCGAGTGATCCACCACCAGGTGGGTTGGAGTGACGGGGTTGACCAAGCGTGGATTGCCACCTTGCTCCGCGACGGCATCTCTCAAGCCAGCAAGGTCTACGAGTGCTGGAGTACCCAGCAGATCCTGCAGTACAACCCGAGCCGGACGGAACGGGATGTCGAATTCTTTGGAGCGGGCACAAATCACCTTCAGTGCGGCTTCAGGATCAGCCTCGCCACGTAAAACGTTTTCGGCAAGAACTCGCAGGCTATAGGGCAGCCTGTCGTAGTCACCGCCCAGGTCAGTCACAACCCCGCGGATATCGCTGACACGGTACTCGATTCCGTTGGCGGAAACGGTTCGACCCTTTGACATAGGCATTGGCTAATCCTCACAGGCTATACGGGCAATGTTTTTGTGAAGGCCATATTGCACTTTGTCACGATATAGGTCAATGTTGATTCATCCGATTCATCTCAACCCTGAGATCGGACGTACCCCAACCAACGATTTCTACTGTGCACAATCGCTCCTCCGACGTAGCGCCCAGTTAGGTACGGTAGAAAAAATAAACATAAGAAAGTCGAGACCCACCATGATCAAGCTCCCATGCCCCTGTTCCATCCTCACTCCCCTTTTTTTCGAGCCCGCCTCGACTTGAGAACCATGGATCTAGAGCAGCCACGCGGCTGACGAGAGCCACATACGTCTAACAAAAGTGGGAGTACGACCGTGTTAACAATCCTTGGCTTTTCAATGGTCATTTGTTTCATGTACCTGATCATGACCAAGCGCCTATCGGCGCTGATTGCGCTGATCCTGATACCTATCGTTTTCGCTTTGATCGGGGGCCATTACGCGGGCCTCGGCACCATGATGCTCGACGGTGTCAAAACCCTCGCACCAACGGGCGTGATGTTGACGTTCTCGATTCTCTACTTCGGCATCATGATCGATGCGGGACTCTTTGACGGGCTCGTGCGCTTCATCTTGAAGCTGGTGAAAGGAGACCCGCTGAAGGTTCTGGTAGGCACTGCCGTGCTAACGATGCTGGTCTCACTGGACGGTGACAGTTCGACCACTTACATGATCGCTTGTGCAGCGTTTCTGCCGCTTTACCAGCGGTTGGGTATGAACGTGCTGGGTATGGTCTGCGTAGTGAATATCGCCAGCGGCATCATGAACATTTCACCGTGGGGTGGGCCAACAGCACGCGCAGCTGCCGCCCTACATGTCGATGCACTTGAGATATTCCTGCCGATGATTCCGGCAATGCTGATGGGTGCAGCCTGCCTCGTCTTCACTGCCATTGTGCTGGGTCGCAAGGAACGTGCCTTGCTCGGAGTGCTTCATCTCGAAGACTTTCACCATGGATCGATGGCCTTGGGGAACGGATCGGCAGAAGAGTGTGACGAGCATCGCCGTCCGAAGATGTTCTGGCCAAACCTGATTCTCACACTCACTTTGATCGCTTGCCTTGTCGTGGGTGTCATGCCAATCCAGGTGCTCTTCATGGTCGGTTTCGCACTGGCAATCATGATCAACTACCCAAGCATCGAACACCAAAAGGAACGTATCGCCGCCCATGCGTCGAATGTGCTGGCCGTCACTGCATTGATCTTTGCCGCCGGGATATTCACCGGCATCCTGTCTGGAACCGGTATGGTGGATGCGATGGCCAAAAGCTTGCTCACTGTCATTCCACACAGTTTCGGCCCGTTCCTGGCCGTATTCACCGCATTGGTCAGCATGCCGTTCACATTCTTCATGTCCAATGATGCGTTTTACTTCGGCATTCTGCCCGTGATCGCACAGACAGCCGTTCAGTATGGAATCACGCCTCTGGAAATTGCCCGCGCCTCAGTGGTCGGCCAACCTGTCCATCTGCTGAGCCCGCTGGTACCGTCCCTGTACCTATTGGTCGCACTGGCAAAAGTCGATCTGGGTGACCATCAGCGTTTCGCGCTCAAGTGGGCCGTTTTTGCCAGCTTCGGTCTGCTCGCTGGTGGCCTGTTGTTCGGGGCGTTTCCCCTCTACCAAATTCGATAAGACGGGCGCTCGGCGCAATACAAACCTCGGCAGAGGCCAAAATGGTCTCTGCCGTTAAGCTTACCGACACGCTAGAATGATGTTCCCATGGTCAGCTCTATTCGGTTCTCGATCCAATGCCTCTAAGCCCTCTGCAAGCACGCATTGCGCGTGACATTGTTTCTCACGTGCGTCGTGAGCGCTTCGATATAGGACACCACTTGGTCGAGTCACAGCTGGCCGCAACGCTTAACGTTTCACGTACGCCGGTCAAATTTGCCATGGGCCACTTGGTCGAAAAGGGCATGCTGACATACGACCGAAACCGAGGCTTTTTTCTAGCGCGCTCCAGTGACGATCTAGTAGACCTCGCCTCGGAAGTCATGGAGAGCAGTGATGATCCGCTCTACCTGAAATTTGCTGAATTACGCCTTAGCAGACATCTTCCGGAGTTGTTTACCGAAATTGAATTCATGCGTCAGTTTGATGTTTCGCGGGCAGCGCTGAGGGCGGTTCTATCACGTATCCAACAGGAAGGATGGATTGAACAACGTGCGGGCCAAGGATGGCGGCTCCTGCCCATGATCGATTCAGTGGAGGCGTATGAAGAAAGCTATTCATTCCGCGCAACCATCGAGCCCTCAGGCCTGCTCTCGCCCACCTTTCAGATAGATCGTGAAACGCTTGCCTCCTGTCGCAAACAACAGGAGTTTATTGCCAACGGCGGTTACCTGACCATGACTCCTCAGGAGCTGTTCGAGGCGAACTCACTGTTTCACGAGACACTGGCGGCCTGTTCCGGCAATCGCTTCCTGCAGCAAACCGTCCGCCGTCTCGACCAATTGCGTCGACTTGTGGAATACCGTCAAGCCAGCACACGAACCCCGCGCAAAGGCCAAGCGGAAGAGCATCTCGCTATCCTCGACTGCCTGGAACGAGGGGATCGGTTGGCGGCTGCAGACCAGATGCGCAAACACCTGGAGCAGGCCCGACGTAAAAAAGTAGACCCCGCGCTGTTCGAGTAACCCCCCTCCTATCCTCTCTTGATGCCAAGCGCGATCTTACGCCTCGCGCTCGCCTCCCCTATCCGACTATTACCGAACGATAGCCTGAAGCTAATCGTTGGTTTAATGCGCAGCTAAAAATCATCAAATGACTTATATCGCTATAGAGATCAGTTTTGATCTCTAGAAAAGCAAACGTCGACTGACGAGTCCGCCTAAACACAACTCCATTAGCCAGTGCCTCGATAAAGCGCCCACCACAATCAAAATATGGTGAATACATGTCGTGCCTCAGCGGCTGGATAGCCATCTTCTTTTCTCACTGCCCATGATCAACTACATGGACAGAATCGTCCCCTCTATCGCAGCCAAATCCATCACAGAGGAATTACATCTTTCCTTGATCGGCATGGGTTACCTCTTCTCGTCATTCATTCGGAGCTATGCTTTGCTCTTGATTCCTGTCGGACTGCTGATTAACAAATTTGGAGTCAAACGTGTGGGCGAACTCGGCATTTTCATTTGGTCGTTAATGACAGCACTCGGCCCCGAGTCTTTTCGCATTTTGATTCATACTCGTGACTGCTTGACACAAGCCGGAATTTTCGCAAAGAGAATCTCATATAGCACCGGAATCAAGCCCAATGTCACCAGCGTTCCCAACGCAAGCCCCCCCCCATAATTGTAATCGCCATGCCTTCCCACAGTGGCCCTGCAAACAGCATCAGCGGCACAAGGCCAATGATGCAGGTCAGCTTGGTCATTACAATTGGTCTCAGGCGCATGACGGCATGCCTTTACTACAGAGTCATGAATAGACAAGCCGTCTGTTAGCTCCACCTCAATGCGCTCAAGCAGCAACACGGCGTTGTTAATGATGATTCCGGCAAGCGATAGCAAGCCAAAGGTCGCCATGAAACCGAATGGATATCCCGTTATTAAAAGCGCAACCGCTACCCCAATTAGTACAAACGGAACACTGGACACCACGATCAACAGTTTTCGGAACGATTTGAACTGCCAGACGAATAGCAGGAATATCGCGATCAGGGCATGCGGTAAGTATTGAAGCAACGCCTCGTTGGCGTCGGCAGAATCTTCAATTTCTCCGCCGAGTTCGATCCGATAGCCGGGTGGCAGTTTTATGGCTGCGATCTGCGGCCCCAACCGCTGGACAATCGTGCTGGCTGTCAGCAAAGGATTTTGCCCAACCACGGTGACATAGTCATCTGCGCCATAACGCAAGGCTCCCAATTTTTCCGGCTCATCACCCATCGCCGTGACCATGATTACTGGTGTATCACTGCAGCGTCTGACGGTCGTAAGCACTTCGGTTCCGCTCATTCTTGGTAGCATCATATCCAGCAAGATCAGGTCGGGCTTGTGCCGGTGGTGCAAATCAATGCCACGTTGTCCGTCTTCGGCCAGTATCACTTCGAAGCCGTCGCGACGCAGGTAGGCCTCGAGAATGCTGGCGCTGTCGGCATCGTCTTCGACAACTAGAATACGTTTTCCTGACACGGGGAGCCTCTTGATCAAATCTTCTGAGCTCTAAACTCGCGATGTTAATTACCCGAAACAGCCCCTCCGCTCCTATCTCCGATGCTCACATGAATGGTCCATATTTCAGTTAAACTTTCGTTCGGCTTTAGTTAACAGACACAGCCGCCCCCTAGATCAATCAAACTATCGAGCCGTAAAATTTGATCCGACATAACAAGCAAGGCCCATTGTAGGCACTTACCCTTACAAAGTTTGCAAGATAACATCTGAAGATCTCCATCCCGCGAGTCACGCGTCGAAAACTCATTCGAGCCACATACGGGTATGAAAAGCTTGGACCAGGAATTCAATAAGAAGACGTACTTTGTGCGAGACGTGCTTGCGAGTCGGATAGACTGCGTAGACGCCAAGTTCAATCGAGCGATACTGCGGTAAGACCTCCACAAGCGCTCCAGACTTCAAGTGTTCACTGACCAGAAAAGAAGGCTGCAACATGATGCCTTGGTGATTCAGCGCTGCGGCACAACAGGTATCACCACTGTTGGCACGCATGCGGGGGATAACCTTTACGATCACTTGCCCTTCAGGGCCATCAAACTCCCAGTTTTCACCCGATGAATACAAGCTGTACGACATCACCGCGCGCGCTGCAAGGTCAGCTGGGTGCAAAGGTGTGCCATGCTGAGCGAGATATTCCGGTGATGCGCACAAGATCATTCTGGTTGAAGTAAGTTTACGGGTTATCAGCGACGAATTTGGCAGGCGCGCGATACGAACAGCCAGATCATAGCCTTCAGCCACCAAATCGACTACTTGATCGGATAATGTCACATCCAGTGTGAGTCTGGGATGTAGCATCATGAATTTGGTCCACAATGGATTAAGGTGCATGAGACCAAAGCTTACTGGTACATTGACTTTGAGTTGTCCAATCGCATCGTTCTTGTTGGCAGTGATCTCAGCCTCAGCCTCGTCGAGGCCCGCTAGTAGCTTCATGCAGCGCGCATGAAAAATATCTCCATCCTCCGTCACTGAAATTTTGCGTGTATTCCTTTGCAACAACCTTATTCCAAGACGCGCCTCTAGCTCGCTGACATAACGCGACACGCTGGCTTTTGACATCCGCAATTCGTCAGCAGCTTTTACGAAGCTGCCGACACTCACCACCGTGACGAACACCTTCATTTCAAGAAATTTATCCATAACACATACATTGTATCATTTTTTGGAATACTCCATCTTAGTCGAGTCAGCTTATCCAGGTGGACTACATATATACACTCTTCGCTGTCGCAGCAATCTTGCTGCGACCCTAGCTAGGAGTTGACCATGATTGATCGTCCAGCCGACATAATCAGTGGCCTGCAAGACAGCGCCTTACCAACACGCACCACCAACGAAGAAGCCAAGCGAGTTGGTCGCTACGCCTATGAAAAACCCACGCCAGAAAACAGCATCATCCTATTTATCGACCACCAGATAGGGCTGATGGCAGGGGTGCGTGATTTTAGCTCCCTAGCAGAATACAAAAGTAACATTGTTGGCTTGGCTCGCACCGCCCATGCCTTAAATATTCCAGTACTACTGTCGAGCTCGAACGCGCAATGGCAAAATGGAGACACGCTGCCTGAGCTCAAGGAGCTTTTCGCCGACCAGCCAATCTACCGCCGCACAGGGATCATCAATTGCTACGAGGATCCAACTTTCCGCAAGGCGCTGGAAGACCTTGTCGCTAAAACCGGCCGCCAACACATCATCATCTCGGCGGTTACCATCGGGACTTGCTGTGCGTTTCCAACCTTGTCAATGCTGCAGGATGGCTATAAGGTGTTCCCCGTTGTCGACGCTTGTGGGGCGTGGAGCACTTATGAAGCGCAATCTGCCATGTCGCGCATGGCCAATGCAGGCGCCGAACTGGTTACTACCTTTGCGCTGGCGT
The DNA here is from genome assembly GCF_034555295.1 of Pseudomonas sp. N-137. Taxonomy (NCBI): domain Bacteria; kingdom Pseudomonadati; phylum Pseudomonadota; class Gammaproteobacteria; order Pseudomonadales; family Pseudomonadaceae; genus Pseudomonas; species Pseudomonas sp. N-137. The sequence goes on from NZ_JAXUDQ010000006.1 coordinate 769,851, forward strand.
GCGAGTTGCAAGCTGACTGGAAGCTTCCAACCGCCAACAATATGCTATCCCCCTTCATCAATAACCTGCCCGAGTATGGTTTTGTGCTCCAGAATTTTTGGAACAATGCCAATCAACGTGTCGTGCCGGATCCGTTCGGCCTTGTGAAGTAAGAAGGTTCCGCGCACGGCCATTGAAGCCGGCGCAGCAGGATGTGCAGGCCACTAAAATATGGTGGCCTGATACAGCTCCCAGCAACACTTTGCCGGGCCCTTGTCCATCTGCGAGTTGCGTGAATCATCTGTTCGTTGCCGTCCCCCTCGCGCCTTGAGCAACACTGATCGCGATGATACTCGGCAGGATAAACCTCTATAAATTAAAGAGCCTCCAACCAAACATTGGCATAGAACTGTTCCCCCGATAGCCCCAAGCCGTAAACAAAATCCCGACGCGCCGACTCAACTACGATTGGCGCCCCACATGTGTAAACCTCAAAGTCCTGCAAACTCTGAAAGTCCTTTAAGACTTGATGGTGGACAAACTCGGTCGCACCTTGCAGCTCACCGTGCGCACGCGATGCTGACTGATTGGATCGCACTGTTGCTGGACGCCGGCCAACCGAAAAGCGTTCGCAACGCATGCCTCGATGGTCCACGACTCGGGCATGGGAGCTGCACTGCAACCCGCCGCGCAAAAGCCTCGCAAAACGCACAGAATGGCCAGCTGTACTGAAAGCAAATCACAGAACTGGAACACTCCGTCAAGCATACCTTGACGCAGAATTGACCCGAGCTCCGCCTCGTACAGCTCCGTCAGCTCGTTGACCATCGCCTTGCCCTGATCGTCCAGGCTTCGAAAATCCAGCTGCACAATCAGGCTCTCCGCAGCCTTGCGGTAGTAGAAGCCAACATACACAGCGACAAAACGCATGAGCATTTGCTCGGCACTTTGCTTTTCTCGATCTTGCTTGCGCTGGTCCACCCATACGAACATGAGGTCTTTCAGGTAATCGCAGTACAACTCCTGCAGTAATTGACCTTTGCTTTCGTAGTGCGCATAGACCGAACCAGGGCACACTCCCACCGCTGCAGCCAGTTGACGCAAAGACATTGCCTCGAAACCTTTTTCCGCTATAAGGCGTACGGCATGGCGCTTTATTTCATCAACTTTATTATTCACTCATCCCTCCACCTGTAGTTTCTGGAGACACACAAGGTCGACCTAGGTCGTGAGTCACTGTCTCGTCGACTTAAACTGTCGGCGGCCGGCTTTCACGACAAAGGATTAAACCAGCCCAGGGCATCTTCAACCCGAAGTTCGGTAATTCAACATTCATTGAACAGGTATCACTTAACACTTCACGACTTTAATTTAACTACCAATTGAATCGATGAACAGCAGAGTCTAGATCACGCCCTAAACGGCCGAGCTCTTCAATTGAATTAAGAGCATGAGCGGATCGAGAGGCCGACTGGCCTGCTTTTTCGCTAACACTTACAATATTTTGATTGATTTCTTTTACAGCGACTCCCTGTTGTTCAGCCGATGCTGCTATTTTCTGATTCATTGCTTGAATATCAGAGACGGCCTGACTGATTTCACTCAGCGCTGACTTTGTTTTTTGAGCAAGACCCACAGCCTCTGCGGTGCGCTGACTGCTTTGATTCATCAACTTGGACGCTTGTATGGCTCCTGCCTGCAGAAAACTAATCAACTGTTCTATTTCCTCAGTTGATTGACGAGTCCTGATAGCAAGTGCCCTCACTTCATCTGCGACAACCGCAAATCCTCGCCCCTGATCCCCAGCTCGCGCTGCTTCAATTGCAGCATTAAGTGCTAGCAAATTTGTTTGCTCAGCAACCGCTTTAATCACATCGACCACCTGACCGATCTTTTCGCTACCTTGCTGTAGATTATCCATCGCAGATCCGAGTGACTCCATGTCTATTGCCAAGTACTCAATTTGATCAACAGTGCCATTGACGATTAGCTCCCCATCCTGCGCTTTTCTACCGGTTTCAACTGCTGCGTCAGCCGCCATCTCGGTATTGCGCACAATCTCTTGAACTGTTGCAACTAGTTCATTGATAGACATTAGAACCTGGCTGACTTCGACCCTTTGCTGTTCAAAACTAATCTGCGCCTCAGCACTATCTAGCGATAATTTAGCCGATGCACTGCTCAATTGCTTGGCCCCTTGGCCAATTGAGCCCACCAGCGTTCTTAGTCCGCTCGCCATTTTGCGGATTGATCTCAGCAGGCGACCTATTTCATCTTGTCGGGAAGAGTCTTCAACATCCATAAGATTACCCGAAGCAATACGTTCTGCAATATCTACCGTCGACTTTAATGGGGGCACTAACGAACGCGAAATCAACCAAACTGCAAACGCGCTCCCAGCCGTTGCAAGTAATGACATTAAACAAAGTAAAACATATACATATGAAACCTGACGACTTCGTTCGGCAATTACATCTTCAAGCAAGCTATCAACCAACCCGACGAGAGCATTATCAACCCTATCTTGCCTCTTTAAACTGACACCCAACTTAGCCTGATCAGCCCTGCCTATATTGTCGTGATTGTCGGAGCCGCCTCCTTCTTTCGACTCCCTGAATTTTGCTATTAACTGACGAAGCTCAATCTCCTGCGCATCTGTCAAGTAAGATTTTGACTCCGCAAGACTATTCTCCATACGCTGTACAGCTTCCGTTTGAAGACGCCCTGAATCCAGATCCTTTAGAAACTGGTAGCGGTCTCCCGCAGCACTTAAGCTAAGTACATTATTCTTCAACTCTCCCAAGCGAAGGCTTCTATCCAATAAACCAGACAGCGTATGTGCGCTATAAAATCCGGTGCTGGTCACTGAGAGTCCAATACTCATCACGAGCGAAAACCCGATAACAAGTTTGGATTGAACACTCAGATTGGCGAAAGCATCACCTTTTGAAATCATCGTCGCACCCTTTTATTATCATCCGTTGATGACAGAGTTGGCCTTCTACAGCTTAGCTAAATAGCGCTCAATTAATTCTTTGACACATGCTGGATGCTCCCGGGCGTTTCTGGATATCGTGTATTAACTTCATTATTGATGGACTCATGCGTTCCGGTGATTCAAGCATTGCGACTTAAACGAAAACATCGGCATAGAAATGTTCTTCGGGTAGGCCCAAATCGCGGACAAACTCCTTACGGGCAGATTCGACGACAATTGGCGCCCCACATGCGTAAACCTCGAAGTCTTGTAACGTCTGGAAGTCCTTGAGCACCTGGCGATGAACAAACTCTTTCGCGCCCTGCCAATCACACTCCTGTGTTGGCTCCGAGAGTACCGGCGTATAACGCAACCAAGGCAATTCAGCCTCCCAGGCAAGGAGCTGCTCATGCCGATAGAGATCCTCACGTCGCCGCCCACCCCAGTACAGATAAACCGGGCGCCGATTGGAGCCTTGAGCACGCAGTTGTTCCAATAATGCCTGGATCGGTGCGAAGCCTGTACCGCTGGCCAGAAAAATCATTGGCCGCTCGTTGCCACGCAGGAAAAATGAACCAAACGGACCTTCCAGCCGCAATATGCTCTTGGGCTGCAACTCGTTGAACACATGGCCGCTGAATGCCCCGCCTGGCATGTGTCGGATGTGCAGTTCCAACTGGTTGTTGACTGGGGTGGAAGTCGCCATCGAGTAACTGCGACGGCCACCGTCTTTCAGCAAGATCTGGACATACTGGCCAGGGTAATAGTCGAAGTTCGATCCGGGAGCCATGGTCAGTTTCAACACCGCAACATCGTGACTGACTTTATCTATGCTTGCGACTCTGGCGCCCATTTGCTGAATGCTGATGCCACGCAGCTCAGTGACTTCCGGTGCGTCAATCACCAGATCGGATTTCGCTCTCGCACAGCAGAACAAGGCCAGCCCGCGTTCGCGCTCCTCGGCGCTCAACACATCCAACGGGCTGTTGGCATGATCTACTTCACCGCTGAGTAATTTGCCCTTGCAACTGCCACATGTACCTGTTCGGCAGCTGTGCTTAAGCATCAAACCATCCGCCAAAGCACCATCGAGAATGCTTTGCTCCTCGGCCACCGTATAGCTGAGACCAACGGGTTGGATCTGTATTTGAAAACTCATGGCCTTTTCCTCACTACTAAAAACCGGTTTGCCCGCCACAATTTTGCGTGGCCGTGACAAACAAACCTGTATGTCATTCTCAGTTCGTGTATTGCTTGCTAGAGAGCAAATCCAGTGCAACGTCCACGATCATGTCTTCCTGACCACCAACCATTCGCCGCTTGCCCAGTTCCACAAGGATATCGAGGGTCTTGAGGCCATACTTGGCAGCGGCGATTTCGGCATGACGCAGGAAGCTGGAGTAGACCCCGGCATACCCCAAGGCCAAGGTCTCGCGGTCAACTCGCACTGGGCGGTCCTGAAGCGGGCGGACGATGTCATCGGCAGCATCGAGCAAGGTGTAGAGGTTAGTGCCGTGGTTCCAGCCCAAGCGATCGGCGGCGGCGATGAACACCTCCAATGGTGCGTTACCAGCCCCCGCCCCCATGCCCGCAAGGCTGGCGTCGATGCGGTCGCAACCCTCTTCCACCGCCGTGATGGAGTTGGCGACCCCCAGACTCAGGTTATGGTGAGCGTGCATGCCGGTTTCGGTTTCTGGCTTGAGCACCGCCTTGAACGCGCGGAAGCGCTCGCGCACGTCCTGCATGTTCATGGCACCGCCTGAGTCAGCCATGTACACGCAGGTCGCACCATAGCTCTCCATCAATTTGGCTTGTTGGGCCAAATGCTCCGGGGCGATCATATGGCTCATCATCAGAAAGCCGACGGTATCCATGCCCAGTTCGCGGGCGTATTCGATGTGCTGTTTCGATACGTCCGCTTCGGTGCAGTGAGTCGCGATACGGACCACTCGGGCGCCGGCATCGTAGGCGGCCTTGAGGTCATGCACCGTCCCGATACCCGGCAGCAACAGGGTGGTGATTTTGGCGTGACTGATCACATCGGCGGCAGCTTCGATCCACTCCAGGTCGGTATGGGCAGCGAAGCCATAGTTGAAGCTTGAACCTTGCAGACCGTCGCCGTGGGCGACTTCGATCGAGTCGACCTTGGCCTTGTCCAGGGCACGGGCGATGTCCTGCACATTCTGAATGGAATACTGGTGACGGATCGCATGACTTCCGTCGCGCAGGGTCACATCGGAGATGTACAGTTTTTTACCGGGATTAAAACTCATGGCGATTCTCCTCAGGCGTTCAGCATTGACTGCGCCATGCGCTCGGCGGTAGCCAGCGCGGCGGACGTCATGATGTCGAGGTTGCCAGCATAGGCTGGCAGGTAGTGGGCGGCGCCCTCAACTTCGAGGAATACCGAGGTCTTGAGGCCTGAGAACTTACCCAGGCCAGGAATGTTCAGGGGCGCATCTTCGGGAATTACATCGAACTGAACTTTCTGCTTCAGCCGATAGCCTGGCACATAGGCCTGGACCGCAGCCGCCATCTCCTCAATGGAGGCCTCGACTTTGGCCTGGTCGACCGCTTCCGACAGAACGAAAACTGTATCGCGCATCATGAGTGGCGGCTCGGCCGGGTTCATGATGATGATTGCCTTGCCCTTACCCGCACCTCCGACCGCCTCGATAGCTTTGGATGTGGTCTCGGTGAACTCGTCGATGTTGGCTCGAGTACCTGGGCCGGCTGATTTACTGGCGATCGAGGCAATGATTTCGGCGTAGTGCACCTTCGCTACCCGCGATACCGCAGCGACCATGGGAATAGTCGCTTGGCCACCGCAGGTGACCATATTGACGTTCGGCTGATCGAGGTTCTGCTCCAGATTGACCACCGGAATGCAGTACGGACCGATCGCCGCTGGTGTCAGGTCGATCAGACGGATCCCCGGCTTGACCGAACGCAGAAAGGCGTCGTTTTTTACATGGGCGCCGGCAGAGGTGGCATCGAACACAAAATCGATATCCTTGAACACCTCCATGCGAGTCAGCCCTTCGACCCCTTCATGGGTGGTTGCCACACCCATGCGTTGGGCTCGGGCCAAGCCATCGGAGGCCGGATCAATGCCGACCATGGCCCCCATTTCCAGGTGCTTTGCATTGCGCAGAATTTTGATCATCAAATCGGTGCCGATGTTGCCGGAACCGATGATGGCGACTTTGAGTTTTCCAATGTTCATACGGATTCTCCAAAAACTTCAGCAAGGAGGATGACTTCAGGCTCATGCATGGCATGCCCTAGTGAGTTCAACAAACACTTGGTCGCTGCTCACCGATCACTGTTGTTGGCTGTGTTCCATCTGCCGGACAGGTAAACAAATTCATACGAAACGGCAGCTCACTTCACCCAGGCGGGTCAGTCGCAGTCGAAGGCTATCGCCGGCCAACACGGGAACCATTGGCCCCAATGCTCCGGACAACAGCACGTCCCCCGCCTGCAGTGGCCGCCCGGCCTGGGCCATGGTGCGTGCCAGCCATAGGCAAGCATCGAGCGGGTTACCCATACAGGCGGCACCGACACCAATAGCGGCCTGTGCGCCGTTTTTCTCAAGCAGCATGCCTTCCAGCGCCAAATCCAGACTGGCCAAGGCCACCGGGATCTTGCCCAGTACATACAGTCCCGAAGAGGCGTTGTCGGCGACTGTATCCACCAAAGTTATTTTCCAGTCTTCGATGGCCGAGTCGACGATCTCCAAGGCAGGAACCACGTAGTCCACCGCACGCATCAATTCCCCCAAGGTGGTGTCTGCGTTAGGCAAGTCGCGACCCAGGACAAAAGCGATCTCGCCTTCGGCCTTTGGCTGAATCAATCGGGTGCTATCGATGGCTTCACCGTCAAGGCATTCCATGTCAGCGAACAGCATGCCGAAGTCTGGCTGGTCCACCCCCAACTGCTGTTGCACCGCCAACGAAGTCAAACCGATTTTGCGCCCGCTCAAACGTCGACCGGTCGCCAGTGCGGCACGGGTATTGATTTCCTGCACAGCATAGGCGTCGGCAAGGGTGTGAATGTCGAAACGTTCGGAAATACGGCTACAGGTGCTACGTGTCTGACGCGCCTGGGCTAAAACCGAAGCAGCAGCCTGGATAGATTCTTGACTCATCGGATATCTCCTCTAACGATGATGGGAAAGGCTCACAGAGCCCCTGCTCGGCTTACCCGATAACCTTCATGCAGTTCGTCGACCAGCTCGGCAACGGTGTAGTGACGGGTGATCTGCCCGACCCCTTGCCCCGCCGACCACACGTGTTTCCAGGCTTTGTTGGCACTGGCGATGTCACCTGAAAAATCGATGCTGGACCGATTGTCCGAAGTCAGATCAATACTGGCCTGTTCCAAAGAAGGTTTCATCCAGCTGGCGAGCACGCCGCTGACCGCTTTGGTGGTCGCTACATCGTCCATCGAACAGGCCACCAGCATCTCGCGGTAGGCATCATCGACAAGACTTTCACTCGCAGCGATCAGTCGGGTGCCTACTAATGAAAAATCACAACCTAGAATTTGCGCAGCATGAATATCCCGACCATTCGAGATCGCGCCAGCCAAACCCAAAGGGCCCTGCCAGAACTTCCGCACCTCGGCAATGAATGCAAACGGGTTGTAACTACCGGTGTGGCCGCCGGCACCGTTACAGACCAGCACCAGTCCGTCGACGCCCGCATCAACAGCCTTGCGTGCCAACACCGGAGTAATGACGTCGGCGATGACCACCCCCCCATATTCATGCACTGCATCCATCACCCGTTTCGGGCTACCCAACGCCGTGGACACGATTTGTGGCTGATAGCGACGGACCAAATCCAGCTCTGCTTCGAAACGATCGTAGGTGCTGTGCACAATCATGTTCAGCATCCACGGGGCCCAGGTTTCACCACGCCCCCGAGCGACGTCTCGATCGCCGATAATCTCTTCCAGCCATTGCTGCAACTGATCCACAGTACGCGCATTGGGTGCGGGCATACTGCCAACGATTCCAGCCTGGCAGCAGGCGCTGAGCAAACGTGGCCCGGATACCAGAAACATGGGCGCCGCCAGTACCGGAATGCTCAGTCCGGAGAACAACTCCAAAAGTTTCTTCTGCGATGCACTGAGGACTCGGTTATCAACGCTCATCAAACAGTTCTCTTGTTGCACTTGTTATTAGAGACAGCGTTCGGATTCAGGGCTTGCGTGGACTACGAGCTCCGGCACTCCGGATTTCCCAGCCGCCGTCGCTATGAATAATGTTCGCTGTGGTCAACCCGGAATTTTCACGGGAGGCAAGCAGCACATAATGGCCGGTATGATCCTCTGGCTCTGCAATACGCTGCAGCGGTACCGACTGCGCAGCACCTTCTTCGAAGCCAGGAATCTGATTGAGTGGCACGCTGCGCTGGTTCAAGCCTTCCAGGCTTTTCATCGGGGTGTTGGTGGCGCCTGGTGCCACACCGTTGACGCGAATATCCGGCGCCAGCTCATACGCCAACTGCCGGATCATTCCGACCAATGCATGCTTGGCGGTCACGTAAAGAATTCCACCGCCGCCAGCATAAAACGCGCTGTTGGACAGGGTAAAAATCATGCTTCCGCGACTTTCCCGCAGCGCATCGATACAGCTACGCGCGCCAAGCAGATAACCTTGCACATTCGTTGCGAATAACCGCTGAAAAGCACTTTCGAAATCTTCTGGAGCAATACGATCCAAACGAGTGAAGTAGTCGAAAACCGCCGCGTTACCAACGAAGGTATCCAGGCGACCAAAAGCTTCCAGTACCGTCGCCACCGCGCGCTGGTTGTCCTGATAGCTCGCTACATCACCTTGAATGGTGACAATCGCATCGCCAAGTTCCATTCGCAGCACCGACAATTGCTCGCTGTCTCGAGCCATCACACCCACCCGGGCGCCTTCGGCCACATAACGCCGAACGATGGCCTTGCCAATGCCACCGGTTCCCCCGGTGACGAGTGCTACTTGCCCTTCGAGCCAACCCATATGCGCATCCTCAGAGGAAGGTGTTGATGTTCTTGCACAGCAACATCGCGTTAGGAATGAGAATTTTGCGTTTGAGCAACTTCAAGCCATCAGCTTCGACGCGCAGCAAATCCTCACGCCGCCCGACCAACTGGTGGGACTCGTCCAGGCCGCGGCTACGTACATTCATGAAGCAGGAATAAGCAATGAATTCACCTTCTGCATCCGCGGAATACACTTCTATATTGCTGATCAGGTGCACGTTACGGGTGGGCGGATTTTCCGCCCAGGCCGAAGGCTGCTTGAAGCGTGCAACCCTGCGCTGCAACTCACGCATGCCGTCATCGAAGAACGCCATGTGGTCCGCTTGATACGGACCGGATTTGTCTTCACGCCGCCGGTTTTCGATACCCGGCATCCAGTAGTGAATCCCCTCGCTAAGCATCTGCAGCCACTCGTCCCAGGACTCGTTGTCGAGCAGACGAGCCTCACGCAACAAGAAGGCCTCGACCTTTCGAACGTCGTCGAGAGAGACCGTTTTTTCCAAAGGCAACACGTTCATTTTCGTCTCCTTCAACGCATCGTGCCGTTACGATCCGGGACATCCGACCAAGTCGGTGCCTGCAACAGATCTTTCCAACGCTGATAGAAAGCGCGAGCGTTGCACTCATTGAGCTGGCCTTTGAAAACGTTGCCGGGCATTTCGCTGTTTTCAATTCGCGTGTTCATACCGAGCCCGACATACAAGTCTTGGTAACGAGTCACCATGCCGCGACTGGTCTTGGTGCAATATTCCCAGTTCTCGCCATCATCCATCTCAAAAACACCTGTGGGCGAGAAGGTCATCATCGCTCCTCGTCTCCACTTGTCCTTGATGTCCTGTGGGGCGTTCTTATTAACGATCACCCAGGTAAACAGCTCGATTTTGTGCGGACCACGAGGCTGCCAGATGCGAACAGTGTTCTGGCCTGGCAAGAAGGAGAAGTTCGGGAAAACGGTGAACGACGAGATAGAGCCGATCAACTTCGAACGAAACTCGCCCAGGCGCTCTGCGACTTTCGGACGCAGCACATGCAGGTATTTGTTGATATCCCTTTCACCCAACGTGGCGGCATTGCCAACCACGTCAGTGGCGAACTCGTAACCATGGCCATTCCAGTTGACCGAGTACGATTCCGGTAACTCACCGACGTTCGCTACTGGCCCGCCCAGCATGGCCTTGGCTGCCGAGTCATGAGTCCAGCCTCCGTGCAGAATATCGCCGACAAAGTTTTCCGCAGCGATTTTCCAGTTGCATTCAATGGTTGAACGAACGCAGCCGCCAAGGAATTCACTGCCGCCTTCGTCCATGTCAAGTATTACGTCCAGGTACCATGTCATTGGCCCCAGGTACTCTTCGAGCGTCGGCGCGTCATCTGCGAACGTGGCAAACACTAGCCCCTTGTAGCTGGCAACGCGGGCCTCACGCAGTCCGTTTTGGGACTTATCGAAATTGCTTTCTTCGTAGCACTTGGACTCATGCATGCCCAACAGTCGACCACCATCGGCACCGAAGGACCAGCCGTGATAGTTGCAGATGAACCCCCGAGCGTTTCCCGCCTCAGCGAAACAAACCTTGTTGCCACGGTGCGGGCAGGCATTGAGGAAAACCTTTATCGAGGCATCCTTCTGGCGGACCACCAGCACCTCATCTTCACCCATGGAGGTAGTCAGATAATCGCCCGACTTGGGCAACTGAGATTCATGAGCAACGAACAACCAGCAACGAGCGAAGATTTTCTCGAGCTCTTGTTCGTAAATGGCTTCGTCCCAGAACACCTTGCCAGAAAGCCGGCCCTCTTCCATATCGCACACCCTGTCGAGATTCGGCAGGCTTGGCGTGGACTCAATGGTTCTGAGTGGTATGCGTTTGTTATCCATGATTCAGGCTCCCGGAAATTGGGTTGATACAGCTAACCGGTCAGACCGGACTCTGGGCCGCGACCAGCGCTTCTTCAGATTCGAGCGCCACATCGGCGTACACCTCTTTATCGGTGACGATGATGCGATAGGTGCGCAAGTGCTTTTCGCAGGGAAAGGTCATAGCCTTGCCAGAAGGCACATGGAACTGACCCCAGTGCACCGGGCAGGTGATCAGGTCATCTTCGAGGTCACCTTCAGCCAGGGATGCGGTGGCATGGGTGCACATATCGGCGGTGGCATAGAAAGTGCCACCCAGGTTGTACACGCAGATATCACCCACATCGCCATGAGTAACCTTTTTCAACGATCCAGGTGCCAGCTCATCACGTTGACATAGCAATACTCGACTCATAGCCCTTACTCCCCCGAAATCAATTGAACGAAACCCAATCCAGTGACCCAGGCGGGAACTGCTTCATAGGCGATCACTTCTCCCCGAGGCTCAGGAACTGCCGCCAGGGCGCACGCGAAATTGCGGATTTCCATAGCGCCATTACCTGCACGCCGTAGAATCTCCCCATCTGAATAGGCACACAGACCTTGCAGGTCGCCATTGACACCCAGCGCGAGGATTTCCCGATCGAAATCTTCGGCGACACGTCCCATTTCTGCGGTACCCACCCAATGACTGATGCCACCGCTACCAATGATGACCACACGCTCATCGGCATCGAATGTTTCGACCGCCGCCCGGATTTGTCGGCCAAGATCAGCACTGCGCTTGAGCGATATGTACGGGTCGACGCCACAGGCCAGGTACACCGGAATAGTCGGCAACTCACGACCAAGGAGGTCTTGCGCCGGCTTTACCACCAATTGGTGCGGGATCGAAAAGGAGTGATCGACAGTGAAACTGCGAGCGACTGTCCAGTCGATATCCTGCTTCGCGGCATGCTCGACGATATGCCCTGCAAGCTTTTGCTGGTTATTCACCACGCCGCGTGCTAGCCCTGGCAAGCGGTCAATCGGACCATCGACATCTCCGGTCGCGATTACATAACGCGGCAGGCATTGAGTCCCGAAAAGGATGTAATGGTCGCAGCCAACGATGATCACCGACGTCGGCTCCAATTGCGCAAGACGTTGGGCGCACTCCTCATATGCACCCCACACTGCGTCGCGCTGCGTCTGCTCTGGCGCCTGGGGTGCGACAAACATGACCGGATCATGCGGCATCCAGAAACCGCCAACTATCTTGCCCATTGGATCACCCCTTAAGCGCGGCGGAAAAACCCGCCAGTTGTTCGTCAGTAGCGCCTAGGCGCTTCTTGTAGATGGACATGTCGCGCTGTTCGGACAATTCCTGCCAAAAGCCCATGGTCAACATTGGATTGACCCCTAACCCTTGAAGCGCCGCGACATCGAAACCAATCACCATATCCACTTCCTCCTCGCTCAAAGCGAAACGACTGAGGAATAAGCGAGCGTCCTTTCGGAATTGATCTTTGGCGGCGCGCTCGACTGACAATTGCCAGAGCACTCGCTCCAATACGTTTCGGCTCATGGTGGTTACTCGCTCAAGAAGTCGCGAACCAGCGCCGCAAAACGACGCGGTTGCTCGGTTTGTACCCAGTGCCCGCAACGGGCGAACAAATGCAGGTCGGCGTTCGGCACACTGTTGGCGATCAACAAACCGCATTGCGGCGGAACCACACGATCTTCACGCCCATGAACCACCAGTGTCGGGGCTGTGATCTTGGCCAAAGCAACTGCCGGAAACCCTTTGACGATGGTCTCGCCTTCGGCGGCGGGTTTAGGAATCAACTTGCGTAGTGCTTCCTGCGCACCGGGACGGGCGCTGGCGTCATAGCGAGCTTTGACTAACTCTTCAGTGATCAAGGATTTGTCAAAAGGGAACAGCTCCATCAACTGGCGCATGTTTTCCAGGGACGGCTCATATTCCCAAGCTCCGCGCAGACCCGGGGTCTGAACGAACTCGCCAGCAGGCGTGCCCAGCAGAACCAGTTTGTTGACACGCTCAGGCGCAAAAATCGCAAGACCGATTGCCACAGCCCCGCCGAAGGAGTTGCCTACAAACGAAGCCTTGGGAATGTCCAACGCATCCATAATGCCGACCAGATGATTGACCCAAAGCTTGATGTCGTATTTCGCATCTTCCTGAAACTCGGTGAAACCGAAGCCGGCAATGTCTGGAACGATCACTCGCCACTGATCGGCGAACACGTCCATCGTCCTGGCCCAATTGGTCCAGCCGGAAACGCCAGGGCCTGAACCATGCAGTAAGAACAGAGCTTCGCCCTGACCCGCTTCGTGATAGTGGGTCTTGTGTCCTGCTGCCAGCAGGGTTTTTCCAATACCGTTCATACAGGCCTCCGATTCTTCAATTAACATACAGATGTGTATCTGCATGTTATTGTCGAACCAAAATACCGTCAACGAAAAAAACGCTGAGCATCCGAATTTTAAAGATTATTTTTGAAGGTAAGCGCTGATGATGGCGAACAAACATACATATGTGTACTTTATATGCAGGCTCACTGAGCGGTTTGATGCGCTAGCATCTCGACTGTCACTGGGAATGGTTTCAAACGCCCCGGCAATGGCTGCACGCTAGCACTTGGCGTTAGAATGTTTGCTTTGCTGCCGAAGGCGACCTGTCAGGGTCAGGCCCCTGGCGCTCATCCAGCTCGTTGGAAAAGGCCCTCAGACAATGACATCACGCACCAGTCTCACCCGAGAAGATTGGATTCACGCAGCCCAGCATGTCCTGGTTAAGAGCGGTGTAGATGCCGTCCGGGTCGACACGCTAGCTAAGGAGCTGAAGATCACCCGGGGAAGTTTTTACTACCACTTCAAAAGCCGTGGCGAATTGCTCGAAGGCATTCTTGGCAACTGGCGAGCACGCGCCACCGAGGATGTGATTCTGCATCTGCGCAACGCACACAGTTCTCCCCTGCAACAACTGCAACGTTTGCTGGAGCTACCCTCTCACGGTCAGACCGCTCGGGATGCGGCCGCTATTGAACTTGGCATTCGTGCCTGGGCTCGTCGGGACAAACAAGCCCGCCTGGCCATTGATGAAGTGGACAGTCACCGCCTCAGTTACATCGAGGGCCTGCTGCTTCAGGCAGACGTACCGCAAAGTGAAGCCGAGGACCGTGCCTACCTTATTTACGCTTACCAGCTCACCCTCTCCTTGCTCCACAGTGAAGACACACCGCAACAGAGGATGGAACGCAACAGCCGGATGTCGAACATCCTCATCCCGGTGCGCCAAATAGAGCCCGCCTGACGTTCACCGATTCCAGGGCTGTGCATTAGGCCCGGAATGATCTTGATTGATTACTCATGGAAGATGATCGAAGCCGGACTCGCCCTCTTGCCGATTATCTTTCAGAGGCTGGCTTCGATGGGGCCCTACGTTTTTTTAATCGGGCTGGGCAGAATAAGCCTGTCAATCCCGAGTACTTTGAAGATGAGTTTGTCGAAGACCCGGTCAGGCAGGCATCGGCCGATGTACCAGATACGATCTAATGGATAGCGGGTGCGTGGATAGCGCGATTTGAGTGCATGCAGCACCGCACGAGTCACCTTGTTCGGCGACGCCGCTTTGGCCTCCTGCTGCGCAAGCGCACGATTGAACTGTTGCCACAATATCTGGTAATGAGTGTCTTGATAGCGGTGCTCTGCGCCAATGGTGGCAGCTTTCTCGAAGAGACTTGAACGAATGAAACTCGGTTCAATAGTCGAGACCTCAATACCGTAGGGTATCAACTCGCGCCGCAGACCTTGGCTCAGCGCCTCGATCGCATGCTTTGAAGCAGAGTACGCTGTCATGAACGGCGTGGTAACAGCCCCTGCCACCGAGCCGATATTGATGATTCGACCAGGCCGCTTGCCCGTTTGCTCGCTGGCACCTAACAGGGGCAGGAAGGCTCTCGTCACCTCCAGCACACCGAAAACATTGACCTCGAACGTCTTGCGAAACTCTTCAACGGGCTGCAGCAGCAACGGCCCGCTAAGGCTTACGCCAGCATTGTTGATTAGTGCTGCCAAGGGATCCCCTTGCAGATGCTGGGAGACGGTCTCGACTATCGCCGGCAACGCCGCAGAGTCGGTCACATCGAACAACAGCGGCACAAAGCTCGTGCCAAAGGACTCCATCAGTTCAGTTGCGTCATTCAGTCGGCGCACACTTCCAAACACCAGATATCCAGCCTTCATAAGGTCTTCGGCAATAGCGCGGCCGATGCCCGTGGAAACGCCGGTCACCACCACCCCGCGCCGTCTGTCGTTATGCGTCATTTTTGCGATCTTCCTGTAATTGAGAGCTACAAAGCCGTGAGGGTGGTGGGCGCCTCCATCGAGACGCCCAGCCGCCATCAAACAGGGTCGGCCACCTTCAGCACCAATTTGCCAGGACTTTTTCCAGTGAACAGCGTGGGTAGAAGAGACGGTGCATGCTCGAAACCTTCGACGACGCTTTCAGCCACGTTCAATTTGCCCTCGGCAATCCAACGCCCCATTTGCTCAACCCCCTCCTGCAGCCGATCACGATAGAAGGTCAGGAGAATCCCTTGCACACTGAGCATTTTCACGCAGATGAACATGTAGTTGCGCGGCCCTTGCAACTGAACATCGGTATAGCCGGAAGACATGGCGCCACAGATAAGAATTCGCCCGCGGGGTGCCATATGCAGCAACAGGGTGTCGAGCATGTCCCCCCCAACATTGTCGAAGTAAGCGCTGACCCCTTCAGGACAAAGCTCGGCCAGACGGGCTCCGATATCTTCACTCTGATAATCGATAGCCTCATCGTAACCGGCATGCTCCACAATCCAGCGACACTTCTGCGCACCACCCGCAATACCAATAACTCTATCCGCCCCCATTGCCTTGCAAATTCCGGCCACCAAAGATCCGGTCGCACCTGTTGCAGCAGACACCACTACGGTATCCCCTGGCCCGACCTTCAGAACGTCGGTAACCCCAAAGTAAGCCGTCAGCCCGCCCACGCCGAGCACTCCCAGATGCCAGGTCATCGGCATGTCGTCCGACCTGGGTAGCACACGCAACGGCATTGGCCCATCGGCACGAGCAATGTTGTAGTCCTGCCAAGTCAAAAAGCCTTCGACCAGATCACCTTCCGCATAGCCTGGATGGCGTGAAGCCACAACCTGACCAATACCCATGGTCCGTATAGGATCTCCGACCCCTACTGCTGGAAGATAACCACCATGGTCGGTCAGCCAGATGCGTTGGCTTGCATCAAAGCCAAAATACAGAGAACGAACCAGCACCTCATTTTCACCCGGCTCAGGTGGCGTGGATTCGCTGTAGCTGAAGTCTTCTGGCACTATGCTGCCTACTGGACGACGTGCAAGTAACCACTGACGATTAACAGGATTAGTCATTTTATTGTTCTCTTTAGTTGAAATCAGACGCGGCGCGAACGGCCGCCCCAATACATTTCACGCAAATCTTTCTTGAGTACCTTGCCGACGCTGCTACGAGGTAATGGCGAGAGGAAATCAATGGATTTTGGCGCTTTCACTGAACCGAGCTTGCGCTTGCACAACTCGATCAGTGTATTGGCATCGACTGTACAATCCGGCTTAAGCTCGACAACACCTTTAACCGACTCGCCCCAGTTATCGTCGGGCACGCCGATCACCGCGCAGTCCAGCACCGCAGGATGGGACCACAGCACCTGTTCAACCTCTCCAGGATAGATATTGAAACCGCCGGAGATGATGACATCGCGCTTGCGGTCGGTGATGTGAAGGAAGCCTTCTTCGTCGAGATGCCCCACATCTCCAGTGTGAAGCCAACCGTTGACCAGGGTCTCGGCGGTCTTTTCCGGATCCTTGTAGTAGCCCTTCATCACGATATCGCCGCGCAGACAGATCTCACCACTATCCCCCTGCGGCAATTGCCGGCCACAGTCGTCCATAATCACCAGTGCGTTCGTCACCGAAGGCAACCCGCAGGCCGATAGACGACTATCGGGCGCGACACGACCGTCCACGAAATGGTCCCCCGGACGTAAAAAGGCAATCGACCCCGGAGCCTCGGTCTGGCCATAGCCTTGCAGCATCACCGGCCCGAAGATTTCCAGTGCGCGCTTGAGCTTTTCCAGCGACATCGGTGCAGCTCCGTACATCAAATAGCGTAACGAGGAAAAGTCGCGCTGCTCGATGCCCGGCGTCTCAAGCAATCGATAAATAACGGTTGGGGGCAGGAAAAGTTCGGTCACCCGATGCTCCTCGATCGCATCAAGCAGCGATATTGGATCGGGCTTGCTCAACACCACCACAGTGCCGCCTCGCGCACTGGCCGACAACGACAGAAAACCCGCCGTATGGGTCATCGGCGCAGCAGCCAGATTGACGATAGGCTCACCGGGTTCATAGTAGGTATTGATAATGCCATTGATTAGTGAAGCCCCAAGGTTGCGATGCGTCTGCATCACCCCCTTGGGCAGTCCTGTCGTACCGCCAGTAGGCATGATGGCAACCAGATCCTGCGGCTCGTGAAGCACCTGCGGAGCCGTCGACGGCTGGGATGCAATCCAGTCCGGTAGCGAGATGCAGTTTTCCACTTGACCATCGATGCACACTAGCTTGCACAGTCCAGGACATAACGCCTTGTACTGCTCCACAGCCGACGCATAAGCCTTCTGAAAGAACAGCACTTCGACGTCAAACCCATTGATCAGTTGGATGCTCTCTTCTGGGGTACTGCGTGGATTCAGTGGCACCCATGCCAATCCGGCGCGCCATAAGCCAAGCACGCACATCCATGCCAACGGATGATTGCCAGCCAGAACCGCACCATGGCAACCCTTGCCAGTACCATCGTTAAGCAGCGCTTGAGCCACCTGACAGGTGATGCCGTATGCCTCTTCGTAATTCCACCTTTCGCCGTCCATGACAAAAGCCGTTCCGAACCTGTTCAGCGACCGGCCGCGGTCGAAGAAGTCGATAATGGCCATTACTGTTTCCTCTTGTTTTTATTCAGGATCACTTTACAACCGGCAACAACTTGTCGAGCGATCCTGGCAGATCGAGTTCGAACTCGCGTGACTGCCCCCCGGCCAACAGAGCTGCGAAACCGGCCTGCATCTCCTCACCTGCCAAACCGCTGCGTAGACCATCGTTCTCGGCGGCCAAGGCGCTGAACAGCGGCTCAACGAAAGGTTCAAACACACGGCGTACCACCTCACGGTTCATCGCCACCACCGCATGCGAACGCTTGGCCAGACGACAAACCAGATCCTCCACATAGGTGTCGAGTTCACCGACAGGCAAGGCTCGATTAATCAAGCCGTAACGCTCAGCTTCCTCGCCACTGAAATCACGGGAGCTCAACAGAAACTCCAGAGCCCGCGCCGGCCCCATGGACATCGCTGAGCGCGTGGCACCGCCGCCACTAGCCAGGAAACCGGCACTGGCCTCAGGGAAACCAAACTTCGAATCCGTGCTGGCAAAACGCATGCTCAGGCACAGCAGGAACTCCAGCCCGCCACCACGGCAACGACCGTTGATCTTGGCCACAGTGATCTGCGGCAGCATCTGCCAGGTCAGTGTGAGTGCCTGAACCCCATTGATATCAGGGCTCTTGCCCGCTGCACGTGGATCGGACCCGGCCGCCATGACATCGTTAAGGTCAAAGTGTGCAATGAAGAAATCCGGGTCAGCGCTGTCGAGCACCACCACTTTGACACTGCGGTCGACCTGCAAACGACCGGCCAATTGAAACAACTCCTCGACCATTTTGAAGTTCATCAAGTTGATCGGTGGATTCGAGAAAGTCAGGCGCAGGACCGCACCGTCTTGCTGGAGTGCAAACGTGGAAAAATTCATAAGAGGCATCCTTCAATATGCAGGGACGAATCAGACCAGACGCTCGACCTGGAGCGCGGCATAGCCGAAGCTCTTGAGCGAACCCAACAACTCGTGGTGACCGAACACCTGCGAAGGCGAGCGAAAGCCAGATACCCGGGGTGTCTCGCAGATCAGGCGACGAGCGCCATAGGCCTGCAGCAGGCCGGTCTGCAAGTAACCGCCGGTGCTAAAGATCGTTGCTTTGACAGCAACGTTGTTGCCAGTAGCCATGCACCAGTCGATTGAACGATGCACCCCACGCGACTCCCGTGGTGGCATGCTGGCCGTGATCCCTCTAGCCATGTTGTCGAGGATAGGTTGCAGTTGCTGTTCGGGAATCCACTGCAGTGTCGTGAAGTAGAGTCGTTCCAGATCCAGCTGTTTCTGGTATAGGGTCTGGTTCCACATTGCCACGTCCATCTTGCAGTTGCGCACGCGACCATCATTCGCAAACCATAGCGGGTTGGTGCTCCCCCCCCAACTGGTGGCCGTCAGCACTTGACCGCCCGGGGTCGAGATCTGGCTGACCTCGATCTTTTTGTAAGGCACCAATTGGTTGTCTTTCAAATAGTGGAATGGCTGGCAAGCAGAGTCGAGAATGGTATTGGCCGAGCCGACAGTGGGCACCGCTTCACAAACTTCGTGCATTTCAAGCGAATCGACGCCTGGCACCTCAAGGCAGAATTGAGCCGCGATCTCGCTGATTGCATACTGCATGGCCAACGATGGCACCATCACCAAACCGGCCTTGGCAAAGTCCTTGCCAAATGCCTCGTCAATCTGACGAACCGCCGCTTGCTCACCCGTGGTATCCAGGTAATGAACCCCTGCACGCAGACAGGCTTCGGCCACTTCCAGATTGAAACGTTTGAAGGGCCCTACTGTGTTGCAGATAACTTTGCGGCCGGTGAGCAACTTGGTCAACGCCTCGACCGTATGTTCAACCTCAACAATTTCGTACTCCGCGTTTTCAATGCCAGGTACGTGTTGAAGCGCCTCAACAATTCGCTCGCGACTGCGCCCGGCAGCGACAAAGGGCACACCGAGATCACGTAGATGCTCAATGATCAATCGACCGGTGTAACCACTCGCACCGTAGACGACGACAGGATAATTTTTGCTCAAGGAAATGTCCTCGCTCTGTATAGATGATTGGTTCGGTTTAGTTGCGACCGAAACCTTCTTGTTGGTGCAGGCGGCTGAGCAGATAGCCATAATGGGTCTGCAGGACGTTGTTTTCTCCGTCTTCGATCTGCATGGCCTGCGCATCGCGAAGGAGCTTCTCGATAGGAAACTCACGGGTCAGACCAGCACCACCGAAGAGCTGCAAGGACTCACGCACCACATTCATCATTTCGGTAGTGCAGAAAACCTTGCCCGAGGCAGTGAAGTAGGGATGTGGGCGCGGAGCGCACTTAGTAAAATGCGCAACATGGCGGGCCATCGCGCGAATAGCCTCCACCTTTATACCGATGCCACCCAGGCGATACTGAGTGAGCTGGTGATCTGCGAGCAGCGCCCCACCCTGGTGACGTTCATGCACATAAGTCAACGCCAGCTCGAAGGCTGCACGGGCCAAACCGGCAGCCAAGTGGCTCATCGCAGTGCCAGCATGAGCCCAGGCATGAGCGTGCTTGAAGTCATAGTCATCTCGAGTGGCAATGGCGAAACGGCGAGGCACGCGTACGTTGTCAAAATATATTTCGCCTTGCGGCAGGGAGCGCTTGCCGATCTTCTCAAGGGGCTTACCGCGCGAAATGCCCTTCAGGTCGAGCGGCATGATGATATTGCAGCCGTAGGTACTGTTATGTTCGTCGAAAAAACCATCACCGTAATCAGCGACAATGTCCAACAAAGCCACCTGAGCCACTGCACCGTTTGATACCCAGGCCGAGGTTTGACCGTTAACGACAATCTCGTCGCCGATAAATGTCGCCTGGAGATTTCCTTTATTACCTTTCGATCCTGGATAACGCTCTTGCTTGTACAGGATCAGACCGTCCGAGCCGCGATCAGGTTGAGTGGCACACCAACAGCCAAGTCGACCTTCACACAGGTCAATCAGTTCCTGTTGACCACTGGCCTGCGCCATCAACATAGGCATGCCACCTGCGCCAACAGAGGTGGCAAGACCTGCATCCCCCCAAGCGAGCTCCTGAAACACCAGACCTTCCATGCGAGAGACTTGCTCAGGGGGAAGACCGCTCATTGCCTCTGGACCGAGGCCAAGCTTCTGGATCTCGCCATGGAATTGCCAGAACGGCGAACCAGGCAAAAAGGCCTGGTCGGCGGGCATGCGATCCAACTCGCGACCGATGGGGCGCATCACCTCACGAGCGAAGCGATGTACCGCATCTTGCACCGCCTGTTCGTCTTCAGTGAGACCAGCATCGAAGCCGGCCAGCCCAACTACCGGCAGCTGCACTTCATGTTGCGTACTCATGGGTGTCTCCTATTATTATTAGTGTATTCACTAGTGCGCGCGGCATTTCCCCACGCACCCTTGGCAAGCGCTCGGCCTCCCTTGCCGCGTGAAACCAAGGTACTAAGTTCCTGCATTACCCACCCCCCCATGGAGGAGTGGGTTTGCACAATGCGGAGATCGCGCTTTGGATCAGGGCTCTCGCCCGACGATCGCGGCTTCCTTTAAAATATGCACACTTTGATGGGCCTCAGCCGGTCAAAACGCGGCGTCGTCCATAGCCATCACAAATTCGCCTCCACGCATTGCCACTTCGGCCAGTCCCGCCACTTGCGGCAACACGTGAGCGGCATAGAAGCGGGCACTGAGCAACTTGCGACGCAAGAAATCGGCATGCCCCTTGCCAGACTCGATATGATTCAGAGCCACGAGCGCAGCCCGCGCCATCTGCCAGCCACCAGCGACGATTCCGCACAGTTGCAGCAACGAGACCCCTCCCCCCAGCACCACCAGAGGCTGTCGGGAGTAGTTCAGGATTGCCCAATCCGTTGCCCTTCTCAGTAGCTCGACGCCCTTACGCAGATTGCATTCAATCTCCAACAGCTCATTGTTTTGATGCACTGCAAGGCGCCCTAGCGTGAGATCGACCTCAGCCAGCCAAGCCTGCAGCGCAGCGCCGCCGTCACGCACCAGCTTGCGTTCGATAAAGTCGTGCGCCTGAATGGATGTCGTCCCCTCGTAAATGGCGCAGATGCGCACATCGCGCATCGGCTGCGACGCACCACTCTCCAGTACATAGCCCATACCTCCATACACTTGGATGGCCATGGACGTAACTTCAATGGCCGCCTCCGACGACCAACCCTTGAACACCGGGATCATCAGGTCCACGAAGGCTTGGCGCTCATTGCGCACCTTTGCGTCCACGTGATGGGCAGCCAGATCGCGAGCCCCCGAAATCAGGTAAGCCAGTGCACGCATGGCCTCCGTCTGACTGCGCATGAGCATGAGCATCCGCCGCACGTCAGGATGACGAATGATAGGTACAGGCTCGCTGCGCTGACCTGGCAGACTCCCCTGCACCCGTTCGCGGGCGTAGGAAAGCGCCAACTGATAGGCACGCTCACTCATGGCGAGCGACTCCATCCCTACGTTGAAGCGAGCGGCGTTGACCATCACGAACATGGCCTGCAAACCTTTGTTTTGCTCACCAACGAGCCAACCCACCGCGCCCTCACCAGCACCGCCATATACCATCGTGCAGGTAGGACTGCCGTGATTGCCCATCTTGTGCTCAATACCGGCACAGACCACATCATTGCGCTCCCCTACTCCACCTGCTGCGGTGGGAAGGAACTTGGGCACGACGAATAGAGAAATACCTTTAGTACCCTCTGGCGCGCCAGGCATGCGCGCCAGCACCAAATGCACAATATTTTCAGTAAGGTCATGATCACCGTAGCTGATGAAAATCTTCTGCCCGGAGATGCGGTAGGTGCCATCTGGCATTTCGACTGCACGCGTGCGAAGCGCACCCACATCGGAACCTGCCTGCGGCTCCGTTAGATTCATTGTTGCCGCCCACTCACCACTCACTAGCTTAGGCAGAAAGCGCGAACGCACTTCCTCGTTAGCACTGGCCGCTAGAGCCTTCACCGCGAAGGCCGTGAGTCCAGGACAGAAACAAAACGACTTGTTCGCTGAGGTAAATACCTCTTCAACGGCAGCACATAGCATCGTGGGCAACCCCTGCCCGCCGTGCTCGATCGGTATCTCGATATTATTCCAGCCAGCCTCGGTGAATTGCCGGTAGGCCTCCGAAAACCCTGGCGCAGTTGTCACTCCCTCGGCAGACCAGCGCGCACCGTGTCGGTCACCCACAGCATCGACGGGCACCAGCACTTCCTCCGCGAAGCGCGACGCTTGCTCAAGAATAGCGTCGGTCAACTCCTCGTCAGCAAGAGAGTCAGCATCCGGTAACTGCGCGACACGACCAATGTCTGCGAGTTCGCGCAATACAAAGCGCATGTCCTCTAATGGGGCGATATATGGATTCACAAGGTCCTCCTCTGTGTACGGGCGGCTGGCGCGACCTTTTGTGTCACGCGTTTTTAACGCCTGCACTCTGCCAGACCCAAGCCGGGCAAAGGCCACCCGCAAGGAGGGGGATATGAGCCAACAATTCGCTATTTGTCCTAATAAGAGAGCCCCTACCTACCCTTGCAGAGGGGGGTAAAAACTGAAGAAACCTACTTAAAGTCACTCCCACCATTCGACTACCAGCCGCAGCTAATGCGGTCGGTGCCGTTAAAAACAAGAGAGAGTCGGTTATGAAGGTGCTGGTGGCCGTAAAGCGGGTCATAGATTACAACGTCAGGGTTCGGGTCAAGCCGGATGCTTCCGGCGTTGATCTGAACGCTGTAAAGATGAGCATGAATCCCTTCGACGAAATCGCTCTGGAAGAAGCAGTTCGCATGAAGGAAGCAGGCACGGCCAAGGAGGTCGTCGTCGTAAGTTGCGGCGTCTCGCAATGTCAGGAGACGTTGCGCACCGCACTGGCCATTGGCGCAGACCGGGCGATTCTGATCGAGACAGATGTCGAGTTACAGCCTTTGGCGGTAGCCAAACTACTCAAGGCTGTAGTCGATAGAGAAGCCCCCGAGCTCATCATCTTGGGCAAACAAGCCATTGACGACGACTGCAACCAAACCGGTCAGATGCTGGCGTCTCTCGCCGATCTACCTCAGGCCACATTCGCCTCGAAGATTGAGATCGACAACGGTGAAGCCTGCGTGACTCGCGAAATCGATGGCGGTATGGAGACCCTTAAATTGGTATTGCCAGCCGTGATTACCACCGATCTGCGTCTGAACCAACCGCGCTACGCGAGCTTGCCAAACATCATGAAGGCCAAGAAAAAGCCACTGGACGTCCTGACTCCTGGCGATCTCGATGTGGACATATCCCCCCGCCTGAAAACACTGGCAGTGACTGAACCTGCTGGCCGCAAGGCTGGCGTCATCGTACCCGACGTCGCCACCCTGATTGAAAAACTGAAGAATGAAGCGAGGGTGATCTGATGCCTATCCTGGTCATTGCGGAGCACGACAACGTCTCGATCAAGGGAGCCACCCTTTGTACCGTCACCGCCGCAACGAAACTCGGTGAGGAGGTGCATTTATTGGTAGCCGGTGAGAAAGCCGACGCCGTCGCACAGGAGGCTGCCTGCATCGTCGGCGTCAGCAAAGTTCTGTACGCCGACGATGCCTGCCTCGCCAACGGGTTGGCTGAAAACCTGGCTGCCCAGGTGATTGCTTTAGCCGAGGGCTACAGTCACATCCTTTTTCCTGCCACAGCCAATGGCAAAAACGTCGCTCCACGCGTTGCGGCCAAACTCGACGTCGCCCAGATCAGCGAAATCACCAACGTGGTGAGCTCCGACACTTTCGAACGACCGATCTACGCCGGCAACGCCATCGCCACAGTGCAGAGCACCGATGCAGTCAAGGTGATCAGTGTGCGCGCCACGGGCTTCGATGCGGCAGCAGCCAGCGGGGGTAACGCCATTGTGGAAAGCGCCCCAGCGGTGACCGCTAACGATAGAAGCAGCTTCGTCAGTCGCCAAATCACCGAGAGCGACCGTCCGGAGCTGACGGCCGCCAAAATCATCGTTTCTGGTGGCCGGGCACTAGGCGCAAGCGACAAGTTCAGGGAAGTGCTTACGCCGCTGGCTGACAAGCTCGGTGCCGCTCTGGGTGCGAGCCGCGCAGCTGTTGATGCCGGGTATGCGCCTAACGATTGGCAAGTGGGGCAGACCGGCAAGATCGTCGCTCCGGAGCTCTACGTCGCCTGCGGTATCAGTGGTGCCATCCAACACCTGGCCGGTATGAAAGATAGCAAGGTCATCGTGGCGATCAACTCCGATCCCGAGGCTCCCATCTTCTCGGTGGCCGACTATGGGCTCGTGGAAGATCTATTCACGGCAGTACCCGACTTGTGCGGTGCGCTGTGAGCCCGCGGCTCTCACCCATAGCCCAAAAGGACCGAATATGAGCTTGTACCAAGTAACGGACGGCGTGGCCATTGTCACCCTGAACCGCCCCCCCCTGAATACCCTGGGTCTACCGCTACGCCGACATTTGGCTGATGCGCTATACGCAGCCATGACCGACACCACGGTGCTGGCAGTGGTGGTGACAGGTGCTGGTCGCGGCTTCAGCGGCGGTGGCGACATTACCGAGTTTGATCTGCCCTGCGGCAATCAGGAACCAGCACCTCGGGCGCTATTTGATCGCCTCGAAGCCTGTACCAAACCGGTGGTGGCCGCGATGCACGGTATGGCGCTAGGTGGCGGGCTGGAGCTGGCGCTGGCTTGCCACGCCCGCGTGGCGCATGCAGCGACCCAAGTAGGCTTGCCTGAGGTACATCTGGGACTGGTGCCCGGTGCTGGAGGAACCCAACGACTGCCACGTCTGGTGGGAGTGGAAAAGGCCTTGAACATGATCCTCAGCGGCAGCTCGCACAGCGCGGCCTCACTGGGCGACAGCGGGCTGTTTGACCTGATCACCGAAGGCGATGTGGTTAACGAGGCCGTGGCACTCGCCCGCAAGCTGGGCGATGAAGTAGCCAGTGGTCGCTCACCGCGCCGTACCGGCACTCTGCCCTGCCATATGGATAATGCACAAGCCTTCACCGCCTTCGCCCGCGCCACGCTTAAGACGCCCCTGGGTGGGTCGCCTGCACCGAAGGCCTGCATCGACTGCGTCGAGGCTGCGGCGCTACAACCATTCGCACAGGGCATGGATCGCGAAACGGAGATATTTCGCAGCTTGGCGGGCGGGGAACAGTTTGCTGCACTGCGCCATGTCTTTTTGGCCGAACGCACTGCTACTCATATCGTCGACTCACCGACCGTTCCTGCGCGCACGATCAAGCAGGCCGGAGTCATCGGCGGCGGTACTATGGGCAGTGGCATCTCGATGGCGCTGGCCAATGCTGGCATTTCGGTCCTCTTGGTCGAACGAGATTCGAGGGCACTTGAGCGCGCACTGAAGACCATCCATGAACATTACGAGGGTCTGAAAAAGCGAGGCAAGCTCACTCCTGAAGTCGCCTCTGCCCGAGTTGCCCTGATCACCGGAGCGGTTGACTATGACGGTTTGGCCGACGCCGACCTGGTGATCGAAGCCGTTTTCGAAGATCTGGACATCAAGCGTCAGGTGTTCGAGCGCCTGGACGCAGTGGCCAAACCTGGTGCAATCCTGGCTTCCAATACCTCGATGCTCGACATCGACCACATCGCCGCATTCACACGCCGCCCGGCCGACGTTCTGGGCCTGCACTTTTTCAGCCCCGCCCACGTGATGAAACTGCTGGAAGTTGTGCGTGGCGCGCATACCGCTCCCGACGTGCTGTCCAGTGCGATGGCGCTGGCACGAAAAATCGGCAAGACGGCAGTCGTATCGGGCGTTTGTGAGGGCTTCATCGGCAACCGCATGTTTGAGGCTTACATGATGCAGGCCGGCTTGTTGCTCGACGAAGGCGCACTGCCGCACCAAGTGGACAGCGCGATGGAGCGCTGGGGCATGGCAATGGGCCCATTTCGCATCAACGATATGGCAGGCAACGATCTGGCCGCAAAGATTCGAGCCGCACGCATCGAGCGCGATCCGACTCGGGTTTACTCCGGCACTTTCGACGCGGTAGTCGCGATGGGTCGCCACGGCCAGAAGGTGGGCCGCGGCTGGTATGACCACATCCCTGGGCAGCGCGCACCTGCACTCAGCGCTGAAGTTCAGGCAGCCGTGGTCGCGCATTCGCAGCAACTCGGCCTTCAACGCCGCACTATTGGCGCCGAAGAGATCGTCGACCGTTTGCTGCTCGCACTGGCCAATGAAGGCTTCAAGATCCTTGAGGAAGGCATCGCGCAGCGGGCCTCCGATATCGACGTGGTCTACACATCCGGCTATGGCTTCCCGCGCTGGCGCGGCGGCCCAATGTTCCAGGCCGAGCAACGCGGCTTGGCCGACGTGCTGGCAACGATGAAGCGTTTTTCAGTGGGCCCTGCCTACCAGCGCGCCGACCACTTTTGGCGCCCAGCGTCGCTGCTGGTGCGACTGGCCACAAGTGGTGATTCCCTGCGCCACCTCAACAAAACGGAGACCCCATGAGCAACGCTGTGATCGTATCCACGGCCCGTACCGGACTGACCAAGTCCTTTCGCGGCGGCTTCAATCTGACACACCCGGTGACCATGGGCGCACACGTGGTACGCCAAGCCATCGAACGTGCAGGTATCGCACCCGATACAGTCGAAGACGTTATCTTCGGCAGCTCTTTTCTTGAGGGCCCCGGAGGCCAGAACATTGCGCGCCTGGTCGCTCTGCGCGCCGGCTGCCCAGTGACCACCTCGGGTCTTACGATAAACCGTTTCTGCTCCACTGGTCTCCAGTCCATAGCGATGGCGGCACAACGGGTGATTGCTGGCGAGGGCGACGTGTATGTGGCCGGTGGCGTCGAATCCATCACCCAGGTGCAGGCCCACATGAACAGCTTCAACCTGAAAGAGACGTGGTTAGAGGAACACATTCCGGCGGTTTACCTGGGAATGCTCGAAACTGCCGAGGTGGTAGCCCGCCGGTACGACATTAGCCGTGACCGGCAAGACGAATACGGTATGCGCAGCCAACTGCGTGCCGCGCAAGCCCAGGCTGAAGGTCGCTTCGATGCCGAAATCGCACCTATGGAAACGGTGATGGCTGTCACCCAGCCCGATGGCAAAATCGTGAGCCTCCCTACCACGGTTGACCGCGACGAAGGCATCCGCAGCGATACCACGTACGAGGGTGTAGCCAAGATCCGCACAGTGATGCCAGGTGGAACAGTAACCGCGGGAAATGCCAGTCAGCTCTGCGATGGCGCCTCGGCCTGCGTCGTCATGAATGCTCAACTTGCCGAACGCCAAGGCTTGCAGCCACTGGGTCGCTTTATCGGCTTCCAGGTAGCCGGTTGTGCGCCCGATGAAATGGGCATTGGGCCGGCTTTAGCCGTGCCTAAGTTGCTGGCTAAAGCCGGTTTGAAGATCGAAGACATCGGCTTATGGGAGCTGAACGAGGCGTTTGCGGTTCAGGTGCTCTACTGCCGCGACAAACTGGGCATCCCTGACGATCGGCTCAACGTGAATGGCGGCGCCATCGCACTGGGTCATCCCTATGGCATGAGTGGCTCGCGGCTAGTCGGCCATGCACTGCTCGAGGGTCAGCGTCGCAAGGTGCGCTATGTGGTAGTCACCATGTGCATCGGTGGCGGTATGGGTGCCGCAGGCCTGTTTGAGGTGATCTCCTGAAACGGCAGCACGAATAGGATTTTCGATGCACGTCGATATCTGTCCCCTTTGACTCGGGACGATCGTCGACCAGTCCGAGACGCCGATGCTTTCTACATGTCTCATAACACACGACCGGTGCTGTTGCGGCCTGCAGCACCTTAGGAGGTCATGAATAAACCAACGTCCATAGGGCATTAATGCGTTACCCGCAATCAGTTCGATAGAACCCGAGCCACGTATAACTCTAAAGCAGAGAATAAAAATGTATAAAAAATCCTCTTTAGCTTTCATCGCAAGTTCCCTACTCATCACAAGTGGACAGTCATTTGGAAATGGTTTTGCTCTTAACGAACAAAGCGTTAGCAGTCTGGGCACTGCTCATGCCGGCCGTGCATCTGCGGCGCTTGACGCCACGACGGTATACGGCAACCCGGCGGGCATGTCTCGGTTGCAACAAGAAGAGTTAAGCGGTGGATTCATAGCTATTATTCCGGATGTGGAAATCGACAATTACAGTGCAACCAATGCACTCGGGCCGGTTCCCGGCGGAATGAATGATGACATCACAAAAGCAACGCCTGTACCTTTCGGTTACTATGTAAACCCATTGAATGAGAAATGGAGCTTCGGATTTGGTGTGTATTCACCCTTTGGACTGGGAACAAACTACGATAGCAATTCGGTATCCCGCTACCTGGCAGATAAGACAGAGCTACTTATCGTAAACTTTCAGCCGACCTTAAGCTACAAGGTCAATGATGACCTTTCGGTTGGGCTTGGACTGATTGCCAGTTACGCTAAAACAACATTCAGTAGTATGTTGCCGGTCACCGAAGGCACTGTTGAGGCAAAAGGTGACGACTGGGGCTTCGGCTATAATTTAGGCGTTCTCTACCAGTTAACTCCACACACTCGTGTCGGACTAACTTATCACTCAAAAATTGATTACAACCTCAACACTGAAACCAAAGTACGGAATCTATTTCCTCTTTTCGGGCCAACTAATGCCAATATAGATGGCAGCATGAAAACCACAACACCGGAATCAGTGGATATCTCGCTAACCCATGAACTTGATTCTCAATGGACCCTTTATGCCGGTGCAAACTGGACACGCTGGAGTCGTTGGGATGCAATAACCATCAACAATTCAAATTCACCAACCCCCCTATTTGATTCTATAGGCCAAGACCTTAACTGGCATGACAGTTGGGGTTACGGTATAGGTGCCAGTTATCAACTAACGCCGCAATGGGTTTTACGCGCGGGACTGGCACTGGATGAGTCGCCCGCTGGCAGCACGCAGAATGCCCGCCTCCCCCTTGCGGATCGAAAAATCGTCACTTTCGGTGCTGGCTGGAAGGCCAGTGAGAACTTGTCTGTTGATGTTGCTTACTCATACCTTAGACAAGGGAAATTCACGTTAAATCAACAAGATAACAACGGAAACAGTTTTCAAGCCGATTACAAAGCCGCCGCACATGGCCTAGGCTTACAGCTTAATTATCGTTTCTGACCTTAAGAAAGAGGAGCCCTTAACGTATAAGAGCTCCTCTTTCCCACACTTCCAACCTCAATATTTCGATCTGAGACTCAAGCAACTTACTCACCGACCACCTGGCTTTTCAGATACGAAGGCCCGCTTACGTCATACGGGCAAGGCCTAGCATTCGTGCACGTGCAACCACATGCTTTCGACTACCGGCGTCGAGCTTGCTGAATAGGTTCTTTATGTGCCATTTGACAGTCTGCTCACCAATATCCATCGCTCGAGCAATCTCCCGGTTACTGAGGCTGCGACTCAGCAGTGTCAAAACCTCACGCTCTTTTAAGGTTAACAGGCCGGCACCGAGAACCAAGGGTTCCTTCAAGGCTCCTAGCACGTCCTCATCGCCCTCCTCGTCATTCGAGTGCTTCGGTCCCACCAAAACTTCGCGCTGACCCGTGATATGTTCACGCGCGAGTCGTACCATCCCTCCAGCCATAGCAAGACTAATTGCCTCATCCTGTACGGTACGCGCATCAATTGAGCCTTGCCGCTGCAGCACCTCGGCGCGAATCAGACTGGCCTCCACCGAGTCGCCCCCGCGTTTCAGCTTCACCGCCAAACTTATCGCCAACTCTGCGCACTGAAGCGCTCCAGGCATGTCTTCGTTCGCCAGAGACGCATGTGCGCGAGCCAGCTCGGAGCGCAGTTCCATCCAACAACTGAATTGCGTCGGTATTTGCGCGCGACGAGTGTTAATCAATACATCCAACTGAGCACTTAGGACCTGAGCCGTATCGCCTCTTCCGCGTCTTGCGTGCAGACGAACCAACTCGGATTGCGCCATCACTTGAAGACGCAATATTGCGCGTGACTGACCTATCGCTTGCAGTGACTCCAGAAGGTTCAAGGCCTGGTCCTGTCGCCCCTTGGAGTCAGCGACACGCGCTAGAACCTTGTAGGCGGACATCAAAGCATCGGGAAGTCCGTGTCGCTCCAGTATGACCAGTCTCCCCGCCATCAGAGCAACAGGGTTGTCATCCTGACCACGCTCCCAACAAGCTTCAGCCAATAGTGCAGCCAACATGCAAGCCACCGGATTGCGACGATCCATGTGTTCTTCAGCGCGAACCAATGCAGGCCGCAACTCTTGCTCGGCCAAGGCGTAGCGACCTTCCCAAAGATAGCTCAGCCCTGTGCCGCAATCGGCAAAACCGTAAGACATCGGTGAGTAAGCGCGCGCCCGGTCAAAATCGGCGATACGCGAAAAATCCAGTCGGGCTTGATCCGGGTTACCGCTATACAAGGCTACGAAGCCTTTGACAATCCAATGGATGGGCACCTCGTCGATACGAGCTTGCGATGGCGGATTCGGCCACTTAGTCAGTTGTTCGGCCATTAGATCGACTCGATCTGTATACCCCGCAACTGTGGCATTGATCAGGTCAGCTTCGAAACGGTCCGTGGATGAGATATCGGGATTCGCCAAAATCAGATTGATCAACGGGCGCGCCAGATCATGTCGCTCGCTCATGGCCAAGACCCAAGCGACCGGGGCCAACAAGCCGGGGTATTGCTTGATCTCATCCAGCGACAACCGTTGGTACCAAGCAAGGATCGCATTACTCCGACCTTGGACCATCATTTGGTGAATGTTGCGTTCTATCAAGGAAACGGCTGCATCCATATCGCCGGCAAGGAATGATTGCTCCGCAGCTTCTTCATAAAGCTCGTGGGCGACGTACCAGTTGGAGGCCCTTTTTGCCATGTTCTGCCTCTCAACCTCGGGTAGCTGTATCAAGCGTTCGTGCAGCACTTCACGTGCAAGGGGGTGAAAGCGCATCCAATCGCTGTCCTCAGCCTGCAACAACAGAGGCGTCTCATCCTGAAGCCGATGCAGGTGCTGAACCATCTCTTCGCCGCCCAAGACCGCTGAACACAGCTCTGGATGTATCAAGTCAAAATGAGCCAACCGAACTAGCAGGTGAACTGCTTCGGTGGGTTGACGATCAATCAAGCTATCGATGAAGTAACGGCGGATATCCGCCGTTCCTGATGAAAGAAGCTCTTCCATATTTCCGCTGCGATGCGCTGTCGCCGCGGCCAGTTGAACACCTAAAGGCCATCCTTCGGTCAGTTCGTGAAGGCTGACACCTGCTTCCGGATTGCAGCGGCTACCAAGCGCCGCCGACAGCACCGTCATTGTTTCATCAAGGCGAAATCGC
The DNA here is from genome assembly GCF_034555295.1 of Pseudomonas sp. N-137. NCBI lineage: Bacteria > Pseudomonadati > Pseudomonadota > Gammaproteobacteria > Pseudomonadales > Pseudomonadaceae > Pseudomonas > Pseudomonas sp. N-137. The sequence continues at coordinate 802,074 of NZ_JAXUDQ010000006.1, forward strand.
AGGTCGGAAGCCGTCAAGCGTGTGACTGTGGACGCGTTAAGGATTCCGCTAGACATCAGGGCGCTTGTCGGGCGAGCGGCTAATGCGACATGCAAATTTGCGGGGGCATTCCTCAGTAAATATGTCAGAACCTGATGGTGGGTGGCGGTGGGTAAAGATTCGGTGTCATCAAGCAGCAGTACGACATCAACCGCGAGCATTGATACTTCTGCCAACCAGCCGGTCGTCGCTTCCTGCGGGTCGGAGCATTTCTCTATCCATCGCATAAATGGTTCCGCAAAACCACGCTTGCCACAGGATGCCTGAGCGGATTGGGCAAGCCCCTGAACCAACCTCAATGGAGTATCGCGACTGTCGAGACTAAGCCAGAAAGCCAAGCCTCCCTGGGCGAGCACCTCACGCCGCCACTGGATCAACTGAGAGGTTTTTCCGAAGCCGGTAGGCGCCAAGAGAATAGTCGCATTGCGTCCAGCCAGCTCAATGCGGCTCAATTTCAGACGTTCGCGATCCAGGAAGTTTCGAGCAATACGCGGTGGGGTAGATTTAAGCACTGTAGCTGGATCTCGGCGCAGAATACTGATCACCGTCTTCTCCGTTACCTTTACTAGCCCTTTTTGTCGACCTGCCCTAAGACTTAGATGCGAATCATCGGTGCAAGGATGTGGCAGAGGCTAGCTATTGTTATTTTCGACAGCCTGCACTGCCTCGAATCAATGTCCTTCGTTAGCAGTCTTGCTCGAAGCATTACAGGCGTGCTTTTTATCATCCTATAGTACGAAGACTGAACATAGAAGCCGGTAAATTCAGAGCCTTCAGATGGTTCCTCAAGGCTGACCCCACCCGTTAATGGGGGGGGCGATAAACGCCAAGTAATTATAATTGACGTAGCACGCTGTGGTCAGCGAGCTGCACCGCGGGTGTCGCCGTCAGGCTTCTGCGGTGGGTGTTTTCACGCTGTCGCATGGAACCTTAAAATAATGAACTCCTCCGTGTATATCGTTGGCGTTGGTATGACTCAATTCGGTCGCCATCTGGAACGTAGTTTACAGTCGCTGGCTGATGAGGCGCTCAGTGCGGCTCTACGCGATGCTGGTGCGACGCTGACTGACATTAATCAGGCCTTCTATTCGGGCGTTACGCAGAGTCCGTTGCAAGGTCAAATCGCTGTTCCGGGTCAGGTGCTGTTTTCCAAGCTCGGGCTGGTCGGGCTACCTGTCTGGAATGTGGAGAATGCTTGTGCATCGGGGACCAGTGCCTTTCAACTGGCCGTTCAATCTCTACGGGCCGGTGCCTGCGATGTTGCTCTGGCTCTAGGGGCAGAGAAAATGAACGTCGAAGATAAAAGGCGCGCGCTGGCTCTGTTCGAAGGTGGTTGGGACGTGCTTACTGCCGATGAAAATGCCGAGCGGCTGATCGAGCTTGGTGCGGGTGTCGAGGTTCCGCCGGGAAGTGAATCGGACCGTCCATACAGCCGCTTCATGGCCATCTACGCTGCTATGTGCCGATACTGGATGAAGACCTTTGGTACAACGCAACGGCAGATCGCGGCCGTTTCTGCAAAAAACCATATGCACTCGGTACACAATCCCCTGTCGCAGTATCGCCAGCCCTTCACTATTGATCAGGTTTTGGCAGCAGCGCCTATCACCTATCCGTTAACGATGCCGATGTGCTCGCCACTATCAGACGGAGCGGCTGCCGTAATCGTATGTACCGAAGCCGGCTTGAAGAAGCTAGGTGTAAATCGGCGGCGAGTGATTCGTGTGGACGCTACCGCTATCGCCACCGCAACGCCTAGAGCAGCCGATGAGTTCGACCAGGCGGTTTGCCGACGCGCTGCGCAATCGGCTTACGAACAGGCCGGGATAAGCCCTGCAGATGTATCGGTGGCTGAGGTTCACGATGCAAGTGCCATGGGCGAAATCATGGCAGTGGAATACCTCGGCCTCGCCCCGATGGGGGGAGCCGGCGCAGCAGCAGAGGCCGGCGAACTGTCCGTCGGCGGGCGTATTCCAGTCAATCCGTCGGGAGGGCTTGAGTGCAAGGGGCATCCGATCGGAGCAACGGGACTTGGTCAGATACATGAATTGGTCACCCAGTTGCGTGGTGAGGCAGGCGCTCGTCAAGTGATGGATGCAAAGGTGGCCTTGCACGAGAACGGTGGCGGTTTGATTGGTTTCGAGGAAGCCGTCGTGACGGTCAACCTGTTAACGCGCTGAAACCCATTGCTTAAAAGCTATTCATTACTGCATCAGTTGCCCGGCAAGAGTTCTGAGAACTCTTTCGTATGCTCGATGCATACGAAGGAGGTGCGGGACTCTTGTCTATCGAGCGTCAGCACGGCATGTCCCGCTACCCCTCGTATCCACCAGAAACGTTCAGTCACTGACTTCTAAATATGTTCCTCAACTGCTGTAGTCACCTTAGACGCGAGCGTATGCCTGAGTGCAGGCATCCATCCTTTGGATCAGCAGGGTTTAGTTGATGGGCATATGACGTCGCACGCAGACTTTCATATCAACAGAAAAAGGAGATTGCAGTGTTCCAGAATAAAGTCATAGCCATTACAGGCGCTGGATCCGGGATCGGACGCGCGCTAGCCATTGAATTGGCTGCTCAGGGCGCCCGACTGGCGCTAGCAGATGTCAACGACGTAGCTTTGGAAGAGTCGATGACACTACTCCCTCAGGGTATAGAGGCAAAGTCCTATATCTTGGACGTTTCCAATCGCGAGGCGGTTTTTCGATTCGCCGACAATGTGCTACGCGACTTCGGACGTGTGCATTTCATCATCAACAACGCAGGGACCTCGGTCTTGGCCACGGTTGAGCACACGACGATTGAAGAGTTCGAAAAAGTGCTGGCAATCAATCTGTGGGGCGTGATCTACGGCACCAAGGCTTTCCTCCCAATCATGCTGCAACAGCGAGAAGGGTGCATTGTGAACGTTTCCAGTGTCTTCGGGCTGGTAGCTACTCCCTGCTCAGCAGCATATACGATCACCAAATTTGGCGTTCGCGGACTCACGGAGACGTTGTGGCAAGAATTGGACGGTACCGGCGTGCGCGCCGTGCTAGTGCACCCGGGCGGCATTAATACCAATATCAGCAAAGTGCAGCAGGCCGTCTGCGAAGGAGAAATGGAGCGCACAATAAAAAACGCGAACATTCGTCAGATGACCACTACACCACAGGAATGCGCAAGACAAATCATTGATGGATTGCGGCGTAGAAAACCTCGACTTTTGGTTGGCAACGGCGCAAGCATTCTGCATTGGATATCCCGACTGCTCCCCAATAGTTATGGGCGCCTGGTACGTCGAAAACTTGGCGTTTAAGCAATGATCTTTTTGCTACGCCCCCTCGCCAAGTACCAATGCGATTGGAGCCAATGGCAGCGAAAAAGTGCCAAAAGCGGCGCGAATGCATAGTAGGTATAAGGATTCGTTCGGAAATGGGTATCATCGCCCGGCAAGCATCGCCGGGCTTGGAACTGTCGGCACACTCTCCCTCCCGCTCAATGGCGGATAACGCCAGCTGACGCGGTGTCGATCACAGATACGATGCCTTCGTTAAATGACTCTGTGGGTGCGGCACAGTCGGAAGGGAACGCATCCTCCCTTCGGTATTTTATCCGAACCCGCATGGTCATCTCATTACGGCGCCGATCAGCCGAACTGCCACGTCAGATTGATACGGACGTGCGCTTCACAGCGCTGTAGCCAGCGAAATCGTCGCACACCAACTCGCCATTCCACGGGCGGAGGAAGTTGCCCGCATGCTCGCCCGCCTGGCTTGGGCTGAAGTTGTAAACGACGGCCTTGAGTGCCGAGAATGGCGTGGTGCTGTAGGCTCAGACGTAAGCCCGATGAGTTTTCTTCTCGCCTGGCGCAAGCATTTGAACCGAGGTCTCATCGGCGTGGATCACACCCTGGGTCAGCACCGCTTCGCGCAGCGCATCGACCAAAGGTTGGGGCTGAACGCCGGTTTGCCCAACCCACTGCGCCAGTGTCGAGGGAGTAATCGTCAGCCCGGCGCGGCCAAAGATCTTCTCCTGCCGGTATAGCGGCAAGTGGTCAGTGAACTTCGCCACCATCACGTGGGCAAGCAGGCCTGCGGTCGGGATGTCCTTGTCGATCACCTGGGCCTACACTGGTGCCTGGATCAGTGTTTCACACGTGCGGCAGACCCATTTCTCACGCACGTGCTGCTCGACGCTGAACACGCCCGGCGCGTAATCCAACTTCTCGCTGACGTCTTCGCCAATACGCAGAAGCTGGCAGCTACAGGCGCACTGGGTGCAACGCCTCAGTCGGCCGTTTAGGCGAAGCCCTCAAAGGAACAAACGCCGGCAGCGCCGCTGCTGACTGAGCCCGGTAAAGCGGCAACCACCTGCGAATGACATTGGCGTTGATGCCGTGGCTGATGGCACGCTGGAGATGGTCGCACCGGGTTGCAGGCATTCCTGAACAACTTGGGCTTTGAACGGTTTGGGGTAAGTGCTTCGTTGGTAAGGGCTATCGCGTCCGCTTAAAATACGCGGACACCGTCGTCCTTAATGCTGGAGTTCGGAAGGTATGTTGGCTGGACGCTTACCCTACATCCTGCTCGGTGTCGCAATAAACCCGAGTAGATCCTGACCGAAGACAACATTGACCGCTCGCCCCTAAGCTGCGCACACCACTGCAAATCCAACTGCATCTCGGGGGCTGCCTGACCCGGCGAGTAGCCCTGCTGGCAGATCTCATACTCTCGGTGCTGTCGCGCCACTGGATAACCTGAAGCCGCCCTCTCACGTCTCGGTTACCGCTTCAAGGACCTGGTGGAACAGTTCGATGCCAGACCCACCAACATCAAGGCGTTGTTCAGCAACACGCTCGCCCCGACTCAGGCGCCGTCGAATAACGCGAAAAATGTTTGGCCTAGCTCTTGCCTCGGCAGAAGCGTCAGCCCAATCAACTCACCAAACCCGCAACTAGTACCATCCGCGCAGTTTCCTCATAGTGATTGCGCAGCAATTCACCAGCTCGGGCCGCGTCCCGCTGCAGAACGGCATCGAGGATGTCGCGGTGCTCCTGCTCCACATCCCGCTGCAAGGTAGCCGGGGCTGGCGCAGCCCAGCACCGGTAAAGGTCCGTCGACTGCGAAAGGTTGTTGGCGATCCGTATCATCGGCTCGCACTGGCAGCCAATGATAAGAGCTTGGTGAAACGCCCTGTGGGCCACCGACCAGTCATCGCTGATCCGCTCGGGATCACTACTGTTGCGGCGTGGAGTACGAGCTAGGCGGTGGTGGGCGGCAATCAGCTCAGTCTCCCACTGCAGGTCGCCGCGCTCGATGGCCAGGCGCAGCGCCAGCGCTTCGGTAATGCAACGCAATTCGGTTATATCCCGGAATTCCCGCAGCTCAAGCTTGGGCACAAAGAAGCCACGGTTTGTCTTGGACACCACCAGATTCTCTCCGACCATGCGGGTGAGCGCTTCCCTCACCACTGGCGTGCTGGTATCGAAGCGCTGCGACAGCGCGACCGGTGCCAGCCTGTGACCAGGTGGCCAGACACCTGCCAGGATCGCGTGGCGAATTCGTTCAAAGACGGATACATCGGATGAAATGCTCATTTAACATTCTACCATCGACAAAATAATATATTATTCGTTGACCAGTATTGTTTTGCTGGCTTAGTATTTATTCTATCACGCAGCAGCGATCGACCGCCAAGCCATCGCGGCAGGCGCACGATTAGAGACAATAAGAATAAGGAGACGCAATGACACTGGCCCTTTGTGCATTGTCACATTCACCACTTTTCGGGATCAACAACCCTGGCCCGGAGACACTGGACTGCGTGGAAAGCGCGCTCGGCACGATGCGCGCATTTGTGCGCGACTTCGATCCGGAACTCACCGTGATCTTCGGCCCCGACCACTTCAATGGTGTCTTCTATGACATGATGCCGGCGTTCTGCATCGGCTCCGGCGCCATCTCCGTCGGCGATTGGGGAACCGAGCCGGGCCCCCTGCCGGTCGATCGAGAGGCGGCCCGTAAGCTGGTACGCGCCGTACTCGACGCGGGTATAGATGTAGCTCAGTCGGAACGCATGCAGGTCGACCATGGCATCGTCCAATCGCTTGAATTCCTGTTCGGCAAACAGATGGTGCAACCGCTAATCCCGGTCTTTGTCAATGCCGTCGGGCTGCCGCTGGGTCCATTACAACGGATACGGCTACTGGGAGAAGCCATCGGCCGCGAGATCGCTTCCTGGGACCGCCGAGTATTGGTAGTCGCATCCGGTGGCCTGTCGCACGATCCGCCCATTCCGCGCTTGGAAGGCGCAACGCCCGAAGTCGCCGCGCGCCTGATCGACGGTCGTAATCCCTCGCCCGAAACCCGCACACTGCGGCAGCAGCGCGTCATCGCGGCCGGCAAGGCTCATGCACTGGGTGACAGTGCGTTCCAACCGATCAACCCAGCGTTCGACGCCCAGATCATGGCCACCTTAACTTCAGGCTGCCTGACCGACGCCGACCATTGGAGCAACGAATGGATCGAGAGTAGCGGTGGCCATTCCGGTCACGAGATCCGCGCATGGCTCGCTGCGTTCGCCGCGCTTTCGGCGCGTGGTCGTTACCAAGTGACAAACCAGTGGTACTGGCCTGTCGATGAATGGATGACGGGCTTCGGAATGATGATTGCCCAGGAGGACATCTGAGATGAAGAGTACCGCAAAGGACCGGCCGGATCCGAGCCTAGAACTGCGCCTGGAGATCCAAGCGCTCACTGCGGAGCACGCCTATCGTCTGGACCACGGTGCGGCGGACGCCCTACACCAACTGTACACGGCGGATGGCCAACTGCTGGGCCTGCCGCCGCGCGACCTGATTGGCCGAGAAGCTATCGCCACCTGGGGCACCGAGCGCGTCAAGCTCCCCCGCGTCTCGCGCCATGTCGAGACCAACCACCGGCTGTGGTGGAGCGACGAGGGGTTGTGCGCAACCCTGTACGCCAGCGTCTTCCGCAGCGAGACAGTTGATGCCGTCGACACCACGCCACTGATGGTGGGCGACTACGAGGACCTATATGCGCAGGAGGATGGCCAATGGAAGATCCGTCGCAGGGTCATCCGCAAAGCCTTTCGCGCCGCCCGCTAAATCCAACGGTACTCGACCATGACTCACACCAATAACAAGATCAGCCCGAACAATACCGCCCGTGTGTTTCACCTAGACCAACTGCCTCTAACCAAGGTCCGCCCGGGCTTCGCCAGGACCGGGCTTCGCTCAGACGGTGCGGTCACCACCATTAACTGGTTCGATCCGGGCTACCGTTCGGCAGGCCCGCATTCCCATCCATTCGACCAACTTAGCTACGTGCTGTGCGGCGCCATGCGCTTCTGGGTCGGCGACGAAGTCTTCGACGTGGAGGCCCCCTCTGTGCTCTATGTCCCGAGGGGCGTTCCCCACTGCGCCGAGCCGCTCGGCGATGTGCGCGCCCTAAATGTCGATGTCTTCGCACCGCTGCGCGAGGACTATCTCCCCCTCTGTGAGCACCAGAACTTCATAGTCTGAGAAAGGCGCCACGAGGCGTCATTTCACAACTCTACCGGAGAACCCCATGGAAACCGACGTACTAGTGATCGGGGCAGGACCTGTCGGCCTGATAGCAGCCAACCTGCTCGCGGATCAAGGCATTCGAGTAACGCTGGTCGAGCGCAATCCCGGCATCACTGACGAACCGCGCGCCATTAGCATCACCGATGAGTCGCTGCGTGTAATGGCCGAAATCGGCGTGCTGCAAAAGCTCCTGCCGGAAATGCTCACGGATACCGGCGCACGTTATTTCGGGCGCAAAGGGCAATTGCTGGCGGAGGTGCCATCCCGCCACTCGTGTTTGGGCCAGCCGGGTAAGTCACAGTTCGACCAACCGATCCTTGTCGCGTTATTACTGGAGGCGGCACAGGCGCAACCGGGCATCGACCTGCGCTTCAACACCGAAGTCCAAGCTGTCGAAAACCACCCGGAGCATGTCGAGGCGCATCTGTTCGAGGCCAATGGCTCGCAACGCCTGCACGCGAAGTGGGTGCTGGCCTGCGATGGCGGCCGCAGCCCGGTACGCACGCAGCTCGGTATCTCACTCGAGGGCTCGACCCAGATTGAAAAGTGGATCGTGGTGGACGTCCTCAACAGCCCGGGCGAACCAGAACGCTTCTCGCAGTTCCATTGCAACGGCACTCGCCCTTGCGTGGTGGTGCCCGGCGTCAAGGGGCGTTGCCGCTATGAGTTCATGCTTTTGCCGCGCGATGATCCGGACACGGTGACCACCCCTGAGTTCATCATCGACTTGATCGCGCCGTACCAGCGTATTGTCGCCACGGACATCCGCCGTGCCGCCGTCTATCTCGCACAACAGAGGATCGCCACCAGCTTCCGCTGCGGTCGCGTGCTGCTGGCCGGAGATGCGGCCCACCTGATGCCACCCTTCGCCGGGCAAGGCCTCAACGCCGGAGTCCGCGATGCGGCCAACCTGTCGTGGAAGATCGCCGCCCATGTCCGCGGCCAGGCCTGCGACGCGCTAATCGACAGCTACCAAACCGAGCGCCGGCCTCACGTCGAACAGATGGTGCGGCTCTCGCACCGGATCGGCAAGGTGGTGATGAGCACACATCCCCTGCTCGTCGCCCTGCGCGACAATGCTGTCACGGCCCTAGGGATCTACCCGCCAGCCAAGCGCTGGCTGGTTCACATGAAATTTTTGAAGCAGCCGTACTTTACCTCAGGCTGCATCGTGCCGCCGGACGCGGGCCTGCTTCCGGCTGCAGCTGATCTGGTAGGACGTCCACTGCCACAGCCTCGGGTGCAGCGCTCGAACGGCGAGCACGTCGCGCTCGACTCGGTACTGGGCCGAGACTGGGCGATCCTGCGCTTTCGTAGCGGCACGTCGCTGGAGATTCAGCTTGCTTCGATAGGCGCAGCCGGGTGGCGTGAGAGCGTCGTCGATCTCAATGGCGCCTTCGTCGGGCTGCTCGGCAGCGGCATCACGCTAGTGGTGCGACCTGACCGCTACGTGGCCGCTGCCACCAACGGCCCAGGCGAACGAGCGGCATTCCAGGCACTGGCAGCATTCCTCCCCGAGCTACCCGCCTGCCTGGACGACGCGTCTCTGTCTGACAGTGCTCCTCCCTGCACGCCCTTGGAAACCCGGTCGCTGGCGTCTTGAACTACGGCGATGCAACCCATGCCTCCATGTAGCAACCTTCACACAACCAACCTGGAATTCCTATGAAACTCATGAGCTTTGAACACGCCGGCAAGGCAAGCTTCGGTGTCGTAGTCGGCGACGGTGTATTCGATCTACAGCGTTTACTGGAGAGGCGCTTCCCCGACCTTAAGAGCTTGCTGGATGGCGATGGCATCGCCCTGGCGACAGAGATCATCAAGGGGCGCACGCCGGACCTGAAGCTGGCGGATGTACGCTTCCTGCCGGTAATTCCCAACCCCGACAAGATCTGGTGCGTGGGCTTGAACTACGGCGAGCACGTCCGCGAAACTGGCCGCGAGATCAGCGAAAAGCCAATGTTCTTCCTGCGCGTTGCAGACTCGCAAGTCGGTCACGGCGAAGCGATCACGCGTCCCCCGGAATCGATCAAACTGGACTACGAAGGCGAGATCGCGATCATCATCGGCAAAGGCGGCCGGCGCATCCGCGAGGAGGACGCCTGGGATCACATCGCAGGCTATGCCTGCTACAACGATGGCTCCGTGCGCGACTGGCAGTTACACACTGCACAATGGGCACCCGGTAAGAACTTTTGGCGTACCGGTGGCTTCGGCCCTTGGATGGTGACAACCGATGAGATTGAGCCAGGCGCCACGTTGTCGCTGGTAACGCGACTCAACGGCCAGGAGGTGCAGCGTGCCACCACAGATATGATGCTGCACAGCATCCCGCGCCAGATCGCCTACGCCTCGACAGTGGCACCACTTCGCCCTGGCGATGTCTTCGTAACCGGCACCCCAGGCGGCATCGGCGCCAAGCGCACGCCGCCGTTGTGGATGAAGCCAGGCGACGTGGTCGAGGTAGAAGTCGAGCGAGTCGGCACCCTACGCAACACAATCGTCGACGAACACCCCTACTGATAGCCAGGCCGGCCCCGGCTGGGGCTGGTTTTTACCCATTACAAGGACAATACCGGTGGGTCAATTAATCAATCGCCTTTCGCTGCACCACACACCTCTCCTTTCCTGCCAAGGGAGGACGTCATGACATCAATCTAAGCAATACTTCGCAGCCAGCCGTGGTTAGGCCGCCCAATAGGCCTGTGCTCTCTGGTCGCCTTGGTGGAAGGTGTGACTCTTCTCGCTGCCAGTATCGTCGCACCGGCCGCCGCGGTAACAGACTGGCCTGCATACCGTCGTCGGGAAACGCCCCCCCCTACGGACAGGATGCTCCGCTAGAGATGCTCACAACCGTTTTCGACGGCAGTTTCTCGCTCGCCTAGCGTCACCTCGAACTCGAACAGCATCATCGAAAGGTAGTGTGCGAAGCCGATGTTCTATTCACAATGCACAACAGATTCCTGTTTGGCTAAATAGTCGGCACGCCCAGGTAGCGAATTCTTCACCTCAGCACCAAGCCAAAGTCGCCCAGCCCCTTGCCGCCTTGGATCAACTGGTGTTCGAGCCAGATGCCCCCCGATGAGGCGGACCTTCCGCCCGCCGGACAGACGCGATTCCGCTCCACCGCCACTCCTAGTCTCTGCGTCTCTTGACAATGCCCGGCGTCGTGCCTGACCAACGATGGTACGCACGCGAGAATGATGCTTCCGATGCGTAACCAACGCTTGCAGCGATCTGAGCAATGGAATCATGGCCGTTCTCAAGCAGCTCTGTTGCTCGCATCATCCTGAGCGAAGTGATGAACTCGTTTGGCGTTTGACCAGTCACGCTGGCAAAGCGCTTGAGAAATGCTGAGCGAGACAGGCTGGCCTTATCGGCCAACTTGGCGATATTCCAGTCGCTCTCCGGAGCCTGATAAATGGCACTAAATACTTTCGATAGAACCGGATCATTCCAACCACGATGTGACTTCGAATCGTGTCTGGATACGTGATCCAGATAGTATCTGATGGCAGAGGTCAGTACCGCTTCGGCGAGCCGGGTAGCAATCGCCTGCCCGATAAACCCCTGTCTTCCGTTCTCACTGAGTTGATGGAGGGTTTGCGCGAGGAATTCCCGATTCTGAATTCCAAAACCACGCAGGAGAACCAAGCCCGGCATGTCCTTGAGCAAAACGATCGGAAATTTTTTATCCACATAGCAGTTCATCGATACAAGCTGGGTGATGTGACCACCTCCGCCGTAGCTAATCCCCGTACTGAAAAGACCGGCGAGGAAATCGTTCGCCGAATCCGCGCTCTTCAGTCGTGATGGAATAAAATTCTCCATGGGCTGCAGCGGCGTCTCAATGGCGTCAGCTATCGCGAGCGAACTCGACATGGGCTCGAGAAGCGCGTCGCCTGCCGCAAGCCAGATCGAATCCGAAGCCCCCTCTCGATACACGACACAGCTACCTGCCAGCACAAGATGAATCCTGATGCAGTCGTTTACTCGTGGCAGTTTGCACCCCCACGGGGAAGCCAACTGAATCAACCCCTGTAAGACGCCCGTCAGGCGAATGGTGCGCAGAAGATCGTCCAGCGGGAGAGGTGGACGGTAATCGTTGGGGTTTTCCATAACATCTTTTTTCTGGAACACAGGTGGCATGGATCCTCCTGATGGGCGATTTGCGCCAATGCACTCGCTCTATATCAAACACGCAAGTGCAAACGCAGGCAGTCTTTAGATACGACGTTATTCATAACCGCATTCTTGCACTCCTGCTTACAACAAGCACGTTGCACCTCAGTAGAAAAAGCCGAGATATCCGAATTGCCCCATTTTGAATGGAGGAAACCACCGACGTTGCATTGCGCCATGAATTGAAGACTTTCGGTCAATAGATGTGAATTTGTGGACAGTGACGAGTTGCCGCACGGAGACCAAAATCCGCCTACGCCGAGAAGGCTCATCGATGCAGGAGAGTATCACTAACCCCTCGCATCGACTGGTCGTTTCGGCCCATGCCGCAAGCCGCATCTCCTACAAAAAAAATTCTCAAGATCGGAGAGGAAACTCAGTGAGTTCTAATAACAATCCCACCGAATCCACGCCTGTTTTGATCGTCGGTGCCGGCCCAGCCGGAATGATCGAAGCACTTGCACTTGCCCGGGTTGGTATTCGCAGCACCCTACTCACCCTGTACCCATATACCGCACACACTCCACGGGCGCATGTGATCAACCCGCGCACGATGGAGATTTTCCGGGCACTGGGCATCGAGGATGATGTCGTTGCTGTCGCCGATACCGCCGATTACATGGAGAACAATGTCTGGGTCACCACGATGGCGGGCACTGAAGTCGCACGCATCAGTTCATGGGGCACTGGCCACGAACGGCAGAGGTACACCGATGCCAGTCCGAGCAAGATGTGCAACTACCCGCAGCACCTGCTCGAACCCATCATCATGAAGGCGGTAGTCGAGACCGGCCTTGTCGACGTGAGATTTGGTCACGAGTACCTCGACCACGTCCAAGACGAGCATGGCGTAGTAAGCCGCATCAAGGTGTGTGAGTCTGGTCACGAATACTCAGTCTCTTCGTCCTACCTCATCGGAGCCGATGGCGGACGCAGCCGCATCTTGGATCAGTTGGGAATCAAACACGAGGGCGTGCAAAACGCAGGCAGGGTGCTTTTCGTCTGGATTGAGGCGGACCTGAGCAGGTATGTCCAGCACCGGCCAGGTATTCTCTTCCACTCGGTAATTCCCGATGGCAGGGTTGGTCTCATCCTCGTACGCCCTTGGAATGAGTGGATTGCAGGCGCGCCCGTCGACGATTCGTTCGACCATACCGATCACAACGCCGTCCTTGCCCTGATCCGAAAGTTCATAGGGGATGAAACGATTCCAGTACGGATCAAGCACGTGTCTCCGTGGTCCGTGAACGGTTGCTCGGCCCCTCAATATTCGCAAGGCAGAGTCTTCTGCATGGGGGATGCAGTCCATCGCCACGCTCCGTGGAACGGACTGGGGTTGAACACGGCCGTGGCAGATGCATTCAACCTCGCATGGAAACTTAAGCTCGTGCTCGAAGGCACGGCAGCGCCATTGCTATTGGATAGCTATGACGCCGAGCGGGTACCCGTCGGCCGCCAAGTCATCCGGCGCGTGGGTGAGACGACCGCACAGATGATTAACCTGCCCTCCTCTATTGGCAATCACCCTGGTATCCCCGTATCGGAGATGTTGCGTAACGCGGAGACGTTGTTCGACGACACCACCACTGCCGCGCAAAGGAGAGAGAATCTTGATGCGGCACTGACTCCGTTGAGTACGACCGGTTTCAACGCTCTTGGTGCCGAGATTGGCTATCGGTACCGCGCCGGAGCGATCTTCGCCGATGGCACCTGCGAGCCACTTCCGGATGGCGACCCCGATCATGCATACAGAGCCACTACATGGCCAGGCGCAAGGCTTCCGCACGCTTGGCTGGAAACTGGTCGCAGACGCATCTCGACCCTCGATATCGTGAATGCCGCAGCTTTCACCCTCATCGTCGGCATCGAATCGTCGGCATGGCGAGACGCCGTCGCAAAGTTGCCGCACGTGCTGGCATCGGCTGTCGAAGTCGTGCAGGTCGGCGGCTCTTATGGTGTTCGCGACATCTACGGCAACTGGCGCCGTATACGCGAGGTGGGAGATAGCGGTGCGGTACTCGTTCGCCCAGACCATCACGTTGCCTGGCGTGCTGCGGACGAGACAGGAGCCCAGCAACTGGGCAAAGTCCTGGGTCATCTTCTTGGGTCGATGGATTGGCAGCCATTGTTGGTAGCCACCCAGCACGGCATCGCCGAACCGAAACATGCCTTGCCCGCCATAACCCAGTGAGCACACGCACATGTCCCTGAATCAAAACAGCATCGCCAAGGCTGCCGAACTGCTGCGTAGCGCGGCAGCCACGGGCAAGTTCATTGCCCCGTTGCGCGAAACCTTCAAAGGCTTGGGCGCGAACGACGCCTATGCGATCCAGAACCTCAACACCGAGCTCAAACTGCAGTCCGGGGCACGTCTGATCGGGGCCAAAATCGGTCTGACCTCACTCGCTGTGCAGCAGCAGCTTGGCGTGGATTCTCCTGACTACGGCGTTCTGTTTGACGACATGGCTTTTGCAGAAGGCCTGCCGATCCCGATGGCGGGCCTGCATCAACCGAAGATCGAGGCCGAAGTCGCCTTCGTGCTTGGCCGCGACCTCGACATGCCCAACCCGACCCTGATCGACGTCGTCAACGCGATCGATTACGCCTTGCCAGCCCTGGAGATCGTCGGCAGCCGCATCGCCCAATGGAACATCCGTCTGGTCGATACCGTTGCCGACAACGCCTCGTCCTCGGCCTTCGTTCTCGGCGGCTCGCCGAAGAAGCTCGACCAGCTTGATCTGCGCAACTGCCGGATGACCCTGGCCCGCGAAGATGAACACAACATCTCCATCGGTTCCGGTGCTGCTTGCCTTGGCCATCCGCTCAACGCAGTGGTGTGGCTGGCGCGGACTCTGGCACGCCACGGCGCACCATTGAGGGCCGGCCATCTCGTCCTTTCCGGGGCGCTTGGTCCGATGATCGCCGTGGAAGCCGGCAAAACCTACACCGCCCGCATCGATGGTCTTGGCACCGTAGCCGCCACCTTCGACAACCAATGAACAACAGGACATTCCCATGACCGCAAAGATAAAGGCTGCAATCATCGGTTCGGGAAACATCGGCACCGACCTAATGATCAAGATACTTCGCCATAGCCAGCGTATCGAGATGGGGGTCATGGTCGGCATTGACCCCAACTCCGACGGCTTGGCCCGTGCCGCGCGCCTAGGCGTGGCGACCACCCACGAGGGCGTCGAAGGCTTGACCCGCCTTGACGCATTCAAGGATGTCGACGTGGTATTCGATGCGACCAGCGCCGGCTCCCACGTGAAGAACGACGCATTCCTGCGCGCCATCAAGCCGGGCATCCGCGTGATCGACCTGACCCCGGCAGCAATTGGCCCGTACTGCATTCCGGTCGCCAATGGCGACGAGCACCTCGACGCACCGAACGTCAACATGGTCACCTGCGGCGGACAAGCCACCATCCCGATAGTCGCGGCAGTCTCGCGCGTAGCCAAGGTCCATTACGGCGAGATCATTGCTTCGATCTCGTCAAAGTCTGCCGGTCCGGGTACTCGCGCCAACATCGATGAGTTCACCGAGACCACGTCGAAGGCGATCGAGGTGATCGGCTGCGCCACCAAGGGCAAGGCGATCATCGTCCTGAACCCGACCGAGCCACCGCTGATCATGCGCGACACGGTCTACACCTTGTCCGACTTTGCCGACGAGGACCAGATCGCCCGCTCTATCGAGGACATGGTCAGGGGGGTGCAGGACTACGTCCCCGGCTACCGGTTAAAGCAGCGCGTGCAGTTCGAGCGCATTCATACGCCAGTGCGTATCCCCGGTGTGTCCGATGCGATCACCGGCCTTAAGACCTCGGTATTCCTCGAGGTCGAGGGTGCCGCGCACTATCTTCCGGCCTATGCCGGCAACCTCGACATCATGACCAGCGCCGCTCTGTGCATCGCCGAAAAAATGGCCGGACGCCTGCTTGCCAACCGCTAGGCCGCCTGAGGAAAGTTACGATGATTACCGATCCCAAGACTCAAAAGCTGTACATCTCCGACGTGACACTGCGCGATGGCTGCCACGCCATCCGCCACCAGTATTCAATCAACCAGGCAAAACAGATCGCCAAGGCTCTCGATGAAGCCAAGGTCGACTCCATCGAAGTCGCCCACGGTGACGGCCTGAATGGTTCCAGCTTCAACTACGGCTTCGGCGCCCATAGCGACCTGGAATGGATCGAAGCGGTCGCCTCCGTAGTCAAGCACGCTAAGGTTGCCACCCTGCTGCTGCCTGGCATCGGCACCGTGCACGACCTCAAGGCTGCTTACGACGCCGGCGCTCGCATTGTCCGCGTCGCTACCCACTGCACCGAGGCCGACGTTTCCCGCCAGCACATTGAGTACGCGCGCATGTTGGGCATGGACACGGTGGGCTTTCTGATGATGAGCCACATGACCACACCCCAGAAGCTAGCGGAGCAGGCAAAGCTGATGGAGGACTTCGGGGCGACCACGGTGTATGTGGTGGACTCGGGTGGCGCACTGAGCATGCAGGACGTCCGGGACCGCTTCCGCGCGCTCAAGGATGTATTGAAGTCAGAGACGCAGACCGGCATGCACGCTCACCACAATCTCAGCTTGGGCGTGGCCAACAGCATCGTCGCGGTCGAGGAAGGCTGCGACAGAATCGATGCGAGCCTAGCGGGAATGGGGGCCGGAGCCGGCAATGCGCCGCTGGAGGTGTTCATCGCTGCGGCCGAGCGCTTGGGCTGGAACCACGGCACTGATCTGTACCGGTTGATGGACGCTGCCGACGACATCGTTCGTCCGTTACAGGACCGGCCGGTGCGGGTCGACCGCGAGACGCTCGCGCTCGGCTATGCCGGCGTGTACTCGAGCTTCCTGCGACACAGCGAGGCGGCGGCGAGGAAATACGGACTGAAGACCGTCGACATCTTGGTCGAACTGGGCAACCGCCGCATGGTGGGCGGTCAGGAGGACATGATCGTCGACGTCGCGCTGGACTTGCTCAAGGGCAAGTCCACAGAGAGCAATACGCTGTCCCGCTCAGCAACGGAACGAACTGATTCATAAATCATGTTTTGATGGGTGCAACGATGAATAAGAACAAGAAGAACGGCCCTGTTTTGAACATTACGACGATGACAATGCCACTGTCGTTAGCGGTTTGCCTTATCGGCACAACAGTACATGCCAGCGAGGGAGGCGGGTCGTTGTACCCGCTGGGCATCGAGAATTTCTCGGCCGCCGGAATACCGCCGCCGGGGTGGTACGGTTCGCTCTACTACTATTCGTACTCGGCGGACAAGCTACGAGACGATGCCGGCAACAAAGTGCCGAACAACATCAAGCTCAACGTTGACGTGATCGCGCCACGACTGCTGCTGATCGCCGATAAGCAAGTGCTTGGTGGCACGCTTTTGGCGCAAGTGGTTCCGTCTTTTGTCGATACGCGCGTCGCGTTTGATGCTGCACCGGGCGTGCGCCTGAGAGATAGCAAGCTCGCGCAGGGCGACCTCCTCGTCGGTGTGGGTGTCGGCTACCGCTACAGCGATAAATCGTTCGGGGCTATGGGGCTGGATGTGTTCGCACCGACAGGTAGCTACCACGTCGACGACCTTTCAAACACGAGTCGAAATTACTGGGGTGTGGCGTCCACGTACACGTTCGACTACGTCGATCGGGCCGGTTTCAACTTCTCGACTAAGGTCTCGTACGGGTTCAATTTCAAGAATACCGACACGAACTACCGATCGGGTCAAGAACTCATCATCGATTACTCCACAGGCTGGGGCCTGAACAATGGCTGGACCCTCGGCCTGGGAGGCCATATTTACCAGCAGACCACCAATGACGAGCAGCACGGACAATCGCTGTCCGACAGCAAGGGTCGCGCTTTCGCCATCGGACCCTCGTTGAAGTACGACAGCGGCAAGGGCTGGTTTGTCACCGCCAAGTATTCACCGGAGTTCGACGTCCGTAACCGTTCGGAGGGTGCGGTGTTCGTTGTCAGGATTGGCAGTCCTTTGTAACCATTCCTCCCCTGCCATGTGTCCACCAACATTCAAGAATGGAGAACAATATGTCCGTTTCATCATTAGGTTATGTGGTCGTCGAAGCCAACGACCTGAACGCATGGACCAACTACGCACGAGACATCCTGGGCGCAGAAAGCAACCAGGTCGGTGATGCACTGGAGCTGCGTGTCGACGACAGAGCCTGGCGCATCCGTGTCGAACAAGGGCCGCTGAACGATCTCAAAGCCATCGGCTTCGAAACCCTTAATGCTGCCGGTTTCGCCGACGTACTGGCCAAATTGGACGCCGAGGGCGTCAAGTACACCGTCGACCTCGAACTGGCCAGGGCGCGGGGCGTAGTGGAACTGGCACGCTTCACCGATCCCTCCAACGTGCCTATCGAAGTTTTCTACGGCGCGACCTCCATCTTTCAAAAACCGTTCGTCTCACCTGTCGGTGTGCAAGGCTTTATAACCGGCGAGCAGGGCCTCGGCCACATCGTCGTCGCGGTGAAAGACGACGTCGAGTACCAGGCGTTCTGGAGCAAGCTCGGTTTCAGGCTCAGTGACTACATCGAGTTCGAGCCGATGCCAGGCCTAAAATCCAAGGTGACATTCATGCATTGCAATCCGCGTCACCACTCGCTTGCGTTTGCCACCGTTCCAAGCCCGAAGCGGATCATCCACCTCATGCTGCAAGCCCAGCGTTTGGACGACGTCGGATTGGCGCTGGACCGTGCCAAGAAGACTAGCGTACCGGTGGCCTGGGATTTGGGTCGCCACACCAACGACCACATGACCTCGTTCTACATGCTTACGCCGTCGCAATGGGAGATCGAATACGGCTGGGGCGCGCGCGAAATCGACGACAACACCTGGACTGTCGAGCGTCACGACTCGATGAGCATCTGGGGGCACGAATTGAAGATCAAACCCGAGGACCGAATCCATGGCTAACGGAAGAATCATCGAAGTCAATGGCATCAAGGTGCACTACCACGACGAAGGGGTTGGCCCGGCGCTAGTGCTGCTGCACGGGTCCGGCCCCGGCGCCAATGGCTGGTCCAACTTCGTGCGCAACATCGCGCCTCTGGCCAAGACGTTCCGCGTCATCTGCCCCGACCTGCCGGGCTTCGGCAAGTCGGATATGAAGCCAGCATCGTCGCCTATCCCCGGCTGGTGGGGCGACATCATCGTCGGCCTACTGGACAAGCTCAGCATCGAAAAGGCGCACTTCGTCGGCAATTCGATGGGGGGGATGATCGCCCTGAAGATTGCCTTGGAGATGCCTCAACGCGTTGACCGCCTGATTCTGATGGGGCCCGGTGGTGGCTTCCCGGTTAGCTCAGTATTCCCAACCGAAGGCATCAAGACGCTGGCAAACTTCTACGACGGTCCCGGCCCTTCACTCGAACGACTCAGAGGTTTCATCAATCAATTCGTGTTCGACCCCTCGCAGATCACCGAGGAACTGATCCAACAACGTCTCGAAGCGGCACTGGACCCGCGCATAGTGGCGCAACCGCCCATGCGTCCGGGACCCGCGGGCATGCCGGAAGAACTATGGCGCGATGCGCGGCTTGCCAAACTTCCGCATGAAACCCTGATTATCTGGGGCCGCGAAGACCGCGTACTGCCGCTGGATACCGGATTCGTGTTGATGAAGCAGATCCCTCGCGCCCGATTTCTGGTGATGCCTCAGTGCGGTCACTGGGTGCAGTGGGAGCATGCCGATGAATTCAATCGCACAGTCCAGGGGTTTCTTACGCCATGAGCAACCGTACGGAGTTCGACGCCGACGTAGCCATCATCGGATATGGCCCTGGCGGCGTGGTCGCGGCCAATGTTCTGGGTAGGCTTGGGGTAAAAACCATCGCCATCGAGCGATTCCAGGACATCTACTCTCGCGCCCGTGCCGTGACAGTGAATGACTGGACCATGCGCATCTTCCAGAACTTGGGCTTGGCCGAAAAAATGAAGGACATCATGGACGTCACCCACTCGCTGCGCTGGGTAGATTACGAAGGTCGAGAGTTGACCTCACTGTCATTTCCGCCGGGCGAGTTCGGCCACGCCACGTCCTATGCCATCTACCAGCCGGAGATGGAGCGCGTGCTACGCGAGGGCGCCAAGCGCTACAACAGCGTAAGGGTGAAGTTCGGCCATGAGATGACCGGCCTAGACCAAGATCCGGATGGTGTGACAATCCAGGCCAAGAATCTCGAAACCGGTACAATCGATACTATCCGAGTACGTTACATGCTGGGTTGTGACGGTGGTTCCAGCTTGACCCGCGAGAAACTTGGCATCAAATTGATCGGCGACACCTTGCCAGTACGCTGGGTGGTGATCGACTGCCGCGTGAAGCGCTGGTGGCCTAACCGACACAAACTCACGTTCTGGTCAGACAAGAAGCGCCCTGTTGTTGATATTGCGCTGTCGATGGGCAACCACCGCTGGGAGTTTCCGCTCAACCCGGGTGAGTCCGATGCCGACTTCCAGACGCACGAGCAGTTGTGGAAACTTCTCAACTCACTGGGCGTAACCGAAGATGAGGTAAAAATCCACAAGCATGCCTTCTACAATCATCACGTACGCCATGCCGAGCGTTGGCGTGAGGGTCGCATCTTCCTCTGTGGTGACGCCGCGCATCTGATGCCGCCATGGGCCGGCTCCGGCATGCAGTCCAGTATCCGCGATACACAGAACATCAGCCTCAAGCTGGCAGACGTGCTCGCCGGACGCGTTCCCCAGTCGATTCTAGACACCTACGAGGTTGAACGAGCTCCCGACGTGGAGCGCTATACGCAGATCTCAGTCAGCCTGGGCATGATCATCAAGCGCGAACTCGGCGATGAGCAGATCAACGCGATGATAGAAGCCGAGCGCGCGTCCAGCGATCTACCGGCGGTATTGCGTCCGCCCCACTACCAGCGCGGTTGGCTTCAGAAAGGCAACGGCTGTAAAGAAGTGGTTGGCAAGCTGCTACCGCAACCTCGAGTGGCGAACTGCAGAGGCCAATATGGCTTGTTCGACGAGGCGCTTGGCAGCGGCATCACGCTGCTGGGCGCCAATGTCGATCCGATCAGCCGGCTCAGCGCAGAGCAAAAAGCAGCATGGGAATCGCTGGAAGCCCGCTTTGTCACCCTGCGCTCCGTTGATCAGCATGTTCAATCCGACACTGACCTGATAGATATTGATGGTCATCTCATTGCTTGGCTCGACAAGCACGGAGTGGATGTCGTAGCAGTGCGCCAGGACAAGATTATCATGGCTGCCAACGGCAACCTGAACTTGCCTACTCTAGCCTGAGTGAGTGTATCCGAGGAACATGCACCCGTGCTTCGCTGCCGAGGATCAGAACCCCTCGGCGGCCAGAGTTAGGTGCACCCGCACAGCCATCCTGCTACTGCACTGGGGGGGCACGCTGGATATGAACGTGGTGCGCGATCACTTCAGGACATTCTTCGGCCGGAAACTGAAAAAGACATACATGCATATCACAACCGGAGCCTACCCATGGCAACTTCGTCGCGATAGAGGAAAATTGCGACCATATTGATACACAGCCTTTCCGGCACGGGCGCGAGTGCCGTAAACGGGTAGTTGGAGGGCACAGCCGCAGCCAACCGACTCGGCCACCGTCGGAAAATCGAATATGGCTGGGGCGCGCACGATCGACGACCACGCTAGGAGAGATTGAAGAATGGCGTTGGGTGCAGAAGCAGTTCGAAAAGCTGAAGCTTCACAGGAAACATGGCGACGGCATTAACATCTGGACCTGTCAGGTCAAAGGACCTCGGAAGAAAGCTAGACTCAAATGTTACTTGCTAGAAAAACCAACGCTGTTGTTCGAAACCATACTTGCCGACAATCCTTTTCTTAAAAATCGAGCTTAAACTCCATAGCATTCAGACGAGCGCGGCGACGCTTCCCCTCTCATGGCGGCGTTCAAAGAAATTCCTTTCGGATATCGATACTCGACCGTTCGCCAATATTGCGGTAGTTCTCCGTGAGCCACGCCTCGGCCTCCCGTCGTCCGTTGTCGCGCAGTCCGCAAAGGAAGTCCCAGCCTGCGTTGTACTTGCTGGACACGCTGAGCGCGCACATCGCTGCGTCGGATCGAATGGAGTGGATCAGCATCTCCTTCATCTCACCGCGATCGACTTTGCCTTGCTGGATGAGGTCGGTGACAAAGGCGATGGTGCGCATCTCACGCATCAGCGAAGAGTTGAAGCTGATTTCATTGATGCGATTAAGGATGCTGGCAGCTGTAATAGGCACGCCCGGGCGGACGAGTGGGTTGATGTGGACAATCACCACATCGCGCGTATTGCAGTGGTAGATCAACGGGAAAATGGCCGGGTTTCCCATATAGCCACCATCCCAGTAGTGCTGGCCGTCGATCGTGATCGCCCTGAACAATGTTGGCACACAGGCCGAAGCAAGCACCGCTTCGACGCAGACGTCCTCGTCCGAGAAGATGCGTATCTTCCCCGTCTCGACATTGGTTGCGCACAGATAGAGGTGGAACGGGCATTGCCTTCGCAAAGCAGCGAAATCGATCTGCCCCTCCAGCACCTCCCGCAATGGATTTAAGTTTTGGCGATTGAACTGGTAAGGCGAGAAGATACGAAGCGCCATGTCCGCGAACGCATACATGGGCGAATGGTCCAGCCCGAAGCTGTGCGTCCCTTTCAGCCATGGCGTCCAGCGTAACGGATTATGACGCTCGGCGGACTGCGCCACGGCGGACCAGAAATTATGCAGCGCCTGGCGTGCGCCAGCCTCGTCACCCTGCAGCATACCGTAGGCCAGCGCAACGGCATTCATCGCACCGGCACTGGTTGCGCTCACCCCCTCAATGGCAAGCCTGCCGTCCTCGAGCAACCGATCGAGCACACCCCAGGTGAACGCGCCGTGCATGCCGCCGCCCTGCAAAGCCAGCGCGACCGGCTTGCGCTCATCATTGCCCCGATGCGCTCCGTTCTTCGTGGTCATTCTTGGGCTCCTCGCCGGTGCTGAGCGGCATCGAGCGCTTGGCGCGGTGCTTCGCTCCGTTACACACTTACCGACGACACGCCGATGCTTGATTCAGCGCCCTGCGTCATCGATCGTTCACCCCCCGCTTGGTGCCCATGCATCGAGCAGCGCCTTGGCTTGTAACAAATCAACGCTGTCGAAGCCTTCGGTGAAGAAACTATAGATGTCGGCCAGCATCTGCCTGGCCGCCTCCTTGCCTTGTGTTTCCCATAGCTGAGCAAGGCTCACTGTGGCTCGTAGCTCGAGTGACTTTGCCCCTTGTTGTCGAGCGACCGAGATTGCCTTGTGAAAGCATGCTTGCGCTTGCTGCTGCACGGAAGAATCCAGTCTGGCTTCGCCCGAACATTGGAGAATAAGCGTTCCCTTGAGCCGGTACAGTTCTGCTTCGTAAAAGTGCTCGCCTGTTCTGTTCACCATCGCCAGGGCGTCGGTCACGGCATCCAGTCCTGCCTGCGGTTGCCCTACACGCCCGTGAGCTTCGGCAAGCAGGGCCAGAAAATAAGAACATCCAAGCTCTGCTCCGGCTGCCTGGTAAGTGGCGATACCCTTGGTTATCTGAGTGACTCCCTCGTCAACATTTCCCTGCTCGGCGCAAGCCCAACCTTGGAGAATAGTCCCCCACGCCAAAAAAAACGGAAACCCTCGTTCGAGTGAAAGCTTGATGGCGGCATCAGCGCACTCTTCGGCGAGTCGTACGTCGTGCCGAAACTGTCCTAGTACCGACGTAGTAGACAGGGTGCAGGCCAAGCTGAACGGGTGGGAAATCTTCATGGCCAGAGCAAGGGCCTCCCGGCTGCGTATGCTTGCCTGATCGGGGAAACCCGAGTACCAAAGGCACCAGGCCGAAAATGTCAGGGCATAGCCCGGATCCATGCCGTACGTAATGGCATGTGTGCGATGACGGTCCGGGTTGTAGAGGATACGCGCCCGCTCCAGGTATTCATGGGCATTGCGCAGATCACCCTGAAAAAGCAATGCCGAACCGAGTGCGCCATGGGCTTCCACGAGCAAGTCCGGATCTTGCGCAGTTTGCGCAATACTGAGCAATCGTTCACCCAGTTCGCATGCAGTTGAGTATTGCGCACGCAACTCGTAGTAAGTCCCCAGCCCCAGCAGCGCAGGGAAAAGCACTGAGTCGTCGCCTACTTGTGCACATAACGCCAGTGCGCGGGTGTAGGTGGCAGCCACCTCGGGCGCACCATAGCCTCGCACGGCCATCAAGGCCAGCCCCAGGGCGAGTAGCAACGTCAGTTCCTGATGATCACGCGCGGGCGTGTCCGGCAAATGCTCGAGCAATTCCAGCGCCGCGCTGAGGTGGTGCATCGCATCGAGATGGGCGGAGTGCTGCAGGGCCTGTTGCCCGGTACGGTACAGATATTCTACGGCCTTCGGGACATTGCCACTCAGCCTGTAGTGGTGCGCCAGTTCGCTGCAGTAATCCGCGATGCGGGTGGGGAACAGTGCCTCGATGGCCTGCGCCGTGCGTTCGTGCAGTGCACTACGCCGCTCCGTGAGTAGCGAGTAGCCCGCGACTTCCTGGGTCAGCGCATGCTTGAACGAATACTCCACCTCCGGATATGCGGGTCGCTGGTAAATAAATTCCGCAGCCTCCAGTCGGGCCAGCAGATCACGCAAATCGTCGTCCATCCGAGCGCCCCGTCCATCATAGATGCGCTGGATCAGACTGAACGCAAACTCCTTGCCGATGACGGAGAGCGTCTGCAGCAATTCCTTCTGCGCAACGGGGAGCCGGTCGATACGGGCGGCGAGCACACCCTGCACAGTGGTGGGAATATGCAGCGCGGCTGGAGTCTGCTCGATCCGGTAACGACCGGGTTCGCCGAGCAGCGATTTCTCCTCGACCAGCGTTTGGACCACTTCCTCCATGAAAAATGGGTTGCCCTCCGTCTTCTCCAGGATGAGCTGTTTGAGGGGGACAAGAGTGGGATCGTCCCCAAGCAGGGCCGCGAGCAGTCCCTGGGCTTCGGCCGGGCCCAGCGGTTCGAGCCGCAGCTGGCTGCATTGACCCGCGCGCGTCCACGCAGGCTGGTACTCGGGCCGGTAGTTCACGAGGAGCAGGATCGGGACACTTGCCACGCGGTCGATGAGGTACGCGAGGAATGCTTCGGTCTCGCGGTCCAGCCATTGCAGGTCCTCGAACAGCAGTTCGATCGGTTGATCGCGGCTCTCGCGCGCCAGAAGTTGCGTAATCGCGTCGAAGATTCGATCGCGCCGGATCTGAGGATCCATTTCTGCAAGCGCCGAACTGTGTTCGCCAATACCCAGCAGATAGAGCAGGTAGGGCACGAGATTCTCGAAACTGCGCTCAAGCGTCAGGACCTTGCCCATAACCTTTTCCCGGCACCGTCGCTCGTCGTCCAGGGCAGTGATCTGAAAATAGCTTTTCAGAAGCTCGATGAGCGGAAAATAGGCAAAAGCCTTGCCGTGCGACACCGAGAACGTCTCCAGCACCAGACAGCCGCGCCACGAGCGTTCCTTGAACTCATGGAACAGCCGTGACTTCCCGACCCCGGCTTCGCCTACCACCGCGACGACCTGTCCGTGGCCCGCCTTGGCCTGATCGAGCGCCTGATGCAGGTGGCCCAGCTCTACCTGGCGGCCGATGAATCTGGCCAGTCCGCGATGTGCCGCCAGTTGCAGACGCGTGCGCAGCGCGCCGACACCCTGCACTTCGTACACGACGAGCGGCTCGGGGATGCCTTTGACCTGGGTGGCCCCCAGCGTTCTGAACTCGAAATAGCCCTCCGCCAGCTTGTGGGTGGACTCGCTCACCAGGATTGACGATGGCGTAGCGATTCCCTCCATTCGGGACGCAATATGAATCGTGTGCCCGACCGGATCGTAATCGGTGTGCAAATTGTCCGTGCGGATCGAACGCACAACGACCTCTCCGGTGTGGACGCCAACACGGATTTGCAGAGGAATGCCCCTCTCCAGACGAATGCGGTCGCTATGTCGATGTATCGCCTGTTGCATGCGCAACGCTGCATACAGCGCCCGCTGCGGATGATCCTCGTGGGCGATAGGGGCGCCGAACAGCGCGAGGATGCCATCGCCCAGCGACTTGGCCACGTAGCCTTCGTAGTAGTGGACGGCTTCCATCATCAGCGCGATGACGGGTTGGATCAGGTTTTGGGCCTCTTCCGGATCGAGGTTGTGGATCAGCGCCATTGAGCCAGCCATATCGGCAAACAGTGCCGTAACGGTCTTGCGTTCGCCGGCGGTCTCGCCCCGGGCTTCCATGGCCGCCTGTTCAGCGCGGATGCGCTCGGCAAGATGGTGAGGTGTGTAATGAATGGGCTCTGAAGAAGGCCCTGAAACAGGCCGCGAGCGTGGTGATGACACAGCAGGCGCATCGGTCAGCGACGCGCCACATTCACTGCAGAATTTGGCGGACAGGCCCGCCTCGTGGCCACAGCGCGGACAGCTACGAGACGGCCTGGCGCCACACACTTCACAGAGGCTGGCCCCGGAAGGATTCTCGAATCCGCAGTTTGCACAGCGCATACGACCTCCTCCCTTGCCTGGTACCTACTACTTAACATTAGGCGCCGGACCCGCTGGCCGCAAGACGCGACCGGACAAGACACTCTCTCCCCTTGTACCTGACGTCGATCTCCGCACAGTAAAGGGGCTGAGACATTGCAAACGCCGAAGCCCACTGCAAAATTCGCCATTCAGAAACGCTCATATCAGTGCCAAATATTTCGCGCAGTTACTATAAAACCGTGTTCGGCAATGTCGCCTTCGGCCTACGCATGATATGCACTTAGCCAAAAGTCTACCAACAGCCGATTGCCGCCCTCTGATCAAAGTAACTCGGGGTGATCGGCATTTTTGGTAGCCGATCGCTTATGGTTTGGTATGCCCACTAGGCGCTTACGAGACCATTTATCATCACAGCTCTATCCGGCCCTTAATTTTTTATACATTTTTAGAATGACATAGAAATATTCCTTATTTCCTCTATTCCATCTCGAAGCGCGCGCGATTCTGGGATCTATTTCGACCACACCACCAATTATTAACCACCATGACCGTGTTACTTGATTGATCTCGAGCCAAATAAGAGCTCGCTACGTCATCCTCGCTAAATCGCGTTGGTAGCGTGAACGCATTACAAAAGTGATAGTCTCCACATTGGATCCATTACCGCTGATAAACCAACCTGAGATAAGATCTCGCCCCACTGACTTGGGACGAGGCCCTAAACAAAAAAGGCACCACGTTAGGAACCGGATAGATGGAATGACCTCATCGAGCAAAAGATCCGAATAAAACAGCCACTGCCAACAGCTTCCCGGCAGGTAGGTGATGTAGAGATGTTTCGCGAGAGGCCTATCCATCAGAAATGGAGGTCCGTTCGCACATGTCTTCGACCAACTTTAATCCGCTGGCTAAAATTTTCTATCGCCCCATCGACGCAGCATTGCGTTGGTGCAATCTCATTCGATTTGAAACACAAATCGTGCAGGCTGCTTGGTCCTATCCAGAGGAACTCAGGCTCCTATTTCCCCAGTGGCCATGCCTAAAAACCAATACCGAGGTAATTTATGACGCCGTCCGCAATGGAGAATTGCCATATGGCTGTTTAGGTATTTCGGTGCCCCGAGGTACCCCCGTGGAGCTCACTCTGTTGACGGTTCGACATTCAGACCTGCGTCATTGGATGCAGATCTACTACCCCGACCAGAAGCCCGACTTTCTATTCGAGTCAGGCGACAACACTCGAGACAAAATTAGCTTGGGTGTTTACTTTGCACTCCAGGCCGAGCGGGATACCCTCCTGAGAGAGCGGAATACTCTGCAACGTCAGCTCCAAGATGTCGAAGCTGACCTTCGGAAGCTGGGACTTGAACAGGAAAGCCTTAAATTGTTGGTGACTACTCAGGGGCAGCTCAGCGAGCGAAGCGAACACACCTACCTACAGATCATCGGCGCCTTGCTCAACACCTTCTTGGACTCGTCACCTGCGGGCAAGCCCCTCTCCGTATTCAGGAGCCAATCCGCAATCGTCGATGCTATTACCGCACGCCACAATGACATTCCCGGTCTCAGTAAACGGACACTGGACGCGAAGTTTGCTGCAGCCAATCGTAGCCTCAAAAAAAATACCTGAACCATCGCATTGCGCTGCAACGTCTTGACTTGCAGTGCAATGACTCTCTCCCATTTCAGGTATTCAATTCAGGTCACTTCCCACTACGCGCCAATTGGCGCCAGGAGTGACCATCATGTCCAACCAGCTCTCACCTATTGCAGACCTACTCCAACCACCGCTCGAACGTCACATCATGCGTCGTGACGAGGTAGAACGTAAAACCGGCTTCAAGCGTGCACACATCTACAACTTGATGAAGGAAGGTAAATTCCCTCAAGCCAAACGCATTGGACTGCGCGCAGTCGGCTGGGACTCACTGGAGATCGAACAGTGGATCACTGAGCGTTTGGCGCGGCAGGCCTGATGCCATGCGTGTAGTATCGGTGGTGTCCACCAAAGGTGGCGTTGGCAAAACCACAGTAGCTGCCAATCTCGGCGGTCTGCTGGCGGATGCTGGCCTACGCGTCCTGCTGCTCGATCTGGATAGCCAACCCACCCTCTCCAGCTATTACGCCTTGAGCCAGAAAGCTGTTGCTGGTGCGTACGAGCTCATTGCACTCAACTTAACAGCGCCTGCGCAGATTGTTTCCAGGACAGTGATTGCAGGGCTCGACCTGATAATCTCCAATGACGATCAAGGCCAGCTGAGTACCTTGCTGCTGCACGCCCCTGACGGGCGATTACGGCTGCGCAATTTGCTCGACACGTTCAGCCCCCGTTATGACCTGCTTTTGATCGATACCCAAGGCGCACGTAGTGTGCTGCTGGAGATGGCCATCCTGGCCTCCGAATTCGCCGTCTCGCCCATCACGCCAGAAATGCTCGCCGCCCGCGAACTGCGGCGCGGCACTTTGAGGCTGCTGAGCGAACTCGAACCGTTCCGCCACCTGGGCCTTACACCGCCACCCTTGCGATTGCTACTAAACCAGGTGAATGCCATTCGGGTGGACACACGGATGATCACCCGCGGCCTACGCGAAACCTTTGCCAAGACTGCGAATATCTCGGTTCTAGAAACCGTAGTTCCAGACCGAGTGGCTTATCTCAATGCCGCCACCCTTGGCCTGCCGGTCCACCGAATCGAGACGCGCCAGTCACGTGAACGACGCTCGCCATCAGCGCTGGAAACCATGCAAGCGCTGGCCACCGAGTTGTTTCCGGAATGGCGCGAAGCGATCTCTACGGTGAGCAGATACACGGAGGTTCGATGAGACGAATCGATAAGCCCGCATTTCTCGCCCAGTCATTTTTTTTTGTTCGACCTTGAGGCCAACAGTGTTTGGCAAGGAGTCTTTTGATGTTGGATCAGTTTCCCATCATCGCTCAGCCATCCATTCGACCACACCACCCACCTTGCGAGGAGTACTGCACCGTGGTCTTCCGTCTGCAAGGGGGACGCTCGGCGATGGGTTGGTTCCTCGCAGAACTGTCCCGACACTTCGACGGCTCGGGTACTGCCGAGATCGTCAAGTTCGAGGTCGGTGACCATTTGCGTAACCGGCGTTAACTGAGGCGGTTCCGATGAAGAAGCTCAGTCAGGAGGAAATCACCGACAAGCTGCACCAGGACCACTTCCCTCGGAGTCCAGAACTGGAGCGGCTGTCCGATCCAGTCATTGACACACCGATGCTGGTCACCTTGGAGCAGTTGCGGCCCTACGAACACAACCCGCGCTTCATCCGTAATCCGCTTTACGACGATATCAAGGCCTCCATCCGTGAACGCGGGCTGGATCAACCACCTCCGATTACCCGCCGTCCGGGTGAAACCTATTTCATTATCCGCAATGGTGGTAACACTCGCTTGGCGATTCTAGGCGAGCTGTGGCAGGAAACCCGCGACGAGCGCTTCTTTCGCATTCATTGCCTGTTCAGACCTTGGAGCAATGAAATCACCGCGCTGCTCGGCCATCTGGCCGAAAGCGATCTGCACGGCCAACTCACCTTCATTGAGCGCGCACTGGCCGTAGCCAAACTCAAAACCATGCTCGAACCGGATGGAGCTGTGCTCTCGCAACGAGAGCTGGCACGACGTCTTGCCGCTGGAGGCTATCCAATTTCGCAGTCGCACATCAGCCGAATGCTGGACACCCTTGAACACCTACTACCCGCCATTCCACAAACCCTGTATGCCGGATTGGGCAAGCCCCAGATCGAACGCCTGATCGCTCTGCGTAACCAGGCAGAACGAACCTGGAACCGTTATCCAACAGTCACCGTTGTGTTTACCGAGTTTTGGCTCGAAACCCTGGGTCACTTCGATACAGCCCCTGAGTCCTTCGATCTTGAGCAAATCCAGGATGAACTGCTCGAACGCATGAGCTGCTTACTCGGACAGTCCTACCGTATGCTGGCCCTGGAGCTGAGCGATACCCAACGGGTCATCTCGACGTCAGGCGTTGTCGTCACCACGCCCTCGGAGAACATCCATCTGCCGCGCGTTGATGAAGCCGCGGCAGGACCTCCCGCCTCCGAGTCCCGTCCCAAATCAACTGAAACCAGAACCCAGACCGAAACAGCGGGAGAGGAACTACTCACAAAGCCCGAAACGAATGTCGTATCAGCAGTCAGCCCGCCGTCACGTGTCCAACAGATTCGCGAACAGATTGAGCGCGGCACTGCCGCTGAAGTAACACCGACCGTCGAAACCTGCGCGATCGACGACATCTGGAGCATCGCACCAGCACTGGATACCCCCGAACAACTGCGTTTAGCCATCGCAGGACTGGCACGGGAAATGGCGGCCTATGCCGGACATCCCGAGAACATCATCGATCAGAAGCTTGGCTTGGGCTTTGCCTTAAATATGGAGCAACTGGACCTTTCAACACCGCGCGCGACTGGCGTTCACCTGCTGCTCCTGGCCCTGTTGCGCGCTCAAGACGAGGTGAACTGGGAAGATCGCCAGCAACTGCCCTCAGCCCTGTTCGGCCAGCTGTTGCTGGGGGTTTACCAACTTCCGCTGCCAGAACGTCCCGCCGTGGACGTAGGATTGGAGCGACTGCCCGACAGTCTGTTAATCAAACTGTATCGCCTGATCCGCCTGGCCCGCCGCCTGATCGACTTAACGCTTACCCCTAAAGACAACTCACCGAGGGAGCTGCCATGAGCCTGTCCTTCAATGTGCTCAACCAAGCCATGCTGACCCAGGTGCTGCACGAACTGCGCCTGGGTAATCTGCAACGCTGCAAGGCACTCGGACTGGGTGAGGACGACATCTACCTGTTGCAATCTTTACCGCCCACCACCCTCTCGCGCCTGGCCCATGCCACCGTACCCTGGGTTGAGGTCAAGATTGACTCGCCGGTGCTGCATCGCTTGATCGAACAAGCCGAACGCGACGAACAGAACGAACGATTGATCAACCGAGCGCTCAAGCTCGGCGCCAGCAGCACCATCATGTATCAGTGCTTCGGTTTGTCGCATTCGGAAACCGCTCTGCGTCGACGTCTGCTAAAGATAGAAACCCGTAAAGGCCGCCCTCAGCATTTGAGCGAAGCGCAGGAACATGCGCTCTGGCAGCGTTGGTGCCAGCTGCGCGCTCAAGACGGTACCGGGGATCAGCTCGACGCCATGATGATGCTGGCGGAGGAGCAACAGATCAGCTTGACCATCGTTTGGCAGCAAATCGACCATTTCAGCAACGGAACATGAACACTGCCCCTTCCAGTCGCTGGCAGCGTGTCCTGCAGCAATGCACCCAGCAGCTGAGTGAACGTTGGCCCGCACGCCCGACCACTGAGCAACCCTCCAACCAGGCTTTGCAGGCTGGCTTCCTGTTCAGTGGTCAATCACACGAAGTCGTGCCGCGTCGCCTGCTGTTGGACAATCGGCTGACGCCATTGGAACGTAATGCCTGGCAGGTATTTCGACTCATGCTGCAAGGCCAGGGCATAGTCACTCCACGCTATGAAGATTTGCAGCCTTACCTGTCGAGCGTGCCCTATGGTGCGTCAGCCTCCCGTGAAACCATCGCTCGCGTGTTGACGATGCTCAGACTAACCCGCTGGCTCAGCTTGGTGAGTCGCGGACGCGATCAGCTCAGCGGACGTCTTCAAGGCTCGCTGTATATCCTGCACGATGAGCCGTTAACCCCTGCCGAAGCCATGGAACTGGATCAGGACTACTTGGAACTGGTCGGACATTGCCTCAGCCATAACACCAAGGCGGTGCGTATTGTCGCGCAGCACATTCTGGAAGAAATTCGCCAGGATGCCCATATCGATCTGGGTCAACTCCCCACCCGGCTCGACAGCTGGGGCGAACACTGGACGCAGCAAGGATTGGATCAGGCAACCGATGGCGCGATGCACGATTCCGAACTGGGGGAAAATCTCCTCGTTCGGAATCGTGCAGACCCTCGTTCGGATTCCGAACCGGGATTGAATGCCAGTGTTTCCGGCACCGTTCGGAATCCGAACGCCGCCTGTACTGTATTAAAAGAAAGTACTTGTACTGTACCGCGCGCGACCCCAGCGGTGGATAACCTGCACTGGCCCGATCCGCTGCACCTGAGTCCAAGCGAGCGTCAGGCCGTCGCCGTAGCGTTGAACAAGCTCAAGCCAGCGGATCGTCAGGCGGTGCTCAACGAAGCCGGCGTACGCTGTGCGGCCGGAGGTATCCGCAAGCCAGCGGCCTATCTGATGGGCCTGATCCAGCGTGCATTGAAAGGCGACTTTCGTCCTTGGGCCGGTCAGACGGGACCCTCACCCGTTGCAGAGCCGCCCTCAACAGCACCGTCACGCCCGTCCCGGCAACAGGGAGAACCCGCTTCCGTCCTCGCCCAAGCGTGCCTGAATGAGTTGCGGCAACTGCGCAGCAAACGCTCTGGGACGTCAGTAGATTTGATGCCAGTGGCATCAAATCTACTGAGCTCTACTGTGAGATCGCAAAAGGCCGAACCTGCGCCGACCGATACAGCCATCGCCATCCTTGGAAATGATGCCACCGGCGTCACTCGTGAACGTCTACGAAATTAACCCTCTCACACCAAACCGAACAGACCGCATTCAGCTTTTTGGCTGCCCTTGACCCTCATCTGTCGCAATGTTCCCGTCCAAGCTTATGCGAGGACAACACCGTGGCCGATCACTATCAACTCAACCTGGGTTCATTGCGCAGCAGCATCACCCTGACCCTGCACACTCACCACGCTGCCCGTATCTGGCAAGGTCGGACCGCACGCGAAGGCGTCCACTCGATCATGGGCATGGCCGGCTACATCAGTGTCACCAACCTGATCAAACAAACCGCGGCCCAGGACGACCCCTATGCCGACTGGGCCATCGTGCAACTAGAAGAAAAACTGATGCAGGCCAAAGCTGGGATGCTGGAACTGACCCAACAGCTGGATCGGATCAGGCAGGACCTGCCGACACAGATCGACATGGGCGACAACCTCAACATCCACCCCGTTACCTTGCCGTTGTACATCGGCAGCCAGCTGGGTTTTCTGGCGGTCTACCTGCTGACCGATTACGACACCCTGGTGCGTCGTACCCTATTGGCCCATCACACCGCCTTGATCGGCCGTGTCGACATGGAAGCCTGGATCGACGACGGCGCCCATCTGCTGCGCAGCCTGTTCGGCCAAGCGCAACGCTATCGGCATGCTGGCGTCACCCGCGACGACATGGCGGCGAACAATGCCCGTGCCCTGGCGGCCATCGAGAAACTGGGGTTGCCTCCGATGGACATCCTTGAGGGGCATCGCCGCTCCCAGTTCGCGCCGCCAATCGTTCGTCGTGGTGCTGTGACAGTGGATGACGCTGACGCGTTGGCAGAGCAAGCGAGAGTGCCATCTGCGACAGTGGATGAGCCGGAGGACGACGCATGAATCCCCTGACTTCGGCTCAACCAATGCCCCTCGAAGCGTTGACACCGGATGCCTATCGACAGCTCGAACACGCCGCCTCCCTAAAAGGCCTTTTAAAACCTTTTAAGGGTAAGGGGGAGTTGGAGCACCTGGCGCAGGTGGCGAGGGAAATCGAGGCGCAGTTATGTCACCTGATGGAGGCTGTGGTGCAGCAGGCCGGACAACCTCCTTACTCACTGCTGGATATTCGATTGGTGCTGCAGAACACCAGCGCTGGCAGCACCTTTTTGCGTTGGCGCACCCGTGACTTCGCCCGTATGGGGATTGCGGTCTGGGAACGCCAAGTCGGCAACCAAGCCCTGCCGCAGATGGTGCGTGAGGGTTTGCACCGTTTCGAATGCGAGCGCATTGCACTGAACCTACAGATGAGTGTGGTGCATTCGCTCTACCGCCAGGCCACGACCTGCGCGATCAAAATGGCCAGTGCCCAACAGTTACTGCGCCAATTCACAACCGCAGTGGAGGTATCAGGATGAGTACTTTTTTCGTCGGCGAAGGCAATATCGGCAGTGCGCCAGAGTTCCAGGAGTTCCCATCAGGCAATGACGAGCCACGGCGTTTGCTACGGCTGAATGTGTACTTCGACAACCCCGTACCACGCGAGGGCAGCTATGAAGATCGAGGCGGCTATTGGGCGCCGGTTGAGCTCTGGCACCGCGAGGCTGAACACTGGAGCACGTTGTACCAGAAAGGCATGCGTGTGTTGGTCGAAGGCCGTACCGTGCGCGATGAGTGGGAGGACAGCGAAGACAATGCGCGGGTCACCTTCAAGATCGAGGCCCGTCGAGTCGGCATCCTGCCTCATCGGGTGCACAGTGTAGTCATGCGGGAACGATCCAGTGAACCGGCGTCATCTGCGACACCCGCCGGGCAAAATACAGAGCAGGCCAGTTCACCTGCGTCGAAACTCAAAAAACGCAGAGGATAGCCACCTACGGTCTGACAGAATTCAGGCATAAAAATTGCGCCTTTGCGCGAAGTTGCTGGCCTACTGTTACTCGCTGCTCGTGAACACCC
This sequence comes from Pseudomonas sp. N-137, assembly GCF_034555295.1. Taxonomy (NCBI): domain Bacteria; kingdom Pseudomonadati; phylum Pseudomonadota; class Gammaproteobacteria; order Pseudomonadales; family Pseudomonadaceae; genus Pseudomonas; species Pseudomonas sp. N-137. Next base: position 836,915 of record NZ_JAXUDQ010000006.1, read on the forward strand.
ACCCTGTCGCCCACGCTAGAACGAGATAGTAGCCTCGGATCTTCAAGGCTGCCTTCACCGACTAACATGAGGTACCTGCAAGTCAGGTTTCTCATATCTCACAACGGCTGCTTCCAACAACGCTGCTTTGAACTCAATCCGGAGCAGTTCTATGCGTCTCTTTCTCTGCGAGAAACCTTCCCAAGGTCGGGACATTGCCAAAGTACTCGGAGCCACCCGGCGCGGTGATGGCTGTCTGATCGGTATCGACTCAACCGTCACCTGGTGCATTGGCCATCTGCTGGAGACGGCCCCACCCGAAGCTTATGGCATTCAGTACAAGAACTGGTCATTGGATCATCTACCGATCATTCCCAAGCAGTGGCAAGTCGAGGTCAAACCTAAATCTGCGACACAGTTCAAAGTCATCAAACGCCTGCTCAGTGAAGCCACCAGCGTCGTCATCGCGACCGACGCCGATCGCGAAGGTGAGATGATTGCCCGGGAGTTATTGGAGCTCTGCAAGTATCGAGGTCCCGTTGAGCGCCTCTGGTTGTCCGCACTCAACGAGGCCTCGATTCGCAAAGCACTGTCCTCGCTGAAGTCTAGTCAGGAGACCTTCCCGCTCTATCATTCAGCCCTCGCCCGCAGCCGCGCCGACTGGCTGATCGGCATGAACCTCAGTCGCTTGTTTACTCTCCTCGGACGGCGGGCGGGATACGATGGCGTACTGTCGGTCGGACGCGTCCAAACACCCACTTTGCGCTTGGTGGTCGATCGGGATCGCGCGATTGCCAGCTTCGTCTCAGTGCCCTACTGGGACGTAAATGTGCACCTGTCCTCAATGGGGCAACCATTCATCGCGTCGTGGCAACCACCCAGCTCAGGACGAGATGAGGCCGGTCGTTGCCTGCAGCAGACGCTTGCCCGTCACGCGGTCCAAGCGATCTCTAGCGGTATGACCACCACAGTACTCTCGCTGCAGACTGAGCACTCCCGCGAAGCGCCACCGCTGCCCTTCGACCTGAGCACACTGCAAGAAGTCTGCTCGCGCAAGTTGGGTCTCGGCGTCCAGGAAGTCCTGAACATCGCCCAGGCTCTGTACGAAACTCACAAAGCCACCACCTACCCGCGCAGCGATTGCCGCTATTTGCCAGAGAGTATGTTCAACGAGGTACCCGCGGTATTCGAAGCCCTGCTCAAAACGGATCCCGCGCTGCAGCCCTCATTCGGAAGACTCGATCGATCACTGCATTCCCGCGTGTGGAACGATGCCAAGGTCACCGCGCACCACGGCATCATCCCCACCATCGAACCGGCGAACATTGCGCGGATGTCCGAACAAGAACGCCAAGTCTACGAACTGATCCGTAGCCACTACCTCGCGCAATTTCTTCCGCATCATGAGTTTGATCGAACCCAGGTCGTACTGCAGTGTGGCGAAGAACGATTGACTGCTGTTGGCAAACAGATCCTGGTCCAGGGCTGGAAAGGCTTGCTCTGCGAGAACACCGAGGAGGATGAGCCCAATCACAAGTCCCAAGTTTTACCCGTCTTGCAACAGGGTACTCAGTGCGCAGTGGACGACGTCGAACTCAAGGCCCTGCGCACCGCCGCTCCCAAACCTCTCACCGAGGGCGATCTGATCAAGGCCATGAAAAATGTGGCCAAGCTGGTCAACGACCCACGCCTGAAACAGAAACTTCGGGACACCACCGGTATCGGTACCGAAGCCACGCGAGCCGGCATCATCAAGGGGCTGATTGATCGCGGTTATTTGCTGAAGAAAAAACGTGCCTTGATGGCCTCAGCAGCGGCCCATACCCTGATCGAGGCGGTACCCGCTGCAATCGCAGACCCCGGCATGACCGCGATCTGGGAACAGGCCCTGGACGAGATCGAAGCGGGACGCCTGTCCCTAGATGCATTCATCGACAAGCAGGCGAACTGGATTGCGCAGTTGGTCGCACACTGCGGAGCACTCACCTTGGCGGTACCTGTCGAAGCCGGCCCGACCTGCCCCATTTGCAACGCCTCAATGCTCAGGAGAAAGGGGAAATCAGGGCTGTTCTGGTCATGCTCCCAGTACCCCGGCTGTAAGGGTGCAATTCCGATCAGAAAAAATACGCGTCGCCCATGACGAGCCATTGGAGATCGACAGGAGTATTACTGATCAGTGCATCATCAGCGGCGGCTGATCCCTCTCCAAGTCGCTTAACGGTTGTCCGATTTCACGGGCCAAGGCGATGCCTGTCGCAATCCATATCTGCCCCAGTTCGTTAAACGCTTTCAGGTGAGCAGGATCTTCGTTGAGCCAATGGACAAGATTGTCGAAGTGCTCAGGGTTATCCGGGCAATCATGGATCATGATGAACAGCTCCAGTGTTCGATCCCAAATCAGATCCATGACGTTCTCGCTCTTCTCTTCCATGCTCAACCGTTCCTCAGCTTGGCCCTACAAGACCGTTCATTCTCACTGACCACCTCGGACTCTGATTCCTGGAGGAATAGAAGCCACGTCGCAATACACAGCAATTTCAGCCAATATAACAACCTTATAAGTCGATACTCAACCTTTAAGGATGTTCATGTCAACGAGTCTTTGCTCAACCATTCGGGTTGAACTGGAGAACTCATCACTTGGCACATAAACATCCAACCCAAGCCCAAATCGGGCGCATGATCGCGAAGCACCGGACCGAGCGTAATCTGACCCAGGAAGAGGTGGCTGAACGCATGGGGATCGGCAGTGAAGCCATATCGCGCCTAGAGCGGGGTGTGGTGGAGCTTTCCGTGGTCAAGCTGATGCAGTTAGCGGATATTTTCGACTGCCGGATGGATGAACTGCTGACGGAGTCGAGTAATCGTCCCAATGACCAGGGCCAGATGATCGCGGGTCTGCTGAACGGTCTGAAAGAAAGCGACCGTGCCTTTATCCTGGCTACCGTCGAACAATTGGCTGCTCATCTCGGCAGTAAGTAACCTCTTTCATCGCGCTCAATGTAGTGTCCCATGAGGGATCGCCCACTGGCTTGACGTCATCCCGCCCTCTCTGCTGTAGTGCCTCAGGATCATCGCCAACGGCGACCCAAGACCGATTCGCTCCGGGCAGCTCGGTCGAACTCATTGAGTTCGGAGCCTTCTCTTCTGTGGGATTTCGCTCCCGTTTTGTGCTCGACCTGATCGTGGTGGCGGATGACCACTGTTGCCTCTAGGGCAACAGCGGTCATCCGCTTCGGCGATCGTATTCAGTCCCGGAGCCCGCCGGGGAAACACCGGGCACCCTTTGTGCGCGGATGCGTGCCAGTAGCTTCCGACCCAGGCCACGACAAGGGTCGGTTGGCGAATCATGGCGCAATTAAACCAAGTTTTGCGAGGAGCTTGTCGACTGCGTAAGAACGCCAAAGGTGGCTTTTCTCTTCCTCGCCTGGCTATCCGTCAGGCCCACTCTTCATTTTTTCATTCCAATAACTGCCACTGTATTCCGGCCTTAAAAAATCGGGTTGCAGCGTCTTGACGCTCCCCTGTGACAGGCTTATACAAAGGGCGTGGTTCGCTGTCGTTGACAGCCCAGCCCAGGTAGCTTGAACCTTCAAGGCTACGCCACGTTCGTGGTGGTTTACCCAAGTGCGATCAGCGTTCGGAAGCTCGCGCGGTTACCGCTTCAGCGGTGATGAATGCCCACTACTCTATGCCTGCGGATCACCACCGCAGACGCTCCTCTGCTGCACTGCTATTCCCCAGACGCATGTTCTGATCGTCATCGGCTTGCCGGTGCCGAGTCGTTCATTGCTCGCCTTCACCTTACCCACCCTGACGGGGGCTCACTTCCCCGTCAGGGACTGTGGGTCGCCGTTTTCCCTTGAAACAGGAGAACCACCATGGCCCACGCCAACCAACCCCAAGAAGCGATCACTTACTTCAATCTGCACACCGTCGGTATCGGCTACCTCAACCGTGTTCGTGAAGTACAAGTCCGCCGCGGCCAACCATTCATGGCCTGCGATATCGCAGCCCTGCACGGTGCCACCGATGCTGTGGAGTACACACGCTTCGACTGCAAAGTCGCTGGGGGCGAAGCTGAACGCTTGATTCGTCTCAATATGGACGCCGTCAACGCCGAGAAAAAAGTCTTGCTGTCGTTCCGTATCGGCGATCTGTGGATCGACCCGTTTCTCTACGAGAAAGGCGATAAACAAGGTCAACCGGGCGCCAGCCTGAAAGGTCGTTTGCTGTTCATCGACTGGATCAAGGTCAACGGCACGTTCGAGTACAAAGCGCCCGCCAGGCAGGAAGCAACAGCACCTGCTGAGCAAGCGCCAAACAGTGAGTCATCCCCACCATCAGCTGATGCCGAAGCTGAGGGGATCGAAACCCCAACAGACGCTCGGGTCGAACCTGAATCTCCATCCACTACCCGCACGGCTCGCCGTGATGCCACCCGTACCGTTCAGTCCGTCTGAACAGTCCACGATGCTCCTCATCAAGGCGCTCCGTCGAGCGCCTTTTCTTCAATCAGCACAGGAGAACCTTATGGAATCCTTCTGGCTTTGCGACGAGTGCCTGTTCGCAACGGCTTACGAGGACTACAGCACGTTGTCGCTCTATTTCACGACGAATGAAATCGAGAAACGCATCGCTGACATCCATCGTGGACTGGTTCGCTTAATGCCCATCAGTGCCGACTTCGACCCCGAAGCCGGCTGGGGAATAAGAGCCTTTTCCCCGTTGCCCTGCGACGGCTGTGGTTCGCCCCTACACGGTCAACGCCACCGATTCACTCGGCTGTAAACAGCGCGCCAACGACTAACACCCGCGACTCTACATCCACCTCGGGGACACCGCTCCCCTCGGGTGTGTACCCCTGATTGTTCCCTTCGGAGGTACCACCATGAGCACCCAACTCACACTGATTGAAACCTCGGATTTCGAGGCTGATCGTATCGTCCAAGAAAACCAGGTGATCGACGAAGCGCTGCATATTCTGGATCGTCGGCTGTTCAACCGCGGCCCTATCCTGACCGCCCCAGACACCGTAGATGCTTACCTAAAACTGCATCTTGCGCACCGAGACCATGAAGTCTTCGGTGTGATCTTTCTCGACGCCAAGCACCGTGTGCTGGCGTTCGAAGTGCTCTTTCACGGCAGCATTGATGGCGCCAGCGTTTACCCCCGCCAAGTCGTTAAGCGCTCCTTAGCGCATAACGCTGCGGCCGCCATTTTTGTTCACAACCACCCCTCAGGGTGTACCGAACCCAGCCAGGCGGATCGCGTCTTGACCGCACGGTTGAAAGAGGCCTTGGCCTTGATCGAAGTGCGCGTACTGGATCACTTCATCGTGGGTGAAGGTCGTCCGCTCTCCCTTGCCGAATACGGCTGGCTTTAACCCTCACAGGCGTCTTCGGGCGCCTAGTTCATTTTCATTCCGGAGCCCCCTCATGAATCTCACACCCCAAGCCGTAGCCCTGCTGGCAGCCTCAAACCCATTTGCTCGCGGTTACGACAACCTGCATATCGAACGGCTGCTACTGATCACCTACGAAAACGACTGCCCTCCCTGCTTTCGACCCGTGCATGACGCACAAGCCCATCTGCCCGACGATGAGCTGCAACTGTTCCCCTGCCTGTTCAATGACGATTTCGCCTTGATCACCGAAGGCCAATCCATTCCGGATGAGTTGGATGAACGCTGTCAGTCCACCGGGCTGGTGCGCCAAGTGATCTACGCCGTGATTGGCGAGATGCTCAACGAGCAGCATCATGTCGGCGATCTGTACTCCCAGGAAGAAGCCCAAGCCATGGTCCATCGCTTGAGCTTCGAAACGGGACACTACAGTCGAGCCTGGGAGATCAGTACCGCACACCTTCCTGAAGAAGCGATGCTCTATCTGGAAGGGTGGATCAGTCACTCCGCTCCGAGGCAAACCGGCCTCTTGTTCGAGCTGTTCACGTTGTCGGATTGCTGTGGCATCGGTTGCAAACTGATCGGCACGCCATGGACCGACGATAACCTGGTGAAGATTGAGGGCCGTCCTTACTCATCGCTGAGGCAAGAGCAACTCGATGCCGGTACGCCAGTAGCGTTGATCGAGGTGCTGTACCTCGCGGCATTGGCGGATGTGCGATTATTGATCTTCGATCCCGACGCTGCCGTCTTGGATGGGCTCGCCATTTTTGATGAATAACAACGTGTTCAGCGTTAACACGACCCGCCTTAAATCAACTTTCTCACTGAATCGCTCCTTCACCTCATGTCAGGTTCTGCACTGAATCTGACATGAGGTTTTTTCCATGGAGCGTTTTTTCACGCCTGCCTGCCTGCTGGGTTTGTTGAGCGCCTGCACCGCGCAAATCCCCAACCCATTGCCGACCCATCCAGAGATCAACGGTGGTTTCAATCGAGCCCAACTCTCGAAGGGCACAGCCGAAGCAAGCGATCCGACAGAACTCCGCTATGGCCGCTATACGCTGGTCAGCACTGAGCCCACCACGGAACAACGCGATCTTCTCGCCCAAATCATCGACGTGAGTATCCCGTCCAACCTGAATCCTTCGGTACAGGATGCGTTGCAGTACGTATTGCAGCGCTCGGGCTATTCGCTCTGTCCAGCTTCCGCGTCGGTGAAGGTGCTGTTTACCCGGTCTCTGCCTGCAGCCCATTACCGGCTCGGCCCGATCTCTTTTCGCCGCGCGCTACAAGTGCTGGTTGGCCCCGCCTGGCAACTCACGACCGATGAAGCCAGCCGTTCGGTCTGCTTCGAACAGCAGAAAACGGATGTCGGCGTCGCGCTGCTCACACCCGTCTCGCCCCATCAGTCGGAGCCACGCCCATGAAAGCCACAACGTTTCAAACCCTTATCGTCGGGCTCCTTTGCCTGGCAATTGCCGGCCTGAGTGGTGGTTTGTATAACCAGTATCAACACGTGGCCGACCTACAGAGCACGAACACGCAATACCGACAAACCCTGGACACCCTGCAACGTGATTCAAACGCCCTCAAGGATGCACAGGAGCAGCTGCAGTTCGCGCTGAAAGACCTGAAGCAGATGGTCGATAGCGGTGAGCAACAGGCCAATACCCTCGATCCGATGTTGGATCAATGGGCGCAAGAGATACAGGAACTGCGCGATGGTCTGGCAGCCCGTGCCACCGCGGCCGACATGACAACGCTACGCGCACGCCTCGAGCACGTCGAGCAGCAGCTCATGGACCTCAAGACCCAGCCATCACTCCCACCACCGACGTCTTCCGCGACCAAGCCGAAACAGACCACTCGCCCCAAGCCCATCCCCCTCTCACCACCGTTCTCAGTGCTGGGTGTCGAGTCCCGCGGGGGTGAGCGCTTTCTGGCGGTCGCACCCCATGGCAGTCGCTCGCTCAGGGATGTTCGGCTACTGCATAGCGGCGAGCAGCTCGGAGCCTGGCACCTGAAAGTACTGGAGCCGAACTCAGCCATCTTCGCGGTGACCGCTCAGCCAGACCAGACCGTGCACCTCCCTTGAGAAGCGATCATGAACAGAGCGCCACTACTCCCCGTCGCCTGCCTGGTTTCGCTACTGACCACAGGTGCTGCGATGGGTAACCCCATCACGACACAGTCACAGATCCAGGACACACCGTCCGCTCCGCTGGGGCGCTCTCACTCTGAACAGGCGGCAAGCTGGGGCCTGACGGAGCAGGAGTGGACGCGCTTCGAACAGATCCAAGCCGGCCCGCGCGGTTTCTGGAGTCCGGACCTCGATCCGTTGACCGCACTCGGGGTTGAAGCCCAGACCGACCAAGAGCGCCAGCGCTATGCCGAATTACAGGTAGCGCTGGAAGCCAAACGCGCCGAGCGCGAATTGGCCTACCAAAACGCCTACACCGCGGCCTGGGCCAAGCTGTTTCCCGGGCTGCTGCCGATCCAGGGCATGGCATCCCCGTCCCCTGTCAGCTCATCGGTCGTGCCGCGCCAATCTCTATTTGTGGAGGACCACTGCCCAGCGTGCACCGCCGAAGCGCAGCATCTGCAAAGCAGCGACACGACGTTCGATATCTACCTGGTGGGCAGCCAAGGCGAGGATGAACGCGTCCGTAGCTGGGCTCGGCAAGCAGACATCGATCCGGCCAAGGTTCAACGCCGGCAGATCACCCTAAACCATGACCGTGGTCGCTGGTTCAGCCTGGGTGCCCCGGGGCCATTGCCTGCCAAATTTCAACAGGTGAATGGACGATGGCAACGCCTCGACTGAGTGGTATTGCGCTCCTGCTGACGGTGCTCGCCGCCCCGGCTGACGAACTTCCGCCTCCGGCCTACCAACTGGCGGCGCATGACGCCGATATCCCTTCTACGGTGCTGTTCGCGATTGCCCTGCAGGAGAGTGGTATCCGCGTCCGGGGTCGACTGCTGCCCTGGCCCTGGACCCTGAATATTGCCGGTAGCCCTTACCGCTTCGCTACTCGCCAAGCCGCCTGTCACGCCTTGCTTCAGGCGCTTGCCCGACATGACGCCAAGCGGGTCGATGCCGGACTCGGCCAAACCAACCTGGGTTATCACGGGCAACGCTTTTCCAGCCCTTGCGAAGCCCTTGATCCCTACCGAAATCTCGCCGTAACCGCCGCGCTGCTGCAGGAGCATCACGCTTCCACCGGTGATTGGGTGTTGGCTGCCGGGCGCTATCACCGTCCGGCAGGAGGCGCGCCGGCAGCACGCTACCGTGCTGGCTTTTCCCAGAGACTCGAACAGCTGCTGATTTCCTTTGAACAGGGCACACCACCATGAAGCGAATCCCCCTTACCTACTATTTCACCCTGCTCTTGGCACCTTTCGCCCAGCCGGAACTGACCGTAGCCGGGGATCAGCCTAGCGACTTCACCCGACCCCATTTTCAAGTTGCCGGGCCGTCATTAAACAACAAGACCCAGCCTGATCGGACCATGCGTGCGGACCTGTCCACGTTTGCCGATGAAGCCTGGATATTGCCCGTCCGCAGCTCTCACTTGAGCCCCGGCCAGATCACGTCTCGCGCCCTGAACATGCCGGGCTTGCGACCATTTTTCCTGGTCGGGGAGGATCCCCAGTCACTGGCTTGGTTGCGTCAACGTGCGGCCGAACTGCACGAAATGGGCGCGGCCGGCCTCGCCGTCGAAGTGGCCGACACCGAAGCTTTGGCGCGGATTCGAACAGCCGCTCCGAACCTCACCATCCTGCCGATCAACGGTAACGACATCGCCACCCGCTTGCAGATCGAGCACTACCCCGTCTTGATCACTGCCACCTCACTGGAACAGTGAGTCCAGGTCATGGCCGAGCATGCGATGGAATCCAAGCTCCGGCCAGCGGTGGAGCTGTACACCGTAGCGATCTGCATCGCGGCCGCAGTGCTGTGCATGGCCTCGCCCTGGGCCGTGGCCCTGTCACCCGAGATCGGGCAGGTTGCGGCGCTGGCCTATGCCCTGTTCGGCCTGATCCGCCTGCGACAAGCCTGGGAGGTGTTGCGCTATCGACGCAATATCCGCCGGCTGCCCCGCTACGAACTGACCAGTCGGCAGATTCCAGTCAGCCGCAAGCGTCTGTTCATGGGCCGAGGATTTCGCTGGACCCGCCTGCACACCCAGCGCTTGGTCGAGGCCCAGGATCCGGGGGTCGCCCACTATGTCGACCAACCGACCAGCTACCGCCTGGCCCGTGGACTCGAACGGCGCCTGGAGCATGCACCGTTTCCACTCTCGATACTGGCCCGTGTCACGGCCTGGGACAGTGCCTTCAATCCGCTGCGCCCTTTGCCCCCGGTCGGTGGCTCGCCGCTGTTGCATGGGGTCGACCCCGACGAAACGGAAGTCAGTCTGCCGCTGGGCGAACGGGTCGGACACACCCTAGTGCTCGGCACTACCCGTGTTGGCAAGACGCGACTCGCCGAGGTGTACATCACCCAGGACATTCATCGCATCGAACATGAGGTGGTCATCGTCTTCGATCCGAAGGGCGATGCCGACTTGCTCAAACGGATGTACGTCGAAGCCAAACGCGCTGGTCGGGAAAAGGAGTTTTATGTTTTCCATCTAGGCTGGCCGGAGATCTCGGCCCGCTACAACGCCGTGGGACGTTTCGGACGCATTTCTGAGGTGGCGTCTCGCATTGCTGGGCAACTCAGTGGTGAAGGCAACTCTGCGGCCTTCCGTGAGTTCGCCTGGCGTTTCGTCAACATCATCGCCCGCGCACTGATCGAACTGGGCCGACGTCCGGACTACCTGCAGATCCAGCGACATGTGGTCAACATCGACGCACTGTTCATCGAATACGCCCAGCAATTTTTCGCCAAGACCGATCCGAAAGCCTGGGAAGTGATCGTCCAACTTGAAGGCAAGCTCACCGAGAAGAACATTCCCCGGCATATGATCGGGCGCGAAAAGCGTGTGGTGGCCATCGAGCAGTACCTGGCGGCCAAACGGGTATTTGATCCGGTAATGGACGGACTGCGTTCGGCAGTGCGCTACGACCGTACTTACTTCGACAAGATCGTTGCCTCGCTACTGCCGCTGCTGGAGAAACTCACCACCGGCAAGACCGCCCAGTTACTGGCCCCCAACTACACCGACCTGGATGACCCGCGGCCGATCTTCGACTGGATGCAGGTCATCCGAAAACGCGGCATCGTCTACGTCGGTCTGGATGCGCTGACCGACGCCGAGGTGGCCGCCGCGGTGGGCAACTCCATGTTCGCCGACTTGGTCTCGGTCGCCGGACACATCTACAAACACGGCATCGACCATGGCCTGCCCCAATCGGGTAACAACAGTGACAAGTTGCCGATCAACCTCCACGCCGATGAGTTCAACGAGTTGATGGGTGATGAATTCATCCCGCTGATCAACAAGGGCGGCGGGGCCGGCATCCAGGTGACGGCCTACACCCAGACCCTTAGCGATATCGAAGCGCGAATCGGCAACCGGGCCAAGGCCGGCCAGGTCATCGGTAACTTCAACACCCTGCAGATGCTCCGCGTGCGCGAGACCGCCACTGCGGAGCTGCTCACCCAGCAGTTGCCTAAGGTCAACGTGCTGACCAAAACCCTGGTGTCGGGCGCCACCGACACCTCCGATCCTGAGGCCAACACGGACTTCACCTCGTCCTCACAGGACCGTGTCAGCAGCACCAGTGTGCCGCTGATCGAGCCGGCTCACATCGTCAGTTTGCCCAAGGGGCAAATGTTCTCCTTCCAGGCTGGTGGCCAACTGTGGAAAGTCCGCATGCCATTGCCAAAACCTTCCAACGATGATGCCATGCCTAAGGACCTGCAGGAGCTAACACAGCGGATGCGGGCCACCTACAACGCACAGGCGGGACAATGGTGGAGCGCCAGCGGTGGCGGCCCAACTACCAACTTCGATCTGGATCAGGTGGGGTAGCCCTACCCCACCACAGGTTTCGATTCAGCAGCAAGCTATTCAGAAGGTTTCCTGACGATACCAAATGCAAAGCACAATGGAGTGAACGATGGCGACTTCCGTCCGGAACACGCCGCCACAACCGACCCAGCGCCCGGGATTGATCATCTCAGCGATCGGCTTAGTATTGCGCATCATCAGTTTGTTAATTGCCTCATTGCTGTTCTCGATCTTGATCGAGTGGGCTGGCCTGCTTTTCTTCTGGGGGGATCAAGGCTGGAGACACAGCCAAGGCATGCTGACTAATGAACTGGGTTGGCTTAGCGAGCACTTCAAATCTTCATTCATTCTCCAACAACCTGGGCAGATGATCGTCCAGATACTGGATCTCCTCACCGAGCGGCTTTTGGTCAAAACTGGATTTGCGGACTTTGCTCATCAGGCCCGGGTGTCGAGCCAGGGAAATAGGTTCTGGCACTGGACCAATCAGCTCTATGTGAGTATTGAAGATTTCGTGCTGGCCGCGGTATACATTACCTTCACCTTTGTAGTGCGTCTGACCATTCTGGTCTTAGCCACGCCACTGTTCTTGCTGAGCATGCTCACTGGCTTTGTTGATGGGCTAATGCGCCGTGACCTACGCAAATTTGGCGCAGGGCAAGAAAGCAGCTTTGTCTATCATCGTGCTAAGCAAGCAATGTTACCACTGCTGATCGTGCCCTGGATTATCTACCTGTCCTTACCGTTTTCGCCCAATCCCATGGCGATTTTTTTGCCTTGCGCGGTGATGCTCGGAATAGCAACTATGATCACCGCGGCAACCTTCAAAAAGTACCTTTGATAGAACGTACTGGTAGAGTGTAGTGCATGAGATTGCTACAGCCAAAAAGAAAGGAACGGGGCGCCGGGCATGGGATGGTCGTGGTACGAAAGTGGTACGGATAGCCTAGTACAGTCCCTCAAATGTAAAGAACATGCAAGTGAGTAGGCGATTTCTCCAGATAAATGATACCGGGCACGATACTCAATATTCTTAGCGCAAAAACTACCAAGAACAAGGCAGGGAAACCGCTTTGGCGAAACTAATTAGTCCGATATTCAGGGATCATTGGACGACATCTGCTTGCGAACACTTTAAGCGTACGGACATCACGCTTTGCGTAATTAATCGGCTGCCACTTATGTGGCAACAACTGATTTCAGTTGCCCGTTTCGTCGGCCGCTCGTTGCGCGCCGTTTGAAACGCCGGGAGTATGAGGCTGTAGTCGACGCGATGCAGGGTCTCCTAGAACATGATCCAGCGATGGTGAGGGGTGAGCTGCCAGACCGTTGAACATCTATTTGGAACGCTCAAATACTGGATTGATAATACCCACTCCCTGACCAAAACCCTGCCGAGGGTGAGCGCTGAGAGGAATGCACCACCGAGCAACTGACAGAGTTTGCCGCCCGGCACATCGGTGAGCGAGCAGCGATCCCCAAGCGCATTGCGGTGGTTGATGCCTTGCCGGTGATGCCGGATGGCAACATTTTTAAACCGGCGCTGCTGCAGCGAGAAATCTAGTGTGGTGCGTCAGGAAAGTGCGAGTTGTGAGATGGGTGAAGTACACGTTTAGGTTGTGCCGGACCCGAGGCGAGGCCTCGTCACGCAAATTCGTTGTGGACCGCCACGGGACCAATTGGCGCGCCGCCTGGGGTGCTATAGTTCCCCATTCGAATGACTTGGTTAAAGCCATAAAAAGTGGCGCTTGCGAAAAAGCAATACCTAGCCAAATGCGACATCCTAAACGGCTACCACAGGTCCTGACAACGCTGGCTCACAGTTAGAAAATGCAAAACTCGTTTAACCTAACAGCGCATATTTTGGAGATTTCTACGTATAGCATTCATAAAAAGATCTTTTTCTACCATCTTTTTTTTGAGCCTTTGAATCATCCATTTTTGTGATTTTCGGCAAACTCTAGGGAAAGATCGTTAGGGATGAGTCACTCATATGAGTACAAATCCGCAGTTTGACGAATATTGAATAATGTCGGGACAGCTACAGGCTCTCTAAGTAGCTGCGGTCGAATCTAACATTCTATCCCAACAAGCCCCGAGCTAGATCACTCTCGGTAGCCGAGCTCTTCGTCATTGCACCGATGTGGAAGGGGTGGCTACGCATACGGGCACTCGTCGAAAGCGATAGCTAGTGAGCGGTACCGGGGCAAATAGTCGTTCAATCTGGCGTTTGTATCGCTCGGCAGCGAACATCCGCAGTCAATTTGACTTCTCTGGCTCGGTGCGAAATGCTCAAGCATCAGCTGCGTACATTTGCTTACATCAACGCCAATATGATCCGCAATTGGATGCCGCGTTACCAAGATCAACTGCCAGCGGCCTTGCCGGCTTTCTTTCCACTGAGAGCTACACCCAAACGGCCAGAGGAAGCGCTGGGTACTATCGAGCTGTCGCTGCTATCAATCACTTTGAAAAGGCCGACTTCCGATCCGAAGGCTGGGCTCGCTATTGCCGCGATCACTAAGTGCAGCGTGCAGGCACCGCTTCAGATGTCAAGTAACGAGAATCGTTAATCTAGGGCTGCAACAGCATCATAACTAAGGCATTAAACAGGAACTCTCACGCTAATGAGTGCCCCCCCAAGGGCGCGATTTTCCGCCGTTATCATGCCGCCATGGGCTCGGCAGATCGCACGGGCAATCGACAAGCCCAACCCGCTGCCTCCCGAATAACGCGCCCTGGAGCGCTCCGCCCGCCAGAAGCGGTCAAATACGCTGTCCAGGTGCTCTGCCTCGATCCCTGGGCCACGGTCACAGATCTCAATCACCACCTGGTCTTCGACTCGACGCGCCATCACGCTCAATTCGCCCCCACCAGCCGCGTAACGCAGCAGGTTATCCACCAAGATATTGATCACCTGGCCCAGGCGATCACGATCGGCATGGAGACGAACCCCATCGGCAATACTGACCTGCGTGCACACGCCGGCCCCATCCAGTTGCGGCTGGAACCAGGCCAGCCGCTCGGCGACCAGGGCCGCCAGGGAAAAATCGCTGCGCTCCAGCACCAACCGGCCGGCACGGGCCATCGACAACAGGTGCAGGTCATCCACCAGTTTGCGCAGTTGATCGAGCTGACGCTTGACCATGCCCAACTGCGCGGCATCACTGGGGAACACCTCATCGAGCATTCCCTGCACCCGGCCCATGGCGGCGTTCAATGGCGTGCGCAATTCGTGGGCGATGACCGCACTGGAATCGCGTACATCGCGCTCATAGCGCTCCAGTTGCGTCGTCATGCTGTTGAAGTCGCTGATCAGGTGCTGCAGCTCATCAGGTGCGTCGCGATGAACCGGCAGTCGCGTCAGGAAATCACCGCCGGCGACCCGCCGCGCGCCCTGGGCAATCGCCGAGAACTGGCTGGACAAGGGTCGCGAAAACCACAAGCCAAAGACGATGATAATCGGGATGGCGGCCAGCACCAGGCAAGCCAGAATCAGCCAGTCACGGTTGGCAATGTCCGGCTGGAAGAATTCCACCGGATAATATTCGGCAACCAATTGACGCAGACGTTTTTCGTTGAGCTGCGGCTCGGCGCGCAGCTGCAGCAACTCCTCGCGCGCCGGCGGCGGCAGGTGCTGCAAAAAATACCGGTCCGACAGCCTGAAGTTGATCCACATGCAGATGGCGATCACCACCACCGCGCCAATCGCCAACAGGCTCATGCGCATGCCGATCCAGCGCCACAAGGGTTTATCGTTGACCCGTGATGTCTCAAGCATGCTGTTCACCTGAATCGATAGCCAATGGAGCGCACCGTCACCAGCACCCCGGCGATGCCATGGATCTCGAGCTTGCGCCGCAGGTTATGCACATGGGTGTCGACGACGCGAGCCAGGGCTTCGCTTTCCGGCAGGCAGATTTCCAGCAGCTCATCACGGGTGAACGCCTTGGAGGGTGTCTTGAGCAAGGTGACCAACAGTTTGAACTCCGTCGGCGTCAGATCCAGCAGCTGCGTTGGCGCATCGCGGTGTTCAATAGCAGCGGTAAAGGCGACGAGGTCCACTCGCAGGTTTTCATGGCGCAACAGCTGTTCCACCGGCTGGCTGCCCGTGGTGCGCCGCAACACCGCGTGCACGCGCGCCACCACCTCGCGCGGGCTGTAGGGCTTGACCACATAGTCGTCGGCGCCATAGCGCAAAGCGCCGAGTTTCTCCGGCTCGTCGCCCATGGCCGTGACCATAATCACGGGCGTGTCACTGCTGCGACGCACCGCGGACAACACCTCGGTGCCACTCAAGCGCGGCAGCATCACGTCGAGCAATATCAGGTCGGGCCGCCAACTTTTGTGCAGGTCCAGACCGCGCTGGCCGTCTTCGGCCAGGGCCACCTCAAAGCCATCCCGGCGCAGATAGGCTTCGAGAATATTGGCGCTGTCGGCATCGTCTTCGACAATGAGGATACGTTTTCCTGACACAAAGAAGCCTCTTGATGAAACCTTGATAATTCACGAACGGTTTATTGAAAGTCCACTGCCAGTATTGCCCTACGCCCGACTTTCGCGAACCGATCCTATGCCCACCACCGTACCGCTGTCCAAGCCTATCCAGCTGCCCGAACGCCTCGGCGCGGTTTTGCTGTTGGTCGGCATGTTGGCCGGCTGTTCGCTGGCGCCTGCCTATCACACGCCTGTGTTGCCGGTACCGGACAACCTGCAAGGCACACGGGTAGCGGACGCCCCCTCCTCCACGATCAACGATGTAGAAGCGCTCAGCGAAGAAGAGAAACAGCTGCTGGGCAGCCTGGACTCATCGGCGCAGTTGCTGCACCTGGTTGAACAGGCCCTGGACTACAACCGTGACCTGCGCCTGGCGTTGCTGCGTGTCGAGCAAGCCCGCGCCCAGTTCGGTATTTCCCGCGCCGATCGCCTGCCCACCGTGGCCTTAGGCCTGCAACGCAACCGCCAGCACTTGCACGACAAGGCCGCCGACGAACGCTATGGGCAGGACATCGCGGTGGCGTCCGTGGGTATTTCGGACTTTGAGCTGGATTTTTTCGGACGCGTGCGCAGCCTGTCCGAAGCGGCGCTACATGATTACCTGGCCACGCGCTACGCTACCCAGGCCGCGCGCAAGGCGCTGATCGTCGAAGTGGCGCGGCTATATTTGCAGGAACGCTTGCAGGCCGACGTGAGGGCCGACACCCAGTCCATTCTCGACAACCAAAACCAGCTGCTGAGCGTACTCGACGGCCAGCAAAAAGCAGGTCTAGTGGCACAGGACACGGTTGACACTCAGCGCATGCAGGTCCGTCGTTTCGCGCTGCAACTTGAGGATGCGAGCGCTGAACATGCGCGTGCGCAACAGGCGTTGTCGTGGGTCACAGGGTATCAAGTCGCCCCTCTGGCAGCGGCGGCACAAAGCCCAGTCATCGATCTCAACCCGCCGTCATGGCTGGTCGATCTGCCGTCCCAGCGGCTTTTGCAGCGCTTCGATGTGCGCCAATGTGAGGAAACCCTGCGCGCCGCGAATGCCAACATCGGCGCCGCGCGAGCAGCGTTCTTCCCCTCGATCACCTTGAGCACCGGCGCGGGCATCGCCAGCCCGCGCTTGAGCAACTTGTTTTCATCCGGAAGCGGCGCCTGGCTGTTCACCCCGCAACTGAACCTTCCGCTGTTCGACGGTGGCCGCAACCAGGCCAACCTGGATCTCGCGACCGCTCGCCAACAGTCAGCCGTCGCCCAGTACCAAAAGACCGTGCAGGACGCCTTCCGCGAAATCGCCGACCTGTTGACTCAACGTCAGCAAGCGTTGGCCAACGCCAACACGCAAATTGATCTGGCGGCATTGACCGCATTGAAGGCCAAGCGTCTGGACCAACAGATTGCCTCCGGTGCGGCTGCACGCTCAGAACACCCGGCCGTCTCAATTCGTCTGGCTGAATCCGCCATCGAATTACGCAAGGCCACCTACCAGTTGTTGTTCAACCGCCTGGCGCTGTATCGCGCGCTGTCCGGCGCACCGCTATTTTCCTCCGCTGAAAGGGTTTCACCATGAACTTGACTACTCCCACTACCCGCACCGCGCTGTGGGGCGCCGCCTTGGTGGCCTGCACGCTCGCAACCCCAGCACAGGCGGCCGACGCCAACCCCGCAGCCGACAAAACCACCGCCACCTTGGGCCTTGGCATGGGTGTCACGCCGCGCTACATGGGTGCCGACCGCTACCGCGCGCTCGTGCTGCCGATGTTCAGCATCCAGCGCGGCGTGCTGTTCGCCGACACCACCCGTGGTGTCGGCCTGCAATTTCAATCCGACAGCGGCTTTGGCGCCAGCGCGGCGATCAACTACGACCTGGGCCGTAAGGAAAAGGACAGCACCAGCCGCCCGGGCGACCGCGAGCTGAACGGCATGGGTGATGTCAGCGGTGCCACCGTCGCCGACTTCACCCTCAGCCAGCAACTGCTTGACTGGCTGTCGGTCAGTGGCGAAGCCGAACTGCGCATGGCCGGCGAACATCGCGGTAACCGCTACCGATTCGGCCTGGAAGGCATCCTGTTCCACTCCGACAGCGACACCCTGGCCCTGGACATCGACGCCCATGCCGGTGATGGCCGCTACAACCAGACCTTCTTCGGCGTCACCCAGGCACAGAGCCAACGCTCACTCTACGGGCGATACGAAGCCGACGCCGGGATCTATGCCTACTCCGCCGCCTTGAACTGGCAGCACAGCCTGGACGCGCACTGGTCGACACTGGTCAGCCTGACGCTGACCCAGTACGCCGACCAGGCCCGTAACAGCCCGCTGGTCCGACGTGAAAGCGCCGGCCTGGGCATGTTCGCCATCAACTACACCTTCTGATAACGAGGCGCCAGGCATGCAGGGTTTTGCTCAGTTGTTCCGTCCTTGGGGCCGTCCCCTGCTGCTCGGCGTTGCCTGCCTCATGGTGGCGGCCTGTTCGCGCGAGGAAGCGGTGTCGCAGCCAGCCGTAAGGTCGGTGAAAATCACCACCGTACACGCCGCAGAGGCCGACGCTGCGCCATTGACCGGTGTGGTGCGCCAACGCCAACGCGCAGCCCTGGCCTTCGAAGGCGCGGGCCGATTGGTGACGTTGAACGTCGACGTCGGCGATACCGTAAAACAAGGCCAGGTGCTGGCAAGCCTGGACACTGCAGCCGTGCGGTTACGTCTGAAACAATCGCAGGCGGCCTTGTTCGCCAGCGTGGCGCAAACCAGCGAGCGCAAGCGCAACAAGGTCCGCCAGCAACAGCTGTTTACCCAGGGCAGTGTCGCGGCCAGCGCTGTGGAGCAAGCTGAAGCGGCGTGGCAAGCGGCCGTCGCGCAGCAGACCGCCGATGAAGCGGCGCTGGACCTGGTACGGCGCGATCAGCGCCAGGGCCAACTGATTGCGCCGTTTGACGGCCGCGTCGTGGCAAGACCCGCGCAGTTGTACAGCGAGTTGTCGCCCGGCCAAGTGGTGATGGAGCTGGAGGCCGGCGGCGCGTTGCAGGTCATCGTGCAAATCCCGGTAGAACAGGCCGCGGGCCTCAAGCCTGGGGACCACGCCGTCGCAGCCGACCCGGCCGCACCCGGCTCAACCCTGCCGTTGGTGCTCGAAGGCTTGTCGGCGCGGGCGCAGAACGGCCTGTTGCAAAGCGCGCGTTTCCGCCTGAACGCCCGCGACCTCGCACTCCCCAGCGGCGTAAACCTCAACGTGCGATTGGCGGCCCCTGCCGCGCCCGCGTTGTCGATTCCAACCCAGGCCCTGCGCATGGGCGGCGACGCCAGCCAGGTGCAGGTATTTGTCTATGACCCGACCCAGGGCAAGGTCGCCCTGCGTGACATTACGATCGGCCTGATCGACCAGGGCCGTGTCGCCATCGACAACGGCCTCAAGGACGGCGAGCAAGTGGTCGTCACCGGCGTCGCGTTTCTCAGTGACGGTCAGCCCGTCAACCTGCTAGCGCCTTCCAGTCGCTTGAGCACAACCGAATGATCAACCTGACCCAACACGCCTTGGGCGCAAGCCGCCTGACGCTATTCACCGCGCTGTTGATCCTGATCGCAGGCGTGGCAACGTTCCTGAGTTTCCCGACCCAGGAAGAACCCTCGGTGACCATCCGCGATGCGCTGGTGAGCATCCAGTTCCCCGGTCTGCCCAGCGAACGCGCCGAAGAACTGCTGGCGCGGCCAACGGAAGAAAAACTGCGCGAGCTGTCGCAGATCAAAAATATCGTGACCACCGTTCACCCCGGCAGCGTGGTGATCCAGGTGACGGCGCGCGACGAAATCAAGGACCTGGGGGTGCTGTGGCAACAAGTCCGCAACAAGGTCGCCGAAGCTGGCGCCGGCTTTCCACCGGGCACCCAAGGGCCGTTTGTCGACGATAATTTCGGGCGCGTCGCCGTCGCATCCATCGCGATTACCGCGCCCGGCTACAGCATGAGCGAGATGCGCGGGCCGCTGAAGCGCCTGCGCGACCAGTTGGGCGGGCTACACGGCATCGGCCAAGTGACGCTGCACGGCATGCAGGACCAGCAGTTGTCGATCGACTTCAACCCTCAGCGCCTGGCGGGGCTGGGCTTGTCTCCCCAGCAACTGTTCCAGCAATTGCAGCAACAGAATGTGTTGGCCCCCGGCGGTATCGCCAACATTGGCGGGCAGATCACCACCCTGACCGTAACCGGTGAAGTGCTCAGCGTGGAGCAACTGCGCCAGCTGCCGATCCAACTGCCCGGTGTAGACGGCACCACGCAATCGGTAGCACTCGGCGCCATCGCGCAGATCTCGGTGATGGCTGCCGACCCTCCGCAGACCGCTGCGGTGTATCAAGGCCAGGACGCGGTGGTGCTGGCGGTGTCCATGGCACCAGGACAAAACGTTCACAAATTCGGCGTGGCATTGCGCGCGCGATTGGGCCAGTTGGAACAACAGCTCCCGTTGGGCTTCGCAGCCCATGTGGTGACGTTCCAGGCCGATGTGGTCGATCAACAGATGGCCAAGATGAAGCACGTGATGCTCGAGACAGTGGTCATCGTCATGGCGGTGGTGATGCTGTTCCTCGGCTGGCGCACCGGGCTGGTGGTCGGCGCCATTGTGCCGCTGACCATCCTCGGTACCTTGATCGCTATGCGCATGCTGGGGGTCGAGCTGCAAACAGTGTCCATCGCCGCGATTATCCTCGCGCTCGGCTTGCTGGTGGACAACGGCATTGTGATCGCCGAGGACATCGAGCGCCGCATGCATGCCGGTGAGGACCGACGCCAGGCCTGCGAAGATGCCGGGCATACCCTGGCAATTCCGCTGCTGACCTCATCACTGGTGATAGTGCTGGCCTTCTCGCCGTTCTTCCTCGGCCAGACCAGCACCAATGAATACCTGCGTTCATTGGCTATCGTACTGGCACTGACGCTGCTCGGCTCGTGGTTGTTGAGTATCACCGTTACACCGCTGCTGTGCCTGTATTTCGCCAAAGCCGCTCCCCAGGACACGTCAGAGGACAGCTATGACAGCGGTTTTTACCGTGGCTATCGGGCGGTCATCCGCCGGGTGCTGCAGCACAAAGCGCTGTTTCTGATGGCGATGCTGGTGCTACTGGCCGCCGCGATCTTCGAACTGATGCGCGTGCCCTATGACTTTCTGCCTCAGTCAGACCGCTTGCAGTTCCAGGTGCCTATCAGCCTGGAGCCCGGCAGCGGTTCGCGCAAGACCTTGCAGAGCGTGCGCGAGATCAGCCTATGGCTGAGCAAGGAGCCGCAGGTGGCCGACAGCATCGGCTACGTGGGCGATGGCGGGCCGCGTATTGTGCTGGGCCTCAACCCGCCTTTGCCGGCACCGGAAACTGCGTACTTCACCGTCAGCGTCAAGGCCGGTACTGATATCGACGCGGTGATCGCCAATACGCGTCGCTATCTGCTCACGCAACGCCCGGAACTACGCGCCGAACCCAAGCGTTTTTCCCTGGGCACCACCGAGGCCGGTGTCGCGATCTATCGCGTGCTGGGCCCGGACGAACAGATATTGCGTAGCCTGGCCGGTCAGATCGAAAAAGCCCTGCGTGCCTTGCCGGGCACCCTGGATGTGCGCGATGACTGGAGCACCCGCCTGACGCGTTATACCGTTGAGGTCGATCAGCACAGTGCGCGCCGCGCCGGTGTCGACACCCAAGCCATTGCCCAGGCCCTGCAACTGCACTTCGGCGGTCTCCAGGTGTCGTCATTGCAGGACAACCAGACCCGCGTCCCGCTGGTGGTGCGCGAGCCTTCGACGACAACCGATGCCTCCCCCGATCTGCGCGGCATCCTGATTTACCCGGCCGACGGCTCGTCCCCCTTGCCGTTGGCGGCCGTTGCCCGCATCGTCGCGTCGAGCGAACCCTCCACCCTGATGCGGCGCAATCAGGAACGCGCCATCACCGTGGTCGGTCACAACCCGTCGTTAACGGCGACGTCCATCGTCGAACGGTTGGCGCCGCAGGTGGCAGCACTGCCCCTGCCGCCGGGATACCGCATTGAGCTGGGCGGCGAGATCGAAGACTCGGCGGACGCCAACCAGGCGCTGCTGCAATACCTGCCGCACGCGCTGATCGCCATGCTGTTGCTGTTCGTCTGGCAGTTCAATTCGTTTCGCAAGTTGCTGATCGTGGTCTCTGCGATCCCCTTCGTCCTGATCGGTGTGGCCGTTGCGCTGCTGATCACCGGTTACCCGTTCGGCTTCATGGCCACCTTCGGCCTGTTGTCACTGGCGGGGATCATCGTCAACAACGCCGTGCTGTTGCTGGAGCGTATCGAGGTCGAACTCCACGAGGGCCTGCCGGTATACGAGGCGGTGGTGAACGCCGCCGTGAAGCGCCTGCGCCCTATCGTCATGACCAAACTGACCTGCATTATCGGGTTGATCCCCCTGATGCTGTTTGCCGGGCCTCTCTGGGAGGGTATGGCAATAACACTGATGGGCGGCCTGGCGCTAGGGACGTTGGTTACCCTGGGGTTGATTCCGGTGCTGTATGTTTCGTTGTTCAAGGAAACGGACCTGCGTGGCTAACCCGATGTCTGTCGGGTTAGCCGTGGAGCGCACTCAGGCTCAATCAAGATTGCGGGAAACCACGTACGCAGAAATGATCCCGGTCAGGGTTCTGGAGGGTGAAATGCGGGCCAACCAAGTGACAATTTTATTGCTGATGCTCGGCATGACCGCCGTTCGCCCCGCGTGCATCGCTCGATAACCAATCAGCGCGATGTCGTGCGGGTGGCTGTAGCCAAGCTTGGCCATACGGCATTCATCGATCAAACCTGCGGCATTGAAGAAGTTGGTACGTGTTGGCCCAGGGGCAATATGGGTACAACTTACGCCCGTGCCTCGCGGGTCATTGGCGAACTCAATAGAATCAGACGAGTCCTGAGTTTTTCCAGTGCCGCCGTTGGCGGCGGCAACAGGCACATTGAAAGCCAATAGCGTGATGACCATGAGCAGCAAGACAGCGATCAGGCAAGGCGGAACGTTTAAAGCTGGTGATAAGCCGCATACCACACTCATTCTGAGCCAAGCTCGCTTGTTTAAACATTCATTGAGTCATCCATTCTTGAAAGCCAGGTTCATATCGCCTGGTTTTGTATGCCGAAAGGCGATGAAAACCTTTAATCCAGCAATGCCGAACGGTCGTTATGGCTCTCGTGAAAGCTCAATTTCAGTCCAACTTAAGAATGAGCACGGTGGCTAAACCTAGGAAGTGTTCTGAATGCCATAGAATATCCAACCCTGTTCCACTGACGAATACCAGTTAAACCCAGTGCGATCAGCCCGCAGGCACGGCCGCCGCCGCCCATAAACCCAAACATTGGGCAAAGAACGGGGAGTTAACCCTGCGCGCTGTCATCGCAAACAACCGGTCAATCAGCGCGTACCACGACGCCTTAACTCAGCAGGGTTGAAGTAATCGCTTGATGGGTTGGGCTGGTCAAAGTCAATGCTGCGCGGCTCTTCACTGTCCATCTTCTGTGCCACGTAGCGACGAGACTGCAGATCATGAAACACGTCCACGGCCGACCAGACAGTGGGCAGGTTGTAGAAGTTAAGCAGATAAGCAATCGACACGCGCCACAACTCCCCACGCCCATCGTATTGATCAGCTAGGACGATCTGCCAGCTGTCCTCGTCGAAGTACAAGGTGCGCTTGGAATATAAATGCCGCGCCGTTTTCTTAAGCGTCCCTTCCACTTCCCACACACGATGCAACTCATTACGGGTGTAAGCGGGGTTGAGGTGACCGGGTTTGAAGAGATCTTTGTAGGTAACGCCGGCGGCAATCATTCTGTAATTGTTATACGGAACATAGATTTCCTTTTTTCCGATCAATTTCCAGTCAAAACGGTCGGGTGATCCATTAAACATATCCTTGCTGTCGAGGGTCATAATACCGTCGCTATCGCCAGGCGTATCGTAAGCCAGCGTCGGCGCTCGCCTGACTCGACGGGTGCCTGGTTCATAAGCCCAAGCCAGTCGTGGCTCCATGACCTGGTCCATGGTTTCAAAGACCAGGACGACCTCGCCAGCACTTCGCGGAGGGCTGATGGCGGTGCTGAAATAGTGAAACATGACGTTTTTCAAGTCCGCATAGTTGGACTTCTGATCGTAATAATTGAACAGAACCTCCTGCTGGAACTTGTACATAGTGAAGTTACCATTAGCCCCGACGGAAGCCTCATTAAGTGGCTGGACCAAATGGGTTCCGCGGTAACGGGCAAGGTGGTTCCAGACCGCTTCGACGCCGCTCTTTGGTATAGGGAATGGGATACCACCGAATGCGTCGGTAAAACCATTGCCGCCTTCTTGCAATTGCGCGGTGGTCGCATTCTTCAGGGTATTGTCATAAACCCACTGTGGGGCGCTAGCGCTACGTCGAGTCTGGTAAACCGGCATTTGATAACTGTCGGGATACGTCTTGAACATCGCTATCTGGCCGGGCGTCAGCTTCTCCTTGTATTGCGCCAGGTTAGCCGCAGTAATGGTGAACAACGGCTTGTCCTGTGGAAACGGATCGACATAATGGTCGCCAGATTTGTAAGGGGTCGGTGGGGTTACGCCGGTGCCCGTCCACGCGGGAATGCTGCCATCAGCGTTGCCAGCCTTTTCTCCTCCTAATGGCGTTAAAACCGTATGTAGTTGCTGTGCTTCCTGCGCAGAAACTGCCGCCTGAGCCGTGACGGCAACAGAACCGATCATCATGGCCATGCTCAATAATGGGGCTACTTTAAACATCGTTAATCTCCGCAAGTAGTGTCTGAAAAATGGCGTGTTAGAAGGAATACTTGACGTCAAAACTCACATTGTCACGATCGCGCACAGTGTTGCCTTTACCGGCCCCAGTGAAAGTGGTGTATTGAAGCTGAGTTTCCAGGCCACCGCGATAATCTGCCTTGACACCAAAGGTGTAAGCTTTTCGGCCCTCCATGAAGTTACCGGTCAGATCGGAATTGCCTTTAACGTCATCGGAATAGTTAATAGAGGGCGAGAGATTGACACCGGCAAACACATCATTCCAGGTCCCCGTGATCACCAGCGTATAACCGTAGGAGTTACGGGTGAGCGGTGAATCAGATAAGTCTGGTGAACCGGCAAACTTTCGAACTTCCGGTGTCGGCGTAAAGGCGGTATAGGTCAGCCCCCCCCCCAAGTGTTCGCCTGCCAACTCGGCAATGCCGATTAACGAATCAAAGCTCAGTGCGGGGCCAAAGTTGTAGATCGTCCCCACAGACGCATTGTAGGACTCTACCCTCTTATAGTTATTCAACGTACCGTCACGGCACAGCGACTTGCCTGACACATGAACGCAGGCCTGGCCACCTGCCACCGAAGAGTCATAAATATTAGTAGTGCCTGCGATTCCCTGGCCAAGGATGTCACCCAGTAAGTCATTGGTTGCGCTGATACTGATGGGCATGTTGGGTCGATACGCCAGTTCGCCAAACAATGAAGCATTACCCAAGGTGGTATTGAAGCTGAAGCCGTACATGTGGACGTCTTCCACATACGCGCGCCGTACCACGGCGTTACCCACCATATCAAGAGTCGCTATCGCGCCCGCATTGTTGCCTGCCACGTCAGACAAGGTGGCGAGGTCGATCCCTTTATAGTTTGCGAGACTGAGGGATTCCAACGGTTCCTTGGTATGGTAATTAACGAAGTAAAAACCGAAATCCGTGTAATTAAGCGCTGGCGCTATGTAGTGAAAGTTTATCCCAAACTGTCCACTGTCCCTGGCTTTGACATCCTTGCCAACGTTGGCCACCTTGAAGATACCGGTGTTGGCGTCCATGAAACTGTTAATTCCATGGGGTCCGGCACCCAAGCCGATACCCGGAACCGCCGCAGCGATGCCTTGATACGCAGCGAAGGCCGGCGACATCTCGGGTATCTGTACGTAGGCTTGCTTTCCGCCTTTACCAAACAGATCCGTCGTCGAGTAATAGGTGCCCACCGGATCCAGAGAACTTTCCTTCCAGTCGACCTGGTAAAAGGCTTCCATGGATAAATTGTCGGTCAGGCCGAGGTTGAAACTTAGGGCCCCCACCGGTACCAAGACTTCTTTGAGTTGTGAGCCGGGTAAGCGGAATTTAGTAACATCCAAGGGATTGGTGGTATTTACACCGCCTCGATAAAATACACTTTCACCCCAGTTGAATACCTGCTTGCCCACTCGTACTGACAGGGGATGATCAAAGGGATCCCACTTGCCGTAGATGTAGGCATCGAGGAGCTGCCCGCCTCGTCCGGCATCACGTCGTGCTTCATAGGTGAAACGGTTGTCTTTGGGGGAGTTCTGGCTTGGCTCAACGATGTCTGAATGATCATAGTAATCGGTGTGATTATTCATGATCTGGCTGTCATAAAAAGCCGAGCCACGAACAAAGACACCGTAGTTCTGATACGTGGCACTTAGTTCCGACGTAAGTTTATAAACTTGCGAAATTAGGCCTGGGCTAAAGTTACGATCGCCGTCATTCCCGTTTAACGCATCGTTATTCTTGTCCTGACTCTGCACTCGCCACGCAGCCCCATAAGATACGGTCGAGTCGAGAGAGCCCTTGACTTGACTGTCCATAAAACTGAACTCTACGGCTCCCACAGACGGAATAACTAAGACTGAGGGCAATAAGCCAGCCAACACCCGACTGATTCCGGCGCAAATGCACACTTTCGTAATTTTCTCAACGTCTTTGATCATGCTCACTTTGCTCCGCGGCAGTTATTATTATTTTTCACGCCCTACCTCTATGGGTGAGTGCGCGCACTCTCAGGCTCACCCTGACGTGAGCCTGCGGACGAACTTATTCAGATCCAGAGACACCTGTTTACATCTAATGCGTACAGGTCACGCCCCATGCAAGCTGAGGCAGGAAAATGATGTTGAGCTGCACCATCTCTGTGAGTTGTAAGGCGTTATAGTCTTGATAAGCCAGGCCGACAATACCGTCCCCTGTATTGTTGATCAGAAACTCGATTGGCAACTCAGCTCCGGTGCCGCCTGAGGCTACCGTAATCAATGCAAAAAGCATTACACCACCTGCCTGGTGTCTTGTTATGCGGGCTTGACGTTGGACTCGAGTGTAGAACCGGACCGACCCAAAAGTGCATAGGCCTAAAGGCCAGTTTGGGGTCAGTCCCGGCCATCCAGATCCCGATTGAGCTGGCCTGTTCAGACCCGTATAACGGCCTGTACTAATATGCCCCCAATAATGGACTCCCACACCGTGCCCCGCAACGCATCAAAGGATTATTTCTATAGGGCGTCTTGGCAAGTTCACAGCGCGCCTAACAATAATAACGAGCCTACTTATGAAACCGATCCGCACATTTCAACCCTTGCACCTGGTCAGCAGTATCGCCTTCGCCTCACTCGTCAGCCTCACCGCTCACGCAACTGAAGGTGGCGT